>DATJIO010000039.1:0-80958 GCA_035493215.1 Caulobacteraceae bacterium
GTCTTCCGGAATCGTGCGGGCGAACCGTCCGACTCTGAACAGGCGCGGCTAATACGCGGACGGGGTGTTTGGGTCAAGCAGAGCGGTGGAGGCCGACGCTTGCCCCCTCCCCTACACCAGCGCCGGCTCCGTCAGTTCGTCGCTGACCACCTGGAAGTCGGCCAGGAAGGCTTCGCCGAAGGTGCTGGCTATGGCCACGTCGGTGGCGTCGCGGCCGCGGGCGATCAGGACCCGGCCCACGCGCCGCTTATTGTTGCGGGCGTCGAAGGTGTACCAGCGCCCGCCGAGGAACACCTCGAACCAGGCGCTGAAGTCCATCACGCCGACCACCGGCACGCCGATGTCGCCGAGGTAGCCGGTGCAGTAGCGCGCCGGAATGTTCATGCAGCGGCAGAAGGCGACCGCCAGGTGGGCGTAGTCCCGGCACACCCCGACCTGTTCCTCATAGGCCTCATAGGCGCTGCGGGTCGGGCGGGCCTGCATGTAGTCGAAGTGGATGTGCTGGTGGACGAAGTCGACGATGGCCTGGACCCGGGGCCAGCCCAGGGGCGTCTGGCCGAACAGCTTCCAGGCGATGTCGCTCAGCCGGTCGGTCTCGCAATAGCGGCTGCCAAGGAGGTAGACCAGGGTGTCGTCGGGCAGGTTGTGGGCGGCGACCTGGATGGCGTCGGGGGCGTAGTCGTCCGGTTCGCCGCCGTCGCGGATGACGAAATCCGAGGCGATGACGAACCGGCCCGCCGGGGCCAGCACCCGGCTGACGATGTTGCCGAAGCCGTCGATGTACTGGCGCACGTCCACGGGGGGGGCCGTCCGGATCCAGTCGGGCGTCTCGAGGTCGGCCTGGCGCGAGGGGTGGACGCTCAGGGTCAGCAGCATCGGCACCGGCTGGGGACAGTCGTAGGTGATGGCGAAGCCGGTCCGGATGCGCATCATACTCTCCAGCCTAGTCCCAAAACGCTCTAGCTGGCCAATCCAACGACTCTCGGGGCGGGAAGATGCACCACGTCGGCGCCTTCTGTGCGGACGTCGACGCTGACGTCCATGCCGATGTAGTCCCCGGGCTCGCCCAGCCAGGTCCCGTGCAGGGGAACCGCCTGGCGCGGGTCGCGGGCGACGGCGACGCGGACGAGGTCGGCGTTGCCGACAATGCCGTTGGTGGGGTCGAACTCCACCCAGCCGCAGGCGGGCAGGTAGACCCGGACCCAGGCGTGGGTGTGGCCGCCGCCGACGCGGCCGTGGCTGGGATGGGGACTGTAGATGTAGCCGGACACGAAGCGGGCGGCCAGGCCCAGGCTGCGCACCGCCTCGATCATCAGCACCGCATAGTCGCGGCAACTGCCGCTCTTCAGCGCCAGGGTCTCCAGCGGCGTCTGCGACCCCATCTCCAGCCGCTTGGCGTATCTGAAGTCGGAATGGATGGCCTGGGTCATCTCGCTCAGGAGGACCTGCAGGCTGGTGGGCCCCGCCGGGCGCACGAACCGCCGGGCCCAGCGGCCGACGGTCCCGTCCGGATCGGGGTGCTGGCGCCGCATCGAGCGCTCGAGGTCGGGCAGGTCCTCGCGGCTGTAGGCGAAGGGCATGGCGCCGGTATAGACCTCGACCTCCCCGTCCATGCCGGCGAAGGCCGGCAGCGGGGTATGCTCCAGGCGCACATGGCTATCGAACACCAGTTCGGTGGTGCGCCCGGCGAAGTTGACCACGCCGACGCAGTTGCCGAACACGTCCTGGACATAGCGCAGGCTCGACGGGGTGGGGCCGGTGTCCAGATCGCAGGCCAGCAGGCGCTGGTCATAGCTCTCGCACGGGCGGAACATGATGCGGTGCTCGCCCAGCGCAACGGGGTTGCGGTAGCGGTAGCGGGTGACATGGCGGATCGAAAGGATCGGCATTGGACGAGCGTTGCGCTGATTCAGCACCGGCGTCGAAACTATTGCTGGGCCCGGACGATCCGCCGCCGGCCATTGCAACGAATCCGGGCGGTTCCAGCCCCTTCCTGCTCATCGGCGACCATGCGGGCCGGGCGATCCCCCGCCGGCTAGGCGGCCTGGGCGTGGCGCCCGAGGCGATGGACCGGCACATCGCCTGGGACATCGGGGTGGCGGGGCTGGGCGAAAAGCTGGCGCCGGCCCTGGACGCCGCCTTCATACGCCAGGCCTATTCGCGCCTGGTGATCGACTGCAACCGCCGCCTGGACGCCCCGGATTCGATCCCCACGGTCAGCGACGGGACCGCCATTCCCGGCAATGCCGGCCTGGACGACGCCGGCCGCGCCGCGCGCCGCGACGCGATCTACACCCCCTACCAGGCGCGGATCGCCCGGGCCCTGGACGGGCGGGCCGGCCGGCGGACATTCCTGGTGTCGCTGCACAGCTTCACCCCGGCCATGGGCGGGATCGCCCGGCCTTGGCGCTACGGGGTGCTGCACCGAGGGGATTCGGCCCTGTCGCACCGGATGCTGGCGCTGCTGCGCCGGGAACTGGGCGAGGCGGTCGGCGACAACCAGCCCTACGCCATGGACGGGACCGACAACACCGTGCCCCTGCACGCCGACCCCCGCGGCCTCGACTACCTGGAGTTGGAGGTCCGCCAGGACCTGATCGCCGACGACGCCGGCCAAGCCGAGGCGGCGGAGATGATCGGGCGTCTGCTGGGGTCGGCGGCATAGAGCGGCCTCGCTTTACCCCGGCAGGGTCCCCTCCGTCGCCAGGGCCTGGGCGGCGCGGTCGAAGCCGGCCCAGGCGGCGCGGGCCAGGGCGCCGCCGACGCTGACGCGGCGCACCCCCGCCTCGGCGAGATCGGCCACCCTCATGTCGGGCCAGGCCATCAGCACGTTCACCGGCTTGGGGGCCACGGCGACGACGACGGCTCGGACGGCGTCCAGGTCCCGGACCCCGGGGGCGTAGAGGCAATCGGCCCCCGCCGCCGAGAAGGCGACCAGGCGGGCGATCACCGCGTCGAGGTCCCGGACCCCGACCAGGAAGCCCTCGCAGCGCGCCACCAGCATGACGTCGTGCCCGCTCCGGTCGATGGCCTCCCGGGCCGCCGCGATCCGCTCGGCAGCCAGGGTGGGGTCGTAGAGGCCGCCCGTGGCGCGGTCCTCGATCGACAGGCCCGCGACGCCCGTGTCCACCGCCAGGGCCACGCTCTGCGCCACTCCCTCCGGCGCATCGGCGAAGCCGCCCTCGAAGTCCGCGTTCAGGGGCAGGTCGGTGGCCGCCGCCAGGGTGCGCAGATGGTCCAGCACCTCCTGGCGGGTCAGCTCGTAGTCCTGCTTGCCGAGGCTTAGCGCCGCGCCGGAGCTGGTCGAGGCCAGGGCCTTGAAGCCCAGGGCCTCCAGCCGCCGCACCCCGCCGAGGTCCCATGGGTTGGGCAGGACGAAACAGCCTTCCCGGTGCAGGGCGCGGAAAGCGGCGCGCTTGGCGGCGACGTCGAGGGGCATGGCGGACCTCCATTTTGCCCAGCACGCCAGCCCCTGTCTCCGGGCGCAACAGTTTTTCGCCGGACGAACTTTCCGGTTGCCCGGCGACGCGTCGAAGCCCAGCTTCGGCCCGACCATCCCCCGCGCGGAGTTTCCCCATGCGCCGCCGCCTTCCGGTCCTGGCCGCCGCCCTGGCCCTGCTTGCCGCCGGCCCGGCCCTGGCCGCCAGGCCGGCCCCCGCCTACGCCCCGATCCAACCGACCGCGGCGGCCCAGGCGCGGACCATCGTGCTGAACGGCCACGACCTGACCGTCGACGACGTGATGGCGGTGGCGCGGGACGGGGCCAAGGTCCGCTTCTCGCCGGCGGCCATCGCCCAGGCCGAGGCCGGGCGCGGCCTCCTGGCCCAGGGCAATGCGGAGGGACTGGCGATCTACGGCGTCAACCGCGGCGCCGGGGCCCTGCGCGAGGTGCAGACCCAGCGGACCCAGCAGGCCGAAAGCGGGCGGACCGGCGACGGCGGCGGCGCCCGCTTCGGCGCCCTGCCGGAGATCGACGAGGAGGCCCTGGTCCGGGCCTTCCTGGTGATCCAGGCCAACCACATCCCCTACAACGCCGCCACCGCCGACTACATGACCATGATCTGCGAGCTCTTGAACCGGCGGGTGACCCCGGTGATGTACGCCCGCGGCAGCATCGGCGAAGGCGACCTGATGCTGACCTCGAACTTCCAGGCCACCATGGGCGGGCGCGGCGACGCCTATTTCGCCGGCCAGCGGATGCCGGCCGCCCAGGCGCTTCAGCGGGCGGGGCTGCAGCCGCTGCAGGGCCCGACCGGCGGCGGCACCACCAACGCCTACGCCACGGCCCTGGCCCTGATGCTGGTGGACGAGGGGCGCGAGGCCCTGGAGTGGGCCGACCTGACCCTGGCCATCGACCTGACCGCGATGAATTCCAGCGTCACCCCGCTGACGCCGATTGTCCAGGCCCGCCGGCCCTTCGCCTGGGTCAACTGGGAGGCCGACAAGCTGCTGGGCATCCTGCGCGGCGGCTACCTGATGCAGGACGACGCCCACCGGGTGCTGCAGGACCCGGAATCCCTGCGCGCCGCGCACATCCGCCTGGGCTCGACCTGGCAGGCCTGGGCCGACCTGCGCGACGCCGTCACGATCCAGATGAACTCGGGCGAGCAGAACCCGGTGATCGTGCTCGACGCCAAGCCCACCGACGCCTGGGTGCTCGCCACGCCCTGGGTGGCCAAGTACCACGTCAATGGCGGGCCGCTCTCCAACGGGCGCTCAGGCTATGTGCTGTCGAACGCCAACTGGGACCCCTACCCCATGACCAACGAAGTCGAGGCCTTCAACCTCGCCTTCGCCAACATGGCGGTGACGGTGGCCAACCGCATCGAGCGGTTCAGCGACCGTACGCCGACGCCCTTCTTCACCGGCGTCAATCCGTCGGAGGTGATGTCGGCCGAGGACAAGCGGCTGGCGCCCTACGAGGCCGAGGCCTTCTTCACCTACCTCGACGTGTGGAAGGAGCTGCAGACCCTGACCCAGTCGGTGCCGCCGGACTCCTCGAGTTCCGACAACGGCGTGGCCGACCTGGAGGCGATGAGCCGGCTGAAGGCCGCGCGGGGGCGCCAGGCGGTGGACCTGTTCGTGCAGTTGATGGGCTACGACCTCACCGCCGCGACCTACTGGCTGGACGTGCGCCGAATCCAAGACCCCAAGCGCGAGTTCGGCCAGCCGGTCACCGCCGCCTGGACCGCCCTGCGCAAAGTGCTGCCCTGGCGCCAGGAGCCTAGCCAGCGCGCCGACCTGCCGTTCGGGGTCATCGCCTACGATTTCATCGCCGCCCACCCGGCGCGGACCTTCACAGGGTCTCCGCCGCCGATGCCGGCGACCCTGCCCCTGCCGGCGGCGCGGTAGAAAGCCTCATCCTGAGCTTGTCGAAGGACGAGGCTTCGGACCCCTACTCCGCCTTCGGCCCCGTCTGCAGCACGGCGGTGTTGACGCCGTTGGCGTCGAGGACGTTGCGGTTGTTCTCGGTGCAGGCGAATTCCATGATCTCCCAGGTGGGCTCGCGCTTGTAATGGCGCGTCACCACCCAGGGCCGGGTGAAGGCGACCGGGTCCTCGATGGTCATCACCAGCTCAATCCGGTCGGGGCTCGCCTTGCGCATCCGCTCGACCAAATGGACCTTGTCGGAGTGCGGGGCGCCCGTGCGGTCGTACCAGGTGTCGCCGCGCATCCCGACGGTGTCGATCACCAGGGTGTCCCCCTCCCAATGGCCGATGGAATGGCCGTTGTAGCTGGGGTCGGGGTCCGCCGGATGCCTGCGCCCGTCGGTGAACACCCGGCGAACCTGGCTCTGATATTCCTTCAGGATCAGCACCCTCTCGGGCAGGACCACGAATTCCCAGGGATAGGGCGAGGTCATCAGCCGCGGCATCCCCGGCGGCACGCAGGCTGCGGTCGGGTCGCGGGGCTGGCCGGCCAGGGCGAGGTCGATCTCCTTCTTGTACCGGGCCTCGTACTCGGCGTTGTAGGGTGGGAATTCGCGGTAGGTTTGCGGCCCGGAGCCCTCGCCGCCGACGCTGTTGCCGGCCGACGGGTCGAACAGGTTGCCCTCAACCGGGCTCCATACCCCGCTCCAGTCGCGCGGCCCGCCCTTGGCGAAAGGGTCCGCGGTCCGCGCCGCCGCCTTGGCCGGCGCGGCTTGGGCGGCGCCGGCGAGCGCCAGGGCGGCGCCGGCGAGCGCCAGGGCGGCGCCGGCGAAAAGGACCGCGCCCAGGCGCACGCCGGCCTTGCGGTCTGACTTGGGCATCGGTCGCCTCCCGTATCGCCGGACTTGGCCGGCCGCCGCGGCTCGATCCGCGTTGAATTGCCCGAGTTTAGGCCCGGCGTGGCTTCATCGTCACCTCATCTTTACAGATCTTCGCAAATTGCGGGAAAGGGCCCAGTCTCTGGCGAAGCGGATTGGCGCCGTGGATGAGGCCGCAACGACCGGTCCGCAGGAAGCCGCGGCGTGCTAAAATTCACATGGACTCAGGGAGGATCGGATTTGCGGCCATCATGGTTCCTGGCGCTCGCCGCCGCGGCGCTCTGCGCCTCCGCCGCCCGGGCGGCGGATCTCACGGTCATGGCCACCGGGTCGATGCGGGCCCCGCTGCAGACGGCGGCGGACCAGTTCGCCAAGGCCAGCGGCCACAGCCTGGCCTTCGTCTCGGGCACCACCGCGATGGTGATGAACAAGGTCCGCGCCGGTGAGAAATTCGACGTCATCGCTATCTCCACCGAGTCCTTCGCGGCCCTGGAGCGGGAGGGCCGCACGGTCCCCGCGACCCTCAAGCCTATCGGCGAGGCGCGCCTGGGCGTGGGCGTCAGGGCCGGCGCGCCTTCGCCCGACATCTCCACCCCCGAGGCTTTCAAGCAGGCGGTGCTGAAGGCCAAGTCGATCGGCTATCCGGACCCGGCCCTGGGGGCGATCACCGGGACCTACCTGGTCGCGCTGTTCGACAACATGGGGATCGGCCCGCAAGCCATGGCCAAGACCGTGGTGAAGCCGATGGGCGCCGACGTGGTCGAGGCCGTCGGCAAGGGCGAGATCGAGATGGCCATCAGCTTCGTCAGCGAAATGATCCCGGACAAGCGGGTCAAGGTGGTCGGGACCCTGCCGCCGGCGATCCTCAACCCCACGCCCTATGGCATCGCGGTCTCGACCGGCACGGCCTCGCCGGAGGCGGCGCGGGCCTTCGTGGCCTATGTCACAGGCCCGCAAGGCGCGGCGGTGTTGAAGGCCGCCGGGATAGCCCCCACCGCCGGCCGCTAGCCTCCTCCCCCGGCGGGGACTGTTGTAAAATTCGTGCGTGCTTCGAGACGCGCAAGCTGCGCTCGCGCTCCTCAGCATGACGACCGTTAGTGCAGCCCATCCCCATTCGTGACGCTGAGGAGTGGGATGAAATTCCGGCGGCTCGAAGCACGCAGAGCGGTGGCGCAACGGTCCCCGGCGGGGAAAGGGTGGAACATCGGTATCGGCCGCCGCCAGCATTATATATGATCGTATACATAGCTGAGGCCGGAGGACGAGCGTGCATATCCTGTTGCGAGCCGTGGTCGCGGCGCTCCTCGGGCTCGGTTGGGGGCTGGCGCCGGCCGCCGCCCAGGCTCCTTCGGGCGGACTGACCGTCTACGCCGCGGCGTCGCTGAAGAACGCCCTGGACGAGGTGGACGCCGCCTTCGCCAGGAGCCGGGGCGGGGCGCCCGTCACCGCCTCGTACGCCGCCTCCTCCACCCTGGCCCGGCAGATCGAGCAGGGCGCGCCTGCCGACGTCTTCATCTCGGCCGACGTCGATTGGATGGACTATCTGACGGCCCGCAAGCTGGTCCGTCCGGAGACACGGGCCAACCTCCTCACCAACCGCCTGGCCCTGGTCGCCGCCAAGACCTCGGCCGTGAAACTGGCCATGGGCCGCAACATGCCGATCGCCCAGGCCTTGGGGACGGGACGGCTGGCCATGGCCGGTCCCGACGTGCCGGCCGGCCGCTACGGCCAGGCGGCCCTGGCGGCGCTGGGGGTATGGGACGGGGTCAAGGACAAGACGGCCCTGGGCGAGAACGTGCGCGCGGCGCTGCAGTTCGTCGCCCGCGGGGAGGCGCCGCTGGGGATCGTCTACGACACCGACGCCATGGTCGAGCCGGCGGTGCGGATCGTGGCCCTCTTCCCCGAGGCCAGCCACCCCAAGATCCTCTATCCCGTGGCCGTCACCGCCAGGGCCGCGAACCCCGCTGCGGGAGCCTACGCCCGCTTCCTGGCCGGCGCCGAGGCCAGGGCGATCTTCGGCAAATACGGTTTCAGCAAGCCATGACCGCGCCGTAAGATGGCGTATGCTCCTGGTCGGTCCCCTGAAACTGAAGGCCCAGCTGCTGTGCGGCGAAGAGCTGGCCATGGGCCCAGGCAAGGCCGACCTGCTCGAGGCCATCGACTGCGAAGGCTCGATCTCCGCGGCCGGGCGGGCGCTGGGCATGAGCTATCGCCGCACCTGGCTTCTGGTGGACGCCATGAACCGGTGCTGGGCCCACCCCCTGGTGGAGACCATCCCGGGCGGCGGCACGGGCCGGGGGGCACGGCTGACCGCCTGCGGGCGAGAGGTGCTGGGCGCCTACCGTGCGCTGGAGAAACAGCTGACCGAAGCGGCGGCCGGCGCGCCGCTGGAGACCCTGTCGGGCCTGATGCTGGCCGCACCCAAGGCGTCGCAATCGGAGTAGCGGGTCGAGATCGGGATGGGCGGCCGCCCCCCGTTGGATGATAATCGTCGGCCGGTGAACCGGTCGCAGGTTGGGAGGAGCAGGTGATGAAACCGCTGTTGGGTCGTCTCGTCGCGGGATTGGCGGTGGCGTTCGTGCTGGCGGCCTTCGGCGCCGCCCAGGCCGCGGCGCCCAAGCCGGCGCTCCAGACCGCGGTCTTCGCCGGCGGCTGCTTCTGGTGCATGGAAACCGACATGAAGAACGTACCGGGGGTCGTCTCGGTGGAGTCGGGCTACACCGGCGGGACGCTGCGCAAACCCACCTACCAGGACGTGCTGACCGAGCGGACAGGCCACTACGAGGCGGTGCGGGTGAAGTTCGACCCGGCGAAGATCAGCTACGCCGGGCTGATGAAGCGCTACTGGAAGCTGGTCGACCCCACGGACGCCGGCGGCCAGTTCTGCGACCGGGGGCCGTCGTACCGGACCGCGGTGTTCGTCTCGAGCCCCGAGCAGCGCACCCTCGCCGAGCAGTCCAGGGCGGAGGCGGCCAAGCAGCTCAAAAGCGGGACGATGACCACCCAGATTCTGCCGCTGGGGGAGTTCTGGCCGGCGGAGGAATACCACCGCGACTACGCCAAGCGGAACCCGGTCAACTACGCCGCTTACCGCTTCGGCTGCGGCCGCGACCGCAAGCTGGTCCAGGTCTGGGGCCAGGGGTGACGCCTCAAGGGCGGACGGCCGCGCCCTTGCGCTCGGTCCGTCCCCAGACAAACAGGCCCGGCACGCCCAGCACCAGTTCGCGAATACGGCGGATGGTGGAGAAGGCCAGCATCTGCTCGCGGGGCAAGCCGAACAGGGCGCCGACCAGGATGTAGCCGCCCTCCTGCACGCCAAGCGCCCCTGGCACGGCGAAGCCGGCGGCGCGGATCCCCTGCCCCAGACTGTCGATGACGAACGCCTCGGCAAAACTGGGATGCAGGTCCAGCACAGTCAGGGCGACATAGGTCTCCGTCGTCCCCAGCATCCAGGCCGCCAGGTGCCACAAGCCGCAGGGCCACAACCGGCCCGGCTGGCGGTACAGCGAAACCACCGCCTCGTGCAGGCCGGCGATCTCGCCCAGCCCCTTCCAGGCGCGCTCCTCGCCGAAGCGGGTGACCAGGGTCTCGATCAGGCGGAAAAGGCCCAGCCGCGGGGCCAGGGCCAGGGCCACGGCGAACACCCCGGCCATGGCGATGCCGCGCTCGGCGATCTCGGCGAAGGCCCGTTCGTGCGGGGCGAGCAGGAAGAAGGCCAAGCCCATCAGAAGGTAGATGAAAAGGCTGACGGTGCCGGCGGCCACGTCGACGGTGCAGCTCGCCGCGGCCGTGCGCAGGGAGACGCCGGCGCGGATCAGCAGGCGCGCGCGCACCAGGTCTCCGCCGACCTGGGCGACGGGGAGCAGCGAGTTCACCGCCTCCTTGATCCAGCGAAGCTTCAGCAAGCGCCCGAGCCGCGGCGCGCCGGGCTCGTCGATCACCGCCCTCCAGCCCAGGGTCGCCGCCAGGGTCTGGGGGACGTGGACGACGACCACCGCCAGCACGCCCCACCCCGCCATGCTCAGCGCGCGGCCGACCTCCGACAAGTTGCTGCTGGCGAACAGGGCGGCGGCGGCGGCCAAGCCGAGCGCCAGCGCGACCAGCGCCGGCCACTTCATGCGGAGGTTTTCATACGGAGGTTTTCCGGGGCGCGATCCGGTCTCGCACGCCCGAGGTCGCCGCGGCCAGGGTGTCCAGCACCAGGTTGAACGGCGTGTCGCCGGGGCGCTTGCGGCTGGTCAGGAACAGGGACGCGCAGATGGCGGTGAAGATGGCGAACGGGGTCCATACCGCCAGCAGCGGCGAGACGTGGGCGGTGTCGGCGATGCTCTGGCCCGTCTCGATGCCGTGCTCATAGAGCAGCAGGATCACCGAGGCCACCACCACCCCGAAGCCGCGCTTGCCGCGCTTGGCGGCCATGCCGAGTGGAATGGCCAGCAGGGGCAGCAAGGGAACCGAGATCGAGCGCACGAGGCGAATGTACAGCTCCGAGGCCGCGCGTTCCCGGGCGGTTGCGGTCGGCCCTTCGTGTATCCGCCGCTCGAGTTCCGCCAGGGTCAGTTCGCGCTCGACGTCGCCGCGGGCGCGGAACCGGGGGGTCTCGGCGGCCAGGGGCAGGTTGATCGCCAGCCTGTCGAAGCCGCCGACCAGGGCCTGGCCGTCTGCCCGCTCGCGGTACTGCTGGCCGTTCTCGAGCAGGACCTCCAGGGTGCGGCCGTTGGGGGTGGGCTGCATCCGGCCGGTCTTGGCGGTGACCACCTGCTCCAGCCCCTCGGCCGTGGTCCAGCGCACGAACACCCCGTGCAAGGCGCGCCCCGCCGGGTCGGCGGCGTCGGCGGTCAGCACCGCCCCTTCCCGGGGCAGGATGAAGGTCTTGGGCTGCAGCCGCGCGTCCCAGCCGGAGAACAGGGCGGCGTTGAGGTTGGCGTTGTAGCCGTAGCGGCCGTAAGGCTGCAGGTAGCCGAGCAGAAGCACGCTGACCGCCGCGATCACCGCCCCCACCCCGACGAAGGGTGCGGTCAACCGGGTGATGGAGACGCCGCTGGCCAGCAGGGCGTCGACCTCGCTGGTGTCGCTCATCCGGGCGATCACCAGGAAGACGCTGATGAAATAGGCCGCCGGCAGGGCCAGGCCCAGATAGTGCGGGACCAGGTTGCCCATCAGCCGCACGATCAGGCCGAAACGGGCGCTCGATGCGGCCAGGAGGTTGAACAGCTCCAGCGTCCGGTCGAGCATCAGGGCGATCAGCACCACCCCGAAAGCCGCCGCCATCGGCGGGATCATCGCCTGCAGCATGTAGCTGTCGATCAGCGAAAGGCCGAACGACGCCATGCGCGACCGCGGCTTGCGTCGGTGCGGAGGAGAGGCTTTGGCGGCGGCGCGCGTCATGGGCGACCTTTCAGGATCGCAGGGCGCTCCGCGCCTCTTCCCGTTCGGCATGACCGAATGCGATCGCGTCGTCTACGTCCAGCCAGAAACGATCTCCGATATCGTAGGTGAAGGCCTGGCCCGCCGCGGCCAGTTGCTGCACCCCGGCCGACAGGCTGCCCGCGCCGCCCGCCGCCACGTCCGCCCGTATGGCCGAAACCAGTGACGGAGGCGCGACGAACACCCCGGTGTCGAAGGCGTCGAAGGGGGCGATGTGCTTGCCGATCCGCACGATGGCGCCGCGGCCGTCGGTCTCGACCCGGGTCACGTCGTCGAGGTCGACCAGGGGATTGGCGAGGCGCCGGTCCACCGCCAGGGTCAGGCCCGGCCGGTCCGCGCAGTGGGCCACGAGACCGGCGACGATCTCCGCGTCGAACAGGTGGTCGGACATCAGGATCACGAACGGACCGTCCAGCAGCGGTTCGGCGGCGACCACCGACAGGCCGTTGGCCAGGCGCCAGTCCGGGTTGCGCACGGTGCGGATCGTCATCCCGCGACGCAGGGACAGGTCGGCCAGGAAGGCTTCCAGGGGTTCGGCTTCATAGCCGGTGACCACCACGAACTCGGAGATTCCGGCCCGCGCGGTCGCGTCGATCACCCGCTCGATCAGGGCCACGCCGAGCACCGGCGCCAGCGGCTTGGAGGGTGCGATGTCCCTCAGCCGGGTACCCTGGCCGGCGGCGAGGACGACCGCCTTCACTCCGCGGCGATCCTCTCGGGCGCTCCGGCGATGAAGGCCTCGGTCATACGCTGGGCGTCGTCGTCATTGAACTGCTGCGGCGGGTGCTTGCAGAAATAGGCCGACGGCCCGACCACCACCCCGCCCTCGCCGCGGTCCAGGGCCAGCTTGCAGCAGCGGATCGCGTCCACCACCACCCCGGCGGAATTCGGCGAATCCTCGACCGACAGCCGGACTTCGACGTTCATCGGCACGCCGCCGAACAGCTCGCCTTCGAGGCGCAGGAAGCACAGCTTGTTGTCGTTGAGCCACGGCACGTAGTCGCTGGGGCCGACGTGGATGTTCTCGTCGGCCAGGCGCTCTTCCAGCACCGACTGCACGGACTCGGTCTTGGAGGTCTTCTTCGACTTCAGCCGGGTGCGGTCGGTCATGTTGAGGAAGTCGGTGTTGCCCCCGGTGTTGAGCTGGTAGGTGCGCTGCAGGTCGACCCCGCGCTGGCGGAACAGGTTGGACAGGGTGCGATGGACGATGGTGGCGCCGAGCTGGGCCTTCACGTCGTCGCCGACGATGGGCAGCTTGGCGTCGCGGAAGCGCTTCTCCCACGCCGGGTCGCTGGCGATGAACACCGGGATGCAGTTGACCACGCCGACGCCGGCGGCCAGGGCGCACTCCATGTAGAAGGCGGTGGCCTCTTCGGAGCCCACGGGCAGGAAGTTCACCAGCACCTCGGCGCGGGCGGCCTTCAGGGCCTGGACCACCTCGTCCTTGGTCGGCTGCGCCGCGTCGGCGCGGGCGAAGGCGCGGTCGGCGGGGCCCTGCTCCATGTGCGGGGCGATGCCGTCGAGCACGGCGCCCATCGACACCTTGACCCCGGTGGCGGGCACGTCGGCGCAGAACACCGCGGTGCAGTTGGGCTTGGCGAAGATGGCCTTGGAAATATCCTGGCCGACCTTGCGGCGGTCGATGTCGTAGGCCAGGACGAAGTCGATGTCGTTGGCCGCGTAGGCGCCGATGTGCCTGTGCATCAGCCCGGCGTCGTTCTGGTTGGCCGCGCTGTAGTAGGCGATGCCCTGAACCAGCGAACTGGCGCAGTTGCCGACGCCCACCAAGGCCACACGGATCTTCGACATGAACAGTTCCCGATTAGGTTTTTTATGACACCCGGACCCCTATTAGGACGCTGCGCTCGCCCTGTCCGCTTCAAAATTCTGTAACAAACGGTTTGGCGCTGGAATTTTCAGCGGCATTTCGCCCTAGAAGGTCTCTTCCATGAGCTCGCCCGCCGCGCCGGCGCCCGACGCCGCCCCCCCGGCTCCGGGGCGACCGCTGGAGATCGAGGAGTGGACCAACCGCCAGGTGGTGCACCGCCTCTCGCGGGTCCTGGTCGACCTGATCGAACCGACGGGGATATCGCCCAATGCGGTCTCGGCGCTGGGGGCGGTGATGGCCGCCGGGGCCGGCGCCGCCTACCTGTGGGCGCCGTGGCCGGCCGGCCCCTTCGCCGGCTTCGCCCTGGCCGTGGCCTGGCACGTCTTCGACGGCGCCGACGGCCAGCTCGCCCGCCGGACCGGACGGGCCTCGCCCAACGGCGAGCTGGTCGACGGCCTGTGCGACCACCTGGGGCAGCTGGCGATCTACCTGGCCTTCGCCGTGCTGCTCAGCCGCACCCTCGGCGGCTGGGCCTTCGCCCTGGCCGCCGCCGCGGGCGTGTCGCGGGCGGCACAGGCCAGCGCCTACGAGACCTGCCGGAAGAACTACCGGCGCTGGGTCTACGGCGCCGGCTGGATCCGCCAGACCCTGGAGACGGTGGAAGCCGCCCCCGGCGCCTGGAGCCGGGTGGCCGCGGGCCTGGGGCGGGTCTACCTGGCGGTGTCGAGCCGGGTCACCGCCGACGACCGGGCGGTGGAGGCGGCCATGTCGGCCATGACCGCACCGGGCTTCCGCCACGCGACGGAGGCCCGCGCGGCGTACCGCGTCCACATGCTGCCGGTGGTCCGGCGCGCCTCCCTGC
The DNA here is from genome assembly GCA_035493215.1 of Caulobacteraceae bacterium. Classification (GTDB taxonomy): domain Bacteria; phylum Pseudomonadota; class Alphaproteobacteria; order Caulobacterales; family Caulobacteraceae; genus NCED01. The sequence continues at coordinate 14,365 of DATJIO010000039.1, forward strand.
TCAACGCCAACTGGCGCACGGTCGCGGCCTTCCTCAGCATGTTGGCAGGGAGCCCGCTGGCCTACCTGCTGTGGGAGTTCGTCGGGCTGAACCTGGCGCTGGTCCTGCTGGTGGGCGCAGAGCGCCGCGCCGCCGAGCGGCTGCTGGCGGACCTGGAGCCGTTACGGCGCTGAACGCCCCTGGCCAGCGGCATTCGGTCGCGTCGACAGGCCTGAGGGCGAAGTCCCGGCGGCGTCGTGAATCCAGCCTGGAACGGTCCTCCGGCGCCGGCCAACGTCGTCCGCTTCCGCAGCCGCCCGGCCCGGGCCGAGGTCCCCGCCCCCGCCTTCCGCCGAGCCTTACGCGTTTGTAGGGTCGTCGGCGCCCGGGTGTGAGGCGCCTCGCCTCTGCTATGATCGGGGCGGTCGCGGCGACTTGACAGTCGCCGCGCGCAACGAGTTTGCGCTAGAGACCTGCAGCACGAGCGGGCCGCTTCATCGGGGGCGGCCTTCGCACATCGGGGCGGAGCGGAACGCAGTGACGGCGACGGTTGCCATCGAGATCAGACGCCGGGTCGCGGCGGCGCCGTCGGTCTGGCTTTGGCGCCTGTGCATGGCGGCGGCCCTGGCGGCCGTGGCCCTGCCGGGGCTGCTGGTCGCCATGCCGCCGCTGCTGGACTACCCCAACCACTATGTCCGCATCTGGCTCCTGGCCGGCGGAGCGAACGAAGCGCCCCTGTCGCAGATCTATGCGGTGGACTGGCGCGCGGCCTGGACCAATGTCGGGATCGACCTCCTGGCCCGGCTGGTCGGCCCGGTCATCGGCGTCCGGGCCCTGGCGCCCCTGCTGCTCGCCGCGGCCCTGGCCCTGCCGCCCCTCGGGGCGGTGGCGCTGCATCGGCGGCTGTTCGGCGGCTGGCGGCCCTGGCAGATCGGCATCCCGGTCGCCGCCTTCGCCACCACCCTCCTGGCCGGGTTCCTCAATTACCAGATCGGCTTGGGCCTGGCCCTGCTGGCCGCCTCTTTCGACCCCTGGCTGGAACGGCGCGCCAGCCCGGCGCAGGTGCTGATGGCGCGGCTGGCCTTCGCCACCGGCCTCCTGGTCGTGCACATCTTCGCCCTGGGCTTCTACGGCGTCTTGTTGGGGGGCTTGGCCCTGGGGCCGCGCCTGGCGCAGCTGTGGTCGCGCGACGAAAGCCGGCGGGCGGCCCTGCGCATGGCCGCCGCGGCCGTGACCGTCGCGGTTCCGCTGGTCGCCTTCTTCCTCATGGCCCCGTCCCTGCCCGGCGGGGGAGAACTGGGCCCCCGGTGGGAGGTCCCCACCCTGACCTACAAGCTCGGGGTGCTCGGCTGCGCCTTCGTCACCTACGACCTGCGCATCGACGCCCTGTTCTTCGCCCCCCTCGTCGCGGTCGTCGCGGTCGCCCTGGTCCGGCGCAGGCTGGGCGCCCACCAGGGCCTGCTGCTCGCCGCCGCCGGCCTGGCGGTGCTGGCGCTGGTCGCGCCGCAGTGGGCCGCCAACACCGCCTGGGTCGACACCCGCCTGCCGATCATGGCGCTCCTGACCCTGCTGGCGGCGCTGAACCCCCAACCCGTTCAAGGCGGCCGGGCCGCGGCGGTCATGGCCGGACTGCTGTTGGCCCTGGTGGTCGGCCGCGCCGCCTGGATCGGGCGCATCTGGGACCTGCGGCAGGCCGACATCCGGTCGGTCGAGCGCGCCCTGGTCCAGGTTCCCGCCGGCGCGGCGGTGATGCCGCTCGAACACCGGCCTTCATGGGCCGGTAAGCTGGCGGCGCCGCCGGGGCGCTACTTCCACTTCGGCGCCAGTTTCTTCCACGTCTACACCCTGACGGTGATGGAACGGCGCGCCTTCAGCCCCCTGGTCTTCACCACGCCCGGCAAGCAGCCCCTGCGGGTGCGGCCGGCGTGGGAGGACATCTCCGTGCCCAACGGCGGACGCTCGCCGCCGCTCGCGGTCCTCATGCACCCCCCCAGCAAGAGCTGGCTCAAGGTCGCGCCCTACCTGTCGCAGTGGCGCTCGCGGTTCGACTACGCCCTGATGCTGAACGCCGACGTCGGGCCCGACGTGGACCGGGAGGTCGTTCCCCCCGAACTGACCCTGGTGGCCGACGAGGGCTTCGCGCGCCTCTACAAGGTGGCGCGCCAGCCTCGCTAGAGCGCGTCCGGGCGGCGACGCTCCGCGACATCGGTCGACAACAGTCCCCGCACGGGCTCACTGTCGCGCACACCGGCGTTCACCGAACGCCCGGAGCGCCAAGATGGATCGCACGGCCCACGCCCTCGCCCTGATCGGCGAGCTCACTTCGGCGCCCACGGTGAGCAAGGCCGTGGCCGTGTTCGAGCGTGCGATCGAGCCGTTCGGCGTTCGCCTCTACCGCACCGGCGTGGTGGCCAACCCGCAGCGCGGCCTGATCGAGGCGGCCATCGTCTCCAACTGGTCCGAGGAATGGGCGCAGCTCTATCGCGGCCGGCGCGCCTTCACCTTCGATCCGGTGGTCGCCGCCGCACGCAGGGGCGAGGGCTTCTTCTGGCGCGACCTCGAGCCGTCCGCCCGGCCGGAGGGGCGCGAGCTGATGCGCGACGCCCGCGAGATCGGCATGGTGGACGGCTTCACCGTGGTCCGCGCGCCCCCGGGCGAACTGAAGACCACCGTCAACATGGCCGGCGACGGGCTGGATTGGAGCGAGCTGGAGCAAGGGACCGTCAGCTTCGTCGCCAGCGCCCTGATGTCGCGGATGCTCCATCTGCGCGACGTCCAGCTCAAGCCGGCGGTCCAGGCCCTGTCGCTCCGGGAGGCGGAGATCCTCAGCCACGCTGCGGCGGGCCACGCCGACAGGGCCATCGCCCAGGCCTTGAGCCTCTCGTACGAGACGGTGCATTTCTACTGGAAGAGCATCCGCCGCAAGCTCGGCGCCGCCGACCGCGCCAACGCCGTGGCCGTGGGCCTTTGGAGCGGCCAGATAGATCCTTAGGTACTCCCGATGGGGAGTATTGAGGTGGAGGCCCGCCAGGCGTACCTAGGTCAAGTTCTCCAAGGAGAAAGACCGTGGCGATTCTCATCCGACGCCGTCAACGTGAGGCATTCAGCGGCCTCGTCGACCAACTTCACAAACTCAGACACCGCGTTTTCGTCGAGCGATTGAAGTGGTCCCTGCCCCGGGGCGACGGAGTGCACGAGATCGACCAGTTCGATTCCTGCGATTGCCTGCATCTGGTGGTGGTCGACGCGTTCGGGCGGGTGCGGGCGACCTCGCGGGTGACCCCGTCCCTGTCGCCCAACGTCAGCTGCGACCTGTTGGCGGGGGAAATGGGCGTGACCTTCCCCCGCGGTCCCGACATCGCCGAAGTGTCGCGCCTGTGCGTCGACCCCGACCTGGACGAGGGCGAGCGGGCCGACGCCCTGCTCGAACTGCGTGTCGCCCAGGTCGAACTGTTCGCCCGCCACGGCTGGAAGCGCTCGATCGGCGTGGCCTACGAGCGGACCCTGCAGGTGTGGATCCGCAGCGGCATGACCGTCGAGATCCTGGGGCCGCCGATCAAGTTCCCCGGCGACCGCCACTTCGCCTACGCGGCGGTGGCTTCGGAGGATCCCAACCGCCCCGACGGCGTCATGGCGTTCCTGGGCGCCCGCAGCGGCGCCCTCCAGGACCCCGAACAAGATCCGTCGCTCCTCGCCCGCTTCGGCCGGCGAGCCACAGCCTAGGAGTACGCCCCATGCCGCAACTCCCTCCGGACTCGACCATGGCGGCGCCCTCGCCGCGCCAGGTCCGCGCCTACATCCTCGACCTCGTCGTCGAGCTCGGCGACCTCGCCAGGGCCTATGGCGAGACCGGGCTGGCGTCCGACCTGCGCAAGGTCGCCGAAAGCCACTGCACGCCCACCGCCCTCCACCGCGATCGCGCCGCGGCGGTGCGGGTCACCCCCGACGCGTGACCGGACGCGTGGACGGTTGTCGTTCCCGTCCCCGCGCCTATCCTGCGGCCTGGGGATAGGGGGCGGGACCTTGGCGCGGAACGGCGACGGCGCGGCGCAGACGTGGCCGGGCGGCTGGCGGCCCTGGGGCCTCCTGGCGGCGCTGCTGGCGGCCTATGTCCTGGCCTTCGTGGACCGGCAGGTCCTCAACCTCCTGGTCGAGCCGATCAAGCGCGACCTGCATCTCAGCGACACCCAGGTCAGCCTGCTGCAGGGCCTGGCCTTCGCCTTGTTCCTGTCGGCGGCCGGCCTGCCCGTCGGGCGGCTGGTCGACAAGCGGCGGCGCATCACCCTCATCGCCCTGGGCGTCGGCTTCTGGAGCCTGGCCACAGCCGCGTGCGGGCTGGTCCGGGGCTATCCGCAACTTCTCGCGGCGCGGATCGGGGTGGCGGTCGGCGAGTCCGTCACCCCCGGCGCCTATTCCCTGATCGGCGACCTGTTCCCGCCCCGGCGCATGGGCCTGGCCATCAGCCTGTACCAGGCCGGGCCCTACCTCGGCGGCGGGCTGGCCCTGATCGGCGGCGCCTGGCTGATCGCGCATACCGCAGGCTGGTCGCTGGGCTTGCCCCTGTTCGGCGAACTGCACGGATGGCGGCTGGTGTTCCTGCTGATCGGCCTGCCGGGCCTGCTGGTCGCCCTGCTGGTCGCGTGCCTGAAGGAGCCGGCGCGGACCGGGCCGAGCCGGGCCGCCGCCCCCTCCCCGCGCGAGGTCGGCCGCTATTTCCGCGCCAACGCCGGCGCCATCCTGGGATTGAACCTGTGCACCGCCGCGGCGGCGACCATGAGCTACGGCTTCTCAGCTTGGGCGCCGAGCTTCCTGATCCGCACCTTCCACATGACTCCGCCCCAGGTGGGGGCGGCCTACGGGCCGATCGTGATCCTGGCCGGGGTGGCCGGCTCGCTCAGCGCCGGGATCGCCGGGGACTGGGCCGTGGCCCGGGGCTTCCGGGTCGGCCGGCTGGGGGTCATGGTCGCGGCGGTCCTGTGCGCCCTGCCCTGCGCGACCGCCGCCGCCCTGGCCGGGAGCGCCGGGGCGGCCCTCATGCTGATCGCCCCCACCGGCTATTTCACCGCCGTGGCCCTGGCCGGCGCGCCCGCCGCCCTGCAGGACATCACTCCGCCGCGGATGCGCGGGGTGCAGCACGCCCTGGGCATACTGGCGGTGAACCTGGTCGGGCTGGGGTCGGGGCCCACCGCCGTCGCCCTGGTCACCGATTTTGTCCTGCACGACGAAGGCCGGCTGCGCTACGCCCTGGCGACCGTGGCGCCGGCGGCCCTGGCGTTCTCGGCCCTGTTTGGAGCTTTAGCCGCCCCGGCCTATAGCTCTAGCCGGCGCCGTATGGTCGCAGATTCGGCCTAGCTGCAACTATTTATTTGGTAATCAAAGTGTTAGCTAGGGAGCAGCGTCAACGGGAGTTCGGAACCGTAGCCGGCCTGGTGGCCGCGCACGCGGCCGAGCGCCCGGACGCGACGGCCATGGTCGCAGGCCCGCGCCGCCTGTCCTACGCCGCCCTGGACCGGCTGGTCGACCGGGCCGCCTCGGGCTTCCAGCGCCGAGGGCTGGAGCCCGGCGACGTGGTGGCCCTGCTGGGCGTGCCGGCGATCGAGCATCTGGCCCTGCACCTGGGCGCCCTGCGCGCCGGCCTCGCCGTCGCCCCCCTGGCCGACTGGCTGACCCGCGACGCCCTGGTCCGGATGCTCGACGACGCGGGGGCCAAGCTGCTGCTGACCGACGCCGCCGGGGCCGGGCGGCTGGCGCCGATGCCGTCCACCCTGGAATACGATGTCCTGACCGAATCCGGGGGCCGAGAACCGCTGGAGGTCTGGTCAGCGATCTCCGACGCGCCGGCCCCGGTGTCGATCGCCCCCGACCAGGCGTTCAACATCATCTACACCTCGGGCACCACCGAAACGCCCCGGGGGATCGTGGTCTCCCACGCCATGCGCTGGCACCAGTCGGTGCGCCGCGAGCCCCTGGGCGACGACGCGGTGTTGCTGATCTCCACCCCGCTCTACGCCAGCGCCACCATCATCAACGCCTTCATGGGCCTGGCCTTCGGCGCCGCTGTGGTGGTGCTCGAACGGTTCGACCCCGCCCGCTTCCTGGCCGTGGCCGAGCGGGAGCGCGCGACCCAGGCCATGCTGGCCCCGGTGCAGTACCGTCGGGTCCTGGGCCGCCCCGAATTCGACGACGCCGACCTGTCGTCGTTCCGCCTGAAGACCTGCACCTCGGCCCCCTGCCCCCCGGCCCTGGCCGGGGAGATCCTGCGCCGCTGGCCGGGCGCCTTCATCCAATACTATGGGCTGAGCGAAGGCGGGCCTTCCTGCGTCCTGCGCGCCCACGAGCGGCCCGACAAGCTCCACACCGTTGGCCTGCCCGCCCCCAACTGCGACATCCGCATCCTCGGCGAGGGCGGAACCGAGCTTGCGGCCGGCGCGGTGGGCGAGGTGGTGGGCCGTTCGCCCTGGATGATGTCGGCCTATCACGGCCAGCCGGAGAAGACCGCCCAGGCGGAATGGTTCGACCCCGGCGGCGCCCGCTTCATCCGCAGCGGCGACTTGGGCTATTTCGACCCCGACGGCTTCCTTGTCCTGGTCGACCGCGCCAAGGACCTGATCATCACCGGCGGGCTGAACGTCTATCCCAGCGACCTCGAGGCGGTGCTGAGCCAGCACGGCGGGGTCGAGGAGGCCGCGGTGGTGGGCCAGCAATCCGATCAGTTCGGCGAGCGGCCGGTGGCCTTCGTCACGCCCCGAAGCGGCCATCTCCTCGACGACCGGGCGCTGCTGACCTGGGCCAATTCACGCCTGGGCAAGGCCCAGCGCCTGTCGTCGGTGCGCATCGTCGCCCAGCTGCCGCGCAGCCCGGTGGGCAAGGTGCTCAAGCGCGAGCTGCGCGCCCAACTGGTCCAGAGCGCCTAGGCTTGGAAGCCCAACCCCGCATATTGTTCGCTCCGGCGCCCGTGGAGGCGGGAGGCGGCCATCTGATGCGCTGCCTGTCCCTGGCCGGGGCCCTGGCCGCGCGGGGGGCCGCGCCGATCTTCGCGGTCGCGCCCGGCGACGCTCGGCTGATCGAGCGGTTCGCCCCCGCCCTGGCCCCGCCCCTGATCCGCCCCGCCGAGATCGGCCAGATCGTGCGCCGGGGCGCATGCGACGCCGTGGTGGTCGACGACTACGGCCTGATCGACACCGACGAACGGACCCTGCGGCGTTACGGCTGCCGCGTGCTGATGGTGGTCGACGACCTCGCCGACCGGCCCCACATCGCCGACCTGCTGCTTGATCCGGGCCATGGCCGTGGCGCGCAGGACTACGCCGCCCTTTTGCCGCCGACCGCCGAGGTCCTGGCCGGTCCTGCCTACGCCTTGCTGCGGCCCGAGTTCGCCCGTCTCCGGGACGAGGCCCGCCCTCTACGGACCGACGTCGAGCGGGTGTTCGTCTCCTTCGGACTGAGCGACGTCGCCTCGGTGACAATCCGCGCCCTCGATGTCGTGCGGCCCCTGGCTCCACGGGCCCGCTTCGACGTGGCCGTGGGCGCGCAGGCGCCGAGCCTGGCGGCGCTGCAGGCGCTGGCGGCCGGGGACCCCGGCGTGGTCGTGTACGTGGAGACCGCCGACGCGGCCGCCCTGATGGGGCAGGCCGACCTGGCGGTCGGGGCCGGCGGCGGCTCGGCCTGGGAGCGCTGCTGCCTGGGCCTGCCCAGCCTGACGGTGATCGTGGCCGACAACCAGCGCCCGACGGTGGAGGCCCTCGCGGCCGACGGGGTGCTGACCGCCGTCGACCTGGCCGAGCGCCGCTGGGAGCACGCCCTGAGCGAGGGCTTCACCGCCCTCTTGGACCCGGCGCGGCGCCAGGCCCTGCGCACCGCCTCCCTGGTCCTGTGCGACGGCCGCGGCGCCGAGCGGGCGGCCGACGCCCTCCTGGCGCGGATCAGGCTGGGTTCGGGATGACCCGGTCCGGATGGCGGGCCTGCCAGTCCAGCACATCGCGGCTGGTGAAGGCGGGATCGGCCGGATAGAGCGCCGCATAGACGGCTTCGACGAAGGCGAAGTCTTCGGGCGTGTCGACGGTCCAGCGGTAATGTAGCGGCGGGTCGCGGCTCACCGACTCCAGCCGGAACCGCTCCGGACGGCGATAGACGAAGGGCGTGACGTGCTCGCGCTCGTACGGGTCGACCGCCTCGCGCCACGCGGCCTCAAGCGCGGTCAGCCGGCAGACCTCCACGTCCAGGCCCTTGGGGTAGGTGGAGCCGACGGTGTTGCTGGTGTAGTCGGCGCCGCTTTCGAGGTGGCGCGCCACCACCGCGTCGATCACCTCGGGGTCGGCCAGGGGACAGTCAGCCGTCAGGCGGACGAGATGCTGACCCCCGCCATGCGCCGCCGCCGCCCCGTGGAAGCGGTCCAGCACGTCGGCCAGGGCGCCGCGGAACACCGGCAGCCCCAGGGTCCGGGCGTAGGCCGCAACCGCGTCGTCGTCGGCGCCCGTGCTGGTGGCCACGACGATGGGGCCCAGGCTGCGGGCCCGGCGCAGGCGCTCCACCTGCCGGCCGATCATCGGCTCCCCGCAGAGCGGCCGCATCACCTTGCCCGGCAGCCGGGTGGAGCTCATCCGCGCCTGCAGGACGGTCAGGACCATGGGGGGAACCTGATCCACGACGAGATTCGCCGCCATCTTTTCCCGCTCAGCCTTCCATACCCGCCATCCTCGGGCCTCCGCCGCGCTCGCCCGAAGATGACGCGAAAGGGGTCCCGAAGCCCGCGCCGCCATCCTACTATCGGCGAGAATCAGGAGCGCGCCCTTTGGACGCCGAATTCGCCATCGCCGGGCGGGCGATCGGGCCGCAAGCGCCGCCCTTCGTCATCGCCGAGCTGTCGGGCAACCACAACGGCTCGCTGGAGCGGGGCTTGAGGCTGATCGACGCCGCCGCCGCGGCCGGCGCCGACGCGGTCAAGCTGCAGACCTACACCCCCGACACCATCACCCTGGACAGCGACGACCCGGCCTTCCGCCTGGAGGGGGGGCTGTGGGACGGCCGCACCCTCTACGACCTCTACGCCGAGGCCCAGACCCCCTACGAATGGCACGCGCCCCTGTTCGCCCACGCCCGCGCCCAGGGGCTGATCGTGTTCTCCTCGCCCTTTGACGAGACGGCGGTGGCGCTGCTGCGGTCCCTGGACGCGCCGGCCTACAAGATCGCCTCGTTCGAGGCGGTGGACACGGCCCTGATCGCCTGCGCGGCGGCGACGGGAAAGCCCCTGATCATCTCCACCGGCATGACCAGCCCCGGCGAGATCGCCCAGGCCGTGGCCACCGCCCACGCCCACGGCCGCGGCGGCGTGGCGCTGCTGCACTGCGTCAGCGACTACCCCGCCCGCTTCCCGGACGCGAACCTGCGGATGGTGCCCCGGCTGGCCGCGGACTTCGGCTGCGTGACGGGGCTGTCCGACCATACCCCGGGGACGGCCGCGGCGGTGGCGGCGGTGGCGCTGGGGGCCTGCATCATCGAAAAGCACCTCACCCTGGACCGCGGCGAAGGCGGCCCCGACGCCGCCTTCAGCCTGGAGCCGCACGAACTGGCGAACCTGACGCGGGACTGCCGCCACGCCTGGGAGGCCCTGGGTCAGGCGATTTATTCCCGGAGCGTTTCAGAGATAGAGAACAGGCACTTGCGCCGTTCCCTTTATGTCGTGCGCGATGTCGCCGCCGGCGCGGTCATCGGGCCCGAGGACGTCCGCTCGATCCGGCCCGGCGACGGCCTGGCGCCGATCCGCCTGCCCGAGGTGCTGGGCCGCGCCGCGAGCCGCGACCTCCGGCGCGGCGAGCCCCTGGCCTGGGACATGGTGGTCTGAAAGTAGCCGTCATCTCGGGCGGAGGCGCGTAAGCGCCGCAGACCCGAAGACCCAGCAGCTCCACCCTAACCGCCTCTTCGCCCCGGCTTCACGCTCGCGGGGCTGGGTCCTCGGGCCTCCGCTGCGCTACGCCCGAGGGCGACGGATTTAGGTAGCTTAAACCTGGACCTCGCCCACCTTCTCCTCCGCCGCCGCCAGGATCGCGAAGGGCTCGCCGGCCCCCTGGCCGCGATAGAACACGCCCTTCATGGCCACGGCGCCGGCCGCCACCAGCGCAGGCACGGCCAGGGCGGTGAAAATGGCGGTGAAGCCCCAGCCAGCCGCCAGCATCGGCCCGCCGACATAGGCGCCGATGATGGCCCCGATCCGTCCTATCCCCAGCATCCAGCTCACGCCGGTAGCCCGCACCTGGGTCGGATAGAACGAGGCGCCGAGCGCGCTGGTCGGCGTCTGGGCCCCGCTGGTGAAGAAGCCCGCGCCCAGGACCGCGACCGACAGCAGCGCCACGTTGTGCAGGCTCAGCCCGACCATGAGGATGAAGGCCGCCGCCAGGGAGAAGGACAGGGCGATGGCCTTGTGCGGCGCCCACTTGCCCATCAGCCAGGCCACCAAGAGCGCGCCGGCGGTGCCCCCCAGCTGGAACAGCGCCGTCACATTGGCCGAGGCCTGCAGGGAGAAGCCGGCGCTGCGCATCAGGGTCGGCAGCCAGCTGGTCAGCAGGAACACCACCATCAGGCCGCCGAAATAGACGGTCCACAGCATCAGCGTGCCGAGCAGCAACGGCGGCGACAGGATCGTCCGCAGCGGATGGCCGACCGTGGCGAGCTGCTGCTCGGGGACGACGAAAGCCTCGGCCGCGTCGAGCTCGGCCGAGGCCGATGGGGCGATCCGCTTGAGGATGGCGGCGACCTTCTCCCGGGGGCGGCCCTTGACCACCATGAAGCGAGGAGATTCCGGCAGCAGCACGACCAGGACCAGGGCCAGCGCCAGGGGCGCGGTCCCGCCGACCACGAAGACGCTGGGCCAGCCGAAACGGGGCATCAGGGCCGCGGCGATGAAGCCGCCGAGCGCGCCCCCGAAGGTGAAGCCGCAGAACATCATCGTCACCAACATCGAGCGCCGCCCCGCGGGGCAGTATTCCGCCATCAGGGTGGTCGAGTTGGGCATGGCCGCGCCGAGGCCCACGCCGGTGGCCACCCGCAGCAGGGTCAGGGTGGTTATCGAGTCGGCGAAGGCCGAAGCGATCGAGCCGCAGCCGAACAGAGCCACCGAGGTGATAAGAACCACCTTGCGGCCGAACCGGTCGGCCAGGGGACCGGAGGTCAGGGCGCCGACGCACAGCCCCACCAGGGCCGCGCTCAAAACCGGCCCGAGGTCCTTGGGCATGACCCCCCAGGCCCTGGTCAGAGCCGGGGCGACGAAGGCCATCGACGCGGTGTCGAAGCCGTCGATGAAGACGATCAGGAAGCAGAGCCCTAGGATCAGCCACTGGTAGGACGAGAACGGCTTCTCGTCGATGAAGGTGCGGACGTCGATGGTCCGGCCCGGCAACGCCATTGGATTCCCCCCCGGTATTCCCATGTCGCCGCGTGCGGCCCGCATTTATGGGCGCGGTCCGGGCCGCCGGGCAACCCGCGAGATTTACCTGCGCCGCCCCCCGGCGTAGGGTCCGGCCGATGACAGCGGTTCCATCGGCCGAGGCTGTGTCGCGGTTCAACGCCGCCCGCGACGCCTACACCGCCGAGCGCTCGCTGGAGGCATGCCGCCTCCTGGCCCCGATCCTCCAGGCCGAGCCCCTCTTCGCCGACGCCCACCACCTGACCGGCCTGTGCCTGATCGACCTCGGCGACTTCGACGGGGCGGAGGCGGCGCTGAAGGCCGCCGCCGCCCTCGACCGGCGCAATCCCGCTATCCACGCCGCCCTGGGCGACCTGCTGCGCCGCCCCACCCGCTTCGAGGAGGCCGAGCAGTGTTACCGCGCGGCCCTGGGACTCGACCGGCGCCATCGCGCCGCCGTGGTCGGCCTGGCGCGGCTGCTGATGGTGTTGGGCCGCCACGGCGAGGTGCTGCAGCTGACCACGCCCCTGGCGGTCGGGGCCGACGTCTCCGCTTCGGTGCTGGAGGTCCACGCCGAGGCGCTGAAGCACCTCGGCCGGATGGAGGAGGCGCTGGAGCAGAACCGGCGGGCCGTCGCCGCGGGGGGGGTGGGCGCCCGGCTGGAGGAGCCCTCCGTTCTGCGCGAGCTCGGCCGCTACGAAGAAGCCGAAGCCGCCGCGCGACGGGCCTTCGACACCTTGGGCGACGCTCCGGGCGCCTTCATCGTCCACGGCCGGACCCTGCAGGACCTCGGGCGCCACGGCGAGGCCGAGGCCGCCTACCGTGAAGCCATCACGCGCGCGCCCCTGGACGACCTCGCCCACGAACACCTGGCCGGCGCGCTGCTGGGCCAGACCGGCGACCAGGCCCTGGCGCTCGCCGCCCTCGACGCCGCCCTGGCCCAGGGGCGGACCCCCGGACTGATCGCCCTGAAGGGCCGGCTCCTGGTGCGGATGAACCGGCGTGAGGAGGCCTACGCCCTGCTGGCCGGCGCGGCCCGCGACGCCCCGGCCAGCGCCTCCCTGCACGCCGCCGCCGCCAAGACGGCGCTGCAGCAGCCCGCGGTCGACGCCGGCCTCGCCGACGCCGCCCTGGCCCACGCGGAGCGGGCCTTTGCCCTGGCCTTCGACCTGCCCCGCGTCGCCGGGGTCCTGGGCGAGGCCTGTCTGGCGGCGGGCCAGCCGGATCGGGCCGCCGCCCTGGCCGAGAAGCTGCTGCGCCGCGGGTCGAGCGACCAGGCCCTGGTGGCGCTGCAGGCGATGGCCTGGCGGATGCTGGGCGACCCCCGCTACCGGGAGCTGTGCGACTACGACAAGGTGGTGGGCTCCTGGGTGATCGACACCCCCAGGGGCTGGCCCAACCTCGCCGCCTACCTCGCCGACCTCGGGGTGTTCCTGAAGGCCTGCCACGACGTGCCGCTGGACGCTTTCGGCATGGTCCGCCGCGACGGGGTGGAGACCAGGAACAACCTCACCGCCGCGGACGGCGAGCCCATCCGCGCCTTCTACGAGGCCCTGGAGGCGCCGGTCCGCGAGTATGTCACCCGCCTCGGCCGGGGCCGCGACCCCCTGCGCCGGCGCAACCAGGGCGGCGCCCGGGTCATGGCCGGCTGGTCGGTGAAGACCCTGCCCGGGGGCTCCCACGGCGCCCACCTCCATTCCGAAGGCTGGCTGTCCTCGGCCTTCTACGTCGAGCTGCCCCCGGCGGTGGACGGGGGCGGGCGCGAAGGCTGGATCAAGTTCGGCGAACCGGCCATCCCCACCCGGCCCCGGCTCGAGGCCGAGCACCACGTCAAGCCCGACCCCGGCCGGTTCGTGCTGTTCCCGTCCTACATGTGGCACGGGACCGAGCCCTTTTCCGGCGAAGGCGTGCGGCTGGTCATGTCGGTAGACTTCTCGCCGGCGCGCCCCTAGGCGCCGATCGCGACGCCGCGGCCGCAGTCCCAGCCTTAGCGGATTGCAATTTGTTCCTGCCGTGCCCTAATGGCGCAAGTTGATTGTTGGGCTTAGAGCCGACACCTCAAATTCTCAAATTTGCCGGCCGTGTATGGCCCGCGTTCAGGTAAACTCCCGATGCTGATCGGGGATATGGCGGACCCGGACGCGGGCCCGCCCCCTCGGCTCCCTTGCGGGAGCCCGCAGAGAAGGAAGGCCGCCATGACGACCAAGCTCCTGATCCTCGCCGGCGCGGCTGTCGCGCTCGCGGCCGGCCCGGCCATGGCCCACCACTCCGGGGCCATGTTCGACAGCGCCAAGCAGGTCACGCTCGAAGGCACCATCAAGGAGTTCCAGTTCACCAACCCGCACAGCTGGATCCAGCTCAACGTCTCCGACGGCGGCAAGGTGACGGAGTGGAGCCTGGAGACCGGCGGCGTCAGCGGCCTCTACAAGCGCGGCATCCGCGCCAGCACGCTGAAGCCCGGCGACAAGGTCACCATCGTCGTCAACCCGCTCAAGAACGGCAACGCCGGCGGCAGCGTCCGCACGGTGACGGCCGCGGACGGCAAGGTGATCATGGGCGGCGGCCAAGGCTGACTCGGCTCCAATCCTCCGGCGCACGCAGAGGCGCCGGAGCCATAAACCGGACGTAGGGATCAGGATGCAGACCAGACGGCGCTTCCGCCTGTCCACCACGGCGCTCGGCGCCGCCGGCGGATTAATCCTCATGGCCGGCGCGTCCGCCGCCCTGGCCGCCGCGGCCCCGCCGCCGCCGCCCGGTCCCGTGCCGCCGCCGAACCCCGCCCGCATCCGCGCGGCGTCCGCCCTGCCCAACTGGAGCGGGGTCTGGGTCCCGATGCAGGGCGACGTGTTCGACACCAAGGCGGCCAAGGCGCCGGCCGGCGCCCGGGTCCACCCGCCCTTCAAGCCGGCCTACGAGGCCAAATATGCCGCCACCAGGGCCGCGTTGCGGAAGGACCCTAAGACCGACCCCCTCGCCCTGTGCCTGCCGCTGGGCCTGCTGCGGATGATGTCGGTGACCGGCCACTACGAGTTCACCCTGACGCCGGAGCAGGTGTGGATATTCTCCGGCACGCCGCCCGGGCCGAAGAGCACCGGGGCCCAGACCCGGCGCATCTATACCGACGGGCGGCCCCAGCTCAGCGGCGACGACCTCTTCCCCACCTACACGGGCAACTCGGTCGGCCATTGGGAGGGCGACACCCTGGTGGTGCGCACGGTGGGGCTGAACGACGGCAACTTCATCGACCGCACGGGCGCCGAGTTGAGCGGCGACGCGGTGGTGACCGAGCGCATCCGCCTGACCGGCCCCAATACGCTGGAGGACCGGTTCACCATCGACGACAAGACCGCCCTGACCGGGCCGTGGACGGTGACGCGGACCTGGCGGCGGATGCCGGCCGGGACGCCGATCTGGGACGACTCCTGCCTCGGCAAGAAGGTCAATCCGGCGGACCTGACCGACGCGGCCGTGGCGGCCAAGGCCCAGGGCAAATGAGGAGCTTCGCCATGGCTAGACCTATGACCAAGGCCCTGGGCGCCGTGGGCGCCGCGGCGCTGGCCCTGGGCGCCCTCCCTGCCGCCGCGGCCGCCCCGGCCCGACCGGGCTGGGCCGACCTGCCTGACTGGACCGGGGTGTGGCAGATGGTCGGCGGCACCATCTTCGACCGCACCACCGTCAACGACCCGCGCGCCCAGGCGGGCACGGCGGGGGTGCGCGAACGGCCGCCCTACAACGCCAAGTGGGAAGAGCGCTACGTCAAGAACATCGCCGGGGTCGCCGACGGCACCTTCCCCGACCCCCTGACCTTCTGCGGCATCCCCGGCGGCATGCCGCGGATGGTCAACCAGCCGGACGGCTACGACTGGATCGTCACCCCCGACCAGGTCTGGGAGACCACCGAGAACGCCGGCGGCGTGCGGCGCATCTTCACCGACGGCCGCCCGCATCCGGCCAATGCGGGCAATACCTACAACGGCCACTCTATCGGCCACTGGGAGGGCGACACCCTGGTGGTCGACACCGTCGGTATGCTGGAAGGCGCGATCCTCGACCGCACCGGCATCCAGCTTTCGAACCAGCGCCACATCGTCGAGCGCATCCGCCGGATCAACGCCGACATCATCGAGGACCAGATGACCATCACCGACCCCCTGGCCCTGACCGGGCCGTGGAAGGTGACCAAGCAGTTCCGCAAGCAACCGCCGGGGACCTATATCTTCGACTACGCCTGCGCCGAGAACAACCGCAACCCGGTCGACGAGCACGGCCGGACCATCACCCTCGACCAGAACGGCAAGCCCCTCCACGATTGACCGAGGCCACCATCGATGCGCCGCCGCAACGCCCTCCTGACGATCCTGGCCGCTGCGGCGGTCCTCGCCGCCGCCCCGGCCCTGGCGCAGGTCCCGCCCAATATCGCCGCCCAGCTCAAGACCCTGGGCCGGGTGGTCGACCCTGAGCACACCGGCCAGATCTACGCGCCTTACCAGCGCAAGCCGCCGTACGATGGGGTCAAATTCGTCCGCGACCTCAAGTACGGGCCCGACCCCAAGGAAGACCTCGACGTCGCCACGCCGGCGGCGGCGGGCCGCGACCGGCCGGTGGTGCTGTTCGTCCACGGCGGCGCCTACGTCGGCGGCGACAAGAGCCGGGACGCCAAGGGCGAGCCCTCGCCCTTCTACGACAACATCATGCTGTGGTCGGTCGGCAAGGGCATGGTGGGCGTCAACATGAACTACCCCTTGGCCCCGGGAGCGACCTATCCCAAGGTGCAGCAGGACATCGCCGCGGTGATCGTCTGGATCCAGAAGAACATCCGCCGCTACGGCGGCGACCCGAACCGGGTCTACATCTGGGGCCACTCCGCCGGGGCCACTCACGTGGCCACCTACATCGGCCACCCTGAGTTCTATCCGAAGGGCGGGCCGGGGGTGCGCGGCGCCATCACCACCTCGGCGACCTACGACATGACCTCGACCCGGCCGAACGTCTATTTCGGCCCGCCCGAGACCCTGACCGAGCGCTCGGCCAAGGCCGGGCTGTTGAAGACCAGGGTGCCGCTATTCATCGCCGCCGCCGAACTCGACCCCCAGGGCATGGTGGATTCCGCCTCGCAGCTGAACGCCGCCCTGTGCGCGGAGAACCGTTGCCCGGCCTGGTACGGGGTCCTGAAGGACCACAGCCACATGTCGGAGAGCTACCACGTCAACACCGCCGACCAGTCGCTGGCCGGGCCGCTGTGGGCCTTCATCAAGAGCCACTGACCCGGCCGCCGCAAGGGGGAAGACCATGCTTCGTCGCGCCTTGGCGGCCTGCGCCGCCGTGCTGCTGCTGTCCGCCGGTTTGAGCGCCTCGGCCCAGGCGCCGGCCCGCGGGGCGACCCCCGGCGCGGTCAGCGCCTATGTCCGCATCGGCCAGCTCAACACGGTGATCTGGCGCCCGGCGGCGCCGGGTCCGCACGCCGGCGTCGTCCTGGTGGGGATGCACGACGAGGGCAACAACATGGACCACATCTCCGGTCCGAACCTGGCCATGCGCGGCTACACCATCATCAACGCCAACACCCGCACCGCGCCCGACGCCGAGGACCGCGACACCGACTGGGACAAGGTGCTGGCCGACGTCGGCGCGGTGGTGAAGTACGCCCGCGCCATGCCCGGCGTGACCAAGGTGCTGGTGCTGGGCCACAGCTCCGGCGGGCCGCTGATGGCCGCCTACCAGAATATCGCCGAGAACGGGCTCAAGGCCTGCAACGGGCCGGAGAAGATCTTCAAATGCCCGGCCAGCCTGGCCGGCTTGCCCAAGGCCGACGGGGTGATCCTGCTCGACCCGATCTTCGGCGTCGGCGCCAATGTCCTGGCCTCGGTCGACCCGGCGATCATGAACGAGCAGGCGCCGCGGCTGCGCAACCCCGCGCTCGACAGCTTCAACCCCAAGAACGGCTTCGACGTGAAGGGGGCGAAATATTCGCCGGCCTTCAAACGCGCCTTCTTCGCCGCCCAGGCCGCCCGCAACAACCGGCTGATCGCCGCCGCCCAGGCCCGCTGGCGGCTGATCGAATCCGGCCAGGGACGGTTCAAGGACGACGAACCGTTCGTGGCCGCCGGCGCCACCCGCCGGCCGCGGCTGTGGCCGCCGGCCCTCGACCTCCTGTCCCACACCAAGGACGCCTGGCCCCTGATCCATGCGGACGGCAAGGTGACCACCGAGGTGGTCCGGTCGGTGCGCCCGCCGATGGGCACGGTGCTGAACAGCGATCGGCTGGACGGCGCGCTCGACACCTCGGTCATGCGCTTCCTCAACACCTTCTCCACCCGCGCCCTGCCCGGCTATGCGGTGGGCGAGGACTCGATCACCGGGGTGGACTGGGCCTCGTCCTACACCAACACCCCCAACAACGTGGAGGGGATCACCGTCCCCTTCCTGGTGATGGGCATGGGCGGCCACTACTGGCTGGTCTCGACCGAGATGGCCTACCAGCACGCCAGGAGCGCCGACAAGTCGGTGGCCTTTGTCGAGGGCGCCACCCACGGCATCGCCCCGTGCCGGAACTGCGGCGGCGACTACGGCGACACGGTGGGCCACACCTTCGACTACATCGCCAAATGGATGGACGCGCGGTTCTGAGGGGGCCTCTGTCCACCGCGCCGGAAACTGCTAGGTTCCCGCCATGGCCGACACACCCCTCCGCCGCCTTCTCGACCTGCCCGGCGTCGCCGAGCTGGAGACCAAGGCGTTGATGAAGCCCCAGTACGCCGACCCGGACGCGCGCGAGCATTTCCCGGACATCGACGAATGCTCCCTGGCCGCCTTCGGCCTCACCGCCGACGATGCAGACGCGGTGGAGCGCCCCGCCGGCTGGGACCGGATCGAGCGGCGACCCGAGCGCGAACAGGTCGCCGCCTTCGAGGCCGAGGGCTGGGACGTCACCGACGCCAAGCGCCGGCCGCTGCGGATGCTCGGCCACCTCGCGCCGCAGCTCTGGCTGGCGATCCGCGGCGTGGCCGGCGAGCTGCCGTTCGTGGCGGTGGAGGAGTCCGACGACGGCGCGGCGGCCCTGGCGCGCGAGGCCGCCCGGTTCCGCCGCGACCGCCGCTAGTGGCGGCGCTGTTCGAGGAGCTGGACTACCGGCCCACGCCGTTCGGGACCGTCTCCCTGCGCCGGCGCCGCATCCTGTCGTTGGACCGAGACGTGGTCGAGGTGCTGCTCGGCGACGAGCACCTGATGTCCACCCTGTTCACCGCCGGCGAGATCGCCCTGGCGGACCTCGGCCTGGCCGCGACCGCCGCCCCGGCGCTGGACATCGCCGTGGGCGGGCTGGGGCTGGGCTACACCGCCCGCGCCGCCCTGGACGACCCACGCACCCGCTCGATGATCGTGGTCGACGCGATGCAGCCGGTGATCGACTGGCATCGGGCCGGGCTAGTCCCCCTCGGCGAAGGCCTGGCGGGCGATCCTCGCTGCCGGCTGGTGCAAGGGGACTTCTTCGCCATGGCTCGCGGCGACGGCTTCGACCCCCAGGACCCGGCCGCCCGGTTCCACGCGGTGCTGCTGGACATCGACCATTCGCCGGGCCGGGTGCTGAACCCCGGCAACGCCGCCTTCTACAGCGAGGCGGGCCTACGGAGCCTGGCCGAGCGCCTGCGCCCGGGCGGGGTCTTCGCCCTGTGGTCGGACGAGCCGCCGGAACCGGACTTCGAGGCCGTGCTGGCCGCGGTGTTCGCCACGGCGCGCGCCGAGGTGGTGGGCTTCGACAACCCCCTGATCGGGGGGCGCTCGACCAACACCATCTATGTGGCGGCCAAGGCATGACGGATCTGTGGATCGCGGGGGCCGAGGCCGCGGGCGGCTACGGCGGCTGGGGTTACGCCGTCGTGCGCGGCGCCGAGGCGGTCGGCACGGCCGGCGGGGCGCGGCGGACCACCGGCATCGCCATGGCCCTGACCGGACTGGCCGACGCCCTGGCCGGGTTCACGCCTGCGCAGCGCGCCGCGCCGCTGCAGGTCCACAGCGCCGACCGGCTGCTGGCGGCCTTCAAGGCCCTGCGGGCCGCCGGCTGGAAGACCCCTGCGGGCGAACCGCTGCCGGCGCCCGACCTATGGCAAGCCGCGGCCCTGGCGCTGGACAAGCAGACAGGTGGGTGGAGCTTCACGCCCGGCGCGGCGGCGGGGACCGAATTCGCCCAGGCCTGGGCCGTCTTCGCCCTGGACATCGCCCGGACCAAGGGGACCTTCTCCTCGCCCATCCCAAAGCCGAACCTGAAGACCCTGGTTGGGAAGCTGGGCTGATTTACCGGAACGGCGGCCCGGAGACCCACACCGCCATGGTGCGGCGCACGCCTCTGGTCACCGGGGTGACCCGGTGCAGCAGATAGCTCGGAAAGGCGACGATGCGGCCGAGCGGCATCTCGATCCGGGTCGGCTCGCTGTCGTGGAACACCTCGAAGGCGCCGCCTTCGTACTCGGCCGGGTCGGTCAGGGGGACCACCAGGCTGAGCTTGCGGTTCGACAGCCGCCCGGCGCCGATGTCCACGTGCCAGCCGTAGAAGCCCTTCGCCGCGGCGGTGTAGGTGGCGATCTGGAACGGCTCGGTGAAGCTCTTCAGCTCGAGGTCGAACACCCGGGCGTTCATCTGCTGCACGACCTCGGCGATCAGGCCGTAGATCGGCTGGCTCTCCGGGCCCTGCTCCAGCCACACCACCTCGGAGCGGCGCACGTCGGCGGCGCGGACGTGTTTGGCGTCGGCCAGGACCACGCCCCCCTGCTCGGCCTGGCCCGCGCGGGCGTCGGCGTACCGGTTGAGCTGGGCGATCGCCTCCTTCGGGAAGATGTCGGCGGTGCAGGTGCTGGCGCCGGGGTCCGATGGCGGCATGGGCGCTGGCGCTATTTGTGCTCGAGGTTGGCGATGTTGGAGAGATAGCACTCCCTCAACATGCCCAGGAAGCTCTGGAAGCCCGCCTCGCCGACGATGAAGCCGTTGGGATCGCCCTTCTTGCGCACCGCCGCGGTCTGCAGCAGCTGCAGGCTGTCGTCCACGTGCGGATGGTCGACGAGCTCGACGTCGACGTGGTTGGCCTTGGAGAAGGCCAGCAGGTGCTCCAGTCCGTCGTAGGCCAGCTGCTGGCTGGCGATGGTGGGCTGGGCCGTGACGCCCCCGACCAGGGCCACCATGTGCTTCTTGCCCGCGTCGTCGGTGGACGGGAAGATGATCGAGGTCGAGGCCGGGGTGTGGCCCGGGGTCAGGATGAAGGTGAAGGGGGTGTCGCCCACCTTCAGGGTCTGGCCGTCGACCAGGGTCAGGTCGCGCCGGGGCGGCGGGTCCTGGCCGGGGCGCAGGGTCGCCTTCTCCATCAGGTCCCATTCGGGGCCGGCGGCGATCACGCGGGTCTTGTAGCGGTCGACGAAGTACCGGGCGCCCGAGACGTGGTCGGCGTGGTTGTGGGTCAGGATGACGTACCTGACCCGCGCCGGGTCGAGACCGTACGCCTTCAGCCCGGGGACGATGGTTTCCTCGACGTCCTTGATGCTGTTGAGGGTGTCGATCAGGACGACGCCGTCCGAGGTGTTCACGGCCCAGGCGCCGACCCAGCCCAGGCCGACGTAGTAGAGGTTGTCGAACACCCGCGCGGGGGCAAGGGTGATCGCCCGGTTGGCCGCCGGTATGCCGGGCCGGCCGCCGCACTGGTGCAGGGCCGCCTCGTGATAGCGCGCGCCGGCGATCTTCACCGCCGCAGCCTTGTGCGCCTCGGCGACCGGACCGGGCGGCGGGGGCGGCGCGGCGGCCTGGCCCCAGGCGACCGAGCCGGCAGCGAGGCTGCATAGGGCCGCCGCGGCCAGTAGGGCCGTGCGCTTGCCGTTCATCTGGGTCATGCCTGTTCGTCCGCCCTGGCTGCGCCTGTATCGGCGCATTCTCACCGCCTGACACTATTCAGCACGGGGTCGGCGGCGTCATCTCAATTCGCCCTCAGGTGTCGGCCCACAGCCGGATCATGTTGTGATAGACGCCGGTCAGCTGCACCGTCAGCGGATGGTCCAGCCCGTGCGAGCCGGCGTGGGCCTGGACCGCCTGGTCGAGGTCGAACAGGACGGCGCGGGCGGCGGCGTCGCGGACCATGCTCTGCACCCAGAAGAAGCTGGCGATCCGCTGTCCCCGGGTGACCGGCGCCACCCGGTGCAGGCTGGTCCCCGGGTAGAGCACCAGGTCGCCGGCCGCGAGCTTGACGTCCTGGGCCCCGAAGGCGCCGTCGATGGTCAGTTCGCCCCCGTCGTATTCGTCGGGCTCGGACAGGAACAGGGTGCACGACAGGTCGGTGCGCACCCGCACCGCCCGCCCGCGCACCGGGCGGATGGCGTTGTCGACGTGGGCGCCGAAGCTCTGGCCGCCGGCGTAGCGGTTGAACAGCGGCGGGAAGGTCTTCAGCGGCAGGGCGGCCGAGACGAACAGGGGCGCCGCGCCCAGGGCGTCGAGGATGACGTCCCCCAGCTCCACCGCCACGGCCGAGCCCTCGGCGACCTGGGCGTTGTCCTTGACCAGGGTCGATTGCGCCCCGGCGGTGGCCCGCCCGTCGATCCACTCGGCGGTCTCCAGGCGGCGGCGGCAATGGGCGAGCTGATCCTTGGTCAGCACGCCGGGGATGCACAGAAGCATGGCGTTCCTCAGAAGTGGTAGTCGGCCTTGACCAGCAGCGCACGGCCCGGCGCGACGTAAACGAACGGCGTCGCGCTGCGGTAGAGGGCGTCATAGTAGGTCTTGTCGGTCAGGTTGATGAGGTTGATGTCGAAGGCGAGCTGGCGGGTGACCTGGATGGTCCCGAACAGGTCGTAGCGGGTGAAGCCGGGGATCGAGGTGGTCAGCGCCGACACCGTGCCGCCGTAGCGGCGGCTGTTGTGGGTGACGGTGCCGCCCACCGTGAACACCTGCGAAAGCCGGTACTTGGAGGTCACGCTCCAGCTGACCTTGGGCACGTTGGGGAACTTGGCGCCGATCTGGGCCACGGTCGGGCTGTCGGTGATGCGGGCGTCGATATAGGTGAAGCCCCCCGACATCTGCCATTTCGGGGTGACCGAGCCCGACACGCCGAGCTCGAAGCCGTCGACCCGCTGCGCCCCGGCCAGGAGCACGGTGGTGGCGTTCAGGGCCACCCGGGCGTTGGTCTTGTCGATCCGGAAGGCCGCGGCCGTCAGCATCAGGTGCTCGTCGGCCACGTTCCACTTGGCCCCGATCTCGTAGGTCTTGTTGCGCTCGGGATCGAGGGACGCGGTGCGCGGGTCCAGCCCGCCGTAGTCCAGCGACGTGGAATCGAGCTGCTCGCCCGAGGGGTTCGAGGAGGTGCCGAAGGCCGCGTACAGGCTGGCGTTCTTGACCGGCTTGTAGGTCAGGGCGAGCTGGCCGTTCCAGAAGCCGGTGACGTTGCCGCGGGTGACCACGACGCCGGTGGCGGTGGTCAGCTGCTTGAACTGCAGGTCGTAGTGGTCGTAGCGCAGGCCGGCGAGCAGCTCCCACTTCGGCCCGAGCTTGACGGTGTCGAGCGCATAGACCGCGCGGCTGGCCACGTCGCTGGTGGTGCGGCTGGAGACGCCGTTGTCGACCACGCCGCGGGCCACATAGGGGTTGGGGGCGTAGAGGTTCTGCACCGCCGCCGTCGCCGCCCCGGTGCAGGGCAGGGTCGCGCATTCGAGGAAGGCGCGGCCGCGGTTGAGGATGGTCTCGCCGCTGAACTCGAAGCCGGCGGCGATGGTGTGGGTGAAGGGGCCGGTGTCGAAGTCGAGCTGGGCGTTGGTCTGGCTGGCCCAGGTCGAGGTGACGGCGTCGCGGCGCTTGGGGTTGGCGTTGACCGTGCCCAGGGCCGCGTTCGGGCCCTCGGGCGCGGACGCCGTGTAAGCGTTCAGGGTCTGGCCGTAGCGCAGCAGGGTGTTGATCCTGAGCCGGTCGCTCGGCTCCCACTGGGCGCGGGCGGTGTAGATGTCAGCGAAAGTCTTGCGGAAGTCGCGGGCGACCACGCCGTAGAAGTTGTTGCGGTCGACCTGGAACGGCCGGTTGTTGGCCAGGTCGTAGGGGACGCCGAAGTCGGGCATCTCGTTGGTCGACACATGGTAGTAGTCGAAGCCCAGTTTCACGGTGTCGATCGGCCGCCAGCTCACGGCGCCGGCCCAGCCCTGGCGGTCGTTGAACACCGCGTTGCGACCGGCCACCCCGCCCTCGTGGTAGAGCCCGTTGAAGCGCACGGTGAGCCGGTCGGTGAGCGGCCTGTTGAGGTCCAGGGTGACCCGGCGCGTGCCGTCGTCGCCGTAGGTGGCCTCCAGGTCGCCGAACGCGCGCATCAACGGCTGTTTCGAGATCAGGCTTACCGCGCCGCCGGTGGTGCCCCGCCCGGCGATGGCCGAGGACGGGCCCTTCAGGATCTCGACCTGGTCGATGTCGAAGATTTCGCGCGCGCCGACGCCCGGGTCGCGCACCCCGTCGATATAGACGTCGTTGCGGGCCTCGAAGCCGCGGATGAAGATGCGGTCGCCGTAGGCGTTGCCCCCCTCCCCGGTGCCCAGGGTCACCCCCGGCTGGGTCCGCATCAGGTCGCGGAAGTTGGTCGCCCCCAGGTCGTCGTAGAGGTCCTCGGTGATCACCGAGATCGACTTGGGGGTGTCGAGCAGGGGCTGGGTCAGCTTGGACGAAGCCGAGCGGTCGACCTTGTAGGGCGCGGCCGGGTCGACGTAATCGGGCAGGTTCGGCCGGCCGCGGGTCACCGTGACCCCGTCCACCGCCGTCGAAGGCCGGGCCGTGACGATCGGCTGGGCCGCCGCCGGGACCCCGCCAAGGGTCGCGGCCAGCACCAGCCCGACCCCGCCAGCATTGAGCGCCAAAGGCCGCAACGAACGCGGCGCCTTCTCTCCAGTCATAAAAACCATCCCCGCCTGGAACTCAGTTGCGAATGAGACGCAACAAGAGCGACGTAACAGGGCGGGCGGGGCGATGCAATTAGGAATTGTTCGCAATTGCGCCCTCTCCCGGCAAGGGCTGTTGCAAATGGTGCGACGGCCTCGTCCTTCGCGACAGGCTCAGGATGAGGCCGACTTCAGCGACGGTGCAGCAGAAAGCCTCATTCCGAGCCCGTCGAAGGACGAGGCTTTCAGACCCACGGCGCCAAACGCAGCGAGGTCAGGGAGTCACGATCTTGTCCAACGGCCACAGGACCTCGCCGCGCACGATGGGGGTGCAGGTCGGCGGAAAGTCCTGGCGCAGGCGGCCGCCGGCGGTATGGACCGCGTCCAGGAACCGCGGCAGGTGGGCCATCGCGCCGGAGGGCAGGTCGTGCAGGACCATGGCGGTCCAGGGCTGCGAGGCGCACTGCGCCAACGCCGTCTCCACCCAGGCGTCGGGCTCGGCCCAGTCACGGGGCACGGCGTTCCACAGGACGCAGGTGAAGCCGCCCGCGCGCAGATGATCCACCGCCGCAAGGCTCAGCAACTGCGGCCCCACCGCCCCGCCGCCGTGGGGGCGGAACAGCCTGTCGGGGTGGGACAGGGCCCCGATCTCGGCCTGTGTGCGGCCGATCTCCTGCTCGGCGACCTGCGCGCCCGGCCGCAGCCCCAGGGGCGCCCCGTGGCTCCAGGTGTGGTTGCCGATCCAGTGGCCGTCAGCCCGGGCGCGCTCGGCCAGGGCCCGGCCCTGCGGCGTGGCCAGCTTGGCGCCGAGCACGAAGAAGGTGGCGCGGATGTCCCACGCCACCAGATCGTCCAGGACGCCCGGCGTGACGTCCGGCTCCGGGCCGTTGTCGAAGCTGAGCGTCAGGTCGAACATCAGCCCGTCCGGCGCCAGGACCCTTCGTAGCCTTCGCGCACGGCCTTGGAATAGGGAACCGCGCTGACCACCGCGCGGATCTCGGTCTGCTTGTGACGCTCGACCGTGGTCTTGGCGGTGCCGCCGTTCTCCTCGCCCCAGACGATGGTCACTTCGGCGCCGACCGGCACGTCGGGGGCCACGCAGCCCAGCGACAGCATCGACCGCTCGTTGGCGCTGTAGCCGGAGAACATCGACACCCCGACCATGTCGGAGCCCGCCTGCACCCGATCCATCATGGCCGAGGCGTAGTTGGAGATCGGCAGGTCGATGCGCTTGTAGCCGAGCTCGCCGGGCCTGAGCATCGAGCCCATCACCCGCGTCACGTCGTCGGCGTTCCAGGCGAAGGTGACCTTCTTGCGCTGGGCGTCCCGGTCCATCTTCTGCAGCGCCTGCGCGCCGATGAAGTCGTGGTCGAACTTGACCATGTGGCCGTACCCTAGGTCGTAGGGCGTCGTGTAGTAGTCCTCGATGTTCCGGCTCGCCAGGCTGCCGCCCAGCGAGCCGGTGGCCTCGTAACTCGAGGCCGGCAGCCACTGGCGGTAGGGCTTCATCGCCTCGCCGGTGTAGACCGCGGGCAGCGGGTTGGGGATCCAGCCCGACTCCAGAGTGTTGGTGGCGTAGGCGCGGGCGCCGACCTGAACCAGGCCGAATTCCTCGCCGGCGGCGACGATGGCGGCGCGGATTTCGTCGCCCTCCTCGTAGGGGCCCCAGATCTCCAGTCCCGGCGCGCCGGCCATGCCGTGGCGGAGCGCCCGGACCCTGCGGCCGGCGATGGTGATCGCGTCCATGTTGAAGAACTTGATGTCGGCGAACGGGCCGCCGTTCAGTTTGGTGATGATCTTCTCGGCGTTGGGGCCCTGGATCTGGAAGCGGTAGAACTTGCGCCGCGCCGGCTTGCCCATGAGGATCGAGGGCGAACGGTCGTCCTTCTCGATCTCGACGTCCCAGCCGCCGGTCTCGCCGTGGAACTGGATCCAGTTGGCGGAGGGCGCGCGACCGACGAACACGAACTCGTTCTCGGCCAGGTAGAACAGGATGCCGTCGCCGATGACGTAGCCGTCGTGGCTGCAGGGCACCATCTGCTTGGCCTTGTTAGGCGCAAAGCCCTTGAAGCTGTTGATGGTCAGGCTCTCGAGCATCCGGAACGCGTCCGGACCGCGCACGAACAGGTCGACCATGTGGTGCGACTGGTCGAACAGCACCGCGGTGTCGCGCCAGGCCTTCTGCTCGTCGAACCAGTTGGAGAACTCCGGCGCCACCACCGGATAGACGTAGGCGCCGACGCGCGAGTTGCGCAGCAGGGCGACGGTGTCGCCCGCGGCCTTGAGTACGTCCTCAAGGGACTTGGCGGTCATGGTCGGCGCTCCCTATTTGTTAGTATTCCTAATGATAATAGGGGTATCGCCTGCGGGGCGGACAGGCAAGCAGAGCCGATAGGCGTCGGGGCCGGATCGGAGAACGGCTCGCTTTCCACTCATCCCCGCGAAGGCGGGAGGGGCGGTGAAGGGGTCAGCCGGCGCCCAGGGCCTTGCCGTCGGCCATCACGGCCTTGACGAAGGAGCCGCCCTTGGTGCCGTCCTTGAGCGGGTGGACGGTGACAGTCACCCGGTCTCCGGGCTTCAGGGAGGTGCGGGTCCAGCCGCGGCGGGCCAGACCGTTGGGGCTGCCGCCTTCGATCGAATATTCGACCGACTGGCCGCCCTCCATCACCGTCAGCTGGATCCAGCTGTGCGGGTTGGTCCACTGGAACTCGCGCACCGTGCCCTGCAGGTCCACCGACTTGGCGTTGTCGAACATGGCGAAGGAATGGTGGGCCAGGGCCGAGCCGGCGGTCGCGGCGGCGGCGCAGGCCGCCGCCAGGCCGAGGCCGGTGCGGAGACTGAAGATCGATCCCGTCATGTGTCTCTGTTCCCTATGTTTTTTTGAACGCACGCTTGCTTACGGCTTGTCCGATCCGCCTTGGTGGACGAAGCCGATCTGGCCCTTGTCGTTCACCGGGTTGCGGTTGTTCTCCAGGCAGACGTAGGGCAGCAGGGTGAAGCCGGCCGGCGCCCGCTTGTAGATCTTGGTCACGGTCCAGGGGTGGGTATAGGCCTTGGGGTCGACCAGGGTGATCTCGTCCTTCAGGGTGTTGTCGTCGGCCAGCCAGATCCGCTCCTTGGCCACGGTCACGTCCGAGTGCGGCAGGCCCGAGGCCTCCAGGTCGGTCTCCTCGCGCATGGCCACGGTCTCGGCGACCAGGACGTCGCCCTCCCAATGGCCGATGGAATGGCCGTAGTAGGTCGGCTCCAGTTCGTCGGCGGGCGGGTGCGGGCGGCCGTCGATGAAGATGCGGCGGGTCTGCTCCATCCACTCGGCGAAGATGTTGAGCTGGATGTCGTTCTGCATGATCTCCATCGGATAGGTCATGGTCATGATCCGCGGCATGCCTTGCGGCAGGCAGGCGGCGGTCATGTCACCGGAGGGCTTGCCCTCCTTGGCGTCCTGGATCCGCTGGTCGAAGATCTTCTGGTACGCCGGGGTCAGGGGTGGCGGCTCCGGCGGCTTGCCGGGCTCGCGGGGGACCCAGGGGATGCCTTGCGTGTTCTCCCACAAGCCGGTGAAGTCGCGCTTGGTCTTGGGCTTGTACTGGGTGGCGACGTAGGGCTTGGCGGCCGGAGCGGCCGAGGCCGACCCCGCGGGCAGAGCGGCGATCGCGGCTGCGGCGACCAGCGAGCCGATCAACCGGAGCGGTGGCGTATGCATTCTGGCGTCTTCCTCGTCCCAAAGACAGGCGGGTCGTTGCGCGCCCGGCCGTCCAGGACAGTAAAGCAGGACGATTTGAAGTGCGCCACGAATAAGATGTTCCCGCGCAGCTCGGACTTGGGACGCACCCGTCATGGAAAAATTCGCACCATGGGCGAAATGGCCACATGGAGTCGGGTTTGCGCGACGCTGGCGGCGGCCGGAGCGCTGGCGGGTTGCGCCACGCTGAAGGCGGCCCCGCCGTCGACGCTGGGGAGGTCCTGCCACGAGCCCGCGGGCTGGGCCCCCGCCGCGGCGTCGCAACAGGTCTCGCTGGACAGCCTGGATTTCGCCGCGTTCGGCCGGGCCGAGCGCGGTTGGATGATCTATGCCGCCGCCGCCGCGCAGGAGATCGGCGTGCCCTGCCCGCCCGCGACCCCGGCCTTCGCCGCCGGCCTCGCCGCCTGGCAGGCCGCCCGTGGCCTGCCCGCCTCCGGGGTGATGGACCCGGCGACCTTCGAGGCCCTGAAAGCCGTTTGGCAGGACCGCCGCCCCTTCGTGGCCCTGCGCGCCCGCGACGTCTGCCCGGACCCGCCGCCCGAGCGAACCCTGGCGCTCGCCCGCCCCCTGGAGACCGCCGGCAAACCGGTCAGGCTGCGGCGGAGGGCGTTGCACGCCTACCGCGCCATGGTCGCCGCCGCCCGCCGTGCGGTCCCGCAGGCCGCCGCCGACCCCGAGCTGCTGCGGATCTTCTCCGGCTACCGCAGCCCGGCCTACGACGATGAGCGCTGCGCCCGGGAGGGCAATTGCGACGGGGTGGCGCGGGCGCAGTGTTCGGCCCACCGCACCGGCCTGGCCCTGGACCTGATGCTGGGCGCGGCGCCCGGCTTTGCAGTGGATTCCTCGGAGGACGCCAACCGGCTCCACCAGGCCGGCGGACCGGCCTATCTGTGGCTGGTCGCCAACGCCGGCCGTTTCGGCTTCGTCAACTACGCTTTCGAGCCGTGGCACTGGGAATGGACCGGCGAGCCGGTCGTTCATCCTTCGTTCTGAAATTAACTATGGGGTAAGATTACCGCGTTACGGCTTTGTTCCGGCCCGACGGACCTTTAAGGGGTCGCCGGGCGTTAGGGCTTCATGTCCAGTCCCATGATGTCCAATGCCGACGACTTCCGGCGCAGGAGCGCGGACCTTCTTCGACAAGCCTGCGAGACGGCGGATCTCAACAAGCGGTCCCAACTGATCGGCCTGGCGGCGAGCTGGCACGAAAAGGCCGTGCTGTTCGAGAGTTCGCTCCCGCAGCCCTGAGCCCGGCCGGCCGCCGCTAAACGCCCTGCCGCCAAGCTTAGTCAACCAACCCTTAAGCCCCTTCGCCGCAACGTCGCGCCTCATACGGAGAGACGGCGATGGACGGATCGGGCGGCGGGCCGCAAACGCAGGGCGTCGACGTCACCATCGTCATGCCCTGCCTCAACGAGGTCCAGTGTCTGCCGCACTGCCTTAAGAGCGCCCGCGAAGCGCTGGACCGCATCGAGGCGCGCCTGGGCCTGACCGGCGAGGTCGTGATCGCCGACAACGGATCGACCGACGGCAGCCAAGCCCTGGCCCACAAGCTCGGCGCCCGGGTGGTGGCGGTGTCCGAGCGCGGCTACGGCGCGGCGATCCGCGGCGGGTTCGCCGCCGCCCGCGGTCGATTCCTGGTGATGGGCGACGCCGACGGCTCCTACGACTTCCGCGACGCCGTCCCCATGGTGGCCGCCCTGGTCGGCGGCGCGGACCTGTGCATGGGCTCGCGCTTCAAGGGCGGCATCGAGTCCGGCGCCATGCCGTGGAAGAACCGCTACATCGGCAATCCGGTCCTGACCGGCGTCCTCAAGCTCCTGTTCCACGCCCGCATATCCGACGCCCACTGCGGCCTGCGCGCGCTCACCCGCGCTTCGTTCGAGCGGCTGCGGCTGACCGGCTCGGGCATGGAGTTCGCCAGCGAGATGGTGATCAAGGCGGCGCTGAAGGGCGAGGCCATCGTCGAGACGCCGGTGGTGCTGCACCCCGACCTGCGCGACCGGCCGCCCCACCTGCGCCCCTGGCGCGACGGCTGGCGGCACCTGCGCTACCTGTTCATGCTCAGCCCGTCGTGGGTGTTCGCGGTCCCGGCGATGATCGGCGCGGTCGTGGGCCTGTCGATCCTGGCCGCGGCCGGCTGGTACGTAGTCACCGACGCCAGGATGGTCACCTTCGGGGCCTACTGGACCATCCTGGGCGCGGCCCTGCTCAGCCTAAGCCACATGGCCGCGGTCATGGGCCTAGCGGGCCAGCTCTATGCCGAGCGCGAGGGTTACCGCAAGCCGCGGCCCTGGCTATCCAAGCTGTCGCGCCTGGTGTCGCTCGAGACCATGCTGCTCTCCGGCGTCGGCGCGATCGTCGTTGGCCTCGCCATATTGCTGGCGGTGCTGCTGTCATGGTTCGCCCGCGGCATGGGCCCCGCCGCCAATGTCTTCTCGCCCGTGCTTGGCTCGCTGTTCCTCAGCCTCGGCTTCCAGAACGTGCTCGGCGGCTTTCTGCTGTCGATCGTCGCCGGCGCCGAAGCCCAGTTCCTCAAGGCGCCCGCCGACCCGTCGGCGGCCGGGGAACCCGCCCAGCCTGTCCCCGACCTCCTGCGTGCCCGCTGAAGCCGTGACGGCCGACGCCGTCAGCAGGCCGATTCCCCGGGTCCTGGTCCGTTCGATCCTGATCGTCGCCGCGCTCGCGGCGCTCAGTATCGTCCACGTCCGGGCGACCGGCCTTTTCGACATCGCCGACGTCTATCTGCTGGAGCAGGACGGCCTAGTGCTCGTGCTGCTCTGCGCGGGCCTGTTCGCCCTGTCCCGGCTGCCGCTTGCCGCCGAGACCCGCCTGTGCGACCGGCTGAGCGATCCTGCCCTCGGCCAGATCGTGCTGTGGTCCTGCATCGCCTCCGTCCTGGTTGTGGCCACGGCGGGATGGAGCCTGGTCCTGCAGCGCTATCCTCTGTCGCTGGACGAGTTCTGGGCTCTTTTCGACACCCGCATCTTCGCCCGGGGCCTGTTGGCGGCGCCCGTGCCCGAAGCGTGGCGGCCGCTGGCGGCGGCGCTGCAGCCGGTATGGCGGCTGGAGGTTGTCGGCGACACCGTATGGGGCTCAACCTATCTCCCGGTGAACGCGGCGCTCCGTGCCGCTTTCGGCGCCGTGGGCGCAGAGGACCTGGCCAGTGCGGCCTGGGCCGTCCTCGCCTGCCTCATGACCTGGCGGCTGGCGCGCCGCTTCTGGCCGGATCGGCAGGATGCCGCGGTGGTGGCCGTGCTGCTGCTGGCGACCTCGTCCCAGCTCCTTTTCACCGCCATGACGCCCTACGCTATGTCGGCCCACTTGGCGCTCAACATGGCATGGCTGGTGCTTTTCCTCGAGGACCGTCCTTGGACGCGTGTCGCGGCAGTGGCGGTGGGCCTCCTTGCCTGCGGGCTACACCAACTGATCTTCCATCCCCTGTTCGTCGCTCCCTTCGTCCTGGAGTTGTGGCTCGCCCGCCGCTGGCGAGCAGCGGCCTTCTACACGGTGTCTTACGCTTTGATCGGCGGGTTCTGGACGCTCTACTGGAGCCTGCTGCTCGACGTGGTCCATGCCCACGCCGCTATTGCGGGCGAGGCCGGCGCCGGCTTCTGGCTGGTACGGGTGACGCAGCTGTTGCAGGACTTCGACCCCCTCGGCGCAGGGACGGTGGCCAAGAACCTGCTGCGCTTCATCGCCTGGCAACATCCCCTGGCCCTGCCATTACTGCTCGCCGCCCTGCCCGGCGCGGCCTTGGCCAAAGGTCCGCTGCGCCCCTTGGTCTGGGGCGCAGTCCTGACATTGCTCGTCGTCTTCGTGCTGATGCCGGAGCAGGGTCTCGGCTTCGGCTACCGTTACCTTCACGGTTTCCTCGGCGGATTGGCCCTGGTCGGCGCCCAGGGTTGGATCAGACTGACGGACCCCACGGGAGACGGCCGCCCCCTGGCCGTCCGTACCGCCTTCGTCGCCGCCACGGCGGTCGCAGTCCTGGTGTTGCTGCCGCTGCACGCCTGGCAGTCCTGGACCTTGGCGCGCCCCTATATCCGCGCCAGCGCGGCCATCGCCGGATCGCGAGCCGACGTGGTGCTGGTCGAGCACACCGGAATGCGCCACGGTCTCGACCTCGTGCGCAACGACCCCTTCCTGGCCAACCGGCCGAAGGTCATGAGCCTCTATCGCGTCGAAACCGAGACCCTGCGCCAGTTGTGCCGCGGGGGCACGGTGGCCCTGTTTGACCGCCGTGACGGCTATCGCCTCGGCGTGCCGGCCCTGGAGCAATCGCCCGGGCCCTATGCGGCGCGCATCCGGGCGCTCCTGGCCGATCCCTCCGTCTGCCGCCCGGCGCCGGCCTTCGCGGCCCCCTAGCCATCAACGATCCCTCAACCGCTCGGGTCTAAGGTCGGCCGATGGATGCGATCGAGCACAGCTTCCTGGTGCCGGCTTATGGCGACTCCCCGTTCCTGGACGGCTGCCTGGTCTCGCTGGCGGCCCAGACCCGCTCCAGCCGCATCGTCGTCGTCACTTCGACCCCGTCAGCCCACATCGCCGCCGCCGCCGACCGGGCCGGCGCTGACCTGGTCGTGAATCCTGATCGCCTCGGCATCGCGTCGGACTGGAACTTCGCTCTGCGCCAAGCCGACACCGCCTATGTCACCCTGGCCCACCAAGACGACACCTATGCACCGGCCTTTTTGGAGACGACCCTCGCCCTCTTCGCCGCTCGCCCCGACGCGGCCCTGTGCTTTACCGGGTACCAGGAGATCGACGACAGCGGCGCGCCCGTCAGCTCGCGTATCAGCCGGGTCAAGCACGCCCTCGAGGCCCTGAGCCTGGGCTCGCGCCGGGTGGCCCGCGGCCTGCCGCTTCGGCTGTTCCTGTCGTTCGGCAATCCCCTGCCCTGCTCTTCGGTGACCTTCAACAGGACGGCGCTTTCGGACTTCGCCTTTTCGGACGCCTACGCCAGCAACCTGGACTGGGAAGCGTGGTGGCGCCTGTACCGGGAGGGCCGCACCTTCCTGCACGCCCCCGCCCGGCTGGTGGGCCGGCGCCACAATGCCCTGACCGAGACGTCGCGCCTGATCCAGGATGGCCGCCGCCAAAGCGAGGATGCGCAGATGTTCGCCCGCATCTGGCCCGCGCCGCTGAACCTCGCCATCGGGCGGCTCTATGCGGCGGGCTACCGATGAACCGGTTGGTCCTGGCCAGCTTCCTGCGCTTCCTCCTCGTCGGCGGCTCGGTCACCGGCGCGACCTATGTCGCCTTCAGCGGCCTCATGCACCTGGGCATCCACTACCTGCCCGCGGCGACGGCCGTGTGGGCCTTCGGGGTCGCGTTGAACTACGGCCTCAGCCGCAGCTTCACCTTCGCCCGCAAGGACAAGGCCCGGCCAAGGGAGTTCGCGACTTTCGTGGCCGGGAACCTGTTCCAGCTTGGCCTCGGCCTGACCCTGTACTGGGTTCTGATCGGCGTGCTGGGCACCAGCCCGACCCTGGCCTTCGTCTGCAATGGCGCGCTCACGGCCGCGTGCAGCTTCGCCTTCATGCGCTGGGTGGTCTTCCCGCTCGCGCCACGCACGCGGTCTAGTTAACGCTGTATTTTAGAACCGCCGCGATGATGCCGCGATGAGCCTCGACGCGATCCTGTGCTGCCCGAGTTGCCATGGCGCGCTCGGCGAGACGGCGTGCCGGTCTTGCGGCCGAACCTTTAGCCGTGCCGGCGACCAGCGCCGCTTCGTGGGCGCCCCCGCGACCTCCACCGACGCGAAGTTCCAGAGCGAAACCCAGAATGGCACTACATTTACGGGCCGCCTGTTCAATCTCGGCAAGTCGATCGTCTCCAGTGAGTTCCAGCCCCACGACCATCTGAAAAGCTTCTTGGCTTCGGCGCAGGGCCTGACCGTCGAGCTCGGCTCCGGATCGCGGCGGCTGCGCCCGGGCATCGTCACCGTCGACCTCTTCGCCTCGCCCAATGTCGACATCGTGGCCGACATCGTCGAGACGCCGCTGCTGGACGCCTCGATCGACAACGTCATCCTGGACAGCGTCATCGAGCACGTGCCCGATCCCACGGCGGTGGTGGCCGAGGTGCGGCGCATCCTCAAGCCCGGGGGGCAGATCTTCATCAACTGCCCCTTCATGCTGCCCTACCACGGCTATCCGAAGCACTATCAGAACTTCACCCGCGACGGCCTCGAGCACCTGCTGCGCGACTTCTCGCAGGCCAGGGTCCGGCCCGCGTTCGGTCCGATGACCGCCTGGACTAACATGACCGCCGAGACCTTCGCGGTGATGGTTGGGGGCGAGCGGGGCCTGGCCTATGTCCTCGCCAAGGGCGTCGCCATGCTTCCGATCTTCTGGCTCAAGTATCTCGACGCCCTGTTCGTCCGGGCCGAGCGCTCACATCGCATCGCCGGCATGCTGTGCGCCACGGCGGTGCGCCCATGACCCCCGGCCAGCTCGCCCGCAAGGCCCTGGGTCCGGCTTTCCAGCCGGTCGGCGAGGCCTATCGCCGCGTTTTCGTCGACATGGACAAGGTCACCGACTGGATGATCGGCCACATCCCGGCCGGCGCCCACGTGCTCGATGTGGGCGGGGGCGACGGCTATGTCGTCGGCCAGCTCCTGGCCAAGCGCCCGACATCGCCGTCACCATGACCGACCTGGCCCACCAGATCGGGACCTTCATCACGACCGAACACAGCAACCGCGCCACCCTCCTGCCCGCGACCTCGGTCGAGGCGGTGACGGGCCGGTTCGACGTCATCACCCTGGCCGACGTCGTCCACCACGTTCCGCCGGCCCAGCGGCCGGGCTTCTTCGCGTCCATCGCCCAAACCGCCACGCGGACCGGCTGCCAGGCCCTGCTGGTCAAGGATATCCAACCCGGCGGCCTGCGCGCCAACCTCGCCATGTGGGGCGACTGGTACACCACCGGCGACCGCCAGGTGCGCCAGCTCGCGCCGGAGGCCCTGGCCTTCCCGGGCTTCGCCCTGACCCATACGGCCATGCCCGATCACCCCAACTACGGCGCCGTATTCCGCCGCGCCGATGGGATCTAGAACGTCGTGAACCGCACCCAGATCGCCGACCTGATGCTGCCGCCGCTCCGGGCCCAGGCCGAGCGCATGAGAACCGACTACGCCACGCCCGGCCAAGTGCCGGCGGCCTGGATCGACGACCTTCTGCCCGAGGAGCTGGCCCGCCGTATCTACGGAGAGTTCCCCACCGCCGACCGGATGATGCTCAAGCGCTCGATCAAGGAGCACAAGCTGGTCGCGGCCCAGATGGATGCCTACGACCCCCTGCTGGAAGAGGTGGTCTACGCCTTCCAGGACCCGCGCGTGGTCGAGCTGGTGGGCGAGATCACAGGCCTGCGCGCGCTGGAGGCCGACGCCGAGCTCTATGCCGGCGGCATCAGCCTGATGGCCAAGGGCGGCTATCTGCGCCCGCACCTCGACAATTCCCACGACGGGAACCAGGGCCGCTACCGGGTGCTGAACCTGCTCTATTACGCCACCCCCGACTGGCGCGAAGCCTACGGCGGCTCGCTGCAGCTGTGGGACTACGGGCCCCTGACCACCCCGCGGACCATCCCCAGCGTCTTCAACCGGCTGGTGATCATGGCCACCAACAAGGCGTCGTGGCACTCGGTCAACGAGATTCGCCACGACGGGCGTCGCTGCTGCGTGTCCAACTATTACTTCTCGCGCGTCTCGCCGGAAGCGGCGGACTACTTCCACGCCACCTCATTCCGCGGCGAGGCGGCGGGGGTCGCCGACCTGGTCATGCAGGCCGACAATGTGCTGAGGACCACCGTCCTCAAGGCCCTGCCCGGGGCTTACAAGAACCCTCACGTTTACAAGAAGCCCGTCCAGACCTAGGGCGTCCCCGGCGCGTCGGGCTTGACCACCTTGGCCGGGGCGGCGCGATGCAGGGCGAAGGAGGCCGCCGCGGCTATGGCGGCGCCCAGCAGCCACCCGGCCGCCACGTCGGTCGGCCAGTGGACGCCCAGGTAGACCCGGCTCACACCCACCGCCAGCACCAGGGCCGCCGCCGCGCCGACCAGCAGCGTCCGCACGCTGCGCCGCGGCTCGCCCGCGGAGACGATCGCCGCCAGGGTCAGGAAGACCACCGGCGTCAACATGGCGTGGCCGCTGGGGAAGCTGTTCGAATAGACCAGGTCGTGATGGGGCACGAGGTCGGGTCGGGCCCGGGCCAGCAGCAGCTTCAACCCATCCACCAGCAGCTGCGAGGCGACCACCGTCCCGGCGAAGATCGCCGCCTGCAACCGGCGGCCGTGCATCAGGAGCAGCGCCGTCGCGAGCACCGTCACCACCGTCAGCACCGTAAAGCCCCCGAGCGCGGTGACGTCGCGGGCCGTCTCCTGCATCCAGTGCGGCCCGACCGGGACACCGAGGTCGCCTGCGCGCCGGAAGGCCAGCAGGACGGTGCGGTCGAAGGCCGAGGTCTCGCCCTCGCGCACTTCGCCTGTCAGGTCGGCGAAGGCGAACAGGCCGGAACCGACCGCCACCGCGGTGAGCAGCAGGCGAGCCCCCAGCCCGCGGACCAGGGCGAACCAGCCCGAAGCGGTGGTCGTGATATCAAAGGCAGGCGACGGGGCGGGCATGGGGGCTTAACGCTACAGGCCGGGCGGCGATCCGGCCAGTCAGGTCCCGTTCAGCCGGGTCCTGGCAACCCGAGGTGTCCGATCGGACAGGGTGGAGTGACGAGCGTGATCAAGGGCGTCCTGATCGGATCGGCGGCGGCCCTGCTGGTGGGCGGCGGCCTGGTGGCGGCGGCGGTGGCGCTTCGTCCGGCCCCGGCCCCGGCGCCCGTCCCCTCGCCGGGAGCGCGGCCGCAGATGCGGATCACCTTGGCGCCCCCGAAGGAGCCGGCTCCGCCCGCCCCAGGCCCCAAGCTCGAGACCCTGCCGCCGGGGACCGAAAACGTCCCCCTGCACCAAGCCGCTCCGCCCCCTCCCCCGCCGCCCGGCCGCGAACCGGACCAAGCCAGCCGATTTGATCCGCCATCTCGGGAACCCAATTCACGGTTAAGGGATTTCGCTGACGGGGACGACCAAACTTACCTGGAGCCAAGTCCTCTCGAGCCCTATCGCGACCCCCGGTCGCGCTGGCGGGAACGGCGATACGAGGGGGAACGCCGTGCAGAACGCTATCCTGAAGACGACCCCTACCTCGCGCCGCCCCCGCCGCCCTGGTGGCGACGTTAGGACACAGGACCCCCAAAAACCGACGTCGCAGGCCCCGCGGCGCTCGCATAGGCGGACCGCTTCCCGTAAAGGGTGAGGATCATCAGTAGGCAGGCCTATGGATTCCATTGTTTCGCGTCTCGACGAGGTCCTCAAATCCCTCGAAGCCCAGGGCCTCACACCCGTGACCATCGTCCTCTCGGAGGAGGATCACGCCGCCTTGGCGCAGATCACGGACTGGCCGGTCACCGGCACGGCCCGCGGTGAGCTGCGCTTCCGCTCGACTCCGGTGTTCAAGGCCCGCGAGTCCGAGGGCGCCAGCATCGTCGGCCGCGGCGTCAACGGCACGACCAAGCGCATGACCTTCGGCCCGAAACAGAACGCCTGAGGACGAGGGGCTCGCGCGCCTCGAAGCACGCCCGCTAGAATGCGGCGCATGGACGAAGACGATTCCGACGGCGCGCCGCCAGCGCGGGCCCAGGTCCTCGTGGCCGGCGGGGGCCCCTGCGGCCTGATGCTGGCCAACGAACTCGGCCGGCGCGGCGTCACCGTGGCGGTGGTCGACGAGAAGCCGGGCACGGCGGTCAATCCCCAGGCCAACGCCACCCAGGCGCGGACCATGGAGCACTACCGCAGGTTGGGCTTCGCCGACGAGGTCCGGGCGCTGGGCCTGCCGTCCGATTACCCTACCGACGTCGGCTATTTCACCCGCTACGCCGGACATGAGCTGGCCCGCTTCGCCCTGCCCGCGGCCCGCGACGCCAAGGCTGCGCGGCAGGACGGGTACGTGAGCGCGCCCGAGCCGCCGCACCGGATCAGCCAGAAGTTCGTCGAGCCGGTGCTGCGTCGCCACGCGGCGGCCCTGCCGGGGATATCCCTCCACTACGGCTGGCGGCTGGCGAACTTCACCCAGGATGCCCACGGCGTCCGCGGCGAAGTCGAGCGGGTCTCGGACGGCCGCCGGGCCGTCATCGCGGCCGACTACCTGATGGGCGCCGACGGGGCCCGCAGCCCGGTGCGGCACGCCCTGGACATTCGTCACCAGGGCGAGGCCAGGGCGGTGCGCCATCTGATGGGCGGGCGGATGTACGCCGTCTATCTGCGCGCGCCGGACTTCTACGCCGTCACCGGCATGGCCAAGGCCTGGATGCACGTCACCTTCAACCACGACCGCCGCGCCTTCATGATGGCTGTGGACGGCAAGGGCGAGTTCGCGTTCCACACTCAGCTGCGTCCCGGCGAGGACGAGAACGAGATCGACGACGCCCGCGCCGTCGCCTTGTTCCAGGCCGCGGTGGGGGCTCCGGTCGCCGCCGAGGTGATCACCCGCGCGCCCTGGAACGCCGGCTATTCGCTGGTCGCCGAGCGGTTCGGCCAGGGGCGGGTGTTCCTGGGCGGCGACGCGGCGCACCTGTTCACCCCCGCCGGCGGCCTGGGCTACAACACCGCCGTCGAGGACGCGGTGAACCTGGGCTGGAAGCTGGCCGCGGTGCTGAAGGGCCGCGCGGCCCCCGCCCTGCTGGAGAGCTACGAGGCCGAGCGCCGGCCGCTGGCCCAGCGCAACACCGCCTACGCCAAGGGCTTCGCCGACGGCCTGGGCCTGCTGGAAGCGCCGCCGGAGCTCGAGGACGACACGCCCCAGGGCGAGGCGGCGCGGGCGGCGGCGGGGCGCTATTTCGACACCCACGCCCGCAAGGAGTTCGACATCCCCGGCGTCACCTTCGGCGGCCGCTACGACGGCTCCCCGGCCATTGTCGCCGACGGGACCGCAGCCCCGCCGGACGCGGCCAACCTGTACGTCCCCACCGCCTGCCCGGGCGGGCGGGCGCCGCACCTGTGGCTGGACGACGGCGCCTCCCTGTACGACCGCTTCGGCTTCGAGTGGACGCTGATGCGGATGGGGACCGCACCTGCGGACGGCATGATCTCGGCGGCCCGGGCCCGTGGCCTCGACCTGACCGTCCTCGACGTCCTTGAGGCCCGGCCCCTGTACGAAGCCGACCTCGCCCTGATCCGCCCCGACCAGATCGTGGCGTGGCGGGGGGACGCGGAGGACGCGGACGTGTGGGCGCAGATCCTGGACGGTCGACCCCCGACCGCCGGCGCAGCCGCCCAACCCGCGTAAGCCGCGCGGGTTGGGGAGCCGGTGCGCCGCCCCCTACTCCGCCGGGGGCTTGGTGAAGGTGTTGGGGTCCTTGTAGCCCTTCTCGCCGGGCAGGACGAAGTTGCTGGCCCCGCTGTCGGTCTTCACCACGTTGTTGTTCTCGTTGCAGGACCACATGTTGACCCGCAGGTTCGGAGTCTTGACGCGGTCGTAGTGGAAGGTCGTCCGCCACGGCTTGGTCAGGGACTCCGGGTCGTAGACCGTCACCGTGTCCTCGATGGTGTCGTCGGAGATCTTGCGGATCCGCTCCACCGTCGTGACCTTGTCGGAATAGTCCGGCTGGCCGCGCTGGTACTGGCCGCCGCGGAGGTTGTTGGTGTGCACCACCAGGGTGTCGCCGTCCCAGAAGCCGATCGAATCGCCCTCCCACAGGGGATAAGCCTCGTCCTCCGGCACATGGCCGCGGCCGTCGGTGTAGACTCGGCGGGCCTCGCTCTGCTGCTCGTTGATCATCCAGGTCTGGGCCGGGGTGACGATGAACTCCTTCAGGAACGGCTCGGTCAGCCAGCGCGGGAAGCCGGCCGGCAGGCAGTAGGACAGGCTGTCCCACTCCACCCCCTTGGCCACCTCGGCGACCTTCTTGCGCCACATCGCCTGGTAGGCCGGAGTGAGCTGGGCGCTGGAGGCGCCGTAGGCCGGCGGCAACTCCTTGGACGGGCCGGCCTTGGCGTCGAAAGCGAAGGGCGGGCCTTCGAACCGGCGCGTCCAGATCCCGCTCCAGTCGGGCAGCTTGGCCCATTCCAGCTTGCGCCCGCCGTTGGCCTTGTCGCTGTACGCCTTATACTGGGCCTCGGAGCTGGCGTAGGTCTGGGTGTCGGGCGCCTCGGCGCTGTAGCTGACCTTGGCCGCGCCGCCGCCACCTCCGCCGCCAGCCGGGCTGCACGCCGCCAGGGCGATGATCGGCAGGGCCAATCCGAACTTCATCAAGGCCTTGGGTGCATGTATCACTGCGGGGTCCCTCCATATCCCGTCCGTTCCGGACGTGGTGCGCGTCCATCGTTAGCATCATTGTCCTTGGGGGGAAGTCGGAGTTCACCGGCCGTTGACACTGACGTTCGAGCCAGAGACGGCCGCGGGGACGGCTCCGGAGCTGCAGGAAAGCGCCGCGCGGCTGCGGGCGCTCGCCGACAACCTGCCCCACGCCATGATCTACCAGATCGCCGTCGACCCGCACGGGCTGACCCGGCGCTTCACCTTCGTCGGCCGGTCGTGCGAGCGGCTGAACGGAGTGACGGCCGAGGCGGTCCTGGCGGACGGGGCGGCGCTGTACGGCCTGATCGCGCCCGAGGACCAAGCCGCCCTGGCCGCGGCGGAAGCCGAGGCGCTGCAGGACATGCGCCCCTTCGACATGGAGGTGGCCCTGGTCCGGCCTGACGGCGAGCGCCGCTGGAGCCGTATATCCTCGGCTCCGCGCCTGCTCTCCGACGGCTCGACCCTGTGGGACGGGATTCAGCTCGACATCACCGAGAGCCGGCTCGCCCGCGAGGCCCTGGAGGCCGACCAGAACCGGCTGGCTCTGGCGGTGGAGGCCACGGGCCTGGGGCTGTGGGACTTCGACCTGCGCACCGGCGTCCTGCACTGGGACGAGGCGGTCAAGGCGGCCTACGGCCTCGCCCCCGGCGCGGAGGTCGACTACGCGGCCTATGTCGCACACCTGCACCCGGAGGACAGGGACCGGGTGGTGGCCACCTATCGCGGCGCCATCGCAGCGGGGGAAAGCGGCTACCGCATGGAGCACCGCACCCTGGCGCCGGACGGGACGGTGCGGTGGGTCCTAGGCTGCGCGCGGATCCTGCGCGACCGCGCCGGCGCCCCCACCCGCCTGTTCGGCTCCGTCCTCGACATCACCGAACGCAAGCGGGCCGAGGAGCATCTGCAGTTCATGGTCCACGAGCTGAACCACCGGGTGAAGAACTCCATGTCGGTGGTCCAGGCCATCGCCGCCCGGACCCTGCGCAACAGCCCCGGCCCGGTCGAGGCCGGCGAAAGCCTCAGCGCCAGGCTGCTGGCCCTTGCGCGGACCCACGACCTCCTGACCGCCGAGAGCTGGGCCGGCGCCGGACTGGCCGAGGTGGTGAGCCGCTCGCTGGGAGCCCTCGGCGCCGAGCCGCCGCGCCTGGCGGCCAGCGGGCCGGCGGTGCGCCTGCACGCCAGCGCCGCCCTGACCCTGGCGCTGGTGTTCCACGAGCTGGGCACCAATGCGGTCAAGTATGGCTCCCTGTCGATGGAGGGCGGCCGGGTCGAGGTCGAATGGACGGTCGAGCCCGGGGACCGCCTGCGCCTGTGCTGGCGCGAGCGCGGCGGCCCGCCGGCCGAGCCCCCCACCCGTCGGGGCTTCGGATCGCAGATGATCGAGCGCGGCTTGGCCGTGGAGTTCGGCGCCGAGGTGAAGATGGCCTACGGCCCGGAGGGTCTGGATTGCACCATCGAGGGCGCCATGAACCGTCTCAGCCCACAAAGCTGACGGACGCGCCCCCTGCGGCGCCGGGTCGCGCCGCAACAGCCCGAATCGGGCTCAACATGACCGAAGTCGAGCGGGGCCGTTTGGCCGGCGTTCATGCCTGGACGCGCATCGTCCGCGGTGTTGGAGGAGGCTTTTGGCCATGAACCGCGCGCTTACGACTTCCGAACGGGTCTGCCGGCTGGCGCTGTTGGAGCGCGCGCGGGTCGACATGCCGCACCCCACCATCAAGGGCGCGCGGGTGATCGGCTACATCGTCGAGGCCGACGAGTTCTACGAAGGCTCCGAAGGCGTGCGCCTCCTGCAGGCGCTGGAACAGGTGGCCGGGGTCGACTTCGAAGAGCTGCGCGCCAACCTGCTCAGGCTCCAGGACAAGCCGAACGCCGAGCGGTAGGGGGACTCCACCGGCCTACTTCCCCGCCAGCCACTTCGCCGCCGCATCCGGCGTCGCCTTATCCGTCTCGCGGTCGACCATGTAGTTGGCTTGGCGCATCCGCTCCACCGGGATCGACCCCACCAGCGGCTTCAGCGCCGCCGTGAAGCCCGCGTCCTTCGCCCGCCGCGGCGAGACCAGGATCACGGCGTCGTAGGGCGGGATGGCGTGGCGGGGGTCGGCCAGCACCTTCAACCCCTCCGCCGCGATGCGGCCGTCCGAGGAGAAGGCGGAGATGACGTCGGCCTCGCCGCCACGCAGGGCCCGGTACATGAAGGTCGGGTTGTAGGATCTCTCGGCCTTGAACTTCAGCCCGTAAGCCGTTTTCAGCGCCTTCCATTCCGGGCGGCTGAGGAACTCCAGGTCCGACCCCAGGGTCAGGTCCGGCGTCTTGGCGGCGAGGCCGGCGATGTCGGTCACGCCCAGGGCGGCCGCCCTGTCGGCCTTCATGGCCAGGGCGTAGGCGTTCTCGAACCCCAGCGGGCCCAGGACCTCGACGCCGTACTTCCCGCGCAGCTGCCGGGTCAGCTCGGCCAGCAGCACCTCGCGGGGCGGGCTGTCGGTGCGGCCCAGGACGTTGCTCCACAGGGTGCCGGAATAGTCGACGTAGGCGTCGAGATCCCCGGCGGCCAGGGCGCGGAAGATCACCGCCGAGCCCAGCCCGTCCTTCTCCTGGACGCGCCCGCCCCTCGCCTCCAGCCTCATGCCCATCAACCGGGCCAGGATGAACTGCTCGCCGAAGTTCTTGGCCCCGATCACATAGCGCGGCGGCGGTTGGGCGAGGAGCGGCGCCAGGGCCACGGCGGTCCCGACCAAGAGGGCGACCGCACCGAGGAGGATGCGCCGGGGCTGGCGGCGGGCCAGGCCGGTCTCGATCAAGGCCAGGAGCTGGTCCACCACCAGGGCCAGGCCGGCCGCGGCGGCGCAGCCGAACAGGACGAACACCCAGTTCTCGGTCTGAAGCCCGGCGAAGATGTAGTTGCCCAGGCTGGTCTGGCCCACCGGCGTGGCCAGGGTGGCGGTGCCGATGGTCAGGACCGCGGCGGTGCGGACGCCGGCCATCATCACCGGGGCGGCCAGGGGCGCCTCGACCCGGTAGAGGCGCTGGCGGGGAGTCATGCCGACCCCGTCGGCGGCCTCGCGCACGGCCTCGCTCACCCCGCGCAGGCCGGCCACGGCGTTGCGCAGGATCGGCAGCATCGAATAGAGGGTCAGGGCCAGGACCGAGGGCAGGAAGCCGAGCGCCGGGAACGACACGCCGAAGGCGGCGCGGGTCAGGGTCGAGAGCGCCAGCAGCAGCGGGTAGAACAGGGCCAGCAGCGCCAGGCTGGGGATGGTCTGGATCAGGCTGGCCCCCGCCAGCACCGGCCAGCGCACCTTCTCCGAGCGGGCGGCCAGCACCGCCAGCGGCAGGCTGATCACCACTCCGAGCGCCAGGGCCGCGGCGCTGAGCGCGATGTGGCTGCGCAGATAATCCGGCAGGACCGCGAAGGCGGCGACGAAGCGCTCATCCACGGGCGGGGCCCTCCCCGGACAGGAGGGCCTGGACCCGCTCGGCCTGGCGGCGCGGGGCGGCCATCAGGGCGGACACGGCCGGTTCGGCGCTGGCCAGAAGGGCGCGCGGGGTGTCGTCGGCCAGGATGCGGCCGGCCTGCATCACCACTATGCGGTCGGCCAGCAGGATCGCCTCCTGGACGTCGTGGGTGACCATCAGGGTGGTCAGGCCCAGGCGGTCGTGCAGGTCGCGGTAGGCCTGGCCCAGGGCGTCGCGGGTAAGCGGGTCCAGCGCCCCGAACGGCTCGTCCATCAGCACGATGCGCGGACGCGCCGCCAAGGCCCGGGCCACCCCGACCCGCTGGCGCTCGCCGCCGGAGAGTTGCAGGGGCTCGCGCGGACCATAGGCCTGCGGCAGGGCCACGAGGTCCAGGAGCTCGGCGGTGCGGGCGGCGACCTCGGCGGCGGGCCAGCCCAGCAGGCGCGGGGTGATGGCGATGTTCTCGGCCACCGTCATGTGAGGAAACAGGCCTATGCCCTGGAAAACATAGCCGATCCTGCGACGTAACTCAGAGGGGTCGGCGTCACCGACAAGCGCGCCTTCCACCCGCACCTCGCCGGCGTCGGGCTCGACCAGGCGGTTGACGAACTTCAGGGTGGTGGTCTTGCCCGACCCAGAGGCCCCGACCACGGCGACGAAGGCGCGCTCGGGGACCGACAGGCTGACGTCGTTCACCCCCAGCCCGTCGCCATAGCGCTTGCTGACGCGGTCGAGCTGGATGATCGGTGCGCTGTCCACGGCGCGAGCATGGCACGGGCGCCGCGGGCCGTCGCGCCCCAGTTGATCCTATTTCAGGCCCGCCCGATCGCCAGGAAGCGGTCCTCGCGCTGGCGGCGCAGCTGGTC
This sequence comes from Caulobacteraceae bacterium, assembly GCA_035493215.1. GTDB lineage: Bacteria > Pseudomonadota > Alphaproteobacteria > Caulobacterales > Caulobacteraceae > NCED01. The sequence continues at coordinate 59,029 of DATJIO010000039.1, forward strand.
GGGGGACAGGCCGGCCAGCCCCTTCAGCTCCTCCTCTATCGCGTCGCCGACGGCCTGGATCGCCGCGGCGGGCTCGGAGTGGGCGCCACCTGCCGGTTCCTGGACGATGCGGTCGACGATCTTCAGCTTGATAAGGTCCTGGGCGGTGATCTTCATCGCCGCGGCGGCGTCGCGGGCGCGGGCGCCGTCGCGCCACAGGATCGAAGCCGCGCCCTCGGGCGAAATCACCGAATAGATCGAGTGCTCCAGGATCAGCACCTTGCTGGCGGCGGCCAGGGCGATGGCGCCGCCCGAGCCGCCCTCTCCCGTCACCGTGGCGATCATCGGCGTGCCCAGGGTCAGGCCGCGCTCGGTGGACCGCGCGATGGCCTCGGCCTGGCCGCGCTCCTCGGCGCCGACGCCGGGATAGGCGCCCGGGGTGTCGACGAAGGTCAGGACCGGCAGGCCGAACCGCTCGGCCATGTCCATCAGCCTCACCGCCTTGCGGTAGCCCTCGGGCCGGGCCATGCCGAAGTTGTGCCTCAGCCGCGAAGTGGTGTCCTTGCCCTTCTCGTGGCCCATCGCCACCACCGCGGTCCCGCGGAACCGGCCCAGGCCGCCGACGATGGCTTGGTCGTCGCCGAACACCCGGTCGCCGCGCAGCTCCTGGAATTCGTCGATCAGCCCGGCGACGTAGTCGCCGAAGTGCGGCCGCGCGGGGTGACGGGCGACCTGGGTCTTCTGCCACGGGTCGAGGCGGGAGTAGGATTCGCGCTTGAGGGTCTCGACCCGGGCGCGCAGGGCCGCGGTCTCGGCGTCGAGGGCGCCCGGTCCGGCGGTCTCCGACACCTTGAACAGTTCCTCGAGCTTGGCTTCGAGCTCGGCGATTGGCTTTTCAAAATCGAGATAGTGGCGCGGCTGAGCGGCCATTCGGGTACGACTCCTCGCGCGCCTTTGGCGGAGGCGGCGGAAATTAGGCGGGATGCGGCGCTGCGGCAAGCCGGCTCGGCGGGTAGATTGCCGCGCGCCGGAAAGTCGGGCTTAAGCCTGCTCGCCGGACGCGACCGGCCAACCCGCGCGCCCGTGAGGATACCGAATGACCGCCTTCGCCGACCCCGCCTATCGCGACCGCCTGCTGGAGGGCCTGGTCGCCGCCTCGCTGGAGGCGGGCGCGGCGATCTGGACGGTGTTCCAGGAAGAGTTCGACGTGTTGGTCAAGGCGGACGCCTCGCCGGTCACCGCGGCCGACCACGCGGCCGAGGCCGTCATCCTCGCAGCCCTGTCCCGCCTGGCGCCGGCCACGCCGGTGGTGGCCGAGGAGGAGGCCGCCGCCGGGCGCATTCCCGACGTGGCCGAGCGGTTCTTCCTGGTCGACCCCCTGGACGGCACCAAAGAGTTCGTGCGGCGGGGGACCGACTTCACCGTCAACATCGGCCTGATTGAGCACGGGGTCCCCACCATGGGGGTGGTCTACGCCCCGGCCCGCTCGCGCCTGTTCGCCGCCGACGTGGCGGGGCGGGTGGCCTGGACCGCGGAAATCTCACCCGAAGGCGCGCACGCGGGCGAGCGCCGGCCCCTTAAGGTGCGGGCGGTGGGCGAGCGCCTGACCGCCGTGGCCTCGAAGTCCCACGACACGCCGGCGACCGAAGCCTACCTGCGCGCCTGCGGCGTGGCCGAGCGGGTCTCGATCGGCTCGTCGTTGAAGTTCTGCCTCCTGGCCGGCGGCGAGGCCGACCTCTATCCCCGCCCCGCTCCCACCAGCGAGTGGGACACCGCGGCGGGCCATGCGGTGCTGCTGGCCGCCGGCGGCCGGGTGTTCGACCTCCACGGCGCGCCCCTGGCCTACGGCAAGCCGCGGTTCTTCAACCCGGGGTTCGTGGCCGTCGGGCCATTCGACCCGCCGGTACTGGCGGGGTTCATGCCGGACGGGGCGCTGTGAATGGGGCGCGGCTTGGGAGAAGGCGACAGATTTCCTGCGGGCGCTTTCAGGCGAACTGGCGCGCCAAGGCCGGTCGTATCGGCCATAGATGACGCCGGAACCTGTGCCGCCCCCGCGCCCGACGCGGCGGGCGTGTCCGTGTTTTGGCGACGGGATGAGGCGTCATGTGGGACGGCCAGGAGTCTGAGGTGACGGCAAGCGTGCTCACCCATCTGCAGCGGCTCGAGGCCGAAAGCATCCACATCATGCGCGAGGTCGCGGCCGAGTGCGAAAAGCCGGTGATGCTCTATTCCGTCGGCAAGGACTCGGCGGTGATGCTGCACCTGGCCGCCAAGGCCTTCTATCCGTCCAAGCCGCCCTTCCCCCTGCTGCACGTCGATACGACCTGGAAGTTCCGGGCCATGTACGAGATGCGCGAGCGGATGGCCCGCGAGTTGGGCTTCGAGCTGCTCGTCCACAAGAACCCCGACGCCGTGGCGCGGAACATCAACCCGTTCGAGCACGGCTCCGCCCTGCACACCGACCTGTGGAAGACCGAAGGCCTCAAGCAGGCCCTGGACAAGTACGGCTTCGACGCGGCCTTCGGCGGCGCGCGGCGCGACGAGGAGAAGTCGCGGGCCAAGGAACGGATCTTCTCGTTCCGCTCCACGGCCCATCGGTGGGACCCCAAGAACCAGCGGCCGGAGCTCTGGCGGCTCTACAACACCAAGAAGCGGCCTGGGGAATCGATCCGGGTGTTCCCGATCTCCAACTGGACGGAGCTGGACATCTGGCAATACATCCACCTGGAGAACATCCCGATCGTGCCGCTCTATTTCGCCGCTCCGCGGCCGGTGGTGGAGCGCGACGGGGCCCTGATCATGGTCGACGACGACCGTATGCCGCTGCGCCCCGGCGAGACGCCGCAGATGCGCAAGGTCCGCTTCCGCACCCTGGGCTGCTACCCCCTGACCGGGGCGGTGGAGAGCGACGCCGACACCCTGCCCCAGATCATCCAGGAGATGCTGCTGACCACCTCGTCGGAGCGCCAGGGCCGCATGATCGACCACGACCAGGCCGCCTCGATGGAGAAGAAAAAGCAGGAGGGGTATTTCTGATGCACCCCTCCCTCACCCCTCCTCATCCTGAGGCGCCCGCGAAGCAGGCCTCGAAGGACATCCAGCCGCACGCTCTGAAAAGGTCCTTCGAGGCTCGACTGCGGCGAGCACCTCAGGATGAGGAAGTGTAATGGCCCACGTCTCCGACCTCATCGGCCAGGACATCGACGCCTATCTGGAGCAGCACCAGCACAAGTCGCTGCTGCGGTTCATCACCTGCGGCTCGGTGGACGACGGCAAGTCGACCCTGATCGGACGGCTGCTCTACGATTCCAAGATGATCTTCGAGGACCAGCTGGCGGCGCTGGAAAGCGACTCCAGGAAGGTGGGCACCCAGGGCGGCGAGATCGACTTCGCCCTCCTCGTCGACGGGCTGGCGGCCGAGCGCGAGCAGGGCATCACCATCGACGTGGCCTACCGCTTCTTCTCGACCGACCGGCGCAAGTTCATCGTCGCCGACACCCCCGGCCACGAGCAATACACCCGCAACATGGTCACCGGCGCCTCGACCGCCGACCTGGCGGTGATCCTGATCGACGCCCGCAAGGGGGTGCTGACCCAGACCCGGCGCCACAGCTACCTGGTCTCGCTGCTGGGCATCAAGCAGGTGGTGCTGGCGGTCAACAAGATGGACTTGGTGGGCTTCGACCAGGCCCGTTTCGACGAGATCGTCGCCGACTACCGCGCCTTCGCCGTCCAGATCGGGATCACCGACTTCCTGGCCGTCCCGATCTCCGGCCTGAAGGGCGACAACATCGCCTCCAGGAGCGCCGCCACCCCCTGGTACGCCGGCCCCTCGCTGATGGAGCACCTGGAGACCGTCCAGGTCGAGGATCGGCTGGTGGACGCGCCCTTCCGCCTACCGGTGCAATGGGTCAACCGGCCCAACCTCGACTTCCGCGGCTTCTCCGGCCTGATCGCCTCGGGCCGGGTCCGTCCCGGCGCCGCCCTTCGCGTCCTGCCCAGCGGGCAGGTCAGCACGGTGGCGCGGATCGTCACCAAGGACGGCGACCTTGAAGAGGCCGTGGCCGGCCAGTCGGTGACCCTGACCCTGGCCGACGAGATCGACTGCTCGCGCGGCGACGTCCTGGCCGGCGCCGACAGCCCGCCGGAGGTGGCCGACCAGTTCGAAACCACCGTGATCTGGATGGCCGAGGAGCCCATGCTGCCCGGACGCCAGTACTGGCTGAAGATCGGAACCAAGCTGGTCTCGGCCCAGCTCGCCCAGCCGGACTACAAGGTCAACGTCAACACCATGGAGCATCTGGCCGCCAAACAGCTGGAGCTGAACGAGATCGGGGTGGTCAACCTCGTCCTCGACCGCCAGATCGCCTTCGACCCCTACAAGCTCAACCGCGACACCGGCGGCTTCATCCTGATCGACAAGCTGTCGAACGCCACCGTCGGGGCGGGCCTGATCAACTTCGCCCTGCGCCGGGCCAACAACATCCACTGGCAGGCGCTCGATATCACCAAGTCCAGCCGCGCCTCGGCCAAGGGCCAGAAGGCGCGTGTGGTCTGGCTGACCGGCCTTTCCGGCTCCGGCAAGTCGACCATCGCCAACCTGGTGGAAAAGCGGCTGCACGTGGAAGGCCGCCACACCTACCTGCTCGACGGCGACAACGTCCGCCACGGGCTGAACCGCGACCTGGGCTTCACCGACGCCGACCGGGTGGAGAACATCCGCCGGGTGGGCGAGGTCGCCCGGCTGATGGCCGACGCCGGCCTGATCGTGCTGGTCTCCTTCATCTCGCCGTTCCGGGCCGAACGGCGGATGGCCCGCGACCTGATGCCGGAAGGCGAGTTCCTCGAGGTCTTCGTCGACACGCCCCTGGCCGAAGCCGAACGCCGGGACGTGAAGGGCCTCTACAAGAAGGCCCGGGCCGGGGAACTGAAGAACTTCACCGGCATCGACAGCCCCTACGAGCCCCCCGAGCACGCGGAGCTGCGGATCGACACCACCCAGATGACCCCGGACCGGGCGGCCGAGCGCATCGTCGCCGAGCTGCAGGCCCGCGGTCTGCTGACGCCGGACGAGTTCACCGAAGGCGGCGGGGTCTAAGGGCCCCCGTCCTTGCCCCGCGGCCACTGGCGGCCGAGGAACTCCCGCTCCGACCCGTCGGGGGCCAGGATGCTGGCGCAGGGCTGGCGGGTGGTCTCGGTGAAGCGGTAGGCGAAGCCCGCCTGTTCGTCCGGCCCGACCACGCCGATCTGCAGCTCCTCCTCGGGGAAGACGGCGGTGACGCTGTCGCCGAGATAGAGCAGCACCTGGCCCTGGCCGGTCCAGGCGGCCCGGGACCACAGCTTGATCTGCTCGTAGTAAGGGCCGCGGCGCCAGGCCAACGGCTGCGAGGCGTCGAGGTTGATGCTGGTGCGCCGCCCGCTGGTCGAGATGCTGACCACGAACTTGGCCCGGTTCGGCCGCCAGGCCTCGTCCAGGGCGCGGTCGTAGAGCCAGCGGCACCGGAAGCTGCGGCAGTCGTCCGGATGGGAGCCGTGAACGCCGCAGCCGCCCTTGACCGCGTGCGGGCACCAGCTGCCCGCCGGCTTGGCCAGCGATTTGATGACCATGACCTTGCAACACAGGTTGCAGTCGCCGCAGCTGCGGTCGGCAGGCGCACCTTGGGCAAGGGGGGTCGGCATCGTCCCTTCATAACACCGGAGGGCGCTGCCCGCCCCCTCCGTCCGCGAGTCGGCCCTGAACCGACAAGCCGGCTTGACGCGCTAGGTGAGCTGTCATCTGTTGACCCCAGGGGCTGGGCCGGCGCGCGGCGGCCATTTTCGGATTGCGACGAAGGCCGTCCGGCGAAGCCGCTGCGGCCCGACAAACTTCGAATAAGAACAAGTCAAAAAGCCTGGGGAAACGAACATGCAGAGTGGCCGGAGCGTCAACGTCACCGACGTGATCAACCAGGCGAAGATCAGTGCGTTCCAGTTCGGCGTCTACGTCCTGCTGTTCCTGGTGATAGCTCTGGACAGCTACGACACGCAGTCGATCTCCTTCGCGGCGCCGTCGATCTCCAAGGCGTGGGGCGTCAGCCCGGCCTCCTTTGGGCTGATCTTCTCGTCCGGCCTGTCGGGGCTGGCGGTAGGCGCCCTGTTCGGCGGGCGGCTGGCGGACCGGATCGGCCGGCGCTGGATGGTGATCGCCTCGGTGACCTGGTTCGGGATCATGACCCTGGCCTGCGCCTACGCCACCTCCTACACCGAGCTGCTGATCCTGCGGTTCGTGGCCGGGATCGGCCTCGGCGGCGCGGTCGCCAACTTCTTCACCCTGATCGCGGAATACTCCCCCATCCGGTCGGTGCTCACCATCGTCGCCGTGACCAACTGGGGCACGCCGATCGGCGCGGTCGTGGGCGGCTCGGTCGCCGGCAAGATGATCGAGACCTGGGGCTGGCAGTCGGTCTTCTACCTCGGCGGTGTCCTGCCGCTGCTGTTCGTGCCGGTGCTGATCGCCTTCCTGCCCGAATCCGTGCGGTTCCTGACCCTCGACCCGTCCAAGAAGCCGAAAATCGCCAGGATCCTGTCGCGCATCGAGCCCGGCCAGGCCTTCAGCCCCTCCGACGACTTCCACGTCGCCGAGCAGCCCGGCAAGCGCGGCATCGCGGCCCTGTTCAGGGACGGGCTGGCGCCGGGCACCATCTTCCTGTCCCTCACCATGGCGCTCAGCCTGCTGCTGGTGTTCTGCGTGGTGAACTACCTGCCGCTGCTGCTGAAGACCGCGGGCGTGCCGCTGGGCACGGCGGTGATGGGGGGCGTGGTGTTCAACCTCTCGGGCCTGCTGGGCAGCTTCCTCGTCTCGCTTCTGGTGTCGCGGTTCGTGCGCCGGCGCCCCTTCGCCCTGCTGGCGGCCTCCTACGTCGTGGGCGGCCTCGGCGCGACCATGATTTGGGCGGCCGGGTCGAACGCGACCCTGGCCCTGGCGGCGGTCTTCTTCACCGGCTTCTTCGTCATCGGCGCGCAGATTTCGGTGGGGGCCTTCATCGCCAGCTACTATCCCACGGCGATCCGCGGCACCGGCGTCGGCTTCTGCCAGGGCTTCTCGCGCATCGGAGCCCTGACGGGCCCGCTGGTCGGGGCGGCGGTGCTGGCCAATGCGGCCCAGCCCACGCAGCTGTTCCTGTTCTGCCCGATCCCGGCCTTGGCCGCGGCGCTGTGCCTGATCCTGCTGTGGCGCGCCACAGCGGACAAGCCGGGGACGGCCAAGGCGGCCGGGGACGACGGCGCGGCCGTGCCGGTATGATGGAGGCATGACCGCCCGAGGACGCCAACGCCGTCTCGGTCTCCGAGTTCGTCATCGACGGCTAAGAGCGGGGACCTGACCCCAAAGGCGTCTCTTGGCCGAGCCGTTCGGGTCGAGGACACCGGTTCACGCTCGCCAGCCCGTGAGATATCCGCCTCATTGGCCGCCGGCGCCAAGCCCAAGGCCAAAAACGCCCGCGACTGCGGCTAGCAACGACTTCGCGCCCATGGCGCCCCTAAGTTTCTCACCTGGAGATGCGTTTCTCATCTGGAGAAGCGCGTCTCCTGGCTGGTCATGAACTCGAGCAAGGCCGGCCGGCCAGCCTCGGTCTGGGCGATCCCCCGCTTGATCGCCGGCACAATATCCTCGGGCTTGGACACCCGCTCGCCGTAGCCGCCCAAGGCTTCGGCGAACTTCGCGTAGTTGCCCGAAATGTCCGTCGCCCGGTACTTCTCGGTGGCGACCGGCATGTTTTTCCGTTCGAGGGACATGGAGTGGTTGTTGAGCAGGATCGACAGGATCGGCAGACGCTCGCGCACGGCGGTTTCGAAGTCCATGCCCGTGAAGCCGATCGCCGCGTCCCCCCAGACATTGATGCACAGCTTGTCCGGGCAGGCCAGTTTCGCGCCCATGGCCAGGCCCAGGCCGTAGCCCAGCTGGGTGGTCTTGCCCCAGCCGATGAAGCTGAGGGGCTGGGTGCTCTTCCAGAAGGGGGTGAGCTGGTCGCGGGGAGGGCCCGCGTCGTGGGTGATGATGGTGTTGGCCAAATCCACCGTGTGCTGCAGGTCCCACAGCACCCGGTAGGGCGTCATTGGGGTTTCGTCCGAGGTCAGCACCGGCAGCCACTGCTTCATCCATTCGGCCTCCACCGACTTGATCTCCGCGATGACGGCAGAGGGGTCGCGGGGGCTCGCGATGCGCTTGGCGCAGGCCTCGATCAGGGCCGTGAGCGACAGCTTGGCGTCGCCCAGCAGGGCGTGCCTGGTCGGCAGGGCCTTGTTGATGTCCACCTCGGACAGGGTGGCGTGGACGATGGTCTTGCCCGTCGGCATCTTCACTCCGAAGACCGTCTCCGAGAAGCTGCAGCCGATCCCGAAGATGACGTCCGACTTGTTGAGGAAGTGACGCACCTGCATCGGCATCGCCCCCCCGCCGGAGCCGAGCGCCAGGGGGTGGGTCTCGTCGAAGGTGCTCTTGCCCGGCAGGCTGGTGCAGACCGGCGCGGCCAGAAGCTCGGCCAACCGCTTCAGTTCGGCGTAGGCTTCGGCCCAATGCACGCCCTGGCCGGCGTAGATCACCAGGTTCTTGGCGTTCACCAGGGTCTCGGCCGCCGCCTCGACCGCCGCCGGGTCGGGCCCATAGCGGGTGGAGACCACCGCCTCATAGGTCAGGGGCCCGGGGACCGGATCGTTCACGGCGTCTAAGGGCAGCTCGACGATCACCGGGCGCCCGCGGCCGTTGCGCAGCTGGGTGAAGGCCCGGCGCATGATGTTCTCGACCTCGGCGCCCGAGGTCACCGGTTCGGCGTGCTTGGAAATCCCGGCCATGGAGATGGTCGAGTTGAAATTGTCGGGCACATGGGCGAGGCGCCGGGAATAGCCCTGCGGGATGATCAGCACCGGAATCGATTCACCGTAGGCCTGGGCCACGCCCCCATAGGCGTTCTCCGCCCCCGGGCCGTGCTGCATGGCGAAGACCCCCATGCGCTTGCCGCGGGTCATCCGCGACAGGGCGTCGGCCATGTGCACGCCCGTGCGCTCCTGGCGCACGATCACGGTGCGGATATCGGCCTGGGCGGCGGTCTCCAGCACCCGGTTGCTGGGATAGCCGAACATCACGTCCACGCCTTCGCGTTTCAGGATTTCGGCGATGGCGGCGGAGACGGTGGTGTCTGAGCTCATTAGGAATTCCCGGTCGATTGCAAAGCCCGAAGACCCACTGTCGCTATTTCCATTTATGGCTCCGATCCACACCAAGGAGGTCATTCTGAGCTTGGGAAATGCCTCTACCAGCCCGACCCTGATTATCGCCGCAAGCGCCCGCCTCGTACCGACTCAAGCCATCCCCACCGCGCACTGTCTGAAGTTGGCCTACAATTATCGCCTAAGCCACTGGGTTTTAATGGGGACATTCGGATTGACACCGGTCCGAAAGGGCCTTCCTGGAGGACTCGAGTTCCAAAAAACGGCCCAAACCGAACTGAATCCGGTCCCGTGGAGACGCCGTATGGCCAAAAGTCGGCAAAAGGCCCTGAGGGGGCCGAAAATGGCCGTGCCGGGGCACGGGAACCGGCCGCTTAATTCAAATTTTATCGTGGGTTAGACGGCCATGGGGCGGCAGGGCCTAGCGGCCGTTGACCAGATTCGCCTCAAGACCGGCGCCTACCCGATGAACGCCTCGCGCGGGCAGATTCTCGCCCAGGACCCCCTGGTCGCGGCCCTCGACCAAGGGAGCTGGCCTTCGCCACCCTCGACGTCACCGACCCTGAACCCTTGCCCGCGGGCCATCGGCTGTATACGCACCCGCGGGTCCACCTGTCGCCGCACCTGTCGGGCGTCTCGGGCGGATCGCGCGCCAAGGCGGCCGCCCGGCTGAGCGACAACCTGCGCCGCTTCCTCGCGGGCGAGCCCTTGCAGGGCGTCGTCCGCCTCGATCTGGGCTACTGAGTTCAACATGGGACCGATTGTGATGACCACGGGACTGAAGGATCGGCTGCGGGTGATTCCTGAGACCGCGGACCTCGCGCTCCTGGAACGTCCGCTGCGGTCCCTGGAGGACGTCAAGGCGATCGAGAGCGTGCCCCTCGCCGAGCGCGTGAAGATCTTCGACTTCTCGCAGCGCATGGACCTGGCGCTGGCGGCGCACGACCCGGCCGAGACGGCGATCTCCTACATCCCCGACGGCGACGTGGAGCGCGACCCCGAAACGGTGTCGTTCGGGGCCCTGCGCAGCAACATCGCGCGCACCGCGGCCCTGTTCCGGGCCAACGGCATCGGCCGCACCGACGTGGTCGCCATCCTGCATCCCGCCACGCCGGCGATCTACTGGTCGGTGCTGGGCGCCCTGCGCGCGGGCGTGGTCTTCCCGCTGAACTGGATGCTGGAGCCGGCCTATATGCTCCACCTCCTGAAGGAGGCCGGGGTCAAGGCGGTGGTCGCGCTGGGCCCCACGCCCGGCTTCAAGATCTGGGAATCCCTGGCCTCCATCGCCGGCGAGCTGCCGGGGGTGAAGATCTGGTCGGTCGGCGGCCCGGACGGGACCGTCCTGCAGGACAGCGACCTCGACCTCGCCATCGCCTCCCAGGACGAGGCCGCCGGCGCCATCGTGCCGGCGGAGGCCGAGGACATCGCCGCCCTGGTCCATTCCGGCGGCACCACCGGCCTGCCCAAGATCGTCAAGCTGTCGCACCGGGCCCTGTCCTACCGCCACTGGTCCGTGCAGGTGGCGTCCCAGTACGTCTTCGGCGAGGTCAATCTGCACGACTCGCCGATGTTCCACACCGGCGGCTTCATCGGCCGGCTGATGCCGCCGATGGCCAGCGGCGCCAGCGTCGTCATCCCCAGCATCATCGGCGCCCGCGAGAAGCGCTACATCGCCAACTATTGGAAGTTCATCGAGCGCTACGGCGTGACCCGGCCGGCGGGGGTGCCCACGACCCTGGCGGTCCTGGCCAAGTCCGACACCCAGGGCGCGGACCTCTCCTCGCTCAAGCCCTATTTCATCACCGGGTCGAGCCCGCTGCCGGCCTCGGTGCGCCGCGAGTTCGAGCGGGTCTCCGGCGTGCGCATCCTGAATTCCTACGGCATGACCGAGAACACCGCGAGCATCGCCATCGACCCCCGCGACGGGGAGCGCAAGGAGGGCAGCTCGGGGATGCGGCTGCCCTACACCTTCATCCGCGCCGTGGCGGTCAACGCGCCGGACATCGGGACCCGGATCTGCGGGCCCGACGAGATCGGTATGCTGCAGATCACCGGGCCGGGCCTGACCTCGGGCTACATGAACCCGGCGCACGAAAAGGGCGCCCGCAGCGAGGACGGCTGGCTGATCACCGGAGACCTCGGGCGGGTCGACGCCGACGGCCGGGTGTTCATCACCGGGCGGCCCAAGGACGTGATCATCCGCGGCGGCCACAACATCGACCCGGCGCTGATCGAGGACCCGCTGCTGCAACTGCCCGACGTGCTGCACGCCGCGGCGGTGGGCAAGCCCGACAGCTACGCCGGCGAGCTCCCCATCGTCTATGTCCAGCTGCAGCCGGGCTCGACGCGGACCGAGGCCGAACTGCTCGCCTACCTGGGCGGCTGCATCCTCGAGCGCGCCGCGATGCCCAAGGAAGTGCTCATCGTCGAGAAGGTGCCCCTCACCGACGTCGGCAAGCCGTCCAAGGTCGACCTGCGCAAGGACGCGACCGAACGGACGTTCCGCACGGTGCTGTCGGAGGCGACAGGGCTGCCGGTGGAGATCGAGGTGCGCGCCCACTCGACCAAGGGCACCGAGATCGGCGTCGCCCTGGCCGGAGTCGCCGCGGAGGCCAGGGCCGCGCTGGCGGGTCGCATCGAGGCGGTGATGGAACACTATCCCTTCGCCTACGCCGTGGAATGGAGATAGCGGCGTGGGCGTGACCTTCACCCGGACGCCGCTGCCCGTCGCTCCCCTGCGCAGCGTGCTGTTCGTGCCCGGGGTGCGGACGGAGGTCGTGCCCAAGGCCCTGGCGACCGGGGCCGACGCCCTGGTGCTGGACCTGGAGGACTCCGTCGCCCCCGCCCGGCGGGAAGAGGCGCGCGCCAATGTGGCCGCCGAGCTGGCCCGCTCGCCCGAGCGCCTGACCTTCGTACGCATCAACCACCCGAGCGAGGGCGAGTTGGAGAAGGACCTCGGGGTCCTGGCGCCACACCCGATGCAGGCGCTGATGGCTCCCAAGGTGGACGGCCCCGGGGACATCGCCGAGATCGACCGCCGGCTGGGCGCCTTCGAGCGCGGCGCGGGACTGGAGCCCTATGCGATCAGCCTGATGGTCGTCGTCGAGACCGCGCTCGGCCTGCGCAACCTGTACGACACCCTGTGCAGCACCCCCCGCGTCCGCGGCGCGGGCCTGGCCACCGCCAACGAAGGCGACCTGTTCGCCGACCTGGGCGCCCAGTGGACGCCGGAGGGTGAGGCCATGGCCTACGCCCGCGGCAAGTTCGTCGTCGACGGCCGGGCGGCCAAGGGGATCACCCTGTTCGACGGGCCCGTGATCGACATCCAGGACACCGGCGGCCTGGAGCGGGAAGCCCGGCTGGCGCGCCGGCTCGGTTTCGACGGCAAGGTCGCCATCCATCCCCGGCAGGTGGCGACGATCAACGAGGCGTTCCAGGTCTCGGCGGAGGAGATCGCCCGCGCCCGACGCCTGCTGGAAGCCTTCCGCGAAGCGGAGGCCAAGGGCCTGGCGGCGATCCAGGTGGACGGCGCCATGGTCGACTACGCCAATGCGCGGCGGGCCGAACGCATCCTGGCCCGGGCGGGGGTCGCGGGGGCGTCGTAGGGAGGGGCGGCGTACGGCTTTCGGGCCCTCCGCGCCTAACGCAACGCTCCCTGCTGGGACTGGGCGAAGACGCCGCACTTCCCTATTTGCCCCTCCTTCCCCATCTCGCATCTGCGAATGGCTGGCGCGCGGGCGATTGCTCGCGTACAAGCCGCCGTCCTTCCCGTTTGCCGACGCCGTCTTCTTCGGACGCCCTCGCCCGAGACCTGCCCCTATGTCGCTGTCCCTCCGCAACATCGCCATCATCGCCCACGTCGACCACGGCAAGACCACCCTGGTGGATCAGCTGCTGTCCCAGTCAGGCTCGTTCCGCACCAACGAGGCGCACGCCGAGCGCGCCATGGACTCCAACGACCAGGAGCGCGAGCGCGGGATCACCATCCTGGCCAAGTGCACCTCGGTGCTGTGGCACGGCGAGACCGGCGACACGCGAATCAACATCATCGACACCCCCGGCCACGCCGACTTCGGCGGCGAGGTGGAGCGCATCCTCGGCATGGTCGATGGCTGCCTGCTGCTGGTCGACGCCGAGGAAGGGGTGATGCCCCAGACCAAGTTCGTGCTCGGCAAGGCCCTGAAGCTCGGTCTCAAGCCGATCCTGGTGCTGAACAAGGTCGACCGGACCCACGCCGACCCCGACCGGGTGCTGAACGACGCGTTCGACCTGTTCGCCGCTATCGGCGCCACCGACGAACAGCTCGACTTCCCGCACATCTACGCCAGCGGCAAGAACGGCTGGGCGTCGATGACGCTGGACGGCCCCCGCGAGAACCTCAACCCGCTCTATGAGCTGATCGTCCGCCACGTGCCCGAGCCCGCCTCGGTCAAGCGCGCCGATGAACCAGCCAAGATCCTGGCGGTGCTGATCGAGAGCGACCCGTTCCTGGGCCGCCTGCTCACCGGCCGCGTCGAGGCTGGCCGCTTCACCCCCGGCCAGGCCATCCACGCCCTGTCGCGCGACGGGGCCGAGATCGAGCGCGGCCGGGTGACGAAGATCCTCGCCTTCCGCGGCCTCAAGCGCCAGCCGATCGACATGGCCGAAGCCGGCGACATCGTCGCCATCGCCGGCCTGTCCAAGGCCACCGTGGCCGACACCCTGTGCGCCATGGAGGTGACCGCCCCCCTGCCCGCCCAGCCGATCGACCCGCCGACCCTGTCGATGCTGGTCTCGGTCAACGACAGCCCGCTCGCGGGCCGCGAAGGCGACAAGGTCCAGAGCCGGGTCATCCGCGAGCGCCTGCTGCGCGAGGCCGAATCCAACGTCGCCATCCGCGTCACCGAGAGCGGCGAGAAGGACGCCTTCGAAGTCGCCGGCCGCGGCGAACTGCAGCTCGGCGTGCTGATCGAGAACATGCGCCGCGAAGGCTTCGAGGTCTCGATCTCCCGCCCCCGCGTGCTGTACCGGACCGACGAGGAGACCGGAAAGCGGCTGGAGCCGATCGAAGAGGTCGTGATCGACGTCGACGACGAATATTCTGGCGTAGTGATCGAGAAGCTGTCGGCCCGTAAGGCCGAGATGAAGGACATGCGTCCCTCCGGCGCCGGCAAGACCCGCATCACGCTGGAAGCCCCGTCGCGGTCCCTGATCGGCTACCAGGGCGAATTCCTCACCGACACCCGCGGTTCGGGCGTCATGAACCGGGTCTACTCCCACTACGAACCCTACAAGGGGGCGATCCAGGGCCGCCGCAACGGCGTGCTGGTCTCCAATTCCGACGGCGAGACCGCCTCCTTCGCCCTGTGGAACCTCGAAGACCGGGGCGTGATGTTCGTGTCCGGCGGCGAGAAGACCTACCAGGGCATGATCATCGGCGAGAACGCCAAGAGCGACGACCTCGACGTCAACCCGATGAAGGCCAAGCAGCTGACCAACGTCCGCGCCTCGGGCAAGGACGAGGCGATCCGCCTGACCCCGCCGCGCCGTCCCACTCTGGAACAGGCCATCGCCTACATCGAGGAGGACGAGCTGGTCGAGGTCACGCCCAAGTCCATCCGCCTGCGCAAGCAGATCCTGAACCCCTCGTTCCGCAAGAAGCGCGTCCGCGAGGACTGAGGCCGCATCGGTCCTGCTCGAAACCAAACCGGCCTCCCGCGAGTTGATGCGGACTTGGGCGGGGGCGCTTCGAGCAGGAGTACGCCATGAAATCCAGACTTGTCACCGCCGCCGCCGTCCTCGCCCTTTCCACCGGCGCCCCCGCCTTCGCCCAGATCGGCGCTGGCCTCGGGGCCGCCGGCGGCGCGGCCGGCGGGCTGGCCACCGGCGCGGGCAGCCTCGGCGGTTCGCTGGGCGCCGAGGCCGGCGCCACAGGCGCGGCCCATGCCGCCACCCCTGCGGTGCGGCCCAACCCCAACGGCGTTCTCAACGGTTCGGTCAACGACGCCGCCGCGAGCGCCCTGGCCACGCCGCGCCCGGCGGTGGGCGCCGGCGTCGGCGCCTCGGGCCGGGTCGACACCCGCACGGCGGCCGAACGTGAACGCGACCGCGCGGCGGCTTCCGGTTCAGTCGGGACCGACGCCGGCGCCTCGCCCCCCCGCGCTTCGACGCAAGTGAGCCCGCCCAGCGCCACGGGTTCGGTGGGCGCCGACACCGGTGTGCGGGCCGGCGCCGGCGCCTCGTCCAGCGGACCGTCGACCTCGACCGGGGGTGCGATCGGCGGCACGGCTGGCGCGGGCGCGGCGATCCCGTAGGCGGCGAAAGCCGAACGGGGGGGCCTAACCCCTCCACCGCTTCCTTCCATCCTTCCACAGCAGCGGCGTCCTCGCGGGCGCCGCTGTTCCTTTTTGGGCGTCATTATCCCCCCTTGGGCGTGGCGTTCGCCCCACCGACGAATTGGGCACGGCCCTTGCGCTTGTCAGGCGCAGCTGTCCCGCATCGGGACGCGAGCAGACCGGAAGGACGCCCTGAACATGGCGAACGACATCGACCTTCATCTCGGCAAGCGCTTGCGCCGCCGCCGTCGGCTTCTCGGCCTCACCCAGCAACAGGTGGCCAACGCCGTCGGCATCCGCTTCCAGCAGATCCAGAAGTACGAATGCGGCGGCAACCGCATTTCCGCGGCGCGGCTGTGGGAGCTTTCCGAAGCCCTCGAAGTGCCCGTGTCCTATTTCTACGACGGCCTGGCCGAAGCCCAGGCCCGCGCTGCAGACACGTCGCCCGAACAGCGCAGCGGCGAAGGGATGATGGCCCGCAAGGAGACCATGGACCTGATCCGCGCCTACTATCAGCTCGAGGAGCGGCCCCGTCGCCGGCTGCTGGACCTGGCCAAGTCGCTCAACAACGACGTGCCCGCCTAGCCGGGCGCGGCGCGCGACGATGCAAGTATGGTCGGGGGGCGGGGTTTTCCTTCCGCCCCCGGCCCGCTAAGCCTGGGCGCATGAGCGCGCCGCTGCCCGAGACCGAGCTTTCGAGCCTGGAAGCCTTCGCCATCGACCTGGCGCGGGCCGCAGGCGAGGTGATCCTGCCCCTGTTCCGCGCCGAGCACGGGCTGGAGGACAAGGGCGGCCCGGACGTTTTCGATCCCGTGACCGCCGCCGACAAGGGGGCCGAAGCCGCCATCCGCACGGCGATCGCCGCGCGCTACCCCGGCCACGGCGTGATCGGCGAGGAATATGGCGAGGACCGACCGGACGCCGAGTTCGTCTGGGTCCTCGACCCTGTCGACGGCACACGCGCCTTCATCGCCGGCCTGCCCCTCTGGACGACCCTGATCGGCCTGCGCCACCAGGGCCGTCCCGTCGTCGGCGTGATCGGCCAATCCTACCTCGACGAAATCTATGTCGGCACGGCCATGGGCTCGCGCCTGATCCACCGCGGGCTGACGCGGCGGCTGCAGGTGCGCCCCTGCCCCGACCTGCGCCAGGCCCTGATCACGACCACCGACCCTCACCTGTTCACCGGCGCCGAGTTCGGAGCCTGGACCCAGGTGAGGTCGACCGGGCGTCTCACCCGTTACGGCTGCGACGCATACGGCTTCGCCATGGTGGCGGCCGGGACGATGGACCTGGTGGTCGAGGCGGGGCTGAAGGCCTGGGACATCGAGGCGGCCATCCCGCTGCTCGAAGGCGCCGGCGGCCTGGTCACCGACTGGCGCGGCGAGCCGGTGGGCCGTCAGGGCGGCCAAGTCGTGATCGCCGGCGACCGGGCCTGCCTGGACCACGCCCTGGTGGCGCTCAAGCGGGCGGCCCACTAGGACGGCCGCAACCCATGCCCGGCAGCGTCGTAGGCGACCGTGGACGGGGCGCCCCGGCGCGCGCGACCGGCGACCGGGCTAGGGCCTACTCCTTCACCAGCTTGCGGGCCGGATAGAAGGGATAGCGCGAGGGGCTGCCGTCGGAGGGGGTCGCCGGGCGGTACTTGTCGTGGCAGGCCTGGCAGGTCTCCAGCATGTGGTCGCCGTTCATCGCCAGCTTGGGCAGGTCCTTGGCCTTGGCCGCTTCGCGCAGGGCGATGGCCGTCTTCTGGATGTCCAGGGCCCAGGCCTGGTAGTCGGCGTTGGCCTGCCAGGCCTTATCCTTGGGGCCGGTGGTCGGTGTGGTCATAAGGGTCGACGCGGCGATCAGGCCGATCGCGTCCTGGTCGGCCAGCAGCCATTCCTCGTCGGTCAGCTTTTCGTTGGTGGTCACGCCCCAGATGCCGTCGGCGGGAATCTCCACCGAGGCGCGCATGACATCGACCAGGGGGACCGAAAGCGCCAGGGGCGCGGGCGCCGCCGCCACCGGCGCCGGCTCGGCTTTCTTGGTGCAGCCTGCGATCGACAGGAGTGCGACCGAGGCGGCCAGCGCGGCGCGGGCGGATTTGCCTGTCGTGGAAGTCATCGCGTCGTCCCCCTGCAGCTTGCCTGTATCGACAGCCTATACGCGCCGGCCCGTGGAACCCCTCGGCGCGGCAGGAGGATGCCGAGGAGCGCGTCCCGGCGACAAGAGAAAAATTGCGGCGGACAGGCCCCTCCCCAGCCCGGCCGGAGGGACCGGCGCCGGCCCCATCGGCCTGCTTTGGCGGCGCCGCGGACGCTGCGGCGCCGCGAACCTGCTCAATCCGGCCGAATCGTCCCTCGCCAGGGCGGCGGCGCTGGCTGCGGCGAGCCCCGGCGTCTTGCCTCCCTTCATGCGCAGCCTGAACTCCAAGGCGACCTGCCTGTTCGTCGCGGCCCTGGCCACGGTACTGGCGTCGTACGCACCCGTTCTGGCCGGCGACCGCGGCTGGTCCGACGGCGTGGCCCGGCAGTTCCGCGCGTCCGGACTGGCGCCGGGCGCCGGGCGCAGCTACCTCCAGCCGCTCAGGCTCAAACAGCAGAGCGTGACGCTCGACCGCTCCTCCGCTGTGCTGGACGACGGCGTCGTCGCCGAAGCCTTGGCCCTGGGAACCGACCTGCGCCTGGCCGCCGGCGCCGCCCAGCCCGACCGCGTCGCCGCGCCGCTGTTCTTCCTCGGCTCGCGCGAGCCGGGCCCGGCGATGCTGCACGAGTTGCAGGGCAAGGTCGTGGTGATGATCGACCGCGACGCCGCCGCCATGGACCCCGCCAGCCGGATGGCGCTGGAGCGCAGCGGCGCGGTCGGCTTCCTCACCGTGCCGTCCGCCCCTGCAGCCGCCGCCGAAGCGCCCGCCCAGGACGCCGTCTACCTCGCCGACGAGGCGGCCGCTCCGCTGACCGCGACCGTCGGCGCCGAGGCGGCTGCGCGCCTGTTCGCCCGCTCGGGCCGCGACTACGCCCACATCGTCGCCCTGGTCCGGGCCGGGCGGACCGTCCCCAGCTTCGCCCTCGACCTGAACCTGAAGGCGTCCCTGACGATCCAGACCCGCAGCGCCGCCTCGGCCAATGTGGTCGGGGTGGTCCGCGGGACCGACCCGCTGCTGGCGCGGGAATATGTGGTGATCTCCGCCGACGCTTCTGCGGCAGGCTCGGTGCTCGACGCCGCCCGCCGTTTCCACGACGCGGCCATGCGCCCCAAGCGCTCGGTGGTGTTCGCCGTCTTCGCCCCCGAGCAGCACGGCGCGCCGGGGGCCCGGGCCTTCGCGGCCCGTCCTCCGGTCCCCCGCGAGGACGTGGTGGCCAGCCTGAGCGCCACGGTGGCGTCCGCCGCCGCCGACGCCACTCTGGCCATCCAGGGCGGCGAAGAGACCAGCCTGGGCGCCTCGGCCCGCGACCTGGCGGCCGGCGCGCGGCTGAGCGTCGCCAGCACGGCTCCGACTGTCGGCGGCGGCCAGGCCCCCTACCGCCTGCTGGAGGCCGGGATTCCCGCGGTGCTGCTGAGCTTCGGCGGCGCCGGCGCCGACGGGGGCTATCTGCTGGCCCTGGCCCTGCAGGTCGCCGACAACGACGCCCATCCGGCCTGGGTCCGCGGCAGCCGCTTCGCCCCGCGGGCGCCCCAGGCGCAGGAGATGCTCACCGTCCCCGTGGAGATGCCCCTGGGACGGCGCCGGCAGAAGGCCCTGGACGTGCTGGCGCGGTCGGACGTGCCCGAACCGAGGCTGCGCTGAAGTCTTAGTGCATCGCCCGCTTGGCTTCGGCGGCGGCTTCGTATTCGTCCAGCACCGACGACACGCCGTCCAGCAGGTCGGCCGGCAGGATCGGCTTGGCGATGTGGCGGTCGGCGCCGGCCCCCAGGCACTGGGTCACGTGCTCCGCCATGGCGTTGGCCGTAAGCGCGATGATCGGCGTGCGCGGCAGGCGCTGGGCGGCCTCGAACTTGCGGATCTCGCGGATCGCCGTCAGCCCGTCCATGACCGGCATCTGCATGTCCATCAGCACCACGTCGAAGCGGTTGTTGCGGAACGCCTCGACGGCCAGGGCTCCGTTCTCGACCGACACCAGCTCGGCGCCGGCGATGGCCATGATCATCTCGACAACCCGGCGGTTGGTGGCGTGGTCGTCGGCGACCAGGACCCGCAGGATCTCGGGCGTATCGGATTGCGCCGTCGGTTCGGGGTGCGCGACCGGCTTGGCCTCGACCGGCCCCACCGGCTGCAGCGGCAGGCGCAGGCGGAACACCGAGCCCACGCCGGGCGTGGAGTCCGCGTCGAGCGCGCCGCCCATCAACCCGACCAGGCTGTTGGAGATGGCCAGTCCCAGGCCGGAGCCGCCGAAGCGGCGGGTGATCGATCCGTCGGCCTGGTTGAAGCGGCCGAACAGGGCGGCCTTGTGCTCCATCGAAAAGCCGACCCCGGTGTCCTGGACCTCGAACAGCCACTGCGAGGGATCGCCCGGGTCGGGGCCGACCGCCACGCGGACGTAGCCCGTCTCCGTGAACTTCACCGCATTGGCCACGAGGTTGACCAGGATCTGCTTGATGCGCGCGGAGTCGCCCGCGAACATCCCTTCGGCCCGGGGATCGATCGCGGCTTCCAGGCTCAGCGCCTTGGACTGGGCGGCCAGGCGGAACAGGTCGACCACCTCGCGCACCGTGTCGGCAAGGGGGAAGGGCTCGGTCGAAACGGTCAGATGGCCGGCCTCGACCCGGGCGATGTCCAGGATGTCGGAGAGCAGGGCGTTGAGGGCGACCGCCGAGTTCTCGATAATGTGCACCATCTCGCGCTGCTGCTCGTCCAGCCTGGTCTTGCTCAGGACGCCGGCGATCCCCAGGACGCCGTTCAGGGGCGTGCGGATCTCGTGGCTCATGTTGGCCAGGAACTCGCTCTTGGCCAGGTTGGCGGCCTCGGCCTCGTCGCGGGCGCGCGCCAGTTCCTCGGCGTCGCGCTTCTGCTCGGTGATGTCCTGGCTGACCACCAGCAGGAAGGGCGGTTCGTCGCGGTGGGCGTGGACCGCCAGCTTCTTGGTCTCCAGGATGCGCACACCCTGGTCGACCGTCTGGATATATTCTTCGGGGATCACCTGCATGACGCCCGACGCCACCGCCTCGCGGTCACGCGCCACCAGGATCTCGGCCTGGTCGTGAGGGAACAGGTCGTATTCGCTCTTGCCGACCACCTGGTCGCGGGAAACGCCCAAAAGCTTTTCGCCGGCCTTGTTGAGCAGGACGATGCGGTTGTCGCGCATCTCCTTGACCACCAGCATCTGGGGCACGTTGTCGACCACGGCGTCGAGGAACGAGCGGGTGCGCTGCAGCTCCTCTTCGGCCCGCTTGCGCTTGGTGATGTCGAAGAAGGCGCCCAGGCGCGCCGGACGGCCCTCGTACTCGGTGACGCGCGCCATCAGTACGACGTCCAGCAGGGCGCCGTCGGCGCGGACGTGGCGCCAGCTGTCCCCGTTGTCGATCATCACCCCTTCACGCTGCAGCTTGGCCAGCCGCGCCCGCTCGGCCTCCGGCATGAAGTCGGTGATGCTGAGCCGCAGGGTCTCCTCGCGGTCGTAGCCGTACTGACGCAGCGCCGCGGCGTTCACCGCCACGATCTTCAGGGTCTGCAGGTCCCAGATGCACATCGCCACCGGATTGGTGTCGAACAGCAGGTGGAAGGTGTCCTCGCGGGACTGGGCCTCGACCCTGGCCTGGACCAGCTCGCGGGAGAGGACCTGCGCGCGCTCGGCCTGTTGCACGGCGCCGTCCCGGACCGCCCGCAGCAGGGTCGCCGCGGCGCCGACGCCGAGATAGCGGCCGTCCTCGACGACGACGAAACCCTTGGGGAGGTCGGCGGGGGAGCCGGCGAGCATCTCGTCGGCGAACTGGTCGGCGGGGACCGCCGCCTCCACGATACGAGGCGTGGGATCCATCACCTTGGAGACCGGGCCCAGGACCCGCGCGCCGCGCTTGGAGCCCGAGGCCAAGGACATGGAATAGGCCTGCCGACCCACCAGGCCGATCGGCCGACTGTTCGCGTCCACCACCGCCACAACCAGGGTTTCCGGCTCGCTCGCGAACCGCTGGTATAGAGCTTCCCCCGGCGTGTCGGGTGAAACCGGGGCGAGAACGTCGGCAAGTTCTCCCATTCTCAACATGCAGTCTTCATCGCATCAACCGATGAAGGTCCGATTAAAAGCGCGTGGCGGGCACTCTGTCGCAGAGCGCCCGAAAGCCATCTCATCTCCATCGAAACGGAGACAAGCGGCGAGCCGGGGCGCCTCTAGTCGAAGGTGCCGCCCCAGGTCCAACCGTCGGCGGGGCGGGTGATCTTCTGCATACGGATGCGATGGTCGACCTCCACCCGCGCCGGGTTGCCGACGATGGTCACCTTGTCGCCGGGCTTGAG
>DATJIO010000040.1:0-31763 GCA_035493215.1 Caulobacteraceae bacterium
GACCTCCAGTACACCGGGACCGTCCAACTCGCCGACGCCGACAACTGGCTGCTCGGACTGCCCGCCGCCTTCCCCCTCACCATCGAACTCAACGACCGCGGACAGTTCGTCTTGCACCAGAAGACCACAGCGGCACTTCCGATCACGACGGCTCGCACGTCCTTGTAGCGGGAGCGCCCCTGGCGGCGATCACGGCCACAGGCCCGGCGCTCGACGTCGAGGACCAAACCTCGGCCCTCAGGGAGAACGAGATGCAGTTGAAATTCGTCTTCGGCGCGGGCGCGCTCGCCGGCGTCTGCGCCGCGGGGACCATGGCCCTGGCCCAAGGCCCAGCGCCGAGGCCGATCTTCGACCCGAACGCCCCGCCCCAGACGACGCGCTTCGAGCCCATGGTCGTCCGCGAGGTCAAGCCGGGCCTGTACATGCTGGTCGGCGACGGCGGCAACGCCGTCTTCCGGGTGGCGCAGGACGGGGTGATCCTGGTCGACGCCAAGCTCACCGGCGACAATTACTACCGGGAACTGATGCGGGCGATCCGGACCGTCAGCGACAAGCCGATCAAGTTCGTCTTCGTCACCCACGTCCACAACGACCACTCGGGCAACACGCCCCAGTTCAAGGCGGCGGGCGTCCCGCTCATCGCCTCGGACGACTACAAGGCCCTGGTCCAGACCTACACGGTCCGCCCCGGCCAGGAGCGCTCGCCGGCGCCCACCATCAGCTTCGCCAAGAGCTACACCGTCATGCTGAAGGGCGCGACGGCCACGGCCTACGCCGTCCACCCCGCCCACACCGCCTCGGATTCCATCGTCTATTTCCCGGACCTGAAGACCGTGGCCATGGGCGACACCATGTTCCCCGGCGCCCCCACCGTCGACTGGCTGAACGGCGGCCGGCTGCTGGGCATGCAGACGAACTGGGCCGAGCTGGAGAAGATGGACTTCGACACCCTGATCCCCGGCCACGGCGGCGCGCCCATCAGCCGGGCCGAGTTCGAGGTCACCCGCAAGAAGCTGGACGTGCTGATCGAGCGGCTCCGCCTGCTGGTCAAGGCGGGCACGCCCAAGGGCGAACTGCTGGCCAAGGTCAAGGTCGACGACCTCGGCCAGGGCTGGAGCATCGCCACCCAGGGCGACGAGTGGACCCGGCCCGCCCGGCTGGACGGCCTCTACGCCGAACTCTCGCAATAGCGGGCGGGAGCCGCCCCGGGAAGCGACGGGTCACCGGGCGCCGGAACGGCCCATGGACAGGCCGTTCCAGTACTTCATGGTGACGGCCGCCTGGGTGAGGCCGGGGCCTATCGCGACAGAGGCCTGGGCCGCCTTGGGCTTGGAGAAGCCCAGCTTCGGGTCGTTGGGGAAACCGACCCCGTCGACGAAGGGGCTGAACTTCCGGTCCTGGTTTCGGTCGTGCAGGATGGCGACGGCGAACACCCCCGCACGGGGCGCCCGGATGCACAGCTCCACCTTGCCCTCGGCCGGCGCCGGGATGTCGACCCGCCGGAAGTCCTTCCCCGCCCGGATCAGGGCGGTGTCGTCGGCCAGGAAGTCGGCGTCGTTGGCGGGATAAAGCTCGATCCGAAGGATTCCCTTGCGGTCCTTCAGGCCGGTGAGCAGGACCCGAAGCGCAGGGCCTGCCTCGTCCGGGCGGCACGCCGCTTCCGCGCCGCCCGGAGGCTGGGCGGCGTCGATGGCCGACAACGTCAGGGCGGCGGACATCAATGGGCCGATCACGCAGGTTCGCCTCGCCAAAATGAACGTGCGCGCCAGCCGATCCCGGGACCGGGGCGCCACGGCCCGCACACGCACCCGAGCATCGGCGGAAATGTCGGGCGGATTTAGGCGGCCCGCGACGCCTTCCGCAATAGAGCGTTTCGCCTAGGCGTCCCGGACCGGGTTGGGGGAGCGTCGGTGACGCCGCCGCCGCGCGGCGCGTTCCTCGCTCTCGGCCTGCTCGAAGGCGATCTCGTCGTCCACGTCGATCCAGAAGCGGTCGCCGATGTCCAAGGTCATGGCCAGGCCCCGGTCGGCCAGGCGCTGGACCGCGCCGCTGAGGGCCCCGCCGCCGGCCGCCACGTCCTCGCGGATGGCGTCGAACAGGGCCTTCGAGGCGAGGAAGATGCCGGTGTCGAAGGCGTTGTAGGTCGCCAATCCCTTGCCGATGGCCTCGATCCGCCCGTCGGGGCCGGTCTGGACGCGGGTGACGTCGTCAAGCCGCACCAGGGGATTGTTCAGGCGGCGGTCGACCGCCAGCACCAGCTCGCAGCCCGCCAGGGGCTGACGGGCAATGTCCTCCAGGATGGTCGGGTCGAACAGGTGGTCGCACATCAGCAGGATGAAGCGCTCCCCGAGGCGGGGCTCCGCCGCCAGGATCGACAGCCCGTTGGCGCCACGCCATTCGCTGTTGTCGGCGCACTGGATGTTCAGCGCCCGGTCGCTGGCCAGCTCAGCCAGGAAGGCGTCGACCCGTTCGCCCTGGTAGCCGACCGTCACCACGAAGTCGTCGAAGCCGCCCTGGGCGGCCGTCTCGATCACGCGCTCGATCATGGGCACCCCGACGACGGGCGCCAGGGGCTTGGACGGGGCGACCGGCCGCAGCCGCGTCCCCTCCCCCGCGGCGATGATCAGGCACGGGACCGCCGTCGGCGCGGCCCTGTGTCGGCGAATGAAGGCCTCGGTCAAGGCCTGGGCCTCGTCGTCGGCGAACTGGTGGGGCGGATGCTTGCAGAAGAAGGCGGACGGCCCCTCCAGCACGCCTCCCTCTCCGCAGTCACGGGCGAGCATACAGCAACGGATGGCGTCGATCACCACACCGGCCGAGTTCGGCGAATCCTCCACCGAAAGCCGGACCTCGATCTCCATGGGAACGCCGCCGAACAGGGTTCCCTCCAGCCGCAGGAAACACAGCTTGTTGTCGTTCAGCCAAGGCACGTAGTCGCTGGGGCCGACGTGGATGTTCTCGTCGGCAAGCCGTTCGGCCAGGATCGACTGCACCGCCTCGGTCTTGGAGATCTTCTTAGATTTCAGCCGCTTGCGGTCGATCATGTTGAGGAAGTCGGTGTTGCCCCCGGTGTTGAGTTGGTAGGTGCGGTCCATCCGCACCCCCCGGTCGCGGAACAGGGTCGACAGGGTGCGGTGGACGATGGTCGCGCCGAGCTGCGCCTTGATGTCGTCGCCGACGATGGGCAGGTTCCGGTCGGCGAAGCGGCGGCCCCAGGCGTCGTCGCTGGCGATGAAGACGGGCATGCAGTTGACCACGCCGACGCCGGCCTCCAGGGCCGCCTCCATGTAGAACTTGGTGGCCTCCTCGGAGCCGACCGGCAGGAAATTCACCAGGACGTCGACCCGCGCCGCGATCAGCGCCTCCACCACCTGGGCCCGGCCGGGTTCGGGCGCGGCCGAGCGCACGAAGCCGCGCGCCGCCGGGGCGGTCTCCATATGCTCGGCGACGCCGTCGAGGATCGCCCCCATCCGCACCGTCACGCCGGTGACGGGGACCTCCGGGCAGAACACCGCGGTGCAGTTCGGCGGGGAGAAGATGGCTTCGGCCAGGTCGCGGCCGACCTTGCGTTCGTCGATGTCGAACGCCGCGGCGAACTCCACGTCGGTCGGCAGGTATCCGCCGAGGTCCCAATGCATCAGGCCGATGGCCGTGGCGCCCGGCTTGGCGTAGTGGGCGACTCCTTGCACCAGGGAACTGGCGCAGTTTCCGACCCCAACGATCGCGACCCGGATTGCAGCCATCGGTCACTCCTCTATCGGCCCTGCGCAGGTCTGGACCCGCCAAATGGTCACCTCAAGCGAAAAGCGCGCCGGCTCCCCGGCGGGCAGGGGCTCCCTCTCGGACGCGGGAGTCTCGCAAATCTGTAAGGATGCGACCCATGTCTTGCCTGGGCGAAGCGGTAAGGCTGATGCAGTCGGGATACAAAGCTGTCCAACTGACGACACATGAGGCCGACACACGGACAGGACCTACGACCTCGGCCCAGCCCTTCGGGCCTCGGGCAGGGTCCCAAATTTGCGGCGCGTGCTCGGCGGCTTGAAAGCTCAGATGGAACCAATCCAAGGAAACCGACGCGAAGATCGCCGATCCGCGCTGGACGACGGCGCCGGCGGGGACGCCCTTCGGGGCGCTGCGAACCCGAACGGTCCGGGGCGGGCCCCCTCCGCCCCGCCCCTTCTCTCCTTGGTGATCTGCACCCTCGACGAGGCCGAGGCGATCGGCGCGGTCCTGCGCGAGACCCGGGCGGCTCTGGAGGGCGTCCCCCACGAGGTCATCGTCGTCGACGATTCGGTTGCGGACGACACCGCGCGCGTCGTCCGGGCCTTCCAGTCGGTCCATCCCAACATCAGGCTGGTGCGCCGCCGGGAAGAACGGGGCCTGGCCTCGGCGGTGATCGCCGGGTGGAAGCTCGCCAGCGGGGAGGTGCTCGGCGTCATGGACGGCGACGGGCAGCACGATCCGCTGATGCTGCCCAAGCTGCTTGCGCAGATGCACGCGCAGGACGCCGACCTCGCGGTGGGAAGCCGCTACATCGCCGGCGCCAGCGGCTTGACCGGCTTCCGCGCCCGCCTGAGCGAGATGGGCACGGTCCTGACCAGCCTGATCCTGGGCGTACGGCTTGCCGACCCCCTGAGCGGCCTGTTCCTGGTGCGCCGGTCCTGGTTCGAGGCGGTCGGCCCGCGCCTTTCCGGCGTCGGCTTCAAGATCCTGGTCGACACCGTGGCCTCGGGCCGGCGCAGGCCCAGGGTGGCGCAACTGCCGACGGCGCTGCGGGCCCGCCGCGGGGGGGAATCCAAGCTGGATGCGCGGGTCGTCGCCGACCTCGCGGCCCTGCTGATCGAGAAGCGCACCGGCGGCTGGATCCAGGCGCGCTTCGTGCTGTTCTCGTGCGTCGGCCTCAGCGGCGTGGCGGTCAACCTGGGGATCCTGGCCCTGGCCGAACGGCTGGGCGCCGCGTCCTTCGCCTGGTCCGCCGCCGGCGCGATCCTGGTGGCGATGGTCTGGAACTTCCTGCTCAACAACCTGCTGACCTTCCGCGACCGGAGGCTGCGCGGCCGGGCCTTCTGGCGGGGCCTGGGGCTGTTCTGTTTGGCCTGCTCGGGAGGCGCGATGGTCGGCGAGGCCGCCGGGCTGCTGGTACGGGCCCTGGGCGGGGCGTGGCTCGCGGCCGGCGGGCTGGCCGCCTTCGCCGGTGCGGCGTGGAATTATGTCCTGGGCGCCGGCATGGCCTGGCGCAGGCGGGCGGCAGGCCCGAGCGCCCCGCTGCGCGGGTTCCTGCACGGAGGCGACGGCCGGGCGCCGGACAGCGGCTGGCGATGAGCGCCCCTTGAGTTCGCTTTCCGTCGATCCGGAGGGGCCGCAGGGCCGCGCGACGCGCGCCGACTGGAGGGTCGTGCTGCTGCTCGCCGTCGTCGCCCTGGCGGCGCGGGCGCAGACGTTCGGCAACCCGGTGATCGGCTTCGACGAGCAATTCTACCTCGTCGTCGGCGACCGGATGCTCCACGGAGCCCTGCCCTTCGTCGACATCTTCGACCGCAAGCCGATAGGGCTGTTCCTGATCTTCGCCGGCGTGCGCCTGCTGGGCGGCGAAGGGACGATCCAATACCAGATCGTCGCCGGACTGTTCGCCCTGGCGACGGCCGTGCTGGTCCACCGCGCCGCTCGGCGCGTCGCCCCGCCGGCCGGGGCGGTCGCGGCCGCCGTCGCCTATCTCCTGTGGCTCGACTTCCTCGAAGGCGAGGGCGGACAGGCGCCGGTGTTCTTCAACCTGCCGATGATTGTGGCGGCAATGCTGACCGCGCGCGCGTGGCGGTCGAACGGTCGCGGCCTGACGGCGCTTGGATGCGCCGCCATGCTCGTCACCGGCGTGGCGATCCAGATCAAATATACCGCCCTGTTCGAAGGGGTGTTCTTCGGCCTGGCCATGCTGTGGACCGGCTGGCGCGCCCAGGTCGGCCATGTCCGGCTCGCCGGAATGGCGGCCCTGTGGGTGGGCGCGGCGCTCCTGCCGACGGCGGCGGCTTGGCTGGCGTACGCCGCCATGGGTCATGGCCAGGAATTCCTGTTCGCCAATTTCCTGTCGATGTTCGGCAAGCTGCCGGACGACACGGCCACCAAGGTTCTAGGCCTGGCGACCATCGTGGCCATACTGTCGCCGCTCCTGGTCATGGCCTCCTGCCCCCCGCCCCCCGCCGACACCGAGGCGGCGCACGAGCGGCGCTTCGTCCAGCTCTGGCTGCTGGCCGCCATCGCCGGGTTCCTGGCGTTCGGGAGCTTTTCGACCCCGCAATATGCGATGCCGGTGCTGGTCCCCGCCGTGGTGGCCGCCGCGGCCCGCCTGGGCGTCCTGCGCTGGGGGCGGGCCTCGCGCTGGGGCCTGCTGGCGGTGGCCTTCGTGGCCGGGCAGGTCGTGCTGGCGTCGCTCCGGGTCAACAAGGGCGGCCGGGCGGAGGCCATGGCGGTGGCCGCCGCGGCGAGGCCGCACCGCGGTTGCCTCTATGTCTTCGACGGCTATCCGGCCCTCTACCGGCTGACCCACACCTGCCTGGTGTCGCGGTTCGTCTTCCCCGGGCACCTCAACATGGCCAACGAGGCGAGCATCAAGGCGCTCGGCGTCGACCCCTCGGCGGAGGTCGAGCGGATCATGGCGGCCGGGCCCGAAACGGTGGTCGACGAGTGGCCGGTCTTCGAGCGCGGCAACGACGCCACCCATGCCATCGTGCTGCACAGCCTCGCGCGGGACTACCGGCTGGTCCTGCGCCAGCCGACCGGCCCTCACCGTTTTCGGCTGGTCTACCGCCGGCTTTCCCCGGACCGGCCGCCGGCGCCCCGTTAACCCTGAATCGGTCACGGCGCCGCACCCCCGCCGCCCGGCTACGGTCGAGGGCGGACGGCGACGTCTATGGGTCACAGGCGCAACTTTTGGGGGCCTTGAGGTCTTCGATGGCATTAACCGCGACGGAAGAACTCCGCTGCCTCAATGCGGAAATGGTCGGCTACCTTCTCAACCGGCGCTCGCCCCCGCGCGAGCTGATCGTCCGGCGGGAGCATCTGCGCGCGATGTCGGCGCCCGCCACGGGCGGGCCGCCGGGGGGCTTTTCGCTCATGCCCAATCGGTCGCGAAGCGTCGCGTAACCAAGAGCTCGGCGGCGACCGCCGCGATCAGGATTCCCGGCACCGTCGCCAGCAGAACGGTCGAGACGGACCCGCCCGCGGTAAGGAACACGCCGGCCGCCACCGGCCCCGTGATCGAGCCGAACCGCCCGAAAGCCACGGCGGCCCCGACACCGGTCCCGCGGATGAGGGTGTGATAATAGGACGGCGCCAGACCGTAGAGGACCATCTGGCCGGCCAGGGCGCATAGCCCGCCGCCGAACGCGCCCGCCGCAAGTCCGCCCAGGCCGGTCGCCGATCCCAGCACCACCATCGCGCCGATCAGGCCGAGATAGATGACCGCAATGGCCGTCTTGCGCGGCCCCCGGTCCATGATTGGCCCCATCGCCAGGCTGCCCAGCGCGCCGCCAAGGTTGAAGGCGATCTGGACCCCGCCGGCGACCTCGCGGCTGAACCCCCGGCTCACGATCAGGGACGGCAACCAGTTCTGCAGCAGGAACATGACGAGCAGGGTGAAGAAGTAGGCCGCCCACAGGAGCAGCGTCGGGGCCCAGCGGCCCTCGCCGAACAGGGCGCCCACGACGCTGGCGCCGCGAGGGCCCGCCGCCACGGTGGCCTCCGCCGACCGCAGGGCGAAGGCGCGGGACTCAGGCAGCAGGACGAACATCAGCGGCGCGATCAGCAGGGGGGCGGCGCCGCCGACGTAGAAGATGGCGTGCCAGTCGAACCGGCCTTCGATCGCCACGGTGAGCAAAGAAGCCAGGACGCCGCCCAGGGGCATACCTGCGTACATCACCGCCACCGCCGTGTGGCGCGACTTCGGGCCGACCGACTCGGCCGACAGGGCGATCAGGTTGGGCATGGCCCCGCCCAGCCCGACCCCGGTCAGGAACCGGGCGAGCAGCAGGCTCTCATAGCTCCAGGACACCGCCGTCATCAGGGAAAACAGGCCGAACAGGACTACCGAGACGATCAGCACCCGCTTGCGGCCGAACCTGTCGGCCAACCGCCCGCCCAGGGCGGCGCCGGGAAGCAGTCCCAGGGTGCTGGCGCTGAAGACCAGCCCCAGCTGCGCGGGCGTCAGGCCGAACTGCGCCTTCAGTCCGAAGCCCGCCAGGCCCGCCGACTGGATGTCGTACCCTTCGAGCAGGGCCGCCGCCACGCAGATGGCCACCGTCGCCCACCCGCCCCACGGCGCCGCCTTGGTCGTCGCCTCGCCCGTCGTTGCAACCATCTTCGTTTCCCCAAGGCCCGCGGCTTTGCGCCAAGCTAAGCCGCGCCGGCGAGCGTCGCCAGGGTGCGTTTGCGCCGCGGTCAGGCCGCCCGCGGCGCCATCGGGAAGGCGTTGTAGAGCGTCGTGGCCTGGCCGATCAGGTAGTCCACCTCTTCGCTGCGCTGGAGGTAGGCGCGCCAGGCGGGCTCGGCCATCAGGGCCGCCCGGCGGGCCTCGCGGTCGGCGTGGCTCTCATAGGCCCAGATGTGGATATAGGTGTTCAGCTCGCCGACCTCGGTTACGCCGAACAGGACCGGCGCCCCCAGGATGCGGCTTTGGACCTCGAAGCCGTGCTCGCGGTAGAACGCCAACTGGCGCTGCACGAAGCCGACTTTGCAGGTGTAGGTGCGAACCTCGTAGATCATGGTCTGTCTCAATCTGCTACTTGCGGGTAGAGGCCGCGGCTACGGGCGAAAAGGCGGGACAGGCCCAAAAGGCCGCCCATGGCGGGGGTGGGGACGTCGAGCCAGCCGGCGATCTCCCGCGGCGCGCTGAGGAGGGCGTCCAGCTCCAGCGGGCGGCCGGCTTCGGCGTCCTGGAGCATCGAGGTCTTGAAGGCCCCGAGCTTGCGGGTCACCGCATTGCGGTCTTCGCCGCTCTCGGTGATGGGGCAGCCGATGCCCTCCCCCACCTTCGCGGCCTCGGCCATCACCTGCAGGATGAAATCGTTGACCAGGGGATCGTCCAGGATCCGGTCGGCGGTGGCCCCGCACATGGCCGAGATGGGGTTCATCGTCATGTTGCCCCAGAGCTTGTACCAGATCGCCTGCTGGATCCTGGGGGCGACCTCGACGTCGAAGCCGCCGCTCCGCAGCGCCTCGGCGACTTCGTCCAGGCGGGAGGAGGCCGAACCGTCCGGCTCGCCGATGATCAACTCGTTGCCGGCGCGGTGGACCACCACCCCCGGCTCGGGCGACACGCAGGCGGCGTGGACCACACAACCGATCACCCGACGCGGCGGCAGCAAGGCGCCGATGCGGCCCTCAGGGTCGATGGACGCGAGCGGGCGTCCCCCGAGGGGCCCCGCCATTCCCTCGAAGAACCACCAGGGGACGCCGTTCATCGCCGGCAAGAGGACGGTTTGAGGCCCCATCAGGGCCGCCGCCGCCGGGGCGACGGCGGCCAGCGCCGGCCCCTTCACGGCGACCACCACCAGGTCCTGGGGGCCCAGGCTGGCCGCATCGTCGCTGGCGGCGACCGGCAGGGCGCGGACGGTCTCGCCCTGCTTCATGCGGATGCCGTGCTCGCGCAGGGCGGCCAAGGTGGGACCCCGGGCCACCGCGCTGACCCGATGCCCGGCCTCGGCCATCTTGAAGGCGAACCAGCCTCCGATGGAGCCGGCGCCGACAACTGCGATCTTCATTCCGTCCAACCCTCGTCGCCGCTATGCCGGCCTTGGTCCTAGTAGGTCCCGCCTGGGGTGACCTGTGTCGCCGCCGCGCCGAAGCGGGCGGCCAGTTCCGACGTGCTGCGGGCCAGGAGCGAGACGTCCGTCCCCACGGCCACAAAGGTGAAGCCCAGTTCTACGGCGCGACGCGCGAGCGCCTCGTCGGCGAGCAGGATGCCCGCCGCTTTCCCGGCCGCCCTGATGCGCGCCAGGGACGACTCGATGGCCGCCTGGACGTCCGGGTGGCCCGGCTGGCCGCGCAGGCCCATGGCGGCGGAAAGGTCCGCGGGGCCGATGAACACCCCGTCGATCCCCTCGACCGCGGCGATGGCGTCGAGGTTCTTGACCCCCTTCAGGGTCTCGACCTGGACCAGGAGGCAGATCTCGGCGTCGGCGTCCTGGAGGTAGCCGGGGATGCGGTTGAACCGCGAGGCCCGCACGATGCCGCTGCCGACCCCCCGCACCCCTTCTGGCGGATACCGCACCGCCCGGACCAGGGCCTCGGCGTGTTCGGCGGTGTCGACCATGGGGATCAAAAGGGTGGTGAAGCCGATGTCGAGGTACTGCTTGACCAGGTGGGTCTCGCCGATCGGCGGGCGCGCCACGGCATGGGTCGGATAGGGCGCGACCGCCTGGAGCTGGGACAGCAGCAGGGGAACGTCGTTGGGCGCGTGCTCGCCGTCGAACAGCAGCCAGTCGAACCCGGCGCCGGCGCAGATCTCGGCGGTGTAGGGGTTGGCCAGGGCCTGCCAGAGGCCGATCTGGAGCCGGCCGGCCTTCAGCGCCGCCTTGAACGGATTGTGCAGGGGTCCCATGCCGCCTTCCCTCACATGAACCGGACGGAGATGGAGCCCATCGGGCCGTAATCGACGTGGAAGGTGTCGCCGGCGCGGGCGGCCACCGGGGTGGTGAAGGAACCGCCCAGGATCACCTGGCCCGGCTCGAGGGCGATCCCGTAGGGATGCAGCTTGTTTGCCAGCCAGGCGGGGCCGTTGGCGGGGTGGTTCAGGACTGCGGCGGCGACGCCGGACTCCTCGATCACCCCGTTGCGGTAGAGGATCGCCGAGACCCAGCGCAGGTCGAGCTCCATCGGCTTGACCGGCCGGCCGCCCATCACCAGGGCGGCGTTGGCGGCGTTGTCGGAGATGGTGTCGAACACCTTGCGGGTGACCTTGGTCTCGGGGTCGACCTGGTGGATGCGGGCGTCGATGATCTCGATCGCGGGAACCACATAGTCGGTGGCAGAGAGCACGTCGAAAATGGTGCAGTTGGGGCCTTCGAGCCGGTCCTTCAGCACGAAGGCCAGCTCCACCTCCACCCGGGGAAGGATGAAGCGGTCCATCGGCAGGTCCTGGCCGTCGACGAAGAACATGTCGTCCAAGAGGGCGCCGTAGTCCGGCTCGGTGATGTTGGACACTCGCTGCATGGCCCGGGAAGTCAGGCCGATCTTGTGGCCCTTGAGCTTGCGGCCGCCCTCGATCTTGATCCGCACCCACTCGCGCTGGATCGCATAGGCGTCGGCCACCGTGATCTCGGGATGGACGAGGGAGAACTGCCGCACCTGGGTGCGCTCGCGCTCGGCCACGTCGAGGCTGCGGGCTAGCTCCAGGATCAGATCGGGTGAAAGCGCCATGAGGGTTCCTGGTTGGTCCGGTTTCAGCCGGCGCTGACGTAGGCGGTCTTGACGATGGTGTAGAACTCGGCCGCGTAGGCGCCCTGCTCGCGCGGCCCGTAGCTCGACCCTTTACGGCCTCCGAACGGCACGTGGTAGTCCACGCCGGCGGTGGGCAGGTTGACCATCACCATGCCGGTCTCGGCGTTGCGCTTGAAGTGCGACGCATGTTTCAGCGAGGTGGTGCAGACGCCGGCGCACAGGCCGAACGGGGTGTCGTTGGCGACGGCCAAGGCCTCGTCGTAGTCCTTGACCCGGATCACCGAGGCCACGGGGCCGAACACTTCCTCGCGGTTGATGCGCATGGTCGGCAGGGTGTCCACGAACAGGGCCGGCGACAGGTAGAAGCCGTTCTTCGCCCGCTGCAGTCGTTCCCCGCCTTCGACCCGCCGGCCGCCTTCGCCCTCGGCGACCTCGATGTAGCTCATGTCCTGGGCGAGTTGGTTCTTGTCGACCACCGGCCCGATGGTGGTCCCCGGCGCGCGGGCGTCATCCACCACCTGGGCACGCATCGCCGCCGACAGGGCCTCGACGAAGCGGTCGTGGATGCCGTCCTGCACCACCAGCCGCGACGAGGCCGTGCAGCGCTGGCCGGTCCCGAAATAGGCGCCGTCGAGGGCGCAACGCACCGCGACGTCGAGGTCGGCGTCGTCCAGCACCACCAGGGGGTTCTTGCCGCCCATCTCCAGCTGGACCTTAATCCCGTTCTCGGCCGCCGACTTCAGGATCGAGGCCCCGACCCCGGTGGAGCCGGTGAAGCTGACCGCGTCGACGCCGCGGCCGGTCAGGACCGGACCCAGCGCCGAGCCGGACCCCATGACCAGGTTGAACACCCCGGCCGGGGCGCCCGCGCGGTGGATGATCTCCGCCAGGGCCCAGGCGCTGCCCGGCGTCAGGTCGGCCGGCTTGAGGATCACGCAGTTGCCGTAGGCCAGGGCCGGCGCGATCTTCCAGGCGGGGATGGCGATGGGGAAATTCCACGGCGTGATGAGGGCGACCACGCCCACGGGCTCGCGGGTGATCTCCACGTCCACGCCGGGGCGCACCGAGGTCAGCTTCTCGCCGCGGATGCGCACCACCTCGCCGGCGAAGTACTTGAAGATGTTCCCCGCACGGGTCACTTCGCCCAGGGCCTCGGCCAGAGTCTTGCCCTCCTCCGAGGCCAGCAGGTCGGCCAGCTCGGCGCGGCGGGCGAGCACCTCGGTGCCGATCCGGTCGAGCAACTCGGCGCGGGCCTGGACGCCGCCCCGCGACCAGGCCGGGAAGGCCGCGCGGGCCGCATCCACCGCCTGCTCGGCCTGGGCCACGCCGACGCGGTCGTATTCGCCGACGATGTGGTCCAGGTCCGACGGGTTCACGTTGGGCGCGGCGACGCCCGAAACCCATTCGCCGTCGATCAGGTTGGGGTGGGGGGTCAGCTGAGCACCTTTCCGGGATTCATCAGGCCTTGTGGGTCGAGCGCCTGTTTGACCGCGCGCATCAGCCCGATCTCGACGGGCGACTTGTAGCGGGCCGCCTCCTCCCGGCGCAGGACGCCCAGGCCGTGCTCGGCGGAAATCGAGCCGTCGTAGCGGTCGACGATGTCGTGGACGAGGCGGTTGATCGCCTCCTGCTGGCCGACCATCCGCTGCCCGTCGTCGCCCTCCGGCGGCGAGAGGTTGAAGTGCAGGTTGCCGTCGCCCAGGTGGCCGAACACCACCCGGCGGTTGTCGGGGAACTGCGCCGCCAGGGCGGCTTCGGCTTCCGCGATGAAGCCGCCGATGCGGGGGATGGGCACCGAGATGTCGTGCTTGACCGTCTTGCCCTCGTGGCCCTGGGCTTCGGAGATGTTCTCGCGCAGGGCCCAGAGGGCCTGGCTCTGGGCGATGGACGAGGCCACCGCGGCGTCGCTGACCAGTTCGGCCTCGAAGCCGGCCTCCAGCAGGCCCTCCAGGGCCGCGGCGCCCCGCGCCTCCTCGATCAGGTCGGTGACCTCGACCAGGACGTACCAGGGGCTGGGCGCCTCGAGCGGCGGGCGCAGGCCGGGGAAATGCTTCAGCACCAGCCCAAGGCAGGTGTCGGAGACCAGTTCGAAGGCGGTCAGGGCCGCGCCGAGCCTGGCCTGCGCCAAGGCCAGCAGCTTCAGGGCGTCGGCCGGGGTCGCCACCGCGGCGAAGGCCGCCACCCGGGCGGCCGGCGCCGGATGCAGCTTCATCACCGCGGCGGTGATGACTCCCAGCGTCCCCTCCGCCCCGATGAACAGGTCGCGCAGGTCGTAGCCGGTGTTGTCCTTGCGCAGGCCGCGCAGGCCGTCCCACAGCTCGCCCTGGGGCGTCACCACCTCCAGGCCCAGACACAGCTCGCGGGCGTTGCCGTAGCGGAGCACCGCGGTCCCCCCGGCATTGGTCGCCAGGTTGCCGCCGATGGTGCAGGAGCCCTCGGCCGCCAGGCTCAGGGGGAAGAAGCGGCCGGCCTCGGCCGCCGCCTCCTGGACCCGCTGCAGGATGCACCCGGCTTCCACCGTCATGGTGTTGTTCAGGGGGTCGACCGACCGGACCCGGTCGAGCCGGGTCAGCGACAACACCACGGCGCGGCCGGTTGCGTCGGGCGTC
This sequence comes from Caulobacteraceae bacterium, assembly GCA_035493215.1. GTDB lineage: Bacteria > Pseudomonadota > Alphaproteobacteria > Caulobacterales > Caulobacteraceae > NCED01. Next base: position 14,040 of record DATJIO010000040.1, read on the forward strand.
GCCCCGCCGGACAGGCCCGTATTGCCCCCCTGGGGGACGACCGGGGTGCCGGTCCTGGCGCACCAGGCGACCACCGCGGCCACGTCCTGGGCGGTGTCCGGCTGGACCACCGCGAAGGCCTCGCCCCGCCACACGCCGCGCCAGTCGGTCAGGAACGGCGCGGTCTCGTCCGGGCCGGTCAGCAACCTGCCGGAGAAGGCGGCGCGCAGATCGTCGAGGCGGGCTTCCATGGCTCAGTCACCGGACGCCGAGCGGGCCGCGGCGCGGTAATTCGCCTTGAACCGCTCCGGCACCCGCTCGTCGACGCCCAGCGCGACCCGGCGGGCCTCGGGCGTATCGGAGGGCGGATGGCCGATGCCCGTAGCCCGCGGCGCGGGTGCTGAGACCACGTGGTTGGTCAGCCGGCCGAGCTCGGTGATCTCCAGCTCGATGGTGTCGCCCGGCTCCAGCGACCGGGAGTGGCAGGGTGTGCCGGTCAGGATCAGGTCGCCCGGGACCAGGGTGATGTGGCGGGCTATGTCGGCGACCATGTAGTCGGGGCCCCAGACCATCTCCTCGCCGATCACGGCTTCCTGCACCACCAGGCCGTTGCGGTAGGTGCGCAGGGTCTGCTTGCGCGGGTCGACCCCGCGCACCAGCCCCGGCCCGATCGGGCAGAAGCCGTCGGGGCCCTTCACCCGCAGCATGGAGCCGGCGTCGGTGTCGCGGAAGTCGTGCATCCCCATGTCCAACACCGGGACGAAGCCCGCCATGCAGTCCCACGCCTCGTCCGGGGTGACGTTGCGGGTGACCTTGCCGATCACCACGCCGAACTCGCCCTCGTAGTTCAGGTACTTGCAGTCGTCGGGCCGCACGATCTCGCCGCCGTGGCCGTTGAGGGCGGTGATCGGCTTCATGAAATAGGTGGGGTGCTCGGTCGGCTGCGGGGTGTTGCGCGACTCGATCCCGCGGGAGGTGTAGCTCAGGTGGACGCAGATGATCTTGGTCGGCTGGCACGGCGGCAGGTGGATCACCGTCGACTCGTGGACCTCGCGGCCGTCGTCGAAGCGCAGCACCCCGCCGCCGATCGGCGTGCACCAGTTGGGGCTGCCGCCATGCATCACGTAGCGGCGTTCGCGCCGCGGGCCGTCGAGGACGCTCATTGGTCTACTCCAAACCAGATATGGACATTGCCGGTGCCGCGGGCGTTCTCATACTCCGAGAGCACCTCGCCCTTGGCCTGGCACTCGCGCCCGCCCAGGGCTGCGATCATCTGCAGATAGTGGCCGCCCAGGCCCTCCCACGGGATCGCCCGGTACTCGGGGAAGCGATCCAGGACCACGTCGTGGCGGCCCTGTTTGAACAGCTCGATGACCTCGCGGTCGCTGGCGATGTTCTTCGGGTCCGAGACGTTTTCATAGTGGTAGATGCGCGGGTTCTTCTGGACCCAATCCAGGTCATTGAACTTGTGCGACAGGGCGCCGGACGCCAGCAGGACCGCGCGCATGTCGCTGCGCCGGATCGCCTCGCCGACCACGGCGCCCATCTCCAGGAAGTGCTGGGTCTTGGCGGTCTGGCAGTTGCCGACGGTCATGACCCGTTCGCCGCGGCACAGCTTGTTGACGACGTTCACGGTGGCGTAGTGGCGCGGCAGGTCCGGCTCGTGGATGGCCATGGCGGCGACTTTGCGCTCTTGGGCGACCACCTGGCACAGGTCGGCCAGCTCCGGCGCGCCCCGGTATGAATACTTCTGTCCGTACAGGTACCAGGGCATTTCGTCGGAGAGGTAGACGCCCTCGTAGGCCTCGCCCCCGTCTACGCAATGCTGCCCTGTGGTGAACCAATGGGTGTCGAAGATCACCAGGACGTCGGGCTTCACCGCGTCGATGCGGTCCCGCACGCGCTGGAACCCGGGGATCAGGTCGGAATCGGCCCCGGCGCCGGCCTGCACGCGGAATTCGTCGGTCTGGAACAGGCCCGGATGATGGGAGACTAAGGCGGCGCCGACGATCTGGCCCATGGTAGCGATCCTCGTAATCAGCGGTGACTGAAGCTGGCCTTGAAGGGCTGCTTTGGGACGACGATGTCCTTGATGTCGCAGAAGAATTCGAAACTCCAGTCGCCGCCCTCGCGGCCGATGCCCGAACTCTTGCAGCCGCCGAAGGGGGCGGCGAGGTCGCGGATGCCGAAGGAATTGACCCAGATGAATCCGGTCCGGACGCGCTCGGCGACGGCCTTGGCGTGGGCGGCTTCGCCGTAGCAGACGCCGCCGAGGCCGTAGTCGACGCCGTTGGCGAGGGTGACGGCCTCCTCGTCGTCCGCGAAGGTCTGGAGCACCAGCACGGGGCCGAACACCTCCTCCTGGACGATCTCGGAGTCCTGGCGTACGTCGGTGAGCATGGTCGGACGGTAGTAGAGCGGCCCGAACGGGTCCGGCTCGCCGCCCCACAGCACGGTGGCGCCCGCCGCCTTGGCGCGGTCGACATAGCCCTTCACGCGCTCAAGCTGCCGCGGGTGGATGATCGGCCCGACTTCGGTGCCGTCCTGGCGAGGGTCTCCGACGGTGAGGTTCTCGACGTAAGCCCGCATCCTGGCGATGAATTCCTCCGCCACACTCTGGTGGATCAGGAACCGGGTGCCGGCCAGGCAGATCTGGGTGGCGTTGCGGTACATCAGGGCGCCGGTGGCCGCCGCCGCATCGAGGTCCGCGTCGGCCAGGACGATGAAGGGCGACTTGCCGCCCAACTCCAGGCTGCAGGGGGTGAGATTCTCGGCGGCCGCCTTGCCGATCAGCCGGGCGGTCGGGGCCGAGCCGGTGAAGGAGATCCGCGCCAGGCGCTTGTCGGCGACGAGGCGGGCGCCGGTCTCCGCGCCCGTGCCCTGGACCACGTTGAAGACGCCGGGCGGCAGGCCCGCCGCGTTTGCCGCGTCCGCCAGCAGGGACGTGGTCAGGGGGGCCCATTCCGGCGGCTTGATCACCACCGTATTGCCCGAGGCCAGGGCCGGACCGGCCTTCCAGGTCGCCAGCATCAGCGGCGAGTTCCAGGGGGTGATGATGGCGCACACCCCTGCCGGGTCGTGCCTGACGTAATGGGTCGCCTGGGGCGTGTCGATCACCCGGTCCTGCAGGGTCAGGGCGTGTTCAGCGAACCAGGTGATGTTCAGCATCGCCCGAGGGATGACCCCGTGGCGCATCCGCGACAGCAGCACGCCGGCGTCGTTGGATTCCGCCAGGCAGAGCGCTTCGCCGCGCTTGCCGATCTCTTCGGCGAACCGTTTCAGGTACGGAAGCCTGCCCTCGGCGCCCAGGGCCGCCCAGGCAGGGAAGGCCGCGGCCGCCGCGGCGACGGCGGCGTCCACATGCTCCTCGAGCCCGAGGGCGACCTCGCCCAACTCCCGCATGTCGATTGGGGAGAACAGGGAAAAGCTCCGCTCGGAGCCGACACGGCGGCCGCCGATATAGTGCAAGGCCGAGACCTTCACGTCGCCGGTTTCGATGTCGCTCTGCATGGGCGCGCTCCTCCGTTGCGGGACGGTCTAAGGCGTTATTGCCTATGAACAAGCGAAAGGTAGGCGTAGCTTCGTGACCTTCGGTCATCAATTGGCGCCGCCATGTCCCCTCCCCGCTTCACCCCCCGCCAGATCGACGCCTTCGTGGCTTCGGCCGAACTGAGCAACTTCACCCAGGCGGCCCGGCGGTTGAACCTGACCCCGTCGGCGGTCTCGAACCTGATCAGCGAGCTCGAACTGTCCCTCGGCTTCGGCCTGTTCGAGCGGACGACCCGCAAGGTGACCCTGACCCCGGACGGCCGGGAGTTCCTGCCGTCGGCGCTGGCGGTGCAACGGCAGTTGCAACTCGCGGCCATAGCCGCCGCGGACGTGCGCAACCGCTCGGTGGAGGTCGTCCGCGTCGCCGCCCCGCTCTCGGTGGCCGCGGTGGACCTGCCGCGGCTGATCGCCCGCTATCGTCTGCGCCAGTCGCGGGTTGTCGTGCGGATCCTGGACACCGGGGTCGAATGGCTGGCCGACCGGGTTTCCACCGGCGAGGCGGACCTGGCGCTCGGGCCCGACCGGACCGTCGGACCCGACGTCACCTGCTCGCCGCTTTACGCCAGCCCCTGGGTGCTGTGGTGCTCGCCCAACCATCCTCTCGCCCGCAAGGCGGCGCTGCGATGGACCGACCTGGAGGGGGTCGACTTCTACGCGGCCGGCCACGATCACGAGCACAGCATCATCCCGCGGCTCAGCGGCATGACGGACGCGATGCGGGTGACGCCGATCCAGATCGTGGACAACGTCACCACGGCGCTGGGCATCGCCGCGGCCGAGATCGGCGTCACCTTCACGCCGGATTATGTGAAGACCCTGGCCGAACCCCTCGGCCTGGTGATGCGCCGGGTCACAGACCCCGAGGTGGTCCGGCACATGTCGCTCTACGCGCCCGTGCGCCGCAAGCTTTCCCCGGCCGCACTCCAATTCCACGACTTCGTGCGCGAGAGCCTGGCCGAAGCCCCTTAGCCCTGCTCGGCTGGCGCCGGCGAAGGCGGCGGCTCGCCCCCTTCGCCCGTGACCGCCTTCAGGCCGCCGCGGAACCCCCGGCGCACCAGGATGAAGAACAGGGGGACGTAGAAGACTGCCAGGACGGTCGCCGTCATCATGCCGCCGATCACCGCGGTGCCGATGGCGATGCGGCTGTTGGCGCCCGCCCCCGTCGAAATCGCCATGGGCAGCACCCCGAAGACGAAGGCCAGGCTGGTCATGAGGATGGGCCGCAGGCGGATCCGGGCGGCTTCGACCGCGGCCTCGACGGCCGGCTTGCCCCGGCGCTCGGCCTGCTCGGCGAATTCGACGATCAGGATCGCGTTCTTGGCCGCCAGCCCCATGGTCGTGAGCAGGCCGATCTGCAGGTAGACGTCGTTGATAAGGCCGCGCAGGGTCACCGCCAGGACCGAGCCCACCAGGCCCAGCGGCACCACCAGCAGGACCGCCAGGGGGATCGACCAGCTCTCGTAGAGAGCCGCCAGGCACAGGAACACGACCAGCAGCGAGAGGCCGTAGAGGACAGGCGCCTGGCCCGAGGACAGCCGCTCTTGGAACGACAGGCCGGACCAGGCGACGGTGGTCCCCGGGATCGCGCCCGCCAGCCGCGCCATCTCCGCCATGGCCTGGCCGGAGCTGACCCCCGGCGCGGGGACGCCCTGGAATTCGTAGGAGGCGACACCGTTGAACCGCGAGAGCGTCGCCGGCGCCTGGGTCCACGAAACCGCGGCGAAGGAGGAGAACGGCGCCATCTGCCCGCTGGAGCCGCGCACGTACCATTCGCCCAGGTTCGACGGCTGGGCGCGGAAGGGTGCGTCGCCCTGGACGTAGACCCGCTTGACCCGGCCGCGGTCGACGAAGTCGTTCACATAGCGCCCGCCCCAGGCGGTGGAGAGGGTGGTGTTGACGTCGCCCTGGCTCAGGCCCAGGGCGGCCAGCTTGCGGGCGTCGGCGGCCACCTTGAGCGTGGCCGTGTCCGGCAGCTCGGTGATGCGCACCGAGGCGAGGTCCGGGTCCTGGCGCGCGGAGGCCAGCAGCCGGTCGCGGGCGGCTTCGAAATCGGCCAAGGGCATGGCGCCGGCGTTCTGCAGCTCCAGGGTGAAGCCGTTGGTCCCGCCGAGGCCGCGGATGGCGGCCGGAATGAGGACGAAGACCCGAGCGTCGCGGATGTTCTGGAAGGCGGCCGAGGCGCGAGCGACGATGGCGTCGGCGGTGTTGGCCTTGCCCTTGCGGTCGGACCAGTCGACGAAGTTGAGGTAGCCCTGGCCGGTGTTCTGGGCGCCGGCCCCGCCGCCCCCGGCCACCGTGAACATGGCCGCGACGTTGCGGGCTTCGTGGGTATGGAAATAGGTCTCGATCTGGTTCTGGACCGCGACGGTCCGGGCCTGGGTCGCCCCGGCGGGGAGCTGGAACTGGATGTTGGCCGCGCCCTGGTCCTCGGTCGGCAGGAACCCGGTCGGAAGCCGGACGAACAGGGCGACCAGGACCCCGACCACGACGGCGTAGACCAGCAGGAAAACTCCCTTTTTCTCGATCACGGCGCGGACCCCGCGCCGGTAGCCTTCGACCACGCGCCCGAAGCCCCGGTTGAACCCGCCGGAGGCGGCGTGCAGGGCGCCGGCCATGGCGGCGAACCGGCCGCCCGACCCGTCCCCCGGGGCCCGAGCGGGCGCCTTCTTGCGCTTGAGCAGGTGGGCGGCGAGCGCGGGGCTGAGGGTCAGGGCGACGAAGGCCGACAGGGTCATCGCCGAGATGATGGTCAGGGAGAACTGCCGGTAGATGACCCCGGTCGACCCGCCGAAGAAGGCCATGGGCAGGAACACCGCCGACAGCACCAGGGCGATGGCCACCAGGGCCAGGGTGATCTCGTTCATCGAGGCGATGGTCGCCTCGCGGGGCGTGAGCGCGGGATTCTCCTCCATCAGCCGCTCGACGTTCTCGACCACGACTATGGCGTCGTCGACCAGCAGGCCGATGGCCAGGACCAGGCCGAACAGGGTCATGGTGTTGATCGAGAAGCCGGCGAGATAGAGCACGCCGAAGGTCCCCAGCAGCACCACCGGCACGGCGATGGCCGGCACCAGGGTCGCCCTCCAGCTCTGCAGGAAGGCGAACATCACCAGGACCACCAGCACGATGGCCTCCAACAGGGTCTTCACCACCTCGGTGATCGACAGCCGGATGAACGCGGTGGTGTCGTTGGTGTAGTCGACTTTCAAGCCCGGCGGGAACACCTTGGACAGCTCGGCGACCTTGGCCTTGACCAGCTCGGCGGTCTTCAGCGCGTCGGCCCCCGGCGCCAGCAGGATCGCCAGGCCGCCGCCGGGATGCCGGTTCATCCGGCTCATGGAATTGTAGTTGTCCGAGCCCAGCTCCACCCGCGCCACGTCCGACAGCAGCACGGCCGCCCCGTCCGGCTGGCTCTTGACGACGATCTGGGCGAACTGGGCCGGGGTCTGCAACCGCGACTGGGCGGTGACCGTCGCGTCGAGCATCTGGGTGTCGGGCTGGGGCTGCGCGCCCAGCTCGCCGGCGGCGACCTCGGCGTTCTGGTTCTGGATCGCCGTGACCACGTCCCCCGGCATCAACTGGTAGCTGGCGAGCCGATCGGGGTTGAGCCAGATGCGCATGGCGTACGGCGAGCCGAACACATTGGTGTCCCCCACGCCCTGCACCCGCGAGATCGGGTCCTGCAGGTTGGAGACGAGGTAGTCGGACACGTCCCGGCTGCTCAACCGGTCGGTCTCGTCGTAGACCCCGACCACCAGCAGGTTGTCGGGGTTGGACTTGCGGACCACCAGCCCCTGCTGCTGCACCTGGGTCGGAAGCCGCGACACCGCCTGCTGGACCTGGTTCTGCACCTGGACCTGGGCGATGTCCGGATCGACGCCCTTGGCGAAGGTGGCGGTGATCGTCACCTGGCCGCGGGACGTGGACGACGAGCTGAAATAGAGCAGGCCGTCGATTCCGGTCAGGGACTGCTCGATGACCTGGGTGACGCTGTTCTGGACCGTCTCGGCCGAGGCGCCGGGATAGCTGGCCCGCACGGACACCTGAGGCGGGGCGATGTCGGGATACTGCGCGACCGGCAACCCCAGGATGGAGCCGGCGCCGGCCAACATGACGATGATGGCGATCACCCAGGCGAAGATTGGCCGGTCGATGAAGATGCGGGAGAACATGGCCGCTCAGCCGCCTCCCGCGCCGGGGCCCCTGCCCTGCCTGCCCCGCTTGCCGCCCCCCGGGCCCGAGGGCGGCTCGATCCGTTGCGGCGCGCTCGCCGGGACCGGCCGCAGAGGCTTGTTCGGCGTCACGTTGGCGAGGCCTTCGGTGATGACCTTGTCGCCGGCGCTGAGCCCCTGGGTGACGACCCAGAAAGCGCCTTGGGTCCGGTCGGCGGTCACCGTCCGCTGGAGGGCTTTGTCGCCCGGGCCGACGAGGTAGACGGTCGCCTGGCCCTTGGGGTCGCGGGCCACCGCCGCCTGCGGGACCAGGAAGGCCGCCGTGTCGACGCCCTGGACGAAACTGGCGCGGACGAACATGCCCGGCAGTAGGACGCCCGCGGGGTTGGCGATCCGCGCACGCAGGGTCACCGTCCCGGTGGTGGGGTCGACGACGGCCTCGGAAAACTCCACCGTCCCCACCTGGTCGTAGACGCTGCCGTCCTCCAGGGTCAGGCGAACCGCCGCGCTCCCCGGCGCCAGCCCCCCGGACGCCAGGGACCGCCGCAGGGACAGGAGCTCGCCGCTGGACTGCTGGATGTCCACGAACATCGGGTCGAGCTGCTGGATGGTGGTTAGCGGGTCGGTCTGGCTGGTGGTCACAAGGGCGCCCACCGTCGATAGCGACCGGCCGATCCGTCCGCTGATCGGCGCCGGCACGGTGGTGAACCTGAGGTTGACCCGCGCCGAGTCCAGCGCCGCTTGGGTCTGGGCCACCGCGCCCTTGGCCTGCCCCGCCGCCGCCACGGCGTTGGCGTAGTCCTGCTTGCTCAGGAACCCTTCCGCGGCCAGGGGCGTGTATCGGTCGGCCAGGCCCTGGGCGGCGGAAAGATTGGCCTGGGCGCTCTGGGCGTTGGCCTGGGCCTGGGCGACCGCGGCCCGGTAGAGGCTGGGATCGATCTGGTAGAGCGGCTGGCCCTGCCTGACGAGGGAGCCTTCGACGAACAGCCGTTTCTGGATGACGCCGGAGACCTGCGGGCGGACCTCGGAGCTCTGATAGGCCCCAACCCGCCCCGAAAGCTGGCTGGTCAGGGCGACCCGCGCGGGCTGGACCACGACATAGCCCGCCGCCACCGCCGGGTTCGCGGCCTGCGCGTCCTTGCGCTCGGCCGGTTTGGCGCCGCAGGCGGCGACCAGGCAAAGAGCGGCCACGCCTGCCCATGTCGCGACGGCCTTGCGGCCCGGCCTCCTGTGCACCCACGTCATGATGCGCCTCCCGGACGTTAGCGCGCCGTCACCCGCCAGACCCTGTTCCCCACGTCGTCGGCCACCAGCAGTGCCCCGGCGCGGTCCACGCCGACACCCACGGGGCGGCCGTAGGCGTGGCCGTCGGGGCTGAGGAAGCCGGTGAGCACGTCGCGGGGCGGGCCGGCGGGACGCCCGCCGGAGAAGGGCACGAAGGCCACCCGGTAGCCGTTGAACTGCCGGCGGTCCCACGAGCCGTGCTCGCCGATGAAGGCCCCGCCGCGGTACCCGGGCAGGGCGTCGGCCTCGTAGAAGGCCAGGCCCAGGGGGGCCACATGGGAGCTGAGGCCGTAGTCGGGCTTGATCGCGCGGGCGACCAGGTCGGGGCGCTGCGGCCGGACCCGGCGGTCCACGTGCCGGCCCCAATAGCTGTAGGGCCAGCCGTAGAAGCCCCCGTCCTTCACCGAGGTGAGGTAGTCGGGAACCAGGTCGTCGCCAAGTTCGTCGCGCTCGTTGACCACGGTCCACAGGGCGCCGGTCGCCGGCTCGAGGCCCAGGCCGTTGGGGTTGCGCAGGCCGGTGGCGAACGGGCGCATGGCGCCGCTGGCGCGGTCCATCTCGTATATGGCCGCGCGGCCGGCCTCGGCCTCCAGCCCGTTCTCGCCGACGTTGCTGTTTGAGCCGACGGTCACATACAGCTTGGTCCCGTCGCGGCTGGGCAGGAGGTTCTTGGTCCAGTGGTGGTCGATCGGGCCGGCGGGCAGGTCCGCCACCTTGACGCCGCCGGCGTGGATAGCCGTCTCGCCGGGAACATAGGGAAAGCGGAGCACCGCGTCGGTGTCGGCGACGTAGAGGTCGTTTCCGACCAGGGCCATGCCGAACGGCGAATGCAGGCCCGCCAGGAACACGGTCCGCGTCTCCGCCACGCCGTCGCCGTCGGCGTCGCGCAGCAGGCTGATGCGGTCCGCGCTCGGGGTCCCGGCGCCGGCCATGCGGTCGACCACGTGCAGCACCAGGTCCTTCGGCCGCTTGATGGGCGCGGCCGGTCCGTTGGACTCGGCCACCAGCACGTCACCGTTGGGCAGGACGTGCAGCCAGCGCGGGTGATCCAGGCCGGCGGCGAAGGCGGCGACCTTCAGGCCGGGGGCGGCGGTCGGCGTGCGCCCCGAGGGCCACCCTTGCGCCGGCGCGATGTGGATCGCCGGGATCATCGGCTGGTTGGCCGACGGCAGCTGCGGGTCGGGGCCCATCTGCGCTTCGCGCCGGACCGACGGGCCGCCGCAGGCGCTCAGCCCCGAGGCCAGGAGCGCGGCGGCCGCACCCACGAGGTGGGACTTGGACATGTCAGGTTCCCTTGCGGTCGGTCGCTGCGCCTTGGGCGGCGGCCAGTGGGCTGCGGGCGGGGCGACGCCCCACCCATCCGGTCGACAGCAGGATCAGGACGACGGCCGCCGACAGCAGGGGGCCGGCAGGGACCACCGCCGAATAGCCGTCGCGGACGTGGAACACGAAGTTCGCCACCGACAGCAGGAAGGCAAGCCAGCGCCCCCCGACCGCGATCCAGGCCGGCCGCCGGTCGCCGCGAAGGCCGATCAGTTCCGCCAGGACCGCGACGGCGCCGACGACCAGGCCTGCGAGCAGCAGCCAGGACGACATCGTCGTCCACAGCGGGTCGGCGCTACGCCAGTAGAAAATGTCGGTGAGCAGGGCGGCGGCGAAGAGCTCCGCCGGGAACGGGATCAACATCTTTCGGCTCGGCACGACGGTGTCCTCCCTGCTCAGGGCCTGCGCGTCGCGCGAGGGCCATGAATTCCGGCGAAATCGGCTCCATGCTCACGCCGTCCCCGCGGCGGTAGGCCCGGCGCCGACCGGCCACGGCTCGCCCGCGTCGGCGGCGGCCAGCCCGCCCAGGGCCGACCAATCGAGCCGCTCGCCGCCGTGGGCCATCAGGGTCATGAAGCGGTCGTGGAGAAGGCTGGCCAGGGGCATGGGCACGCCCAGGCCGTCCGCCGCGGCCAGCGTCAGCCGGATGTCCTTCTGTCCCAAAGGCGCGGCGAAGGCGGCCGGCTCGAACCGGCCGTCGGCGATCATGCCGCCGTAGGTCCTGTAAGCGGGGATGTCGAAGAGGGTCGAGGTCAGGATGTCGAGGTATCGGCGGCGGGGGATGCCGGCCTTGGCGACCAGCGCCATCGCCTCGCCCAGGGACTCGATGACCGAGGCGAGCAGGAAATTGCCGCTGAGCTTGACCAGGTTGGCCATCGCCGGCGTTTCGCAAACGATCGAGGTCTTGCACCCGATCGCGTCCAGCAGGGGCGCCGCGTCGACCACCGCGCCGGGCGCGCCGGCGACGACGACCGTCAGCTGGCCCGCCGCGGCGACGTCGGGACGGCCGAACACGGTCGCCGAGACGAAGCGGCTGCCGCGCGCGGCATGGGCGGCGGTCAGGCGGTCGGCCAAATCGACGCTGATGGTGCTGGACGAGACGTGGATCGCGCCCCGGGGAAGGCTGGCGAGCAGGCCGCCCTCGCCGAACACCACCGCCTCGACCGCCTGGTCGCTCGCCAGCATGGTCATCACGGCCTCGCCGCGGCAGGCGTCCGCCACGCTGGCCGCGGCCTTGGCGCCCTGGGCGACCAGGGCGCCGGTTTTCGCCGCCGTGCGGTTGTAAACCGTCACCTCGTGGCCGGCTTTCAGAAGGCTCATGGCCATGCCGGCGCCCATATGACCCAACCCGATGAAACCGACATTCATGACAATGCCTATGGAACCGTTTGAAAACGTTATAAAAGGCGCCCTCCCCGAGGCGGGGACGCCCTCGACCCTACGGACGAAGGTCGGAGCCGATCCTGTCAGGCGGTACCTGTGCGCCCTTACATCTGTGTCAGCTGTCGTCGCGGTCTTCGATCCGCGTCGGCCAGCCTCGCGCCCAGAACGGATCGACGGCGAGGCCGTTCCGGATTCATCCCGTCACGGTCGTGGCCTTTGTGAGCGGCGACCTAGTGACAGCGCCTCCCCCGGAGAACTAATCTCCCCCGTAAGCGCCGGCGGGCGGGGGGAAGATCGCCATGGATGAACAAAGGCCCGTCGCCAACGACGATCTGGACCTGTCCCGTCGCCGCTTCGCCGCCCTATCCGTCGCCGCCGGCGTGATGGGTCCCACCGCCGCGGCGGCCGCCCAGACGGCCGAGGCGGTCGAGACGGACGTCTCCGTCAAGACCGCCGACGGGTCGACCGACGCGGCGCTGTTCCACCCGGCCGGCCAGGGCCCCTGGCCAGGAGTGATCCTGTTCACGAGCGCCATGGGCCTGAGACCCGTCTTCCGCGACATGGGCCGGCGCCTGGCGGCCGAGGGCTATACGGTCCTGATCCCCAATCCCTTCTACCGCAGCCGCAAGGCGCCCGTGTTCGGGGCCTTCGACTTCGGCAACCCCGCCGACATGGCCAAGCTGGCCGAGGTGCAGAAGCCCCTGACGCCGGACGCGGTCGGGCGAGACGAGGCCGCTTGGGTGGCCTACCTCGACGGTCATCCCGCCGTCAGCAAGACCGTCAAGATGGGCCTGGTCGGCTATTGCATGGGCGGTCCGCGGGTGATGCAGACCGCCGCCCTGGCCCCCGATCGCATCGGCGCCTTCTGCGCCTTCCACGGCGGCGCCGGAATCCTGACCGACATGCCCGACAGCCCCCATCTCCTGGCCCCCAGGATCAAGGCCAAGTCCTACTTCGGGATCGCCGCCAACGACGCCATGCGTCAGCCCGAACAGAAGGACAGGCTGCTCGCCGCCTTCGCCGCCGCGGGGAACCCGACCCGGGCCGAGATCTATCCGGCGAACCACGGCTGGTGCGTCCACGAAGGGCCCGTCTACGACGCGGTCCAGGCCGAGCGGGCCTGGAACGAGATGCTGAACCTGTTCAAAACCACCCTGGTCTGAGCGACCGATGACCCGGATCGCCCTCGTCGCCGCGGCCGCCTGGGTCGCCATCGGCCTCGGCGCCGCCCAGGCCCAGGCGGTCCGCAGCCTGGCGCCCGGCGCGTCTCCGGCGCCGGCGACCCTCGACGACTTCAAGGGCCTGGTGGGAAACTGGGAGGGCCCTTTCGCCGCGGCCGCCTTCTCGCCGGCAAAGAACGGCCAGATCGTCGGCCACCTGTTCATCAGCAACGGCCCGACCCCGCGTATGCAGGAGATATGGATCGTGCGGCCGGAGGGGGCCTCGGTCCTCACGCGGCAGAAGCATTTCACCCCGGACCTGAAGGATCGGGAGGGCAAGGACCAGTGGACCGAGCGGCGCGTGGTGGCGGTCGATCCCGGGCACATCTACCTGGACAACGTGACCTGGGTCGTCACGCGCGACAGCCTGACCTTCATGACCAAGCCGGCCGGTCAGGCCGCCGACGCCCCGCCCCCTCCGACCCCGCCGACGACGCCGGGGGAGTTGCCGGCCGGGCCCGCCAGCCTCAACCTTGTGATGAAGCGGGTGAATTAGGGCGCCTCGGCCGGCCGTCCGGATTTTGCCATGTCTCTGTCTCAAATCAGGGACTTAGAGGGAATCGCGGCCGCCCTCCCCCGCTCCGCAGATGCTCGTTGATTTGGCAACCAGACGACCGATGAGCACTTCCTGGGCAAGCGGGCGAAAATAATCCGCCCGGCCGGGCGGCCGTCATTGTGCACTGCACCATGTCACCGTATCTCCGGGGCAGGTGCTCGCCTCCAGAAGCGCCTCAAGGGAGGAGTTTCCTCAACTACAAGGAACTCCGAAGATGATCCGACTGCTTAGCGCTCTCACCCTGATCTCCCTGGCCGCGGCTACGACTCCGGCCTCGGCCGAATCCGTCCGCGTCAGCCTCGCGGGCAAGGACCCCGCCACCATCCGGGCCGACATCGAGAAGGCCGCCGAAGCGGCCTGCCGGGAGGTGGTCTTCATCAGCTCGCTGGACAGCTACGTGACCTGTGTCCGGGCCAGCGTCGCCGACGCCATGGCCCAGGTCCAGAACCAGACCGTCGCCAAGGCCGCGCCCGCGCCGATCCGGCTCTCCAGCAAGTAGCCGGCGCTGGGGGAGCGGCGCGAAGCGGCTCCCCCAGTCTGTCGCCAGCGCCCCGCCCGCGTCGGTTTCCCGCCCGACGCGACTACAAAGCGCCCGCCCAAGGCGCCCATGTCGCTGGTATGCCGAACGGCCGATGGCCGGCGGCCAGGGCGCCTGCGATGGACCGAAACTGGTCAGGCAGACAGGATGAGTCCCAACCAAACGCCCAGGGCGATGAACAGCGTCAGCCATGCCGCCCAGCGGACCTTGGTCCACCTGGGGGGCGGCGGGGGCGGCGGCTCGGCGTACCCGATCGAGATGCGCGACATGCGGCGGCTCTTTTGAGCTGAGACCGTCAGCATGGGCCGACAAGTAAAACGAACCGTTACTGAATCTGATGCAGATCAGCCTAAGCCAGGATACTCTAGGCTTACAGCCAAAAACTCACCTTCGCTGCAGCCAGCCGGCCATCCACACCGCTCAGGCGGCGGCGTTCTCTGATCTCGCCGGCCATTGCTTGAACTCGTCGGGGTAAGGCGCCCGTCCGGGATTCGGAGAAGTCCACGCCCCCGAGGCCGCGCCTTCGGAGCGGACACCGAGGGGAGCCGGGGCTAGGCCTCGACCACGACGGCGCCCCGCGGCGACGGCTGCAGATGGGCCATCAGCAACAGGTAGTGGGGCGCGGCCCGCTCGACGGTGAATTGCCGCGCGCGCGTCCTCATCGCCTCGGCGTCGTAGGCCTGCCCGTCGAAATCCCGCATGGCGGCGGACAGGGCCGGGGCGTCGCCGACCGGCGCCAGTTGGCCGAACGCCCCGTTTCCGAGCAGCGCGCCCATGCTGGCGCAGCAGTCCGTAGCGATGACCGGCGTCCCCTGGGCCAGGGCTTCGATCACCACCGCCGGCACCCCCTCGTACCGGGACGACAGCACCAGGGCGTCGGCGCGGGCGAGCCATAGGGCGACGTCCGTCACATGTCCGGGCAGGCTGACGAGGTGGGCGACGCCCAGCCGCCGCGCGAGCCGCCGCAGCCTCGGCCGTTCCCGTCCCTCGCCCAGGATCAGCAGCCGGTCGCCCTCGACTGGGCGGATAGCGAAGGCCCGCAGCAGCAGGCTGAAATCCTTCTGGGGCGTCAGGCGGCCCACGGCGACGAACAGCCGGGAACCCGCCGCCGGGGGGACCCGAGCAGGGCCCCAGGAAATCTGGTTGAGGCTCAATGCCGGATCATCAATGATATCAATTCGCTCGTCGGCGATCTTGAGCGCTTGGGACAGCTCCGCGCGCATCCCTTCGGCGAGACCCACGAACCGGTCGATGAAAAGGGTCTGGACCCGGAGCCACAGGCCGTAGAGCCAACGCATGGGCGGGCTGAAATCGCGCCGGTCAAGGCTGTTGGAGACCTTGCACACGATCGGCGGGCAGGCCCGCCCGAGCAGCAGGCGGGCGAGCACGGCGACCACCGCATAGGTGTTGCCCGCACAGAACAGCACGTCGGGCCGGTGGCGCCGGACCATCGCGACCAAGTGGGGGACCAGCCAAAGCGATTCCCCGTGCCGCGCCCAGGCGAAAGGCGGCGCGAAGTCGAGCGGGACGCCGGGCGGCGCCTCCGGGGTGAGCGGACCGCCCCGGCGGCCCATGGCGATACGGACCTCGCATCCCACGGCGGCCCAGGCGCCGGCCAGTCGCAGGGCGACGCGCTCCACGCCGCCGGCGTCGAAGCTATGGAGGAACAGCATGATCCTCAGGGGCGGCGTTCCCGTCACCGCGCGTCGGCCGGACGCCGCAGGTCCATCAGGGTCAGGACGCCGATCACCCCGAGGTGGGCGATCAGGGTGGTCACCGCCAAGGCGCCGAGCAGGAGGCCCACCGGGGTGTGCGGGCCGGCGATGACGAAGACCAGGTTGGCGAACACCAGGTCCTTGTTGGTGAGGAACGGCAGGCGCGACACTAAGAGGCGCACCGTGACAAGGACCAGCCAGATGCTGAGCGCCACCTGCGGCAGGGCGACGCTCCACAGGAGCACGGTCAGGGCGGTGGTCGCCAGCAGGCGGAGCACGTGCACCTGGCTGACGAAGACCAGCTGGTCGCGGCGCAGCGAGAAGACCCGGCGCGCGAACACCAGGATCGCCAGGGACAGGCCGACGACCGCCAGGCCGGACCAGATCGTCGGCCCCAGGTAGCGGTCGAGCTCGACGCGGTTGATCGCCGAGGCGCTCACCCCCAGCATGGCCAGGGTCAGCACGTTCCCCGCCAGGGCCGACAGGATGTTGACGTCCTTGATGGCGCCGAAGGGGGCGCCCGCGAGCCCCGTCTTCCGCCGCGCCCACAGGTAGAGGTAGACCTCGCCGCTGTAGCCGAACACGATCTCGTTGATCACGCCCTTGCGCAGCAGGACTGACAGCCCCGACAGCGGCAACCGCCACAACCGCCGGAAGATGACCAGTTCCGACAGGGGCTGCGCCAGATAGAGCAGGCAGAACACGCCCCAGAAGGCCGGGCTGAAGTTCGCGACTTCGCGCAGCGATTCGGCCGGCGCCCGGCTAAGCTGGACAAGCACGCTGACCAGCAGGCCCGCCGAGACCAGCCCGCCGACCCAAGGCCGCCAGTCGGCCTTCGGCGTCAGGGGCCGGATCAGGACGTCGGTGATGGGAACCCCGTCCGACATCGGGCTATGAGAGGATGCGGAAACGGCGGCGTCAGTGGGCATGGGCGCTCGGAATCGACTGGACCTCAGGCAAGACGCCGCCACACATACTGGACCTCACCCATGACGTCAGCACCCGCCAGACGCCTGCTGCTTTCGGTCCACGACGTGTCTCCCGCCCACGCGGAGCGCATCTCCCGGCTTACCGAGGTGATCGAGAGGCGCGCCGGCGAGAGCCCGTTCGCCATGCTGGTGGTCCCCGACTTCCACGGCGGCTGGCCCCTGGCGGCCCACCCGGCCTTTCGCGCCTGGCTCCGCGCCCGGGCCGACGCCGGGGTGGAGATGTTCCTGCACGGTCTGCGCCACCTCGACGAAAGCCGGCACGCCACCGCGATGTCGCGGTGGAAGGCCGGCGTCATGACCGCCGGCGAGGGCGAGTTCCTCGGGCTGGACCGGGCCGAAGCGGACCGGCGGCTGCGCGACGGCCGCGCCGAGCTGGAGGACATCATCGGGCGGCCGGTGGCCGGCTTCGTCGCGCCGGCCTGGCTGTACGGGCCCGGCGCGCTGGCGGCGATCGCCGCGCAGGGCTTCGCCCTGGCCGAGGACCATTTCAAGGTCTGGCGGCCCAGCGACGGGCGCGTGCTGGCGCGCGGGCCGGTGATCACCTACGCCACCCGCACCCCTGCCCGCCTGGCCTCCTCGCTTATGGTCTCGCGGGCGGCGACCCTGGGCCTGCGCCGGTTGACCAACCTGCGGCTGGCGGTCCACCCGCACGACGTCGAATCGCCCGCGGTGATGCGCGAGTTCGAGCGGGCCCTGGCGCACTACGGCTCCTACCGCCGGATTTCCCGCTACGCCGACCTGGCGGCCTGAAGCTCGCGCGCGGCGCGGACAGCCTCGTAGTGGGCGAACAGGGCGGAGAAGTGCCGGCTGTCGCTGCGGACCTGGGCCGCCACCCGCAGCGAGGCCGCGCGCAGGGCTTGCGGGTCGCGCCCGAACAGCCGGCGGATCGCCGCCGCCGCCGCCCGGCTGTCGGCCGAGCCGTAGGTCTCCGACACTTCGGGGTCGGCCATGTCGGCGCAACCTCCGCGGTCCGGCACGATCAGGGGCGTGGCCGAAGCCAGGGCTTCGGCCGCGAC
>DATJIO010000041.1:0-34258 GCA_035493215.1 Caulobacteraceae bacterium
GACGACGCCAGCCGGCATGTCCCCGGCCTTGAACTTCGGCAGCACCTGGGTCTGCAGGATCACGCTGGACAGGGCGTCGGTGACCACCCCTTCGAGGCCGTAGCCGACCTCGATGCGCACCTTGTGTTCGGTCGGCGCGACGATGAACAGGGCGCCGTTGTTGATCCCCTTCTGGCCGATCCCCCACGCCCGGCCGAGCTGGTAGCCGAACTCCTCGATCTCGTAGCCCTGCAGCGACGGCACGGTGACCACCACCAGCTGGCGCGAGGTCTTGTCTTGCAGGGCCTGCAGCTTGGCGGTGAGGTCGACGACCACCGGTGCGGGCAGCATGTGGGCGTCGTCCACCACCCGCCCGCTCAGGGCCGGGAACTTCGGCGCCGCGGCCTGGGCGGGGTTCAGCCCCGCCAGCAGGACGAACCCCGCCAGCAGCAGCCCCGCCCAACCGCGCATCGTCGCGCTCATCGCGCCGGCGCGGTCTGGGTCGTGGTCGTCGAGGTCGTGGTCGAGCTGGCCGCCGGCCCGCCGGTGTCGAAGCTGACCGTCGGCGCGGTCTGGGCGACGGCGCTGGCGGCGAAGGGCGTCACCGGCTTGGACGAGCGGTACATGGTCGCCGCCCAGATCGAGCCGGGGAAGGTGCGCAGCTCGGTGTTGTAGACCCGCACCGCCTCGTTGTAGTCGCGGCGCGACACCGAGATCCGGTTCTCGGTGCCTTCGAGCTGCGACTGCAGGGCCAGGAAGTTCTGGTTCGACTTCAGGTCGGGATAGTTCTCGGTCACCGCCAGTAGGCGGCCGAGCACCCCGGACAGCTTGTCCTGGGCGGCCTGGTACTGGGCGAAGGCGGCCGGGTCGGTCAGGGTCGAGGCGTCCACCTTGACCTGGGTGGCCGAGGCCCGTGCCTGGGTCACTTGGGTCAGGACGTCCTTCTCCTGTTTGGCGTAGCCCTGCACCGTGGCCACCAGGTTGGGGATCAGGTCGCTGCGGCGCTGGTACTGGTTCTGCACATCGGCCCAGGCGGCTTTCACCTGCTCGTCCTTGGTGGGGATGGTGTTGATCCCGCAGCCGGCCAGGGCGACGGGAAGGACGAGCAGCAGCAGGGGGCGCAGCCAGCGCCGGGTCGAAGGTGTCACCGCAGGGGCTCCTCGTTTGATCGGAAGCCGGGACCCTAGCAAACCGACCGCCCCGCCCAAAGCGCCAAGCGACATGAAGCGCGCGCCAGGTCTTGGCCATGCGGCCCCTGGCGCCCTAGATGGCCGGTATGGAGACCGACGGCCTACCCATCCCGCGCCGCTATTGGTCCATTCTGGCCATCATGCTCGCGCTCACCATGGCGCAGCTCGACGCCTCGATCGCCAACGTCGCCCTGCCGACCCTCGCGCGCGAACTCCACACCACCCCCGCCGCCTCGGTCTGGGTAGTCAACGCCTATCAGCTAGCGATCGTGGCCTCCCTGCTGCCCCTGGCCTCCCTGGGCGAGATTTTCGGCTACCGGCGAGTCTATCAGGCGGGCCTGGCCCTGTTCACCCTGGCCTCCGTCGGCTGCGCCCTGTCGCCCAACCTGGGGGTCCTGACCTTCGCGCGGGTGGTCCAGGGCCTGGGCGCGGCGGGGATCATGAGCATGATCGGGGCCCTGGTGCGCTACACCTATCCGCACCGCCTGCTCGGCCGCGCCATCGGTTTCAACGCCCTGATACTCGCCCTGTCCTCGGCGGCCGGCCCGCCCCTGGCGTCGGCGATCCTGGCCGTGACCTCGTGGCACTGGCTGTTCGCGATCAACGGGCCATTGGGGCTTGTCGCCCTGGCCATCGGCCTGTGGGCCGTGCCGAACCCTGAGCCGGCCCCCCGCCGCTTCGACGTCTGGTCCGCGATCCTGAACGCCCTGGCCTTCGGCCCGCTGGTGCTAGGCGCCGAGACCCTGGCCCGCGACGGCGATCCCCTGGTCGGCGGCCTCGCCGTGGCCGTCGGCGTGGCGGCGGGAGCGACCCTGGTGCGCCGGTCGCTGTCCCAGACCCATCCGCTGTTCCCGTTCGACCTCCTGCGCATCCGCATCCTGGCCCTGTCGATCGGGACCTCGTTCACCGCCTTCGTCGCCCAAACCCTGGCCATCGTCTCCCTGCCCTTCATGCTGCAGTACTTCCTTGGCCGGTCGGTGGTGGAGACGGGCCTATTGATGACCCCGTGGCTGCTGGCGACGGCGGTGGCGGCGCCCCTGGCCGGGAGGATCGCCGACGGCCCCGGCGGCCCTGCCCTCGGATCGGTGGGCCTCGTCGCCTTCGCCGTGGGCATGGTGCTGCTCGCATGGCTGACGCCCCACGCCAGCGCCCTGGACATAGGCTGGCGGATGGCGGTGTGCGGCGTGGGCTTCGGCATGTTCCAGTCGCCCAACAACCGGGCGATCCTGGGCTCGGCGCCCCGCGCCCGGGTGGGCAGCGCAGGCGGCCTCCTGGCGACCGCGCGCCTCGCCGGACAGACCACCGGCGCCACCCTGACGGCTTTCCTGTTCCACCTGTCCCCGGCCGGACGCAACGCCGGGACGCCCCTGCTGATCGGCGCCGCCTTCGCCCTGGCGGCCGCCGCCGTCAGCGTCTTCAAGCTGCGCGAAGGCGGACCGCCGCCGGCCGCCGCCGGCCCCGAAGCGATGGACCTCTAGTCGCCGCAGCTGCAGCCGTCGCCGCAGCCCTTGCCCGGCCCTGCGACGGCCGCGGTCTTCGCCAGCCGCGGCTTGAGGGCGCGCTTCACGCTCTTGGGCAGGAGCACCGACCACACCACCCAGGCGAAGGCGGCGGCGGTGAGCAGATAGGCGGCCAGGGTCTGGATCATGGCCTCAGCCCCCCAGGGCCCGGGCGACGTGGAAGACCACGAAGGCGGCCAAATAGGCCAAGCCGAGCATGTAGGCGAACATGATGATCGGCCAGCGCCAGGAGTTGGTCTCGCGCTTCACCACCGCCAGGGTCGAGGCGCACTGGGGCGCGAACACGTACCAGGCCAGGAAGGCCAGAGCCGTGGCCAGCGACCACTGCTGGGACAGCGCCCCGCCACATCAGCCGGCGCATGACAAAGGCTACGGTCAGGGCGCTGACGATGCCCGCGCCGTAGAGGCCGAACATCACCAGGCCCTGCAGGCTGGCGAAGCCCCACACCGTCTGGCGCGGGATGAAGGCGGCGATCACCAGGGTGTAGACCGGGATTCGCGCCGAGCAGGTCATCAGCGGCGCGACCATGATGGTGGCCAGTCGGTCGCGGCGGTTGTCGATCACCCGCGCGGACATGATGCCGGGAATGGCGCAGGCGAAGCTCGACAGCAGGGGGATGAAGGCGCGCCCGTGCAGCCCGGCGCCCCCCATCACTCGGTCCATCAGGAAGGCGGCCCGGGCCATGTAGCCGAGGTCCTCCAGCAGGATGATGAAGAAGAACAGGATCAGGATCTGCGGCAGGAACACCAGCACGCTGCCGACCCCCGCGATCACCCCGTCGGCGATCAGGCTGCGCAGCACGCCCTGTGGCATCACGGCGTTGACCAGGCCGCCCAGGGCGGTGAAACCGGCGTCGATGGCCTCCATGGCCGGGGCCGCCCAGGTGAACACCGCCTGGAACATCAGGAACAGCACCGCCAGCAAGATGACCATGCCCGCCACCGGGTGCAGCAGCACCGCGTCCAGCCGCCCGGTCCAGGTGTCCGGCCGCTTGGGGGGGGCCACGGCGGCCTTGAGGATGCGTTCGGCCTCGCGGTGCGCGGCGCGCAGCTCGGCGGCGTCGGGCTCGCGCCAGAGGTCCGCCGGCGCGCCGCGGCTTTGCGGGACCATGCGCTCGACCTCCGCCAGCAGGGCTTCGATCCCACCCTTGCGCACCGCCACGGTGGGGACCACCGGCATACCCAGCTCAGCCGACAGCCGCTCGAGGTCGATCTCCAGGCCCTGGCGGCGGGCGATGTCGTACATGTTGAGCGCCAGCACCGCCGGCTGGCCCACCTGCTTCAGCTCCAGGATCAGCCGCAGCACCAGCCGCAGGTTGGTGGCGTCGGCCACGCAGATCAGCAGGTCCGGGGTCTCCTCGCCGGGGAAACGGCCCAGCACCACGTCGCGGGTGACCTCTTCGTCCGGGCTGCGGGCGCGCAGGGAGTAGGTGCCGGGCAGGTCGAGGATCCGCACCCGGCGCCCCCCCGGCGTGATGGCCTGGCCTTCCTTGCGCTCGACGGTGACGCCGGCGTAGTTCGCGACCTTCTGGCGGCTGCCGGTCAGCGCGTTGAAAAGCGCCGTCTTTCCGCTGTTGGGGTTGCCGACCAGGGCCACGCGAGGCGCCCGCGCCACGGCGACGGCCGTGTCGTGAGCCGCCGCCAGGGGGGCGCCGAGCACCGCTTCGCTCATGACGCGCCGCCTGCGGCGGCGGAAGCGGCGCTCTGAAGCCGCAGCGACATCTACCTGAACCCTCGGGACACTCGCGATTGAGAACCGTTATTATGTAGCTGCGGCGAGGCTAATTGTCCCTTATTTTATTGTGGAAAATTTTGGCGGCCGGCGCGGTACGCCGCTACCCCGTCACCCGCACCATCACCGCGTCCGCCTCGCGGCGGCGCAGGGCCACGCGCATGTCGTCGAGGCGGATCGCCAGGGGGTCGCCGCCGATCAGGCCGACGTGGAGGATTTCGACGCGGGCGCCCTCGACGAAGCCGATCTCCAGCAGCCGCCGCTCCAGCTCGTCTGGGTCGACGCTGGAATGGCCGCTGATCGCCGCCCCCACCTGGACCACGACTCCCTTCATGCCCTGGCGGCCATGCCCGAGCGGGACGAGCGCCCCGGCGGCGAAATCGGTCGTGGATTCGGTCATGGCCGGGACTATCCCTTGGGCTCTCGCGCCGCTCAAGCCCCGGCCTGCAGGGCGCAGGCGGTGCGCAGCAAGCCGATCGCAGGCAGGGAGCCCAGGCCGTCGCTGCGGCCGAGCCCCAGGTCCAGCAGCGGGGTCTTGCCGATCCGCTCCAGCAGCCGGGCGTGGCCGCGCGCCGTGGTGACCTGGGCCGCCTGGCAATGGTCCAGCGCGCCGGGAGCGAGCGCCTGCAGCACCGCGCCGGCCGCGCAGGCGGCGTAGCCGTCCAGCAGGACCGGGACCTTCTGGGTGCGGGCGGCGATGATGGCGCCGGCCATGGCCGCGGTCTCGCGCCCGCCCAGTTGGCGCAGCCAGTCGAGCGGCGCGCCGGCGCCGGCCGCCTTGGCCCTGGCCACGGCGCGCCCCGCCCAATCGGCGTCCCCGCCCGCGGCCCAGTCGCCGCCCTCGCCGCCGAACAGGGCTAGGGCCAAAGCCCCGGCCGCCCGCTCGGCGCCGGCGGCGGTCTCGCCTACGATCAGCAGGTCAGGGGTCTTGGCCAGGGCCTCCATGCCGAAGGCGACGGTGGCGGCGCATTCCCGTTCGCTCATGGCCGGCGCCGCGGCGCCGTCGGGGACCGGCCGGTCGACGGCGAGGTCGAACACCTCGACTCCCGCCCCGAACACCCGCGCCGCCGCGCCAATCGCACCCTCGCCGGCCGCCAGCACGTCCAGTCGGCGCTTCGCAGCGCCCTCGGGCTCCGGGGCGCCCGTGTGGGCGGCGGCGTAAACGGCCACGATCGGCCGCAGCACCTGGGGACGGGGGCGCCCCTGCCACGCGGCCAGCCAGACCACCGTGTCGCTCAGCCGGCCGCGCCCGGCGCAGGCTGCGCCGGCGGCGGAAGCGGCCTCCTCGTCGGGGCCGGCCAGGGCGGCGAGAAGGGCTTTCAGGTCGTCGAAGGGGCTGGTCATGGGGCGCCTGCTCTAACCGTCTCCAGGCTTTTGCGAAAGGATTCACCCGTTGCAAACCGCTCCGGGCGCAGGGTGCCGCTCTGACAGACCGGAAAAGCCGGTGGGTGGGGTGTAGAAGATGCTCAAGCATGCGGCGATCCTGGCTGCCGCGGTCTTGTCGGCGATCCTGTCGGCCCAGGGCTTGATGCTGTTCGCCGCCCCGCGGGCGTCGGCCTCGGCCCAGGTCCAGCCCATGACTCCGGCCGCCCCCCCGCCCCTGCTGGCCCAGGCCGAAGCCGCGCCGCAGCCGGCGCAGATATCCAAGGCCTCGGACGGCCATTACTGGGCCCAGGCCAATGTGAACGGCCACTGGGTCAAGTTCCTGGTGGATACCGGCGCCAGCGCGGTGGCGCTCACCGCCGTCGACGCCCGGCGCCTGGGGCTCGATCCCGACAGCCTCGACTACGTCCGCCCCGTCACCACCGCCGGCGGCCAGACCATGGCCGCCCAGATCAAGCTCGACCATGTGACGGTGGCGGGGGCGCGGATCGACAACGTCGACGCCCTGGTGGTGCGCGAGGGGCTGAGCACCTCGCTTCTGGGCATGACCTACCTCGGCCGGCTGTCCCGGTTCGAAGCCACCAGGACCGCCCTGATCCTGAGGCCGTAAAGGCTGACGCGCTCTAGAAGACCGTGGCGACGCCCACGTCGCCGCGGGTCGGCTGAGACCCCTGCAACTCGGGATTGTTGTGGAGCAGGCCGCCCGCCGCGGGGGTGTTGTCCACCATCTTTCTCCCGAGCGCCGTATTGTCTCCGATTGCGACCGCCAACGGCTTGTCCTGGGCGTCCGTCTCCGAGAAGTTCGGGCTCGACAGCGAGGCGGCGCTGGTGCTGGCGACCACCTTGCCCGGCCGCTGGGTCTGCGGCGTCACGGTCACGCCGGCGACGGCGTCGGCCGGCGCCGGAATTGGAGCCGGAGCCGTAGTCGCCGTTTCGAGCGGACGGGCGGCGCCGGGCTGGGCGGTTGCGGCCTGGGCGGCCTGGGCCGCCCGCATGGCCACCGACGGGCCCTTGGCGGAAAGGTCGAGGACCGGCGCGCGCTGACGCGTCTGCGCGGCCTCGGCCGCCGGGACGGCGACGCCGGCTACGGCCGCCGCGGAAAGTCCAACGAGCAGGATTGTCGGGCAACGCATAATTTTGTGCCTTTGTCAAGAGATGTTGCAGAAGCAACTCTTGAACCCGACATAGGTTCAACCCGCTCGCGCCGCCTGCCGTTCCATCTCCCGCGCCGGCGCTTCGGCCACCGCCGCCAGCGCGCGGTCGAGCACCTCCAGTCCGGCCCCTGGCCGCACCCCGTCGACGGTGAGGATCCGCCGCCACGCCCGGGCGCCCGGGCGGCCGGAGAACAGGCCCAGCATGTGGCGCGCCACGGCCGGGAAATGGACGCCCGCGGCCAGCTGGCCGGCCATGTACGGGCGGTAGCGCTCCACCGCCTCGAAGGCGTCCACGTCTGCGGCCGCCGGATCGAACAGCCGGCGGTCCGCCTCTCCCAAGATGTCGGGGGTATGGTAGGCGGCCCGGCCCAGCATCACTCCGTCGACATGGGCGAGGTGGCTTTCGGCCTCGTCCAGAGAAGTCACCCCGCCGTTCAGCACCACCGTCAGCCCCGGCCGCTCGGCCTTGAGCCGATAGACCAGGCCGTAGTCGAGCGGCGGGACGTCGCGGTTCTGCTTGGGCGACAGGCCCTTCAGCCACGCCTTGCGCGCATGGACCACGAAGGTCCGCACCCCCGCCTCGGCGCACAAGTCCACCAGCCGGAACAGGGAGTCCTGCGGCTCCTGCTCGTCGACGCCGATGCGGCACTTGACCGTCACCGGCACAGCCACGGCCGCCAGGGTCGCGGCCATGCACTGGGCCACCAGTTCGGGCTCCAGCATCAGACAGGCCCCGAAACGGCCGCTCTGGACCCGGTCCGAGGGACAGCCGACGTTCAGGTTGATCTCGTCGTAGCCGAGGTCCTCGCCGATCCGCGCCGCCTGCGTCACCGCCTGTGGCTCGGAGCCCCCCAGCTGCAGCGCCACCGGGTGCTCCTGGGGCGAGAATCCCATCAGCCGGTCGCGGTCGCCGTGCAGCACCGCACCGGTGGTGATCATCTCGGTATAGAGCCGCGTCCGGGTCGTCAGGGTCCGGTGGAACGCCCGGCAATGCCGGTCGGTCCAGTCCATCATCGGCGCGACTGACAGCCTATGCGATTGATATTCAGACACTTTTCTCTTACAGACCTGCACGCGCGAGGCGGTTTCGCGCACCCTCCTACTCCATGTCGCGACGATTTTCGCCTCGTTTCGCCGGCGGCCCTCCCCCTCGGACATCGCGGCGACGGAGCTTGACCGGCGCCCGACTGTGAGCCCTGATCCGCTCCACAAAAAATGCCGGGCAGTGGCGTTCCAGCCGCCCCGCCAAAACCTTGGGGAAACGATGCGCCCTTTCGCCTGTCTCGCCGCCGCCTTCGTCCTTGTCGCGGCGCCGGCCGTAGCCCAGCAGCCGCGAGGGGGCGCGCCGACCACCCCGTTCAAGGCGACCATGGACCCGGCGGCCTCTCCGGCCGGGACCTACGGCCTGTCAAAGAACCACGTCGGCGTGATCGTGAAGGTCCAGCACGCCGGCTTCTCTTATAGCGTCTTCCGCATGAACGCGGTGTCGGGTTCGCTGACCTGGGACCCCGCCAGGCTTGAGGCCTCCAAGGTGACGGCGGACATCGCCGCCAACTCCCTGAGCACCAACGTCCCCGGTTTCGCCGAGACCCTGACCGGTCCGATCTGGCTGGACGCGGCCAAGTACCCGACCATCACCTTCACCTCGACCGGAATCCGGCGCACCGGCCCGACCACCGGGGTGATCACTGGCGACCTGACCCTGCACGGCGTCACCAAGCCGGTGGCGCTCGACGCCGAGTTGACGGGCGCCGGCCAGGGCCCCAACGCGCCGACCCTGGGCTTCACCGCCAAGACGGTGGTCCGCCGCTCGGACTTCGGCGCCGGTCCCGCCAGCCAGGTGGTCGGCGACGAGATGAGGATCGAGATCGACCTGGAGTTCATCAAGAACCCCACCTGACGCCGGGCTGGCCCTCGCCGACTAGAAGCGGGTCCGGGCCACCAGCCTGATGTCGCGGCCGGGCATGACCACGTCGTCCTTGTTCAGGGCCGTGGCGTTGCGGATGGTCGCGTCGGCGAGGTTGTGTCCGATCAGCAGGAGTTCCAGGCGGCGGGACTCGCCGAAGGGACGCCAGGCGACCTGAGCGTCGACGGACGCGTATCCGTCCGTCGGCGAATCCGCGACGCCGACATGGTGTTGCCCGCTCACCGCCAGGATCAGGAAGCTCGCGTCGACGGCGGCGCTGCTCCAACTCAAGCCGCCGCCGATCCGGCCCGGCTGAATGCGGGGGACGTCGCCGCCGCCGTTGGTGAACTTCGCGCGGACGTAGTCGCCAAGAACCTCGACCGACAGGTCGCCGCTACCGACCTTGCCGAGGGGCGCGTTCCCCTTGAGCTCACCCCCCCAGAACTCGGCCCCCTGCTGGCCGTAGTTCAGCTCCTTCAGGCCATCCCCGCCGACCATGCAGACGCCGTCCTCGTCGCAGGTCCGGCCGGTGAGGGCGCCGTAGATGTAGTTGTCGAACCGGGCGCCCCAGAGGGATCCCTCGATCTTGCCCGTCGAGGCGACGCCGAGGCGCAGCGTCGCCTCGAGCGAATTGGCCCGCTCGAGGCCCAGGCGGGGATCGCCGGTCTCGTAGGTGTGGGGGCCGTCGTGGGGGCCGCGCGCGAAAAGCTCGGCCTGTCCCGGCGCCCGCGCGGCGCTGGCCCCGGTCAGGCCGATGCGCACCGCGTCGCTAAGCTGATAGCTGAACCCGGCCGAGACGCTCACCGGCGTGAACCCCAGGCTGGTCGGAACCCCGGAGACGGGGGTCCCGGTGATGCGGACGTCCTCGACCCGGACCGCGCCCTGGAACTGCAGGGGACCGACGGGGGCTTCGACGAAGGTGAAACCGGCGATGCTCTTGGTGTGGGTCGGCAGCAGGTAGTCGGCGCCCTCGCCCAGGGCCTCGAACTTGCGGTCCTGGAGCTGCACGCCCAGGGCCGCGCCGGACAGGGGACCCACGGCGCCGAACAGGGCCTCGGCGCGGCCGTCCCACTCGCGATTGTTGAAGGTCGACAGCACCGCCAGACCGGCGGGGTCGATCTCGCTGTGAGTGTAGTCGGCGTAGCTGGCGTCCACGTTCAACGTCTGCAGCGCGCCCGTCCCCAGCTTGAAGGACGAACCGAAGGCGCCCTTGTTCTGGCGCTCGGCGATGTAGGTGTCGTCCCCGGGAATGCCGTAACGCGCCTCGTAGTGGGTTCCGGACCCGCCGACCCGGCTGCCGTCGCCGAAGAAATAGGAGCCGCCGGCCGAGCCGCCGCTGCCCCTGAAGAACGAGTTCGGTTGCACGCCGATGGGGGCGCCGTAGTCGCTGGCCCTGCGGGCGAAGCCGTCGAGGTGGAGCGCAAACCCGCCGGCGCCGCCCTCGACACTGGCGGCCCCTTCGCCGGTGTCGGCGACCGAGCTGTAGGCGGCGGAGGCCTCGCCGCTGGCCCCGTCGACAGGCCGCAGCGGAATGCGGTTGTTGAAGGCGTTGACCACCCCGCCGATGGCCTGGCTGCCGTAGCGCAGGGTCGCCGCCCCGCGCACGACCTCGATGGTCTGAGCCGCCAGGGGGTCGATGGGGACCCCGTGGTCCGGTCCGACGTCCGAGACGTCGGAACTCGAAAGCCCGTTCTCGACGACCTTGACCCGCTGGGCGTCCATGCCGCGGATGACAGGACGGCTGGCGCCGGCGGCGAAGCCCGTGCCGGAGACCCCGGGGGTGTCCCGCAAGGCGTCGGCGAGGTTGGCGCCGCCCTGACTGAGGATGGCGTCGCGGTCGACCCGGTCGATGATCGTGGCGAAGCGGTCTGGATCACCCGCGATCGGCGACGCCGTGACGACGATTTCCGACAGGTCTTCGGACGGTCGACCGCCCACGGCCTGGGCGTTTGCGTTCGCCGCAAACAGGCCCGAGGCGACAGTCGCGAGAAGTAAGGAGCGGAAGGCCATCGGCGGGTCCCCATACCAAGGCTAGGCGACACCGCCGGCGCCGGGTCAGTATTGGTATGTTATATCATAACATTAGCCAAGCTGGAATTCGCGGCCGGACCGGGTCTTTCGCAGCGAGGAATCGGCGGCTCATCCACCCGGGCGGACGGCAACTTCAGCTGCGAGGCGTCGAGTTTACCTCAGCGCCAAAGCAGAATTGTGCAGCTTTAACGCCCCATTCCCGGCCACACCGCAGCGACGAAATAATAATTCCCGGCCCGTCGGAACCATTTTAACCTTGGTGTATTATGGATCGGATGCCGAAATCCATATGTCGGCGCCGGGGGTATTTGTCATTATGCCGCGCTCACAGTCCATGGCCGCCTGATGGCTGTCATTCTCATTGTCGAGGATGAGGTTTTTATCCGTCAAAGCGCTGAATGGACGATAGAAGACCTGGGACACAACACGCTTCTCGCTTGTGACTTGGAGGGCGCCCTTTTGCACCTTTCGGCGGCCTCCCAGCACATCGACGCGCTCTTTGTCGACATTCGGCTCAGCGCCCTCGTTTTTGGCGGGTACGACGTCGCCAACCAGGCCATCCGGCTTCGCCCGGATTTGCGGGTGCTCTACACCTCCGGAACGCCGCTCACCGCCGCGATGGCGGAGCTGTTCGTCGGGGGCGGCCAGTTCCTTCAAAAGCCATATTCCCAGACGCAACTCGAAGCCTCCGTAGGACAGCTTCTCCACTGACCCCTTGGCGACCCCGGTCGCCGCCCCGCCTATTTGAGTGAGGAAACTCCATCCCCAGTTCACAGCCGGAGACCGGGGTGCAGAGCCCGGCCGGCCCGGCCATCGACGCGGCCCATGGCCAGACCGAAGAATCGATCGTCAAGGCCGGCGCCCTCCAGAGCGCGATCTTCAACAGCGCCAATTTCTCAAGCATCGCCACCGACGCCAAGGGCGTGATCCAGATCTTCAACGTCGGGGCCGAGCGGATGCTCGGCTACGCCGCCGCCGAGGTGATGAACACCATCACCCCCGCCGACATCTCCGATCCCCAGGAGCTGATCGCCCGCGCCCAGGCCCTGAGCGCCGAGCTGGCGACCGCGATCACCCCAGGTTTCGAGGCCTTGGTGTTCAAGGCCTCGCGCGGCATCGAGGACATCTACGAGCTGACCTACATCCGCAAGGACGGGACCCGTTTTCCGGCCGTGGTCTCCGTCACGGCCCTACGCGACGCCGCCGGGGCCATCATCGGCTACCTGCTGATCGGGACCGACAACACCGCACGCAAGCTGGTGGAGGAAGAGCAAAAGCGGTCGGACCAGCGCCTGCGCGACCAGCAATTCTACACCCGCTCGCTGATCGAATCGAACATCGACGCCCTGATGACCACCGACCCGTCCGGCATCATCACCGACGTCAACAAGCAGATGGAGGCCTTGACCGGCTGCACCCGGGACGAGCTGATCGGCGCCCCCTTCAAGGACTGCTTCACCGATCCGGAACGGGCCGAAGCGGGCATCAAGCGCGTGCTGGTCGAGAAGTCGGTCACCGACTACGAGCTGACGGCGCGCGCCCGCGACGGCAAGCAGACCGTCGTCTCCTACAACGCCACGACATTCTACGACCGCAGCCGCACCCTGCAGGGCGTCTTCGCCGCGGCCCGCGACGTCACCGAGCGCAAGCGGGTCGAGGCCGAACTGCAGCAGGCCAAGGCCGCCGCCGAGAGCGCCAGCCGGACCAAGTCGGACTTCCTGGCCAGCATGAGCCACGAGATCCGCACCCCGATGAACGCGATCATGGGCATCGCCGACCTGCTGGCCAAGACCCCGCTCACCCCCGAGCAGGACAAGTACGTCCAGATCTTCCGCCGCTCGGGAGATAATTTGCTGAACTTGATCAACGACATCCTTGACCTGTCCAAGGTCGAGGCCTCGCAGCTCGACCTCGAGCGGACCGGTTTCTCCCTCAGCGACCACCTGGAGAAGGTGGTCGAGATGGTGGCCCCCCGGGCCCAGGAGAAGGGCCTGACCCTGACCTGCGAAATCGTGTCGGGCGTGAAGAACGACCTGGTCGGCGACCCGACCCGGCTGCGGCAGGTCCTGCTCAACCTCCTCGGCAATGCGATCAAGTTCACCGAAGGCGGCGGGGTCTCCCTGAAGGTCGAGCCGGACCGGGACAGCTCGGTGCCCACCGCCCTGCGCTTCACCGTCACCGATACGGGGATCGGCATCGCCGGAGACAAGCTCGCCCGGGTGTTCGAACGTTTCACCCAGGCCGACTCCTCGACCACCCGCCGGTTCGGCGGCTCGGGTCTGGGGCTGACCATCTCCAAGCGCCTGGTCGAACTGATGGGGGGGCGGATCTGGGTGTCCAGCCAAGTCAACAAGGGCAGCGTCTTCGCCTTCGCCGTCCCGTTCGAGGTCTGGACGGCCGCTCGTCGGCCCGAGAGCGCGCCCGTCGGCGCCGACCCGGAGGCGCCGCTGCCCGCCCTGCGCATCCTCATGGCCGAGGACTCGCCCGACAACTGCACGATCGCCTTGGCCTATCTCGAGGACACCCCCTACCTGATCGACGTCGCCGAGACGGGGGTCGTCGCCTGCGAGATGTTCAAGGCAGGCCGCTACGACCTCGTCCTGATGGACCGGCAGATGCCTCTGATGGACGGCCTGACCGCGACCCGGACCATCCGGGCTTGGGAGACCACGAACGGCCGGGCGCCGACGCCCATCATCGCCCTGACCGCGTCGGCCCTGAAAGGCGACCGCGAGACCTGCCTGGCGGCGGGATGCACGGCCTATCTGACCAAGCCCATCAAACAGGACGTGCTGCTCCAGGCGATCCGCGACTATTCCGCGGTCGCCGCGCTGTCGCCGCCGACGGCCGGCGACGGCAAGACCGCGCCCTCACGGGCCGAGCGGAACCTCGCCGAACGCACCCCCGCCTACCTGCAGAGCTGCCGGCAGAACGTCGTCGCCATGGGCGAGGCCCTGGACCGGGCCGACTTCGGAGCCGTGACCATCCTAGGCCACAACCTGCGCGGATCGGGCGGGGGCTTCGGCCTCCAGGCCATCACCGACTTCGGCGCCGGTCTCGAGCAGGCGGCCGGGAGCGCCGACATCGACGCCTCGCGGCGGTGGGTGGCGGAGTTGTCCGACTATCTGGACCGCGCCGGACCGAAAGGCCCTCCCGTCTAGAGCGCGTCCATCTGACCCTAAAAGGCTCTAGCTCACCGTCCGTAGCCGTAAAGCCAGTCGAACCGGGCGCCGCCGGCGGCCAACCCCGCCCGGCCCAGCGCCGCCTCCGCCGCGAACAGCAGCCGGGTGGCCGGGCCCAGATGGAACAGGCGCGCGTTGCGGCGCGACAGGGCCTGGACCCGGCTGGTGCGGGCCAGCCGCTCGGCCTCGTAGTCGGCCAGGGCCGCCTCGACATCCGCGCCCGTGCCCAGGCGACGGGCCAGCGCCGCGCCGTCCTCGACGGCCATGGACGCGCCCTGGGCGAACGAGGGCAGCATCGGATGCGCCGCGTCGCCCAGCAGGCTGGCGCGGCCCTTGGACCAACGCTCCAGCGGCGGCCGGTCGAACAGGGCCCAGCGCCAGGCCTCCGGGACCGCCTCGACCAGGGCCTGGACCGGCTCGGGCCAGCCGGCGAAGTCGCGGGCGAGTTCGGCCTTGTCGCCGCGCTCGGTCCAGGACTCGGAGGTCCAGTCGGCGCGCTCGACCACGCCGACGAAGTTCACCAGGGCGCCGCCGCGGACATAGTAGTGCACGAAGTGGCGGCCCCGGCCGGTCCACACCGCCGCCACCGGCGCGATCAGTCCCGCGGGCAGGCGCTCGGCCGCCACCGTGCCGCGCCAGGCGGTCATGCCGGTGAAGCGGGGCCGCCCCGGGCCCCACAGGGCCCCTCGCACCGCCGAGCGCAGGCCGTCGCAGCCGACCGCGGCCTCGGCCTCGAAGGTCTCGCCCCCTTCCAGCCGCACCCGCACCCGGCCCGGGTCCTGCTCCAGGCTCGTCACCCGTGCGCCCAGCCGCAGGGTCGCGCCATCGGCGGCCCGCCCGGCCAGCAGGGCCTGCAGGTCGGAGCGATGGACATGCAGATAGGGCGCGCCCCAGCGGTCCCGCGCCGCCTGCCGCAGGGGCTGGCGCAGCATCAGCGCCCCCGAGGCGGCGTCGCGCACCTCGATCGCCTCGGGCTCGAACCCGATGGCGTCCAGTCCCCGACCCAATCCCAGAGCTTGCAGCACCCGCACGGCGTTGGGGGCGAGTTGCAGGCCGGCGCCGATCTCGGTCAGCGCAGCGGCCTGCTCGAGGAGGGTCACTTCGGCTTTTCCGGCCAGGGCCGCCGCCGCGGTCAGCCCGCCAATCCCCGCCCCGGCCAAAATCACCCGCATGATTAAACACTTCCGCTGCGAGCTTGACGGCGCGGTCAAGCTTACAGACCATCTGGCCGGGCCCTGACGAACGCAAGAGGGGGTCGCGCGTTAGGCATGAGGCCGTCCACGGTCGAAAAGCTATTTGGGGGCGCGATTTTAGTGGTGCACTTGCGGACCGTGCCGGAGGCGCCCGTCCAGAACCTCGCAGGCGGCGCACCTTGCGCATGGCGCGATCCGGCGTGGAGCCGTAGCGGTTACGGCGCTCGGCTGGTCGACACCACCATGCTGTTCGCCCCCAAGAGCGGCGGCGTAAAACGCTACCTGCTGGCCAAGCGCGCCTGGTTCTCCGAACATCGCAAGGGCGTGCGCCATACCCTGGTCGTGCCCGGTTCGGAGACCGGGCCGCTCGAGACCGGCGTCGTCACCGTGGCGGCGATGCGTATGCCGTTCGGCGACGGCTACCGCTGTCCCGCCTCGCCCAAGCGCTGGGCCGACCACCTGACGGCCCTGCGGCCGGACGTGATCGAGGCCGGCGATCCCTATGGTCCCGGCGCCGCCGCCCTGGAAGCGCGCGAGCGGCTGGGAGTGCCGGTGGTGGCCTTCTGCCATTCCGATCCCGCGGCGCTCACCGCGCTCCACATCGGCAGCTGGGCCGAACCCACGGTGCGGCGGCGCTGGGCGCGGCTGATACGCCGGTTCGACCGGGTGATCGCCCCCAGCCGCCACATCGCCGAACGCCTCGACGACCTGGGGGTGTTCGGGGTGGTGGTCCAGCCCCTGGGCGTGGACGTCGACACCTTTCACCCCGACCGGGCCGACCCGGGGGGCCTGCGCGCCGAACTGGGGCTGTCCGCTTCGACCAGGCTCCTGGTGTTCGCCGGCCGGGCGGCGCGGGAGAAGAACATCGACGTGATCCTGGACGCGGCGGCGCGGCTGGGTCCCGACTACCACCTCATCCTGGTCGGCGCCGGCGCCGGCGCCCGGCCGCAGGACAACGCCAGCTTCCTCGACTTCCGCCGCGACCCCCGCGAGGTGGCCCGCCTGCTGGCCAGCTGCGACGCCTTCGTCCACGCCAACCACCAGGAGCCGTTCGGCCTGGTGGTGCTGGAGGCCCTGGCCTGCGGCCTGCCGGTGGTGGGTGTGGAGGCCGGCGGCGTGTCCGAACTGGTGGACGAGCAGGTCGGCCAGCTCGCGCCGCGCCCCACCGCCGAGGACCTGGCCGAGGCCATCGAGGCCCTGTTCGCCCGCGACCTCGGCGCCATCTCCCTGGCCGCCCGGGCCAGGGCCGTGGCCCGGCACGGCTGGGCGTGCACCTTCGAGCGGCTGGCCGGCCTCTATGCCGACCTGAGCGGAGTGGGTGCGCCGGCCACGCCGCTGAGGCTGGCCGGCTGGCGTTGACGCGGACGAAATCCGTCGATCGCCCTCCGAGTTGACTTCCCCGCAACGATTTTGCCGCATCCTCGTCTGCAGTTGCGTCACAGCGGGGTGGTTCCTTGGCCAAGGCTCAGTTCCACAAGCACCAGAAAGTCTGGGTCGAGTCCGTCGGCGCCTGGGCGACGATCGAGAAGATCCAGCCGATCTGGGCCAAGGGGTTCGACGAACCGGTGCGCATCACCTACGAGGTCGGGCTGGGCCGCGAGTTCCAGGCCCACGAGCTGCGCGCCGAGGACTCCGAACAGGCCCCCGGCGACGAAGCGGCCGGCGGCGAGTGGCGACTGATGCGCGCCCGCAACAAGTGGCAGCCGCCCGAGGACTGCGCCCATCATCCCTTCCCCGGCACCTTCCCGGTGGTGGTCACCGACGAGACCGACTGGGGCGGCTGGCGCGTGCCCGGCGCCGAATACGACCGCGACCCCTTCAAGATCGAGATGCAGGCCCGGCTGGTGGCCGCCGCCCCCAAGCTGATGCGCATCGCCCGAGAGCTGGCCGAGTTCGCCGACGAGACCTCCGGCGAGGCCCCAGCAGAGGTCGTGCGCCTTGGCAGGGCGGCCAACGCGATCCTGCGCTCGGTGGCCGAGAGCCCCACGGCGCCCACGCCCAACCAGCCCGGCCGCGAGGAAGCGGCCTAAAGACAGGCGGCGCCCTTCCTTCCGTGATCCCCGGTCGCTACATCGCGACCATGCGCACCGACCAGCCCGTCCCGATCCGCCTCCAGGATTACCGCCCCCCCGCCTTCCTGGTGGACGAGGTGGACCTGACCTTCCAGCTAGACCCCTCAGCGACGCGGGTCCGCGCGAACCTGACCGTCCGGCGCAACGGAGACCACGCCGAGCCCCTGCGCCTGGACGGGGTGCGGCTGAAGCCGGTGAGCGTCGCCCTCGACGGCCGGCCCCTGGCGCCGGCGGAATTCGAGATCACCGACGAGCACCTCGTCATCGCCGAGGTTCCCGACGCCTTCGTGCTGGAGACCGAGGTCGCCATCGACCCGGCCGGCAACACCTTCCTCGAAGGCCTCTACCTCTCGGGCGGCCGGTTCTGCACCCAGTGCGAGGCCGAGGGCTTCCGCAAGATCACCTGGTTCCCCGACCGTCCCGACGTGCTGGCCCGCTACACCGTGCGGATCGAGGCCGACCGGGCGCTGGAACGCCTGCTGTCCAACGGCAACCGGGTGGAGAGCGGCCAGCTGGACGACGGTCGCCACTACGCCGTGTGGCGCGATCCCCATCCCAAGCCCTGCTACCTGTTCGCCCTGGTCGCCGGCGAACTCGACGAGATTTCCGACCGCTTCACCACCATGAGCGGCCGCGACGTCGCCCTGCGCATTTATGTCGACCCCGGCCAGGGCGAGCGGGCGCTCTACGCCATGGACGCCCTGAAACGCTCGATGGCCTTCGACGAGCGCGCGTTCGGCCGCGAGTACGACCTGGACCTGTTCATGATCGTCGCCGTGCGCGACTTCAATTTCGGGGCGATGGAGAACAAGGGGCTCAACGTCTTCAACTCGAGCCTGCTGCTGGCCGACCCGGCGACCGCCACCGACCAGGACTACGAGCGCATCGAGAGCGTGGTCGCCCACGAGTATTTCCACAACTGGACCGGCAACCGCATCACCTGCCGCGACTGGTTCCAGCTGTGTCTGAAGGAGGGCCTGACCGTCTTCCGCGACCAGAGCTTCTCGGCCGGGGAACGCGGGGCGGCGGTTTCGCGGATCAAGGACGTACGGATGCTGCGCACCCGCCAGTTCCCGGAAGACGCCGGGCCCCTGGCCCATCCGGTGCGCCCGTCCAGCTATGTGAAGATCGACAACTTCTACACCGCCACCGTCTACGAGAAGGGCGCCGAGGTGATCCGCATGCTGCGGACCCTGCTGGGCGCGGACCTGTTCCGGCGCGGCATGGACCTCTATTTCGAGCGCTGCGACGGCACGGCGGCCACGGTCGAGGACTTCGTGGCCTGTTTCGAAGCCGCCTCCGGCCGCGACCTGTCGCGGTTTTTCACCTGGTACCAACAGGCCGGCACGCCGATCGTCACCGTAGAGGCGAGCTACGACGCGGCGGCCCAGACCCTGACCCTAGGCCTCAGCCAGGAGGGCCGCGACCCGGCCGCGCCGCCCCTGCCGATCCCGGTGGCGCTGGGCCTGCTTGACCGCGACGGCGAGCCCCTGCCGTTCCGTGATCCGGTCACCGGCGAAAGCGTGGCCGAAGTCCTGCTCGTGCTGGACGACCGCCGCGCCGAGGTCCGCCTGGGCGGGGTCCTGCGCGAACCGGTGCTCTCGGTCCTGCGCGGCTTCTCCGCCCCGGTCAGGCTCATGACCGACGCCCCGGCCAAGGATGCCTATGTCCGGCTGGCGGCCGACACGGACCTGTTCAACCGCTGGGAAGCTGGCCAGGACCTGGCCCGCGAGCTGATTCTGGCCCGGGCGGCGGGAGCCGCCGACGAGGTCAACGAGACCCGGTTCGCCGACGCCATCGGCCGCGCGCTGTCCGACCAGGCGGCCGAGCCGGCCTTTCAGGCCCTGCTGCTGGCCCTGCCCAGCGAGTCCGACCTGGCCCTGGCGCAGAGCGAGGTGGGCTCCCCGGCCGACCCGGCCGCCCTGCACGACGCCCGCGAGTCCCTGCGCACCCGCATCGCGGTGCACCTGTCCGAAGCCCTGGTCCGCCTACACGGGGCGATGCAGGGTTCGGACGAGTTCCGTCCCGACGCGCAGAGCGCCGGGCGGCGGGCCCTGCGCAACGCCGTCCTCGATCTCCTGGCCGCCGAGCCCACGGCCGCCCATCTCGAGCGCGCCATCGGCCACGTCGAGGCCGCCTCCAACATGACCGACGCCATCGGCGGCCTGAACGCCCTGATGCAGATGAGCGCCACCGTCGACGGCGGGCCGGCCTTCGAACAGGCCCTGGCCGCCTTCTACGAGCGCTGGAAGGACGAGCCTCTGGTGGTGGACAAGTGGTTCGCCCTCCAGGCCCGCTCCCCGGCCCCAGACGCCCTGGACCGGGTGATCGCCCTGACGGGCCACCCTGCGTTCGAACCCAGGAACCCGAACCGGCTGCGCGCCCTGGTGGCCAGCTTCGCCGGCGGCAACCCGGCGCGCTTCCACGATCCGAGCGGCACCGGCTATCGTTTCCTGGCCGACCAGATCCTCGCCGTGGACAGGTTCAACCCCATGGTGGCCGCCCGGTTATTGGAGCCGCTCGGGGGCTGGCGGCGCTACCGTGAGGACCTGGGAAACCTGATGCGCGACGAACTGGCGCGGATAGCGGGCCAGAACGTATCGAAGAACGTCCTGGAGTTGTCCGAAAAGGCCATTTCTTAGGTTGCCTTAGCAATTAACGTCAACGAACGATAAACCATCCGCGCTCAATCTGCGGCTGTGAAGCTCCAGCGTAGTGCGGGAGCGGAGGCGCACGCTTTGACCTCCCCCCTCGGCAAGCTGGCCTTCCTGGTCGTCGACGACAACGCCAACATGGTGCAGATCGTCAAGACGATCCTGAAGAACTTCGGCGTGATCCACGTCTACGAGGCCAAGGACGTGGCCGAGGCGTTCGGGCTCGTGCGCCAGTTCGCCATCGACATCGTCCTCCTGGACTACAATCTCGGGTTCATGGACGGGATCGAGTTCGTAAAGCTGATGCGCACGGCCACCGACAGCCCCAACCCCTACCTGCCGGTGATCATGCTGACGGCCTATACCGAACAGCATCGTGTCACGGCGGCCCGCGACGCCGGCGTCACCGAGTTCTGCGCCAAGCCCGTCACCGCCATCGAGATCTACCGCAAGATAGCCGAGGTGATCGAACGGCCCCGCTCCTTCGTGCGCACCGCCACCTATTTCGGCCCCGAGCGGCGGCGCCACGACATCGAGTTCAAAGGCCCCGAGCGCCGCCGCGACAGGATGGCTCAGGCCCCCGCCGAAACCGGGGCCCTCGAGGCGAAGGCGGGTTGACGCCCCGACGACGCGCGCGGCGTGGCCACCGCCTTTCGGACAAACAGAACAGCTCGCTTAACAAGCTTAATACGATGATGGCTAGCCGTTTACTTGAGCTGCCGACGCCGAGCGTCGCCATCGCGAAGACCTAGGACAGTCCATCCGGGACGGATTGTCGCACATTGCGGCTCAATACGCCCTGGAATCGGCCGAAAAAGCGCCCGGACTTCCCGGATCGATCCGGCGCCATCAACCGTCGGTAAAGAATAACCTCGCTATCCTGGGCCCCGAAAAAGCTCCAGCGTCGTGCGGGAGCGGAGGCGTACGTGGTGACCTTCCCTTCCCCCCTCGGCAAGCTGGCCTTTCTGGTCATCGACGACAACGCCAACATGGTGCAGATCGTCAAGACGATCCTGAAGAACTTCGGCGTGGTCCACGTCTACGAGGCCCGGGATGTGGCCGAGGCGTTCGGAATCGTGCGCCAGTACGCCATCGACATCGTCCTCGTGGACTACAACCTCGGGTTCATGGACGGGGTCGAGTTCGTGAAGCTGATGCGCACGGCCACCGACAGCCCCAATCCCTACCTTCCGGTGATCATGCTGACCGCCCACACCGAGCAGCGCCACGTCGAGCGCGCGCGCGACGCCGGCGTCACCGAGTTCTGCGCCAAGCCGGTCGCTCCCGCCGACATCTATCGCAAGATCATCCAGGTGATCGAGCGGCCCCGTCCGTTCGTGCGCACCGCCACCTACTTCGGCCCCGATCGGCATCGCCATGACGACGGCGCCGACTTCAAAGGCCCCGAGCGCCGCCGCGACAGGATGACTCAGGCCACGCCGCTCGAAACAGAGGCCCTGGAAGCAAAGGCGGGATGACACCACCCGGCCGGGGCGCGTACCTTCGGATCGGGAAGAATCGGGAGGGGCTCGCTTGGCCAGCCGCGTAAACCGGCGAGCCGGCGCGAGACGCCGAAGCGACGGCTTCGAGGCTGAGGCGCGCCCGAGCGCCGCCTTTCCCGTGGCGGTGCGCATCCTCATCCTGATCTCGCTGCTGCTGCTGGCCATCTACACCGCCATCGCCGTGCAGAGGATCGACCGTCCCCGGACCGGCGACGTCCGCTCGAACGAAGCATTGCACACCGACGCCGAGCTTTTCGCCGCGCGGGCCGAGACCGAAGCCGTCCGCCTGCGCCTCAGCATCGTCAGCGGGGCCCAGCGGCTGCAACGCGCGCCGGACCGTCCCCTCGACGCCGCCGAAGCCGTGTTCCGCTTGGCCGCACCCGGCGTGCGCGCCGTTGCGGTGGTGGGCGAGACCGTGCTGGCGGTGACTGGCGAGAGCAAGGGCCTTGCCTGGACCCAGGTCGCCGAGGCCGCCGACGCCTCGGGCAAGGCGATCTGGCTGGGCCCCGCCCCGGGCGCGTCGCCGGGCGTCGGCTACATGGTGGCGCGGGTGCAGGGGCTGCGGGGGCGGGTCTTCCATCTGGTCGCCGCGAGCGACTTCGGGCGGCTGGCGAGCGGGCCTAAGGCCGAGACCCTGGTGCTGACCACCGCCGACGGCGCCGTGCTCGCCGGGCGCGGCGCAGACCTCGACGCCGATGCGCGCACGCTCATGGCCAGCCTCGGATTGACTCCCGCCCAAGCGGCGGCCGCGGCCCGCCAGGGCAAGGATCGCGACGGCGTCTTCGCCGGCGGCCGCAAGGCCCGGGTGGTGCTGGCGGCGTCCGCCGACGGCGGCCTCATGGCGGCGGCGGCCGTCCCCGCCGACACGGTGGTCGGGGCCCAGCGACGAACTCTCGCCAGCGACCTGTTCTCCCTGCTGGCGCCCCTGGCGATCGGCCTGATCCTGACCTTGGTGGTGGTGCGCCAGGCCCGCAAGACCGAAGAGGCCCAGCGCGCCCAGGCCGATACCGAACGCAAGTTCCGGCTGGCCGTCGAGGGCGCGCGCCTGGGGATTTGGGAGTGGCGTCTGCGCGAGGACGTGGTGGTGATGTCCGACGTCACCGGGGCCATGTTCGGCTGGGGCGGCGCCGGCGCCGTCCGGGGCGAGGAGGTCATCGCCCGCATCACCCCCGAGCACCGCGAGCGCGTACGCCAGGCCCTGCGCGGCGCCGGCAGCTTCGGCGCCTTCGACGTCTCGTTTCGGGTGCCCGGGCCGCACGGCTCGGCCTGGATCGACGCCCGCGGCCAGGCGGTGGGCGAAGCCGACGAGGACGGCTACGCCTCGATCCTGGGAGTGGCCCTGGACGTCACCGAGGAGCGCCAGGCCCAGGACCGCGCCCAGGCGGCCGAGACCCGGCTGCGCGACGCCATCGACAGCGTCTCTGAGGCCTTCGTGCTGTGGGACCGCCGCGGGCGCCTCTTGATGTGCAACAACGCCTACCGCGAGTTCTTCAACCTCGAGCCGCGGCTGCTCAAGCCGGGCGTCTCCCACGACATGGTGCGCAGCGTCGCCGACTTGGCGGTCAAGACCTCCCACCCTGCCGCCGAGGGTTCGCACGGGGTCCAGGAAGCCGAGCTGATCGACGGCCGCTGGGTGCAGATATCCGAACGGCGCACCGCCGAAGGCGGACTGGTCATCACCGCCGCCGACATCACCGCGGTCAAGCGTCAGGAGGCCCAGCGCCGGGCCAATGAAGAGGCGCTGCAGGGGGCGGTGGGTCGCCTGGAGGAAAGCCGCGGCCAGCTCGCCGAGCTCGCTCACAAGTACGAGATGGAGAAGATTCGCGCTGAAGACGCCAACCGGGCCAAGAGCGAGTTCCTGGCCAATATGAGCCACGAGCTGCGCACCCCGCTCAACGCCATCAACGGCTTCTCCGAGATGATGGTGGCGGAGATGTACGGCGCGCTCGGCGACCCCCGCTACAAGGAATACGCCCAGGACATCCTGTCCTCGGG
This sequence comes from Caulobacteraceae bacterium, assembly GCA_035493215.1. Classification (GTDB taxonomy): domain Bacteria; phylum Pseudomonadota; class Alphaproteobacteria; order Caulobacterales; family Caulobacteraceae; genus NCED01. Next base: position 23,494 of record DATJIO010000041.1, read on the forward strand.
CCAGCACCTGCTGGCCCTGATCAACGACATCCTCGACATGGCCAATATCGAAGCCGGTAAGCTCACCCTGCGCTTCGAGAAGGTCGACCTGGAGGAGGTCGCCGAGGACGTGGTGCGGCTGATGCGCAACCGGGCCGAGACGTCCGGCCTGGCCATCGCCCTGGAACTCACGCCCAACCTGCCGGAGGTCGAGGCCGACTATCGCGCGATCAAGCAGATTCTGCTGAACCTGTTGTCCAACGCCCTGAAGTTCACCCCCCGCGGCGGCAAGGTCACGGTGAGGGCCGAGGTGATGCGTGAGGGGCGCGACCCCGACCTCGACCGGGTGCGGGTGGAGGTGGTCGATACCGGCATCGGCGTCTCCAAGGAGGATTTGGCGCGGCTGGCGCGGCCGTTCGAGCAGATCGAAAGCCAGCATTCCAAGACCGCTCAGGGCAGCGGCCTCGGTCTGGCCCTGACAAAGTCCCTGGTCGAGATGCACCAGGGCCGCTTCGAGCTCGCCAGCGAAGGACCGGGCGCCGGGGCGGTGGCCACCTTTACCCTCCCGGTCAAGCGACGCAGCGCCGACACCGATGCGGAACGCTCCCGCCGAGGCTCCGCGGCGGCCTGACCTTCCGTCCTATCGCGGCGGCGGTCCCGGCGGCGACGGGACGCCCGGCTCCGGATGGCCCTGGCCGTCGCCACGGCGGCCTCGACCGAGGCCTTCGCCCCCCCGCGTCATCATCCGGGCGAACAGGGTGCGCTCCTGGGGCGACAACTCCCCCAGGCGGGTGGCCAGGGTGGCGTCGATCCGCGCCCGGGCCCGGCCGTCGGCGGCGCGGGCGCGTTCCAGGGCGGACGCCACGGCCGCGGCGTCGTACGGGGCCGCCCCCATCAGTTGGAGGGCTTGCCGACGGGCGGCGGCGGCCTCTCGCAGGTCGGGGGCGGCGTCCAGCGCCTGGGCGCGCATGATCTCCCGCAAGGCCGCCCGGCGGGCCTGGGGCAAGGCCTGGAGGACTGCGTTCATGTCCGGGCCGCGGCCCCGCCGGACGTCCGCGCGCTCGCCGATCATCCGCGCGCCGACGACCAGCACCCCGACGATGGAGCCGGCGAGGAACAGGTTGAGCGCCAGGGAGACGGCGACCGCGATCTTCCAACCCCGGTTCACGCGCTCCTCCCCGGGACGGGGCGGCCCGATACGGTGAGGAGGGTGAAAGCCGCACCCGCGTCGTCGGTGGTCGCCGCCGCCAGGATCTCGTCGGCGCGGGCGTTCGAGACCGCGGCGCTGGAGCCCGCGATTCCGACGATGACCCCGGCCACGCCGGCGGCGGCCAGTCCGGCCCCCGTCAGCCAGAAGCCGAAGCCCCGCCGCGCCGGGCGGAGCGGAGGTGCGGACGCCAGGACCCGTCCGCGCAGGGCCGCGGACACGACGGGCGGGGACCAGGCGTCCAGGGCGCGGTCGAGGGCCGCCGCCGGGGCCAACACTTGCCGCGCGGCCTCGGGATCGCGCCCGCGCCACGCCAGGGCGGCGTCGCGCTCGTCTTGGGGCCATCGGCCGATGTCGGCGCCGTAGACGTCGGCGAGGCGCTCGTAACGTTCGGTATCCATCTTCCCCTCCTTACCCTAGGTCCTGGCGGGAGCCAGGTCCGCCAAGGCGCCGCGCAAGGCGCGGCGCCCCCGCGACAGCAGGCTCTCCAGAGCCTCCACGCTCACCCCCATGAGCGCCGCGGCCTCGATATTGGTCAGCGCCTGGTAGTGGCAAAGCACCACCGCCTCCCTCTGCCGCTCGGGCAGGGCGGCGACGGCCGCCTCCACCTGTCGCGCCAGGTCCGCGTCCTGCAGCCCCTGCTCGGCGCCGGCCCCCGGATCGGCGCGGTCCGGGGGATCCGCCATCGGCGTCTCCCGTCGGCGCCGCAGCCGGTCGTAGCAGAGGTTCAGGGCCACCCTGTGCATCCAGGTGTCGAACCGGCCGGCGCCGCTGGTCCAGCGCGGCGCCTGTTTCCAGGCGCGCACGAAGACCTCCTGCGCCACGTCCTCGGCCTCGCCGGCGTCGGCCAGCATCCGCCGGGCCAGGGCCAGGATCCGCGGCAGCTTGCGGGCGACCAGCGCCTGCACCGCCGCGGGTTCTCCCCGGGCCACGCGGGCGACCAGCTCCTGGTCGGGGTCCTCGCCCGCGCCTTGCCTCGACCCGTCCGCCAACGACAGCCTCGTCCCTCATCGCCCGCGCCTCACGGCCCAAGCTCCTAGGCTCAACGCGCGAGGGGCGCGGGCGGCGCCGGGGGCTGTCCCCCCGGCGGCCGTCCGGGCCCGCGGCCGCGACCCCGGCCGTGGCCGCGGTCGTTCAGCTGCTCCAAGGCCCGCGCCTTGAGCTGGTCCAGGGTGACCGAATCTTGGCCGCCAGAGAAGCGTTGGAACATCTGACGCTGGCGCTCCATCCGCTGCCGCTCCTGCTCCTGGCGGAATTCCTCGAAGGTCACGCGACCGTCGCGGTTGGCGTCCATCCGGGTGAAGGCCTCGCCGACCCGGCGCTGCACCTCCTCGGGGGTGGGGCGCATGAAACGACGCATGTCCGCGCCGCCGCGACCGTCGCGGCGGAAGCCCTGACCGGCCTGGTCGCGCGGTCCCGGCCCGGGAGGGACGACGCCCGGCGCCGCGCGCGGCGCCGGCGGCGGATTCTGCGCGAGGGCCGCGCCGGCGCTCAGGACGGCGACCAGTCCTGCGATGAGGATGTTTCTGTGCACGTGGAATCTCCAAAGGCTTGCGCCCCTCTCGATCCATTCAACGGGAGGTGGGAGGGAGTCCGTCGCCCGGGGGTCCTCCGCCTTCCACGGCGATCGTCGGATATGTGAAGCGCTACCGGCTCGTGACCGCCTCGTAGGCCGCGTGGGCGCGGTCGCGGGCGCGTTGCAGCTTGGCTTTTAGCGCGGTCATGTCCTTGGCCCCCCCGGCGCGGGCCAGCATCGCCTGCAGCCGCCTTGGCTCGGCGGCGGGATCGGTGTCGTCGGCCAGGGCCACCTTCAACACCTGGGACAGGTTCTGCTGCAGCCGCCAGGCGGCGACCAGGGCCTCTATCGTCTTGCCCTCCGCCAGGCCCGCGGCCCGCATCGCCTCCAGGGCCTCGGCGGTGTGGACTCGGAGCGGCCCGTCCTGGGCCGCGTGCACGATCTGCAGGTACTGGGCTGCGAACTCGATATCCACCAGCCCGCCTTCGATGAGCTTGATGTCCCAGAAGCCGGAGGGCGGGCGCTCCCGCGCCATCAGGGCGCGCATCTCGCGCACGTCCCGACCGGCCTGGACAGGGTCGCGGGGCCGGCGCAGGGCCGCCTCGATCGCTGTCCGGGCGCGCACGGCGAAGGCCTCGGAAGTGGCCCAGGTCACCCGCGCGCGGGTCAGGGCCAACAGCTCCCATGTCTCGGCCTCCTCGGCGTAGTAGCGCTCGAACGCCGCCAGGCTCACCGCCACGGGGCCGGCCGTGCCCGAGGGGCGGAGCTGCAGGTCGACCTCGTAGAGCTCGCCCTCGGCGGTCGGGGCCGACAGGGCCGCCACCAGCCGCTGGGTGAAACGGGCGTAGAAGGTCTCCGCCCCCCAGCCCTTCTTCTCCGACATGGCGTCGGGGCCGGCCGGCGCATAGAGGGTCATCAGGTCGAGGTCGGAGCGGGCGGTCATCTCCCGCGACCCGGCCTTTCCCAGGGCCACCACAGCCACCTCGCCGGGGAACGGGCCCCCGAGCCGCTCGGCCTCGGCCAAGGCGGCCGGCGCCAGGGCCAGCAGGCAGGCGTCGGCCAGGGCGGCGAAGGCCGCGCCCGCATCCTCCGCATCCGCCGTCCCCGAAAGGACCTGCACTCCGACCCGGAAGGCCTGTTCGCGATGGGTCCGGCGCGCGGCGTCCATCGCCGCCTCGAAGCCGCCGTTCTCGCCCCCCGCGGCCTGCGCCACGGCGTCGGCCACGGCGGCGGCGGTCTCGGCGGGATCGAGAGGCGCGAAGAAGCCGGCGTCGAGCAGGCTGTCCAGGGCGGCCGGCCGGCGGGCCAGGGTCGCGGCCAGTCGCGGCGCCAGGGCCAGCACCGAGACCACCAGCTCGAACAGCTTGGGCTGCGCCAGGAACAGGGACTGGATCTGCACCCCCGAGGCCAGACCGCCGAAGAAGTCGGCGAAACGGTCGAAGGCGGCGTCCGGGGCGCCGGTGGCGTGTGCTGCTTCGAGGAGCCGCGGCGCCAGGCGGGTGAACAGCTCGCGCCCCCGCGCCGTGCGGGTGGCGGCGATACGGCCGTGGTGCCAGGCCCGGATCGTCGCGGAGACGCGGGCGGGGTTCGAGAAGCCCATGCGGGCCAGGGTCGCCAAGGTCTCCGGGTCGTCTTCCACCCCGGTGAAGACCAAGCTGCCGAAGGCCGAGGACAGGGGCTCGTCCTCGGCGAACAGGGCGCCGTAGCGCTGGTTGACCCGTTTCAGCAGCTTGCCGACGTCGGCGTCGAACTTCGCCAGCGAGCCGAAACCGGCCAGGGCGGCGATGCGCCGGCGCGCCTCGTCGGCCTCCGGCAGGACGTGGGTCTGGTCGTCGGCGATCATCTGCGCCCGGTGCTCGAGCCGGCGCAGGGCAGCGTAGGCCTCGGCCATGGTCCGGGCCGCCGCGGCCGAGACGTGGCCGGCGCGGGCCAGGGCGGCCAGGGCCTCCAGGGTGCGGGGGCTGCGCAGGGTCGGGTCGCGTCCCCCCAGGATCAGCTGCTGAGTCTGGACGAAGAACTCGATCTCGCGGATGCCGCCGTGGCCCAGCTTCAGGTTGGCGCCCTTGGCTTCCAGCCGCTCGTCCACCTTGTGGACGTGGATTTGGCGCTTGATCGAATGAATATCGGCGATGGCCGCATAGTCGAGGTTGCGCCGCCAGACGAAGGGCAAGAGCTCGGCCAGGAAGGCTTGGCCGCGGGCCAGGTCGCCGGCGGCGACCCGGGCCTTGATCATCGCCGCCCGCTCCCAGTTCTGGCCGACGCTCTCGTAATAGTCGAGAGCCGCCTCCACCGGCACGGCCGCCGGGGTCGAGGACGGGTCGGGGCGAAGGCGCAGGTCGACCCGGAAGACGTAGCCGTCGGCTGTACGGTCCTGCAGCAAGGACGCCACCCCCTGGGTCAGCCGCAGCGCCAGGGCCTGGGGCTCGACGCCTGCCGCGACCGGCAGGGCCTCCGGCTCGTAGAAGACGGTGATGTCGATGTCGGAGGAGTAGTTCAGCTCGAAGGCGCCGTGCTTGCCGAGCGCCAGGAAGAAGAAGCCCGGAACGGGGCCGCTCGCGCCGTCCACGGGCGGGACCAGGCGTCCCTTCCGGGCCTCACCGGCGGCCGCGACAGCCAGAGCCGCCTTCAGGCTCTCGTCGGCGAAGCGGCTCAGCGCGCCGGTGACCTGGTCCAGGTCCCACACCCCGCCCAGGTCGGCCAGGGCCGTCAGCAGGTGCAGCTCGGCCTTCAGCTGGCGCAGGCGTTTGGCGGCGACGTCGGTGTCGGTTTCGCCGGCGACCAGGCGGGCCGACTGTAGGAGGTCCTGCAGCTGGGGATCGGCCGGGCGGGCAAGGATGCGGGACAGCCGCGCCGGGTCGCGCCGGGCGAGGCCCGCCAGATAGGGAGAGGCCGCAAACACCGGCGCCAGCGCCGGCCAGGCCTGCGCCGCCGTCTCGCCCAGGGCGTCGCGCGCCCGTTCCGCCGCGGCCTTGTCGGTCAGGGGCCCGCACGGCTGCAGGGTTTCAGCGAGGGGGAGTTCGGTCCGATCGGCCATCAGCTCCCGTCCTCCTCGGGCGTAGCGCGGCGGAGGAGGACCCGGCAGACCCGCCCTCGCCGCGCGACTCGCGAGCTTACATGTCGCGCGGCTGGGATCCCGGGTCTACGCCTTCGGTTTCGCCCGAGAATGACGGGAAGGGACGGATCAGGCCTGGTCCAGTCCATAGGCCCCGTGCAGGGCGCGCACGGCCAGTTCGGTGTAGGCCGCGTCGATCAGTACGCTGATCTTGATCTCCGAGGTGGAGATGGCCTGGATGTTGACGCCCTTCTCGGCCAACGACCCGAACATGGTCTTGGCCACGCCGACGTGGCTGCGCATCCCCACCCCGATCACCGACACCTTGGAGACGTTCTCGTCGACCTGGACATCCTCGAAGCCGATTTCGGCCTGCGCCGCCCGCACGATCTCCACGGCTCGGGCGGCGTCGCGCTTGCCGACGGTGAAGTCCATGTTGGCGATCTTGGCGTCCCGCGACCGCGACTGCACGATCATGTCCACGTTCACGTTGGCGTCGGCCAGGCGCGAGAAGATCGCCGAGGACACCCCCGGATGGTCGGGCAGGCCCAGCAAGGTGATCTTGGCCTCGTCGCGGCTGTAGGCCACCCCGCTCACGATCCGCTTTTCCACGATCTCCTCCTCGTCGCAGACGATTGTGCCGGTATCGGGGGAAGCCTCCCCCGGCTCGACGAAACTGGATAGCACGCGCACCGGCATCCGCTGGGCCATGGCCAGCTCGACCGAGCGGGTCTGCAGCACCTTGGCCCCCAGCGAGGCCATTTCCAGCATCTCTTCGTAGGAGATGCGCGGGATGCGCCGGGCCTTGTCCTCGATGCGCGGGTCGGTGGTGTAGACCCCGTCCACGTCGGTGTAGATGTCGCAGCGGATGGCGCGCACCGCCGCGGCCACGGCGACCGCACTGGTGTCGGAGCCGCCGCGGCCCAGGGTGGTGATCCGCCCGTCGGGGGTGACCCCCTGAAAGCCGGCGATCACCGCCACCTGACCGGCGTCCATCGAGGCGCCGAGGGCCTCGGCCGGAACGTCGTCGATGCGGGCGCGGCCGTGAGCCTCGTCGGAAATGATCGGAATCTGCCAGCCCAGCCATGACCGCGCCGGCACACCCATGTTGCGAAGGACCATGGCCAGCAGGCCGGCGGTCACCTGCTCGCCCGAGGCGACCACCACGTCGTACTCGTCGTCGGACGGGCCAAGCCCCTGCGCCGCGGCGCCGGCCGCGTCGGTCCAGGCCACTAGCTCGTTGGTCTTGCCGGACATCGCCGAGACCACCACGGCGACGGCGTGGCCCGCGCGCACTTCTGCGGCCACCAGGCGCCCTACGCGCTGGATCCGCTCGATGTCCGCCACCGAGGTGCCGCCGAATTTCATCACCAGCCGCGAAGCCATACGCCCGTCTCGACCCTTCCATGCAGAAGGCGCGCTTCTAGCCGCGGAATACGCTTTCGTCATCCTTCAGGTTGGGTGCGGCCCCCGATGCCGCTAAGACAGGCCCCATGGACGCCGCCCAGCACGCCCAAGGACCCAGCGTCGACCCTACGGAGGTCGCGCGGTTTTCGGCCATCGCCGCGGAATGGTGGGACCCCCGCGGCAAGTTCGCGCCCCTTCACCGGTTCAACCCCGTGCGGCTTGGATTCATCCGCGAAGAGGCCCTCGACCGGTTCTCTCGCGACGGCCGGGCGCGCACTCCCTTCGAGGGGCTGCGCCTGCTCGACATCGGCTGCGGCGGCGGGCTGCTGGCCGAGCCCATGCGGCGGCTGGGCTTTGAGGTGACGGCGGTGGACGCCTCCCCCCGCAACATCGGGACGGCTCGGGTCCACGCCGAGGCGGCCGGGCTAACGATCGACTACCGCTGCGCCACCGCCGAACAGTTGCTGGACGAGGGCGCCCTCCCCTTCGACGTGGTGCTGAACATGGAGGTGGTGGAACACACCGCCGACCCCGGCCAGTACCTGCGCGACACCGCCCGGCTGGTCGCGCCGGGGGGCCTGATGATCCTGGCCACCCTGAATCGCACCCTGAAGGCCCTGGCCCTGGCCAAGATCGGCGCCGAATATGTACTGGGCTGGCTGCCGCGGGGCACCCACGACTGGAACAAGTTTCTCAAGCCCGACGAGGTGAAGGCCTTCCTCGAGGACGAGCCCGTGACGGTCGAAGGGCCGTTCGGGGTGTCTTATAATCCGCTCGCCGACCGCTGGTCGATCAGCGCCGACACGGACGTGAACTATATGATGACCGTCTCGAGGAGCCCAGCCGATGGCTAAGCGTCGCCTGCCCCCGGCGGTCTGGATCAGCGCCGTCTTCGGCGTCGGCGCCGTGGTCGCCGGCGTCGCCATGGTCTCCGGCCTCGGCCGCGGCACCCTGGCGCCCGAGGACAAGGGCATTTGCTGGCGGATGATCGCCACCGGGGGCAAGCCGCAGTATGTCCAGCTGGCCAAGGACGTCGCCAACCTCGAGACCTGTGCGGCCCACCTCGAGCGGCTGTTCATCCAGGCCGGGGGCGAGGTGTCGGGCGCCTACCAGGGCCGCTTCCTGTTCGTCGACGAGCGGGCGATCCGCAGCGGCACCAGCCTGGAGGGCTCGCGCTGGCAGGTCTTCTTCGCCCCGCAAAGGGCCGCCCTCGACAAGAAGCTGCGCGAGGGGGGCAAGACCCCGCAGATGTTCATGATGCCGGCCCGGTGACCCGGCCCGGCCAGCAAGCCTGATCGACCATGACCGCGACCGTCCTGTCGGCCCAGCCCGGCGTCTACCGGGTCCCCAACCCCAACCTCGAACTGTTCGTGCGCCGGCGCTACCTCACGCCCGCGGCCTGCGCGGCCCTCGTCGGCCAGATCGACCAGAAGCGACGGCCTTCGACCATCGCCGACAGCATCGGGGACGACGCCTTCCGCACCAGCGAGACCTGCGACCTCGACGGCGCCGACCCGGTCGTGGCGGCGGTCAACGCGGCCATCTGCGGCCTGACCGGCCTAGACTCCGCCCACGGCGAGCCGATGCAGGGCCAGCGCTACGCCGTCGGCCAGGAATTCAAGGCGCACACGGACTATTTCGAGCCGGCCGGCGCCGACTTCCAGCGCTACTGCGCCGTCGCGGGCCAGCGCACCTGGACGGTGATGATCTATCTGAACGAGCCGGAGGACGGGGGCGGCACCCTCTTCAGGGACGTCAACCTGATGATCCGGCCGGAGACCGGCTCGCTGGTGGCCTGGAACAACCTGGACGCCGCCGGCCGGCCCAACCCCTGGACCATCCACCACGGCATGAAGGTGCTGGCCGGGACCAAATACATCGTCACCAAGTGGTTCCGCGAACGGCCGTGGGGCTAGGCGCCCTCAGTTCACCCGGGCCTTCGGCCGCGGGGTGAGCGCGGGCGGCAGGGGAGCGACCTGGATGCCGTCCTCGACCAGGGCCCGGACCTCGGGCGGGGTGGCCTCGCCGTAGATGTTGCGAGCCTCGCTGTCGCCGTCATGGATGTCGCGAGCCTCCTGGGCGAAGCGGTCGCCGACGTAGTCGAAGTTGTCCTCGACGTGGCGGCGGGCCTTTTCGGCGGCCTCCATCATCACGGTCTGGGCCGCCGCCGGGATCGCCGCTGCGGTCCGTTTCGTACCCGTCACCGCCGGGGCCATGATCTGCTTCCTCACCGCGTGCGAGGCGCAGAACGGGCATTCGATCAGTCCGCGGGCGACCTGGTCGTCGTAGCCGTCGGACGAACCGAACCAGGCCTCGAACGGGTGCTCCTGGTCGCAGAGCAGGGCGTAGCGGATCATGGCGCGCCCAGGGAAGGCGCGGCGAAGGCGCGCTCGTTGGCGAGGGCCGGGATCGCCGCCCGCGCCTTGGCCACCGCCTCGCTGTCGAGGTCGGCTATGAATACGCCGGGCTCGTCGTCGTCCGACCGCGCCAGGATATCGCCCCAAGGGCCGACGATCAGCGACCGGCCCCAGGTGCCGCGGCCGTCCTCGTGGAACCCCCCTTGCGCCGCGGCCAGGACATAGGCGCCGGTCTCGATGGCGCGGGCCCGCAGCAGGGTCTCCCAATGGGCCTCGCCGGTCGGCCGGGTGAAGGCGGCGGGGACCGCCATGGCCACCGCCCCCGCGCGGGCGAGGCTGCGGTACAGCTCGGGAAAGCGCATGTCGTAGCAGACCGTCAGCCCCAGCGGCCCCAGCGGCGTGGGCGCCAGGACCGCCCGCTCGCCCGGAACGTAGACCGAGGATTCCCGGTATCGCTCGCCATTGGGCAGGTCGACGTCGAACATGTGGATCTTGTCGTAGCTGGCCTGGACGGTCCCGTCCGGGCCGACCAGGACCGAACGGTTGGCGAAGCCGCCGTCCTCGCGCCGGACCAGGGCCGAGCCGATGACCAGCTGCACCTTCAGTTCGCCCGCCAGCCGGGCCAGGCCCTGGACCACCGGGTCCCGGTCCAGCGAGGTGATCTGCTCGGCGAGCTTGGCGCGGTCCTTCTGGACGATGTTGGCGGCCTCAGGCGTGACGATCAAAGTCGCCCCGCGCGCGGCGGCCTCGCGCACCAAGGGCTCGGCGTGGGCCAGGGCCGCGTCCAGGGTCGCCGGGGTGCGGAGCTGGACGACGGCGGCGCGGATCGTGCTCATGGGCCCTGGAGCAGCCCGTCGAGGCGCCCGCCCTGGTCCAGGGCCACCAGGTCGTCGCAGCCGCCGATGTGGCGTCCGCCGATGAAGATCTGGGGGAAGGTGGAGCGGCCGCCGGACTTCTGCATCATCTCGCGCTTCTTCTCGGGGTCGGTCGCCGCGTCTTCAATCTCGGTGAAGACGACCCCCTTGCGCTGCAGGAGCGCCACGGCGCGGGCGCAGTAGCCGCAGAACGGTCTGGTGTAGATCTCGACGGACGCCATCAATCACAACCCAAGCTATGGACAGTCGCGGTCATATAGTGAGGTCCGCGGCCTCGCGCACCCGGGCGACGGTTGCGACATCGACGGCGCGGGCGCCTGCGGCCAGCAAGGCCCGGGCGCAGGCTTCCGCCGTGGCGCCGGTGGTCAGGAC
>DATJIO010000042.1:0-63273 GCA_035493215.1 Caulobacteraceae bacterium
CGAACACCACCTCCAGGTCCGGCGTTTCGGCCAGGCTGCGGGTGGCGTGGGCGAGCGCACGCTTGAACGGTTCGGTCGGGCTCTCGGGCTTGTCGGCCATGGGGGCTAGATAGCGCGGGGGGTGGGGCCGATGAAGGGCGCTGTTGGACTATCGGCCTGAAACCGGCGGGTTGGGGCCGATGCGCGGAACTAGCGGCGGGCGAGGCCGCTCTCTAAGGTCGTCGCACGGCCAACCCTGCGAGCCCGAGGTGAACGCCCCATGATCCGTTTCCTGATTCACGTCGCCGTCGTGGCCTTGGGCCTGTTCGTCGCCTGGAAGGTCGTCCCCGGCATCGGCTTCGACAGCTATCGGACCCTGTTGATCGCGGCCCTGCTGCTGGGGCTGGCCAACGCCGTCGTGCGGCCGATCCTCGTTGTGCTGACCCTGCCCCTGACCATCGTCACCCTGGGGCTTTGGCTGATCGTCATCAATGCGGCGATGATCGGCCTGGTCTCCTACTTCCTGAAGGGCTTCCAGGTCCGCGACTTCATCGCGATGTTCCTGTGCTGGCTGGTGGTGACGGTGGTGAGCTGGGTCGCGTCCTGGTTCACGGGACGCTGACGGCTCAAGCCACCTTCACCCGCGTCGCGGCTTCCGGCAGGTCGGCCCCGAAGGCGCGCTGGTAGAACTCGGCCACGGTCGGCCGCTCCAGTTCGTCGCACTTGTTGAGGAAGGTCAGGCGGAAGCCCATGGCGATGTCGCCGGCGAAGATCTCGGCGTTCTGGGCCCAGGTGATCACCGTCCGCGGGCTCATCACCGTGGAGATGTCGCCGTTCATGAAGGCGTTGCGGGTCATGTCGGCGACCCGGACCATGGCGTTCACGGTCTTGCGGCCTTCGGGGGTGTCGTAGGTCGGGACCTTGGCCAGGACGATGCCGGCCTCCACGTCGTGGGCCAGGTAGTTGAGGGTGGTGACGATCGACCAGCGGTCCATCTGGCCCTGATTGATCTGCTGGGTGCCGTGGTAGAGCCCCGTCGTGTCGCCCAGGCCGATGGTGTTGGTGGTCGAGAACAGCCGGAAGTGCCTGTGCGGCCGGATCACCCGGTTCTGGTCGAGCAGGGTCAGCTTGCCCTGCGCTTCCAGGATGCGCTGGATCACGAACATCACGTCGGGGCGGCCGGCGTCGTACTCGTCGAACACCAGGGCGATGGGCCGCTGGATCGCCCAGGGCAACATGCCTTCGCGGAACTCGGTGACCTGCTGGCCGTCGCGCAGGACGATGGCGTCCTTGCCGACCAGGTCGATGCGGCTGACGTGGCTGTCGAGGTTGACCCGCACCAGGGGCCAGTTCAGCCGGGCGGCCACCTGCTCGATGTGGGTCGACTTGCCGGTGCCGTGGTAGCCCTGGATCATCACCCGCCGGTCGAAGGCGAAGCCGGCGCAGATGGCCAGGGTCGTCTGCGGGTCGAACTTGTAGGCGGTGTCGAGGTCCGGCACGTGCTCGTCGGCGACCGAGAAGGCCGGGACCATCATGTCGGAGTCGACGCCGAACACCGCCCGCACCGACACGCTCTTGTCGGGCGCGGCGTTCAGCAGCGGGTCGGTGTCGGAGGAGCCGTAAGCTTTCATCGCAGCCTGTTTACGTAAGCCGGCCGGGCGGGTCGAGCCCTGCGGGCTCATATAGGACGGGCCGGGAGCTTCCCAAGCGGGATTGCGTGCGATCTGCGACGCGCAACTGCGTGCTTCGAGACGCGCAAGCTCCGCTCGCGCTCCTCAGCATGACGAAACTCAGTGCGATCCACCCACCTTCGTCATGCTGAGGAGCCGGATGCAATCAGGCGTCTCGAAGGACGCACGACGGCGCGCCGGCTACACCAAACCGGCCTTCTGCAGGGTCTTGTAGGCCTTCAGCACCCGCTGCAGCCGCTGTTCGGCGGAGCGGTCGCCGCCGTTGGCGTCGGGGTGGCAGCGCTTGACCAGCTCGGCGTAGCGGGCGCGGATCGCCGCCTTGTCGGCCGCCTCGTCGAGGTCGAGTTCGGCCAGGGCCTTGTTTTCCAGCCGGCCCAGGTTCCTGGGCGCCTGCCGCGCGGCCTCGGTGGCGCGGGCGCGGCGGCCCAGCATGTCGAACGGATCGGCGTAGCCCTGGCCGGTCCCGGCCCGCTGGGCGAAGGAGGCGGCCTCGCGGCTGAAACGCGAGGCGCGGAACTGCCAGGTCGGCCGTTCGCCGTGGGCCCGGGCCGCCTGGGCCTGGGCGACCCCGGCCTCGCTCATGCCCTCGAAGAAGTTCCAGTTGCGGTTGTACTCGCCCGCGTGGGGCTGGCAGAACCAGTAGTGCTCGTCGAGCCGTTCGCGCGACTTGGGCGCCTTGGCGGCGCCGGCCACGCGGCAACCGGGCCACTCGCAGGGCCGCTCGCCGGGCTTCAGGTCGTGCACGTCCGGCGCGCGCCCCTCCTCCCCGGGCTTGGGGGGGCGGACACGGATATCGACGAACTTCGGCTTATAGGGGAACGCGCCGCTCATGGACGGAGTATGGAAGCGAAACATTCGCTTTCAAGAATTGACGGGAGACTCGATTTGGGCGCCGTGGCCGAGCTGATCCGCCGCAACCTCGAAAAGGCGTTTTCGCCGCACCGCCTGGAGGTGGTCGACGACAGCGACCGCCACGCCGGGCACGCGGGCGCGAGTGCGAGCGGGGAAAGCCATTTCAACGTCGTGGTGGTCTCCGAGGTGTTCGTGGGCCTTTCGCGGGTCGAGCGGCAACGCAGGGTCAACGCGGCGCTGAAGGAAGCGTTCGACGGCGGTCTGCACGCCCTGTCGATCAAGGCGTTGGCGCCGGGGGAGGGGTGACCCATTCCCTCTCTCCGACGGGGGGAGGGGTTCTCGCGCCTTCCTCCACCAGCCAATCGCGGAAGGCCGCGGCGGCGGGGTTGTCGACTCCGGCCGGGCGCAGCACCACGTAACGGGCGTCGGCGCGGATGAAACCCAGCGGCGCCAGCAGCCGGCCGTCGGCCACCTGGTCCATCACGAAGGGCCACGGTCCCAGGGCCACGCCCAGGCCGGCGGCGGCCGCCTCCAGCATGTAGAAGTGGTGGTCGAACTCCCGGTCCACCGGGGCGGGCTCCAGCCGGTGGCCGGAGAGCGCCTGCCATTCGCTCCACCCCTGGCGGTAGGTGCGGGTGTGCAGCCGCGGCAGGCGCGCCAGCCGTTCGGGCGTCAGCGGTTCGGACCCGGCCAGGGCCGGGGCGACGATCGGGCCGATGTAGTGGTCCAGGAACACGGTATTCTCGGCATCCTGGGACCTCAGGCTCTGGGACATGCGGATGGCCAGGTCGATGCGGTCGCGCTTGAAGTCGACGTCGGCGTGGGATTCGGTCAGGCCGACGCGGACGTTCGGGTGCTGCTCGACGAACCGGGGCAGGCGCGGGATCAGCCAGCGCATCGCCAGGGTGCCGATGCACGAGACCTCCAGCGCCAGGGGCGCCTCGGCCCGCGCCACCGCCACGGCCTGGGCCATCGCGTCGAAGGCGCCGGTCAGGGCCCCGGCCAGCCGCAGCCCCTCCGCCGTCATCCGCAGGCGGCTCTTGGGTCCTTCGATCAGCCGGGCGCCCAGGGACTCCTCCAGCTGTTTGACCTGGCGGCTCACCGCCCCGTGGGTGACGAACAGCTCGTCGGCCGCGGTGGACATCTTGCCGTGGCGGCTGAAGGCCTCGAAGGCGCGAAGTGCGTTGAGGGAAGGCAGGGCGCGTCGGGTCATTGTGAATTCAGCTCACATTGCCCGTGCGGTTATATGGTTTGCGCGGCGGCCCGCAAGGCTCCAGACGGCGAGCATGGAACTGGAACGGCTGAAGCTGAGGCCTGGGGGGGGCCGTTACGGAGAGCTTCAATACGCCCTGGCGGCGCTGATGATCTGGAGCGCGATCGGTTTGAGCCTGTGGGAGCGGACCCATGCGCCCTCCCCGACCCGGCCGCTGCTGGCGGGCCGGCCCGCCGCCAGCAGCAGTTGCAACCCTTCGTGAGATTTGGGGCGCAATATGCCCCTTCGGCCCTCCGGGCCGCTTCCCCGGCGAAGCGGGACCTGCCGCCGTCGGCGACCGCGGGTGTCTGGCGGCCTCCTAAACCCCCACCTCCGCCTGGCCTTCCTGCAGGGGCGGGCTGATCCGCAGCGCGGTGACCTGGTTGCGCTGGCGGCGCAGAACCTGGAAGCGGTGGCTGTGGAAGATGAAGGTCTGCCCTGGCTCGGGGATGGTCTGGGCCTCGTGGATCACCAGGCCGGCGGCGGTCACCCACTCGTCGTCGGGCAGGGTCCAGTCCATGGCCCGGTTCAGGTCGCGGATGGTCACCGAGCCGTCCACGTGCACCGACCCGTCCGGCTGGCGGCGCACGCCCTCGACGACGAAGTCGTGCTCGTCCTCGATCTCGCCGACGATCTCCTCGAGGATGTCCTCCAGGGTCACCAGCCCCATCAGCGCCCCGTACTCGTCGACGATCAGGGCGAAGTGGGCCCGACGCTTGAGGAAGGCGTTGAGCTGGTCCTTGACCTTGGTGGTGTCGGGGATGAACCAGGGCTCGTTGGCCAGCGAAAGGATGTCGAGCTTGTCGAGGTCGCCTTCCACCGCCGCCATGCCCCGGGCCAGGTCGCGCACGTGCAGTACGCCGACGATGTTCTCGGGGTCGTCCTTGTAGAGGGGCAGGCGGGTGTTGGCGGCGGCCAGCGCCTCGGCCACCAGTTCGCGCGGCGTCAGGTCGGCGTCGAGCATGACGATGTTCTTGCGGTGGACCATGATCTCGGAGACGTCCATGTCCGAGAGGTCGAGGATGCCGCCCAACATGCGGCGGTCCCGCGCCTCCACCAGGCCTTCTGAGTGGTGGTACTCGACCGCGCCGCGGATTTCTTCCTGGGCCATGGCCGCGTCCGGCTCGGCGGCGACCTTGACCCCGATCAGCCGCAGGCCTTTCCAGATCACCCACTGGATGGCGAAGATGATCGGCCCGAACACCTTGACGACGATGACGGTCGGCGGCGCGAGCCAGCGGGCCACGTCGTCGGGACGGGCGATGGCCAGGGTCTTGGGCAGGACCTCGGCGTAGACCAGCACCAGCACGGTCATGATGCCGGTGGACGCCGCCACGCCCCACGGGCCGGGGATCGCCTTGATCAGGAAGTCGGTGGCCAGGGCCGACGACAGGATGTTGATGACGTTGTTCCCGAGCAGCACCGAGCCGATCATGGTCTCCTGCTTCTCGATCAGCCGGTTGACCTTGGCGGCGGCCTTGTCGCCCTCGCGCTCGAGCTGGTGCATTCGTGCGCGGCTGGCGCCGGTCAGGGCCGTCTCGGCGGCCGAGAATAGGGCCGAGACCGTAAGGAGCAGCAGGATCACCAGGGCGATCCCGCCCAAGGCGGCAGTCATGAGGTCAGGTCTCCGTGAGCGTGGGCCCGTGGTCCTAAACGCGAAGCGTGTCCGAAAGCCCCGTCCTTAGACAAGCTCAGGATGAGGCCTTCTACTCTAACGTGGGCGGCCGCACCGCGCTTTCATTCGGCCTCGTCCCGAGCTTGCCGAAGGACGAGGTCGCCGCCCGCGCCTAGGGGAGGGCGCCCTCGGCGATCAGGAACGCGCGCACCTTCTCCGGGTCCACCCCCTTGGCGACGAAGGCCTGGCCCACGCCGCGGGCGAGGATGAAGGTGAGCCGGCCGCCTTCGGCCTTCTTGTCCTGGCCCATGTGGGCGATCAGCCGCTCGGCCGAGAAGGGCGCCCCGGCGATCTGGTCCATCCGCGTCGGCAGGCGACCGGCGGCGATCGCGCGCACGGCGCGGGCCGCCTCGTCCGGCGGGCATAGGCCGAGCGCGGCGGAGAAGCGGAAGGCCAGGGCGCAGCCCGCCCCCACCGCTTCACCGTGCAGCAGGACCTCGCCGTAGCCGGTTTCGGCCTCCAGGGCGTGGGCGAAGGTGTGGCCGAGGTTGAGCAAGGCGCGCACGCCCCCTTCGCGCTCGTCCTCGGCGACGATGCGGGCCTTCATCGCTACCGAGCGGGTCACCGCTTCGCCCAGCGCGCCGACATCCAGGGCCAGCACCGCGCCGGCATGGGACTCCAGCCATTCGAGGAAGCCGAGGTCGCCCAGCAGGCCGTATTTGACGATCTCGGCGTAACCCGCGTGCACCTCCCGCGGGGGCAGGGTGGCCATGACGTCCAGGTCTGCCAGCACCAGCCGCGGCTGGTGGAAGGCGCCGACCATGTTCT
Organism: Caulobacteraceae bacterium; assembly: GCA_035493215.1. Lineage (GTDB taxonomy): Bacteria > Pseudomonadota > Alphaproteobacteria > Caulobacterales > Caulobacteraceae > NCED01. The sequence goes on from DATJIO010000042.1 coordinate 6,218, forward strand.
TGCCGTGGGCGGTGTCGATGGCGGTCTTGCCGCCCACCGAGGAATCCACCTGGGCCAGGAGGGTGGTGGGGATCTGCACGAAGTCGATCCCGCGCTTGTAGATCGCCGCGGCGAAGCCGGCGAGGTCGCCCACCACGCCCCCGCCGAAGGCGGTCACGAGGTCGCCGCGGTCGAGGCCCAGCGACAGGAGCTGGTCGGTGAGGCTGGCCAGGCCCTCGAAGCACTTGGTCCCCTCCCCGGGGGGGATGACGACCATGTCCACCGACAGCCCGCCGCGCTCCAGGGCCACGGCCAGCCGTTCCCCATGATGGTCGGCGACGTTCTGGTCGGTGACCACCGCGGTGCGGCCCCGCGGCGCGAACGGCGCCAGTTTCTGGCCGGCGCGGTCGAGCAGGCCCGGTCCGATCTCCACCTCGTAGGCGCGTGGGCCCAGGCCGACGGTGACGTTCATGCGGAGGGCGCCCCTATGACAAACCGTTGCAGCGCGGCGACCACGGCGTCGAGGGCGGCATGGTGGGGGCTCTCCCCCGTCTCGACGCACAGATCCGCCTCGGCGTAGGCCGGGTACCGCTCGAGCGCCAGGGCCTGCAGCACCGTGCGCGGGTCGCGCCCCCTGAGCAGGGGGCGGCTGTCCTTGCGGCCGACCCGGCGCACCAGCACGTCGACGTCGGCCTTGAGCCAGATCGAAATCGCCTTGCGCTTGATCAGGGCCCGCGTGTCTGGATTGACAAAGGCGCCGCCGCCGGTGGCGAGCACCATCGGCGGCTCGTCGAGCAGGCGGGCGATCACCCGGCGTTCGCCGTCGCGGAACTCGGCTTCGCCGCGCTCGGCGAAGATGTCGGAGACCGAGCGGCCGGCGGCGATCTCGATCTCGTCGTCAGCGTCGTGGAAAGGCAGGTCGAGCACCGTGGCCAGGCGGCGGCCGATGCTGGACTTGCCGACGCCCATCAGGCCCACGAGCACCACGGTCTTCTTGCGCAGGGCTGGGTCCGCGGTCATGGATGGCGGGATACACGATCCGCGCGAGCCACGCCAAGGCGCGCAGCCGGCAAGAGGATCCGCAGCCTGGCCCGCAACCCGCCATCCGCAGCCTCGCCGCCCGCACTCAGGCGTTTGCCGCTCGTGCCGGGACCCTTCGCGTCGCGGCCGAAACTGGTGGCGGCCATTGTGATCGGGACTGTCGTGGCGGCCGGTTTCGCCGTCGTCCCCAACGACCTCGACTGGACCACGCGCACGGTCCTGACCTGGGACCTGGCCTGCGGTTTCTTCGTCGCCGCCACCCTCTGGGCCATGCGAGGGCGCGACACCCAGGCGATGCGCACCCGTGCGGCCTTCGAGGACGAGGGCGGCGCGGCGATTTTGGCTCTGACGCTTCTGGCGACCGCCGCCAGCCTGGCCGCGGTGGCGGCCGAACTGCACGTCGCCAAGGGCGCGGCCACCGCGGTGCGGGTGGCTCTGGCGTTCGGCACCGTAGCCCTGTCCTGGTGCTTCGTGCACCTGATCTTCGCCCTGCATTACGCTCACGAGTTCTACGCCCCGGCCGGGGCCAAGGGGGCGGCGACCCGCGGGGGGCTGCTGTTCCCCGGCGACCAGGCCCCCGACTATTGGGACTTCCTGCACTTTTCGATGGTGATCGGGGTGGCGGCCCAGACCGCCGACATCCAGATCACCTCCAAGCCCCTTCGCCGGATCGGCACGGCCCACTCCCTGACCGCGTTCGGCTTCAACACCGTCGTGCTGGCGCTGACGATCAACCTGCTGGCGTCGCTGTTCTGATCCGGGAGTAAGGGGAGCGGAAACCTCTGCGCCCCACCCTGGCCCCATGAGCGCGGCCCATCAGATCGAAGCCTTCCTGGAGATGATGTCGGTGGAGCGGGCGGCGGCCCGCAACACCCTGGTCGCCTACGGCCGCGACCTCGCCGATGCGGAAGGCGCCCTGGCCCGCGCCGGGACCGACCTTGCCCGCGCCTCCTCGGACGCTGTGGAGGCCTATTTCGCCCAGCTGAGCGAGCGGGGCTTGTCGGCGGCCACCGCCTCGCGCCGACGCGCCGCGGTGCGCCAGTTCTATCGATTCGCCGTCCAGGAGGGCTGGCGCGCCGACGATCCTGTCCGCCGGGTGGAGGCCCCGCGCCGGGGCCGGCCGCTGCCCAAGCTATTGTCGCGCGACGAGGTCTCGCGGCTGATCGCGGCGGCGGGCGAGAAGGACGGCGCGGCGGGGCTGCGGCTCGGCTGCCTGGTCGAGCTACTCTACGCCTCGGGCCTGCGGGTCTCGGAGCTGACCGCCCTGCCGCTGGCCGCGGTGATCGCCGACCCCGCCTTCGTGATGGTGAAGGGCAAGGGCGGCAAGGCCCGGCTGGCCCCCCTGAACGGTGCGGCGCGCGAGGCCGTGAAGGCCTATCTCGGGGCCCGGCCCGTTTTCCTGGCCCCCGGCGTGAAGGAAAGCCCCTGGTTGTTTCCTTCCCCCCGCGGCGCCGGCGGCAGGTTGACGCCGCGGCGCCTGGCCCAGCTCCTTGACGAGGCGGCGGCGGATGCGGGAATCGATCCGGCCCGGGTCAGCCCCCATGTCTTGCGCCACGCCTTCGCGACTCACCTGTTGGAGGGGGGGGCGGATTTGAGGGTTGTTCAGACCCTGCTGGGGCACGCCGACATCGGCACCACCCAGATCTACACTCACGTGGCCGAAACCCGGCTGCGCGAGACCGTGCTCCGCGCCCACCCCCTGGGCAAGGACCGCTGAAAAATCTCGCGGGCGCCCTTAAATGGCCAAGGTGGCCTCGCTATTTTGTGGGATCGCAGCGCCAAATTGGGCGTTGTGGTTCTTCGACGGTTGCGGCAAGACGGCGCGCCTAAAACAGGCCATAGTCCGACTTTATGACCTTATCTGGCGGTTTTCCGCCCAGCCAGTGGCGGCCTAAGCGTTGTGCTGCGATGCAGCATTTGTTGATCCGACATTAAATTTGTCCCAAGTGGTTGTATAGAAAAGCTCTTCGGGGACACCAGAATTTTTTTTGCCAAAAAATTTGCTGATTGGGTTGCGTCGTTTTGCGGTGCAACGTATAAATGACTTGTGCGGCGTTCCTGACGCCGCTGCCCTTCCTGGGCGTTTCCTCCCTATGAACTGGCCGCGCTTTCGGGCGCGGCCTTTTTTTTGGCTGGGCCGCCCCCGACATGGCCGATCCATTGACAGCCCCGTCGCCCCGCGCTCCAAGCCCTGCATGAACCTGAGCCTGAACCCGTCCGCGGCGGTCGCGACCGGAAGCGGGGTGGTGCGCTTCGAGCGCCCGCTCAGGCTCGATTCGGGGGCGAGCCTCGACTCCGTCGAGATCGCTTACGAGACCTACGGCGAACTGAACGCCGCCAAGACCAACGCGGTCCTGATTTGCCACGCCCTGACCCTCGACCAGCACGTGGCCTCCATCAATCCGACCACCGGCAAACCCGGCTGGTGGGACCGGATGGTCGGACCGGGCCTGCCGCTGGACCCCGAGCGCTACTTCATTATCTGCTCCAATGTGCTGGGCGGCTGCATGGGCTCGACCGGCCCGTCGTCGATCAACCCGGCCACGGGCCAGCCCTACGGCCTCACCTTCCCCGTCATCACCATTCCCGACATGGTCCGCGCCCAGGCCATGCTGGTGGAGCGGCTGGGGATCGAGAGCCTGTTCTCCGTGATCGGCGGCTCCATGGGTGGGATGCAGGTGCTGCAATGGGCGGCCGACTACCCGGAGCGGATGTTCTCCGGCGTCTGCATCGCCGCGGCGCCCCGCCATTCGGCCCAGAACATCGCCTTCCACGAGGTCGGCCGCCAGGCGATCATGGCCGACCCGGCTTGGAGCGGCGGCGACTATGCACGCCTCGGCTCACGGCCCCAGAAGGGGTTGGCGGTGGCGCGGATGGCCGCGCACATCACCTACCTGTCGGAGCCGGCCCTGCAGCGCAAGTTCGGCCGCGAGCTGCAGCGCGATGGCCTGTCGTGGAGCTTCGACGCCGATTTCCAGGTCGAGAGCTACCTGCGCCACCAGGGGACCAGCTTCGTCGACCGCTTCGACGCCAACTCCTACCTCTACATCACCCGGGCGATGGACTATTTCGACCTCGCCGCGGCCTATGGCGGCGTGCTGGCCCAGGCGTTCCGGGGCCTGGCGTCGACGCCGTTCTTCGTCGTGTCCTTCACCTCGGACTGGCTCTATCCCACCCCCGACAGCCGCACGATCGTGCGCGCGCTCAACGCCGCCGGCGCCAAGGCCAGCTTCGTCGAGGTCGAGAGCGACAAGGGCCACGACGCCTTCCTGCTCGACGAGCCGGTGCTGGACGCGGCCCTGCACGGCTTCCTGGGCTCGGCCGCCTTGTCCCGGGGCCTGGCGTGAGCGCGACCGGCCGCGAGGACTTCCGCGAAATCCTGCGCCTGGTGCGCCCGGGCGCCCGGGTGCTCGACGTCGGCTGCGGCGAGGGGGCGCTGCTGGAGCTTCTGGAGCGCGAGAAGGGCGTCGACGGACGGGGCATCGAGATCAGCGCCGCCGGGGTCTCGGCCTGCCTGGCGCGGGGCCTGACGGTGATGCAGGGTGACGCCGACCGCGACCTGGCCGAGTTCCCGGCCCAGGCCTTCGACTACGCCATCCTGTCCCAGACCCTGCAGGCCGTGCGCGAGCCCAGGACCGTGCTGGCCAACCTGCTGCGGCTGGCCGAGCGCGCGATCGTCTCCTTCCCCAATTTCGGCCACTGGCGGGTGCGCATGGCGCTGTTGACCCGGGGCCGGATGCCCGAGACGGCGGTGCTGAGCGAGCCCTGGTGGTCAACCCCCAACATCCATCTGTGCACGCTCCGGGACTTCACCGCCCTGTGCGACGACCTCGACCTGAAGATCGAGTCCGCCTCGGCCCTGTCGGCTGGCCGCCCGGCCCGCCAGATCGACCCGGCCGGGGCGCTGGAGAACTGGCGCGCCGAATCCGCCCTGTTCCTGCTCAGCCGCCGCCACGGCGCGCCGGCCGCCAAGGCCGGGGGCCAGGCGGACCTGTTCGGCTAGCTAGTGGAGTGCGGCGGCTTCGTCCTTCGACAGGCTCTGGATGAGGCGGACTTCGGCCGGCAGTAGAAAGCCTCTGCGAGCCTGGCGAAGGACGAGGCTTTCGGTCCCGCTACCCAGTTATCGCCGAGCCGTCACGTTCGCCGGTGCGGATGCGCAGGGCGGCTTCGAGGTCGACCACGAAGACCTTGCCGTCGCCGATCTTGCCGGTGTTTGCGGCCCGAGCGATCGCCTCGACCACCGCGTCCAGGATGTCGGTCGAGACGGCGATCTCCAGCTTGACCTTGGGCAGCAGCTTCACCTCGTATTCGGCGCCGCGGTAGACCTCGGTCTTGCCCTTCTGCCGGCCGTAGCCGCGCACTTCGGTGACGGTCAGGCCCGAGGCGCCCGCCGCGGTCACGGCGTCGAGCACCGCGTCGAGACGGCTCGGCTTGATGACGGCGGTGATGAGTTTCATGCGGCGGGTTCCCGACCTCGAACTTGTCTGTATGACAAATTGTTGCGGTGCATCCTAGACCCTACGGGTCACGCGCCCCGCTACGCCGATCGGCTGGGGCCGCAGCCGCCCCGGGGCGAAGGCCGGCGAACGGGCGCCGGCCGGCTTGACCGCGAAGGTCTGTTTGACGGCCTCCAGCAGGATCAGGCCGGAAACCGGCGGCGCCAGGCGCGACCCCGCCTGTTCGAAGGCCTCGGCCCACCGCGCCAGCATCGGCAGCGGCGGGACGTACAGGGCGCGGGACCAGGCGGCGGGCTCCAGGCCGGCGCCCCGTACCGCATCCTCGAGCTGGGTGCGGGTGAAGGGACGGCCGTAGCCGAACGGGGTGGCTTCCGAGCCCGCCCACAGTCCCCGGCGCGAGGCCACGGCCAGGATCACCCGTCCTGCGGGCGCCATCACCCGCTTGACCTCCTCCAGATAGGCGGCCGGGTCGTCGCTCTCCTCCAGGCCGTGGATCACCAGCACCCGGTCGAACAGGGCGTTGGGGAACGGCAGGGCCGCCTCCTCGGCCAGGCAGGCCAGGTTGGCGGCGCCGGCGGGCCAGGCTTCGACCCCCTGCGCGCCCGGCATGGCGGCCACCGCCCGGCGCGCCGGGCCGACGAAGGCTGGCAGGTAGGGGGTGGCGTAGCCCAGGCCCAGCACGTCGAGCCCACGGGCGTCGCTCCAGGCCTCGGCGATCTTGCGGGCCACCAGGCCGCGCACCGCCGCCCCCAGGGGCGTGGCGTAGAAGGCGCGGAGATCCAGGACGTCGCGTCGCATGGCCCTAAGGAATATAGGAAGCGGACAAAAGGAAAGGCGCCCGAATGCCTCTCGACGTGCATCAGTTTCCCTGCCTGAACGACAACTACGGATTCCTGGTCCGCGACCGGGCCTCCGGTCTGGCCGCGACCATCGACACCCCGGACGCCGACGCCATCCTGCGCGAGCTGGACCGCCAGGGCTGGACCCTGGCCTATGTCTTCAACACCCACTGGCACCGCGACCACGCCGGCGGCAACGCCGCGCTCCAGGCGGCCACCGGCTGCCGGATCGTCGGTCCCGCCGAGGTGCGCCGCATCGCGCCGCTGGACCGGGAGGTTGACGACGGCGACGTGGTCGACCTGGGGGAGACCCGGTTCGGCGTGATCGGCGTCGGCGGGCACACCCTGGGCCATATCGCCTATTACGACGCGGCCGACGACATCGCCTTCGTCGGCGACGCCCTGTTCGCGCTCGGCTGCGGACGGATGTTCGAGGGCGACCCGGCGATGATGTGGACGAGCCTGTCCAAGCTGGCGGCGCTTCCCGACGCGACCACGGTCTACTGCGCCCACGAATACACCGCCTCGAACGCCCGCTTCGCCCTTTCGCTGGACGACGGTCCGGCCCTGGCGGCCCGGGCGAAGGCGGTGTTCGAGGCCCGAGAGCGCGGCGAACCTACCGTGCCCACCACCATCGCCGCCGAGAAGGCCACCAACCCCTTCCTGCGCGCGCCCATGCTGGCCGGACGGTTGGGGCTGGCCGGCGCGCCGGACCACGAGGTGTTCGGGGCGGTCCGGGCGGCCAAGGACGCCTTCCGGTGAAAGCTCAGTCGTACCAGCTGTGCCCGTTGCGCTCGGTCAGGGCGAAGGAGCCGGCCGGGCCCCAGGAGCCGGCAGGGTAGGGGGCCGGCTTGATGTCGTGGGCGCGCCAGCCGGCCTCGATGGAATCGATCCAGCTCCAGGCCGCCTCCACCTCGTCGCGGCGGACGAACAGGGTGGGGTTGTGGTTGAGGACCTCCAGCAGCAGCCGCTCGTAGGCGATCCGGCGGCGGCGCTCCTGCGGAAAGGCCTCCGTCAGGCTGAGGTTCAGCGACAGGGGTTTCAAGGTCATGGCGCCGGCCCCGGCGTCGGGCGCCTTGTTCATCAGGCTGAGCGATATCTCCTCCTCGGGCTGCAGCCGGATGGTGAGCCGGTTGGCCAGCAGGTCAGCGCCGCCGAAGATCGAGTAGGGCACCTCGCGGAACTGAACCACGATCTGCGAAGTCTTGGCCGGCATCCGCTTGCCGGTGCGCAGGTAGAACGGCACCCCTGCCCAACGCCAGTTGTTCACATGGGCGCACAGGGCGACGTAGGTCTCGGCCTGGGCCGGATGGCCGCCGGCCTCTTCGGCGTAACCGGGGACCTGGGCGCCGGCGGCGACGCCGCGCACGTACTGGCCGCGCACGGTGCGCCGCTCCAACTCGCGCCCGGCGATGGGGCGCAGGGACCGCAGCACCTTGACCTTCTCGTTGCGCACCGAGTCCGGGTCGAGGCTCGCCGGAGGCTCCATGGCGATCAGGCAGAGGAGCTGCAGCACATGGTTCTGCACCATGTCGCGCAGGGCGCCGTGCTCCTCGTAATAGCCCCAGCGGCCCTCGACCCCGACCTCTTCCGCCACGGTGATCTGGACGTGGTCGATGGAGACCTTGTTCCAGAGCGGCTCGAAAAGCGTGTTGGCGAACCGAAGGGCGATGAGGTTCTGCACCGCCTCCTTGCCCAGATAGTGGTCGATCCGGAAGATGCGGTCCTCGGAAAAGGCCGTGGCCAGGGCGTCGTTGATGCGCCGGCAGCTCTCCAGGTCGTGGCCGATCGGCTTTTCCACCACCACCCGGTTCTCCGGCCCGGCCAGGCCCGCGGCCAGCAACCCGGCGCAGATGTCGGCGTAGAGGCTGGGGGAGGTGGAGAGGTAGAAGACGATCTCGCGCACGCCCGACAGCCGCTGGTGCAGAGCGTGAAAGCTCTCCGGCGCGTCGGCCTCGACCCGGACGTAGCCCAGGCGGGCGCGCAGCCGGGCCCAGGCCTGGGCGTCCCAACGGGCGCCGGCGCGGCCCCGGGCGGCGGCTTCGGCCCGCTCGGTGAAGGCGTCCTCCGACAGTTCCGTGCGAGCGGCGCCCACTACCGCCAGGTCCGCCGGCAGCAGGCCGTCGGCTTCGAGGAAATAGAGCGACGGCAGCAGCATCCGCAGCGACAGGTCGCCGGTGGCCCCGAAGATGACGATGGCGCGGTCGGTCATGGCGACGGCTCCGGATCGGGCCCCTGGGGCCACAACCACGCTGCGCCCTTTACCCCGGAGGAGTCGCCGTGTCGCGCCCGGACCACGCGGACGGCGTAGACGTCGGAGAAGGCGTAGGCCCCGATCCGTTGCGGCAGGTCGACGTATAGCTCGTCGATGTTCGACAGGCCGCCGCCGAGCACGATCACCGAGGGATCGACGATGTCGGCGATCACCGCCAGTCCACGGGCCAGACGGTCGAGATGGCGCGCCATCGCCCCCTGCGCCGGACCGTCGCCGGCGCGGGCCGCGGCCACGATCTGCGGCGCCGTCAGCCGGCGTCCTGCGGCGCGCTCGAAGTCGGCCTCGAAGCCCGGACCCGAAATCCAGGTCTCCAGACAGCCGCGCCGCCCGCACCAGCACAGGGGGCCTGGATGCTCCCCCGCTTCCGTCCACGGCAGGGGGATGTGACCCCACTCGCCGGCGATCCCGTTGGCTCCCTCCGCCAGGGCGCCGCCCATCACCACCCCGCCGCCGCACCCCGTCCCGAGGATGACGCCGAACACCGCCGCGGCGCCGGCGGCCGCGCCGTCCAGGGCCTCCGACAGGGCGAAACAATTGGCGTCGTTGGCGAGGCGTACGGGACGGCCGAGCCGCGCCTCCAGGTCCTGGCCGAAGGGGCGGCCATTGAGCCAGGTGGTGTTGGCGTTGCGGATGCAGCCGTCGCGGGGCGAGGGCGAGCCGGGCACGCAGACGCCCACCGCGCCGCGGCCCGCCACGGCTTCGACGCCCTCGACCAGGGCGCCCACGGCCTCCACCGCCGTCGTATAGTCGCCTGGGGTGGAGATCCGGGTGCGGACCAGCACCTCGCCGGCGAGGCCCAGGGCGGCGGCCTCGATTTTGGTGCCGCCGAAATCCACGCCGATACGGATCACGCCGTCTCCCCTCGATTGAAATGGTCGAGGGTGGCCGCATCCTCGCGCTCAAAGGACCATCGCCCAGGCCCGCGGTTTCGTCCACGGCGGCGGCGTGGCGCATTGATCCGATGGCGGACGTCGGCCATAGCGAGGGCGCTTCGGCCTAAAAATTGCGAGTCGTCCATGCTCCGCTGGTTCCAAGCCCTGATGCCGAAGGAAGACCGCTTCTTCGGCCTGTTCGACCGCCACGCCCTGACCCTGGTGGCGGGGGCCGAGGCCCTGCGCGACCTGCTGCAGGGCGGTGACGCCGTCGCCGACGGCTGCCGCCGCATCTTCGAACAGGAGGCTGCGGCCGACGACATCACCCGCGACGTGATGCTGGCGGTGCGCCGGAGCTTCATCACCCCGTTCGACCGCGGCGACATCAAGGAGCTGATCGCCTCGCTCGATGACGCCATCGACCAGATGCAGAAGACCGCCAAGGCCATCACCCTGTTCGAGGTCACGACCTTCGAGCCGCCGATGCTGGAGATGGCCGACATCATCGTCCGCGCCGCCGAGCTTACGGTGGAGGCGGTCGGGATGCTCAGCTCGGTCCGCGACAACAACACCCGGATCAATGCCGTGGCCGAGGAGATCACCCGGATCGAGGACCGCGCTGACCACATGTACGACGCGGGCGTCAAGGCCCTGTTCCTGGCCCACCGCACCGGCGACGCCATGGGCTTCATCGTCGGCGCCGAGATCTACGACCACCTGGAGAAGGTGGTGGACCGCTTCGAGGACGTGGCCAACCGCATCAGCGGCATCGTCATCGAACACGTCTGAGGCGCGGGCATGTTTGTCACCGGCGCCCTGCCCGTCCTGATCGCCCTGGTGGCCGTGGCCCTGGTGTTCGACTTCCTGAACGGCCTGCACGACGCGGCCAATTCGGTGGCGACCATCGTCTCCACCCGGGTGCTGCCGCCCCGCTACGCCGTGGCCTGGGCGGCCTTCTTCAACTTCATCGCCTTCCTGTTCTTCGGCCTGCACGTGGCCCAGACCGTGGGCGCGGGCATCGTCGACGTGGCGGTGATCGACGACCGGGTGATCTTCGGGGCGCTGATGGGCGCGATCGTGTGGAACGTGGTGACCTGGATCGCCGGCATCCCTTCGTCCAGCTCCCACGCCCTGGTCGGCGGCCTGATCGGCGCCGGGGTCTCCAAGGCGGGCCTGAACGCGGTGGTGTGGGCAGGCGTGACCAAGACCGGTCTGGCCATCGTGCTATCGCCGGCGGTCGGCTTCCTTCTGGCCCTGCTGCTGGTGCTGCTGGTCTCGTGGCTGTTCGTGCGCGCCAACCCGGCCGCGGCGGACCGGACCTTCCGTGGGCTGCAGTTCGTCTCCGCCTCGTTCTATTCCCTGGGCCACGGGGGCAACGACGCCCAGAAGACCATGGGGATCATCGCGGTCCTGCTCTACGCCCACGGCCAGCTGCAGGGCGGCTTCCACGTGCCCCTGTGGGTGGTGCTGTCGTGCCAGGCGGCCATGGGGCTGGGCACGCTCCTGGGGGGGTGGCGCATCGTCCACACCATGGGTTCCAGGATCACCCGGCTGTCGCCGATGCAGGGCTTCTGCGCCGAGACCGGCGGGGCGATCACCCTGTTCCTGGCCACCCACCTGGGCGTCCCGGTCTCAACCACACACACCATCACCGGCGCCATCGTCGGCGTGGGCGCCTCGCGCCGGATTTCGGCGGTGCGCTGGAACGTGGCCAAGGACATCGTCATCGCCTGGATCGTCACCATGCCGGCCGCCGGCCTGCTGGGGGCTGCGTTCTTCTTCCTGTCCGGGCTGCTCCTGCGATGAAGCGGCCTCTCGCAGCCGGGAAGCAGGCGGCCAGGGCCGGACGTCCGGCGGTCCAGTACGCAGCCCTGCCGTATCGCCAGGCCGGCGAGGTTGAGATCCTGCTGGTCACCTCGCGGGAGACCCGCCGCTGGGTGATCCCGAAGGGCTGGCCGATGAAGGGCAAGAAGCCCCATGCCGCGGCGGCCCGGGAGGCGCTCGAGGAAGCCGGCGTCACCGGGCGGATCGGCAGGAGCGCCCTGGGCGCCTACCCTTACGTCAAATGGCTGGGCAACGGCGCGCCGGCCCCGTGCCGGGTGCGGGTGTTCCCGCTGGAGGTCATGCGGGAGCGCAACGTGTGGCCGGAGATGGGCCAGCGGGAACGCCGGTGGTTTTCCGTCCCGGACGCCGCTGCGGCGGTGGACGAGCCCGAGTTGGCCGAGCTGATCCTCACCTTCGATCCCGTCGCGGCGCGCTAGTTCAGGCCGCGTCGCTGGCGTCGTTGGCGTCGGCGGCGGAGACCTGGAGGCAGGTGCGCAGGGCGCCGATCAATCCGGCGCCGGTGATCGGCTTGGCTACGTGCAGGTCCGCTCCCGCCGCCAGGGCGGCGGCGACCTGCTGGGGCATGGCGTCGGCGGTCAGGGAGACGATCGGGACCCGCGCCGCGCCGTCGCGCTGCTCCTCCGCCCGGATCGTGCGGATGGCGGTCAGGCCGTCCATCACCGGCATATGGGTGTCCATCAGGATCACGTCGAAGGCCTGGTTCCGCCAGGCCGCCACCGCGGCCTGCCCGTCCCCGACGATGGTCAGGTCGACGATGTCCGACAGCATCGCCTGGACCACCTTCTGGTTGACCGGGTTGTCTTCGGCGAGCAGCACGGCCACCAGGCGCTCCCCATCGACCGTGCGGTCGCCGTCGTGGTCGCGGGCGGCCTCGATCGCGGCGACGGCGAAGTCGACCGGGGCCTGGAAGCTGAAGGTCGCGCCCTGGCCGGGCTCGGCGTAGCAGTCGATGACGCCGTCCATCATCGCCGCCAGCCGCTGGGAGATGGCCAGCCCCAGGCCGGCCCCGCCGAAGCGGCGGGTCACCGAGCTGTCGCCCTGCTCGAAGCGGTTGAACAGTCGGGCCTTCACCTCGTCGTCGAAGCCGGGGCCGGAGTCGCTCACCACCGCCCGCAGAACCCCGCGCCCCTCAGGCGTGCGCTTGAGCGACACGGTGACGGTCACCGAGCCCGTGGCGGTGAACTTGACCGCGTTGCTGATCAGGTTCGAGACGATCTGCTTGATGCGCAGGGCGTCGCCCACCGCCGCGCCCGGAGGATCGAGGTCGAACACTACCTCGAAATCCAGGCCCTTCTCATGGGCGATCGTCTCGAACAGAAAGGCCGCCTCCCGGACCGTCTCGCGTACATCGAAGGGCTCGGCGGCGAGGCTCAGCGCGCTGGAATCGGCGCGGGCCAGGTCCAGCGCGTCGCTGAGCAGGCCCGTCAGCGCCTTGCCCGAACCCAGGATCATGTTGAGCAGGTCGCGCTGGGCGGGGGTCAGCTCGGTGCGCGACAGGGCGTCGGACAGCCCAATCACCCCGTTCAGGGGCGTGCGGATTTCGTGGCTCATGTTGGCCAGGAACTCACCCTTCGCCCTCGCCGCTTCGTCGGCCCGGCGCCGGGCCAGGCGCGAGGTGCGCGTGCGCCGGTCGAGCAGGCTGCGCATCCGCGCATAGGAGGCTACCGCGCCGGCCGTCGGCAGGGTGGTCATGAACACGGTGGCGATGAAGAATTGCATCGACTGGAGCAGGCTGGCCGCCCGCACCGCTTCCGACACGCCATAGGTCCGGGCCAGGGACAGCACGGTGATGATCAGCGCGCCCGCAGCCGACCCGAGGGGACCGTGCCGGAAGGCCAGCAACATCATCACCGGCAGCATCAGGAACCACAGGGCCGGGCCGTGGCCGAAGAACAGCGTCGCGGCCAGGGCCGTCAGCCCGCCCAGGGAGGCGTAGAGTTCCAGCCGCGAGCGGCGCAGGGCCTGGAAACGGCGCTGGTCCAGGATGACGGTCAGGGCGGGAACCAAGATGGCCAGCCCGATCAGGTGGCCGAGGAAGCGCTCCACCGAGCCCTTCAAGCCTACCGGCGCGCCCATCGCGTTGAACAGCAGGTAAGACGCCAGCGTCGACACCAGGATGCTGGGAACCACCGCGCCGGCAAGGAACACGAACAGCTTGCGGCTTTCCGAGAAGTTGGGCTTGGGGCCGCACAGCCAGGTGGCCAGGGCGGCGATCATCCAGCTTTCGCCGATGCCGAGCAGGGGACGCACCGGATCGCCGTAGACCAGGCCGGCGCAGAACGAGCCGAGGCAGCAGGCGGCCACACACCAGGGCCGCTGCCCCCGCGGCATCAAGAGCAGGCCGGCGGCCAACACCGGGCTGGCCCGCCAGATGGCGATCGCCGCCTCCGCGCCGTCGAAGTGCGTCAGGCCCCATTGGCGAAGGAGGAACACGGCGAGGTAGCAGGCGGCCACAAGCAGCCACATCCATGGCCGACTACGCCAGGAAATGTCGCTCGCCGTCGGTCCGGATTTCATCGTCGTTTCCCAGCCCCGTTTCCAGGAACCAGGGATGATGGTGCTTGAAAAATAGCTAACGCATTGGTTGTGGCCGTCCTTCGGCCGTGTGCGAAATTGACGCGGCGCTGCTCGCGTCTTCGATTGGGGGCTTGGCCGGAGACTAGGAAACTCCGGGGACTGAGCGCGGGCGGGTATCGCCCAGCCTTTACGGCCGGTTCACCAAGTTGCGGCATGGTTGAAGACATGCGCGCCGCGATTTTTTTTCTGCTGACGCTGTTTTATTGCAGCAGCGCCGTCGCCGCTGACCTCGCCATTACGGTGCGGACCGCGGCCGGGAAGGCCGTGGCGGACGCCGTCGTGACCGTTCACCCGGTGGAGGCTCCCGCAGGGCAGGCCATCCGGTTCCCCTGGCCTCTGCAGATGGACCAGCGCAACCTGCAGTTCGACCCTTTCGTCCTGGTGGTCCCGATCGGCGGCCAGGTGACCTTTCCCAACCGTGACGGGGTGCGCCACCACGTCTACTCCTTCTCGCCGGCCAAGCGCTTCGAGCTGAAGCTCTATGGCCGCGACGAGAGCCGCTCCGTGCGGTTCGAGAAGGCCGGGGTGGTCGCCCTGGGCTGCAACATCCACGACAGCATGGTGGCCTTCATCAAGGTCGTGGACACGCCCTATGCCGCCAAGAGCGACGCCTCGGGCGCCGCCGTTTTCCGGGGCCTGCCCAACGGGGCGGCGGTTGTGCGGATCTGGCACCCATACATGAGGGCGCCGAACAACGAGGTGGTCCGCCAGCTCAACCTGCGCGAGGGCGCCGTCACCGAAGCCGTGGCCGTGGACCTGCGCACCCCACCCACCCGCAGCGGCGTCTATTGAGATGACCGAGCTCTTCGCGCGCCCCTCGTTCACGCGCCTGTCGACCAAGCTGGCGGTGCTCTACGCCGGCCTGTTCGGCGCGATCCTGATCTTCGTCTCGCTCGCGGTCTTCACCGCCATCACCCACAACGCCACCCGGCTGGTTCGCGACGAGCTCCAGGCCAGCGGCACGGTGTTCGACAGGATCTGGGCCCTGCGGTCCGAACAGATGCGCGAGAGCGCCGCCCTGTTGTCGAAGGACTTCGGCTTCCGCGCCGCGGTGGCCACCTCCGACGCGGCCACGGTGCGGTCGGCGCTTCAGAACCTGCATGCGCGCCTCGGCATCGACCTCGCTGTCATCGTCGGCGTGGACGGTCGGATCGTCACCGACAGCGGCCGCTCCCTGGGCCCCGCCGCCGAACCCCTGTACCGGGCCTTGGACAGCGGCGAGGGCGTCGGCGGGGTTTTCATGCTCGACGGTATGCCCTACCAGGCGGTCTCGGCTCCGGTGCTGTCGCCCACCCTCGCCGGATGGGTCGTGTTCGCCGCCAAGCTCGACGACCGCGAGATGGCCAGTCTGGAGCGGCTGGCCGCCTTCCCCCTGCAGGCCGTGGTGCTCGACCGGCGCGCCGGAGGGGCCTGGACCCCCGCGACCGGCCGCGTGGGCGACGCCGAACGCGGGCGCGTCAGCCGCTTCATCGCCGACGCGGTGGCCTCGGGCGCCAAGGCGCCCCTGGTGCTCCCCGGCCCCGCCGGCGGCTCCATCGCGATGGTCAAGCCGTTGGCGTCGCTGAATCCCGCGTCGCCGGCGGTGCTGCTGTTGCGCTATCCGCTCGCCCGCGCCATGGCCCCCTTCGAGCCGCTGATCCGCACCCTGGTCCTGACCGGCGCCGGCGGGGTGCTCCTGGTGGTCGTCGGCAGCTTCATGCTGGCCGGCGGCCTGGCCAAGCCCATCACCGCCCTCGACGAGGCCGCGCAGAGGCTGGCGCGGGGCGAAGAGGACGCCGCGGTGGTGGTGGACGGCCGTGACGAGATCGCCCGGCTGGCCGAAAGCTTCAACGCCATGGCCGCCGAGATCCGCGACCGCGAGGCCAAGATGCGCCGCGACGCCGAGACCCTGGTCGTGGCGCTTGATCGCGCCGAGGCGGCCAATCGGACCACCAACCAATTCCTGGCCAACATGAGCCATGAGGTCCGCACACCCCTGAACGGGGTGCTGGGCCTGTCGCATGTCCTGGCGACCACGGTGAAGGATCCGACCCAGCAGGAGCTGGTCGCCCAGGTCATCGCCTCGGCCGAAACCCTCGAAACGCTGCTGTCCGACATCCTAGACGCGGCCAAGCTCGGGGCGCGCGAGACCGAGGTCCGGCTCGAACCCTTCGCCCTCGACGTCTGTATGCGCGCGATCGTCGCCGCCTGGAGCGGCCGGGCCGAGAAACGGGGCCTGAGGCTGGTCGTGGATATCGCCGCGGGGGCGGAACGGGTGGTGCTGGGCGATCCGGCCAGGCTGCGCCAGATCCTGGACAACCTGATCGGCAACGCCGTCAAGTTCACCCACCAGGGCGAGGTCCGGCTCACCGTCAGGGCCGGCGGGCAGGTCGCGCGGCCGAGGTTCCGCTTCGAGGTCTCCGACACGGGCGTCGGCTTCGACCTGGCGATGAAGGAGCGGCTGTTCCAGCCGTTCCAGCAGGGCGACAGCTCGGCCACACGCCGCTACGGCGGCACGGGCCTGGGGCTCAGCATTTCCCGCGGGCTGGCCGAACTGATGGGCGGCGTGCTGGATGGCGCGCCGCGGTCCGAGGGCGGCTCGATTTTCTTCCTTGAGCTTCCCCTGGCGCTCGTGGCCGGGGCCGACCTTACGCAGAGCCGGGCAAGCGCATGATCGGCCGGATCATCGGGTCGGCGATCCTCGCCGCCGTCGCCGGCGCGGCCCCCGCCTGGGCTCAGGCCGACATCCTGTCCCGCGAGAGCTTCAGCGGCCTGGTGGACCTTCGCCTGGCCGCGGCCGACGGCGAGAGGTCCTGGACCGACGAGGCCTATGGCAAGATCCGCTACGGCGGCCCCGGCGCCGGCGACGGCCTGCGCATCACCCCCCAGCTGGCCGAAGCGGCCCTGGTGTGGAAGCCGCGGTTCACCTGGGCGCTCAGCGGGGTGGTCCACGTCCAGCACCAGCCCGAGCAGGAGCGTGAGGTCGACCTGGTCGAGGCCTATCTGAACTGGAAGCCGACGCCCACCACCGCCTGGCGCTACGGCGCCCGGGCCGGCCTGTTCTATCCGCCGATCTCGATGGAGCACGACGACCCCGCCTGGGGGGTGACCCACACCATCACGCCCTCGGCGATCAACAGCTGGGTCGGCGAGGAGGTCAAGGTCGTGGCCCTTGAGGGCAAGCTCGGCCGCAGCTTCGACAGCGGCGACGAGGTCTCGGTGACGGCCGCGGTGTTCGACTACAACGACACCTCGGGCACCCTGCTGTCCCTGCGGGGCTGGGCGCTCGACGACGTTCAGGCCGGCGCCTTCAGCGGCCAGGCGCTGCCCGCCCTTCCGCCGCGCTACCAGGGCATCTGGCGCGGGCAGGCCGAGGACACCTACCCGGTCTACAGGCTCGACAAGCGGGTGGGGGCCTACGGCCGCCTCGACTGGCGGACCTCGGGCCCGCTCACCTTCAACCTGTTCTACTACGACAACTTCGGCAACCGGACCGCGGTGAGGAACCTGCAGTGGTCCTGGGACACCCGGTTCTGGAACTTCGGCGCGACCCTCGACGTGGACAAGCGCACCAAGCTCCTGGCGCAGGCCCTGAGCGGCTCCACCCTGGAGGGTTACCCGACCCCGCGGGGCATCTGGATCGATGTCGATTTCAATTCCGTCTACCTGCTGGCGACCCGCAGCTACGGCAAGGCCTCGGTGGCCGGCCGGGTCGAGTATTTCGAGACGAGGGACTTCACCTGGCAGGACCGGGACGACAACAACGAGCACGGCTGGGCCCTGACCGGCGCCTACAGGTATGAGCTGACCCCCTACGCGACCCTGCGGCTGGAGGCCCTGCACGTAGCCAGCGACCGTCCCGCCCGCCTCTATCGGGCCACGGACCCCCACCAGGCCCAGATTTTGGTCCAGTCGTCGCTGCGCCTCCACTTCTGAGGTCCGGGTGCGACCGGCGACGCAAGGCGAGGCTGTCGCACAAACGCCGAATAACCGTTGCGGGTCCGACATGGTCCGGGGCTAACTCCGCGGCGTCGAAGGAGAGCGCCCCGATGTCGAGAACCGGTTCATGAGCGGCCTGTCGCGTCGCGGCCTGGTCGCGTCCGGGGCCGCCGGCATGGCCTTCGGCGGCATGGCCCGGATGGCGCAGGCGCAAAGCACGCCTGCGGAGGTCGAGGCCAGTCCTTACGTCAACGAGGTCTACGGCTACGGACCGCTCCGGACCGATCCGTTCGGGGTGTTCGACCTGCCCGAGGGCTTTTCCTACACCATCGTCAACCGCGCCGGCGACCCGATGAGCGACGGCCTGGTCACCCCATACAAGACCGATGGCATGGGCTGTTTCGCCGGAGGCGGCGACCGGGTGGTCCTGGTGCGCAACCACGAGCTGAAGCCGCCGGCCGACTACGACTACGGCCCGTTCGGCGTGGGCCAGGTCCTGGCCGGCAAGGTGGATGCCGCCCATGTCTACGACAGGGCCGACGACGGCCGCTACCTGACGGGCGGGACCACCACCCTGGTCTACGACCTGCGGCGGCGAAAGCTGGAGAGCTGCCACCTCAGCCTGACCGGCGCCTCCACTAACTGCGCCGGCGGGATGACCCCGTGGGGATCGTGGCTGACCTGCGAGGAGATCGCGGTCTCCTCGGGAGTCCGCAAGTCGCACGGCTGGGTGTTCGAGGTCCCCAGCGCCCGGCGTGGCCTGGTCGAACCCGTCCCCCTGACCGCCCTGGGCCGCTTCCGCCACGAGGCGGCGGCCGTGGATCCGCGGACGGGGGTGATCTACCTGACCGAGGACGAGTACGCCGGCGGCCTGTTCTACCGCTTCCTGCCCAACGACCGCACGGCGCCTTCCAAGGGCGGCCGGCTCCAGGCGCTCGGCTTCAAGCCAGACCAGCAGGCGAATGACAGCCGCAACTGGGCTCGGGCCGACTGGACCCAGGGCGATGTCCGCGACGTGGTCTGGATCGACCTCGAGGGCGTCGACAATCCCGACAATGCGCTCGCCGCCCGCGGCGCCGCCAGAGGCGCGGCCTGGTTCGCCCGCGGGGAGGGGGTCTACTTCGGCGACGGCGAACTCTATTTCAACTGCACCAGCGGCGGACCGGCCAAGCTCGGCCAGATCATGCGGTACCGCCCCAGCCCCCACGAGGGCCAGGCCGACGAGAACGACCAGCCCGGCCGCATCCAGCTGTTTCTTCAGCCGACGGACAAGTCGGTGCTGTTCATGGGCGACAACCTCGCGGTCTCGCCCTGGGGCCATCTGGTGGTGTGCGAGGACAAGGTGGGCGGGGTGAACTTCCTCAAGGGGGTCACGCCGCAAGGCAAGGTCTACGCCATCGGCCGACAAGCCGAACCGGGGGTCACCGACGTGAAGTCCAATTCCGAACTGGCCGGCTGCTGCTTCTCGCCGGACGGGACCACCCTGTTCGTCAACATCTACTGGCCGGGGACCACCCTGGCGATCACCGGGCCCTGGTCGCGGTTGCGGGCCTGACGAGCAGGTTTTTGCGGGAATCTTCCGTCCCGCGATAGACAGACAGGAAATCT
The DNA here is from genome assembly GCA_035493215.1 of Caulobacteraceae bacterium. Lineage (GTDB taxonomy): Bacteria > Pseudomonadota > Alphaproteobacteria > Caulobacterales > Caulobacteraceae > NCED01. The sequence goes on from DATJIO010000042.1 coordinate 25,629, forward strand.
TCGCTGCACTGATCGCCCCGGGGTCGCGAACCGCCGGGAACGGCGGCGCGGTCGCATGGAAATAGGCCGCCGCGGGTCCTGCGCATGCCGTCGCCTGACGAGGCTCGGAACTCAGAGACGGAGCTGAAGTTCGAGGTCGCGCCCGGCGCGCTCGGAAAGCTCCGCAAGCACCCCGCCCTGGCCGCGCCGGCCACGACCTCCCGACTCCGCTCGGTCTATTACGACACCCCCGACCACGACCTGCGCAACGCCGGGGTCTCCCTGCGGGTGCGGGAGTCGGGCGGCCGCTTCGTGCAGACGGTCAAGACCCGAGAAGGCCCCGGATCGATTGAGCGGGGCGAGTGGGAACGGGACGTCGACGGCGCGCGACCGGAGGCCTCGGCCCTCGCCGGGACCCCGGCCGAGGCGGTGTTGAACGGCCACGGGGCAGGCGACCTCGCGGAGGTCTTCTCCACCACGGTGGAGCGCGCCGTGCGCCTGTGGAGCGATGGCTCGGCCCTGGTCGAGCTCAGCCTGGACGAGGGTCGCATCGACGCCGGCGGCGACCGTGAACCGATCCACGAGCTGGAGCTGGAGTTGAAGGCCGGCGGGGCGGCCGCCCTGTTCGTCCTTGCCCGCACACTGGCCGGGGCCGCTCCCATCCGCCTGTCGTTCGACTCGAAGGCCGAGCGCGGTTACCGCCTGGCCGGCCACGACACCACCGCCGCCCTCAAGGCCGAGCAGGCCGCCTTGAGCGCCGGGACCTGCGCCGCCGACGCCTTCCGTCGCATCGCCCGCAGCTGCCTGACCCAGGTCGCCGGCAACGCCCGGCTGCTCCGCCGGGTCCGCAGTCCCCAGGCCCTGCACCAGGCGCGCGTCGGCCTGCGCCGACTGCGCGCCGCCATGTCCGCCTTCGAACCCCTGGTGGGGGACGACCGCTTCGCGGCCCTCAAGGGCGAAGCCAAGTGGCTCGCGGGGGAGTTGGACCAGGCCCGAGACCTCGACGTCTTCATCCACACCGCCATGCCGTCCGACGAGGAGGAGTTGCAGCCCGACCACGCACTGGCGGCCTTCGGCAAGCGGCTGCTGGCGGCCCAGGCCCGCGCCTACGACCGCGCCGTCGCGGCCATCGAGTCCCAGCGCTTCGCCGACCTGTTGCTCGACGTTGCGGCCTGGGTGGAGGTGGGGGCCTGGACCCTCGATCCCGACCCCGGGCGGACGGCCCTGCGTGCGGCCCCGATCGGCGCATTCGGGGCCGAGGCGCTCGACCGCCTGCACGCCAAGGTGAAGAAGGCCGGAAAGCGCTTCGCCCACCTCGACGCCGCCGGCCGTCACCGGCTGCGCATCAAGGCCAAGAAGCTGCGCTATGCGGCCGACTTCTTCGGCGAGGCCTTTCCCGACCATCCCGGGCGCCGCCGCAAGTTCGGCGCGGGTCTGAAGGCGCTGCAGGACCAGCTCGGCGCGCTCAACGACATCGCCGTGGCCGCCGAGCTGGCGATCGAGGTGGCGGGTAAGCGCTCCGGCGAAGCGGCCTTCGCCGCCGGTGTGCTGATCGGCGCCCGTCGTCGCGAGGAGCCCGTCCTGATCGCCTCGGCGGGCAAGGCTTTCGCCGCCTTCGCGGAGTCGCCGCATTTCTGGGGCCGGTCCCGCATCTGAACCGCTGAGGGCTTGCGCCGCCCGGTGTGGAACGGGCTAAAGTCCGGCCGCGCTGGGGCGCGAAAGAGCGTGATCGATGACGGCGGTAGAGGTGAAGGCGGCGCGGGACCCGGCAGGCGCCCGTATTTGCGGGTCGGGGGGCTTTCTTGGGGCCCAGCACGCGCGCAACGAGCGCCGCACCTGGATCGTGGTCGGGGTGACCGCGGCCATGATGGTCGGCGAGATCGCCGGCGGCGCCATCTACGGCTCGATGGCCCTGCTGGCCGACGGCTGGCACATGTCGACCCACGCCGCGGCCATGACGGTGGCGGCCCTGGCCTACCGCTACGCCTGGGTGCACGCCAACGACCCCCGGTTCGCTTTCGGCACCGGCAAGGTCGGCGAACTGGCCGGCTTCGCCAGCGCCGTGGTGCTGGGGGTGATCGCGCTGATCATCGGCGTGGAGTCCTTCGCCCGGCTCCTCAGCCCGCAACCGATCCATTTCTCTCAGGCCACCGCCATCGCCGTCCTGGGTCTGGGGGTGAACCTGGTCAGCGCCTGGCTGCTGCACCAGGGCGACCACCATGATCACGGCCACGCCGCCCACGACCACGCCGCCGCCGACCAAGACGACCACGATCACGAGCCCGAGCGCGACGCCCTGCACCCGGCCAGCCACCACCACGACAACAACCTGCGCGCCGCCTACCAGCACGTCCTGGCGGACGCCCTGACCTCGGTCCTGGCCATCGCCGGCCTCCTCGCCGGCCGCTACCTCGGCTGGGTGTGGATGGACCCGGTGATCGGCGTCGTCGGCGCCCTGGTGATCGCGCAGTGGTCCTGGGGCCTGATGCGCTCGGCCGGGGCCTCGCTCCTCGACATGTCGGCCAGCTCGACCCTGGCCAATGCGGTGCGCGAGCGGCTGGAAAGCGCCTCCGACACCGTCAGCGACCTGCACCTGTGGCGTCTGGGTCCGGGGCACCAGGGCCTGATCGTCTCGCTGGTCTCCACCGCCCCGCTCAGCCCGGAGGCCTACAAGGCGCGCCTGACGAACCTTCCCGGCCTCAGCCACGTCACCGTCGAGGTCAACCCGCCGGGCGTCTGAAGTCACCCCAGCAGCCGGCGCAGGCGCTGGGCGATCTCCTGGGCCACCCAGGGCTTGGGGGACAGGCCGGCGCCGGCGACCTTGCGCGTCTCGAACTCGGGTCGGCCTACTCCGGAGGTGTAGAGCACCGCCACGGCCGGGTTGTGGGTCCGCGCCGACCGCGCCACGGCGTAGCCGTCGGAGCCGTCCCGCAGGTCGAGGTCGCACACCAGGGCGTCCAGTTCGGCCCCGTTCGCGCCGAGGAACTGCACCGCCTCGCGCACCGTCTCGACGCCGTCGACGTTGAAACCGTCCGCCTGCAGATCCAGCATCAACATCATCAGGGCGAGGGGATCGTCCTCGACAACAAGCACGCGCGGGCGCCGGACCATTGGCGTTACTCCACCTGCGCACTCAACCCCTTGGGACTACGGAAGTTTCAGCTTGGCCTTAACAATTGAAAATATTGATCATTTGACGCGGAGGGGAACGCCTGTCGCGCAGGCGGATTAATCGTAAATAGGCGGAGCCAGCGCGGATGCCCAAGCGGGACATCATCGTCATCGGCGGCTCGAGCGGGTCGGCGGAGGTTCTGAAGACCATTGTCCGCGCCCTTCCCGAGGATCTTTCCGCCAGCGTCTTCATCGCTACCCACCAGCCTGCGCACGTACCATCCTACTTGGCGCAGGTGCTGGCCAAGGTCTCCCGGCTTCCGGTCGAACGGGCCGTGGACGGCGCCCCGGTCGAAACCGGCCGCATCTATGTCGCCGTCCCCGACCGCCATCTGCTGCTGTTCGACGGAGAGTTGCGGCTGGGGCCGGGCCCGCGCGAGAACATGGTGCGGCCGGCCGTCGACGCCCTGTTCCGCTCCGCCGCCCTAACCTACGGCGCCCGCACGGTGGGCGTGCAGCTGACCGGCCACCTCAACGACGGGGCCGCCGGCCTGCTGGCGATCCAGCAGGCCGGCGGTCTGGCCGTGGTGCAGGACCCCCTCGACGCCGACGCGCCCGACATGCCCCGCGCCGCCATCGACCTGCTCGACCCCGACCACGTCGCGTCGGGCGAAGCCATCGGACCGCTGCTCGCCATCCTCAGCCGGACCCAAGCCCCAGCCTCCGAACCGCCGCCCCCGAGCCTGAAGATGGAGGTGGAGATCGCCGCCGGCTGCCGGCTGGGCAGCGAGCGCCTGCGGGAATTCGCCGACCCGGTCGCCCTGACCTGTCCCGACTGCCAGGGCGTGCTGTCGGAGGTCCGGGGGGCCAGGCCGCGTCGGTACCGCTGCCAGACCGGCCATGGCGTCACCGCCCGGGTGCTCGAAAGCGAGCAGGGCCTCCAGGTCGAAGCGGCTTTGCGGCTGGCGATGCGGGTGGTGGAGGAGCGGATCGAACTGGTTTCGCGCCTCGCCGAGGACGCACGCGGGACGGGGCGCAACAGCGTCGCCGAACTCTATCGTCACCGGGCCGCCGAGTACCGGAGCTACGGCGAGATCCTGCGTCGTGCGGTGCTGGCCATGATGCCACGCCCCGGGGCCGTACCGGAGGCCAACGACGACGGGATGCAGGCCGACGAAGACGGGGAGGAAAAGCTGGGATAGGATCACCCCGACCGGAGGCAGAGTGGCGCGCAAACCCGATCCTTCTTCCTCAGAGCCCCGTCGACGGGCCCGCAAAGCCGCATCGCTCGCCGCCACCGCGCCCACGCTTGTCGTCGGGGTCGCCGCCTCCGCCGCCACCCTGCCGTCCCTGGAACGGCTTTTCGCGCAAGGGCCTCTTCCGGCCGGCGTCGCCTTCGTCATCTCGCTGCGGCAGAGCGACGGGCTGGACTTCGCCACTGTGGCCGCCGCCCTGGCGCCCCATGGGTTCGCCGCCGAGGCCGTCGCAGACGGGGAGCGTGCCCAGGCGGGCCGGGTTTATGTCGGGCCCCTCGACCGACTCATGACCCTGGAGGGCGAGGCCTTCCGGCTGGCGCCGGCGGAGCAGCCGCCCGGCGAGCGGGCCGCCATCGACAGCTTCCTGATCTCCCTGGCCGCGGCGCAGCAGCACCGGGCCGTGGCCGTGATCCTGGCGGGGATGGGCTCGGTCGGGGCCGCCGGCGTCACGGCGGTCAAGGAGCAGGGCGGGCTCGCCGTCGCGGAGCTGGACGCCAACCGCCCGGGGCCGGAACACCTGGTCGATCCCGCCTTCCTGGTCGACTTCGTCCTGCCAGCGGACCAGATCGCCGGCCGGATCGCCACCTACGCCGACCATCTGGCGGGGGTGCAGCCCTGGCGCGACGCCGCCGCCGCCCCGCCGGAGACCGCCGGGCAGCTCGCCCGCATCGCCGGCATCCTGCGCAGCCGGACGGGTCACGATTTCCACGGCTACAAGCACAACACCTTCCTGCGGCGGGTCCAAAGGCGGATGCAGGTGCTGCAGATCGACCAGGTCGAGGCCTATATAGAACGCCTCCGCACGGCTCCCGACGAGGTCGGCCACCTGTTCCAGGACCTGCTGATCGGGGTGACCCAGTTCTTCCGCGACGGATTGGAGTTCGACCTCCTCAGGCGCGAGGTCGTCCCCAAGCTGGTCGAGGGACGCGACGGCGGCGAGCAAATCAGGATCTGGGTGCTGGGCTGCGCGACCGGGGAGGAAGCCTATTCCATCGCCATCCTGATGCAGGAGCAGCTCGCCAAGCTGGACCGCCCGCCCTTGGTGCAGATCTTCGCCACCGACATCGACGGCCGGGCCCTGACCATGGCCCGTTCGGGCCGCTATCCGGAATCGATCGCCAAGGACGTCTCGCCCGAGCGGCTGGCGCGGTGGTTCTCCAAGGAGGGCGCCACCTATGCGGTGATCAAGGAGTTGCGCGAGATGTGCATCTTCTCGCAACACAACGTCGTCCGCGACGCGCCCTTCTCGCGCATCGACCTGGTGTCCTGCCGCAACCTCCTGATCTACCTGACCGGCGAGCTGCAGGATCGGGTCATCCCCCTGTTCCATTTTTCGCTGAAGCCGGGAGGGTTCCTGTTCCTGGGTCCGTCGGAGAACGTCACCCGCCAGGCCAAGCTGTTCGCGCCGATCGACCGTCGCCACCGCATCTACCGGCGGCTGGACACCGTGAACCGGGTGCTGCCGGAGTTCCCGCTCGCGACGGGAGAGCGCGGCCGGGACTTGGCGGGACGGGGCGACCTCGCCAAGCCGCGGGCCGATACCGGCCTGGGCCGGCAGGCTGAGCGGATCGCCGACCGTTATGCGCCGGCCTATGTGCTGATCGACGACCAGTACGAGACGCTGAACTTCTCGGGCCGCACCGGCCGGTTCCTGGAACCCGCCGCGGGCGCCGCCAGCCTCAACCTGCTCAACCTGGTGCACCGCGACCTGCGGGTGGACCTGCGCGCGGCCCTGCACGCGGCGGCGACCCAACGGACCGTGGCCAAGGTCGAGCGTCTGCAGGTCGGCATCCAGGGCGAGGTGCGGCGAGTGGACCTGGTGGTCGAGCCGGTGATCGTCCCCGACGCGCCGGTCAACTTCGTGGTCCTGTTCCGCGACGGCGGGCCCGTCGACGGGGCCGAAGGCGAGGCGGTGCTCAGCGCGCCGGCGCTGCGTGACGAGCACGTGCAACGGCTGGAAGGCGAGCTGCGCCTGGTCAAGGAGCGGCTGCAGGCGGCGATCGAGGAGCTCGAGAGCACCAACGAGGAGCTGAAGTCCTCCAACGAGGAATACCAGTCCATCAACGAGGAGATGCAGTCGGCCAACGAGGAGCTGGAGACCTCCAAGGAGGAGCTGCAGTCGGTCAACGAGGAGCTCCACACCGTCAACGGCGAGCTGGCCCACCGGGTGACCGACCTGGCCCGCGCCAACTCCGACCTGAAGAACCTACTGTCGAGCACCCAGATCGCCACGGTGTTCCTGGACAACGACCTGCGGATCAAGAGCTTCACCCCCGCCGTGGGCGACATCTTCCACCTGATCGACGGCGACCTGGGGCGGCCCATCACCCACATCGCCGCCCGCATCGCCTATCCGGAGCTGGCCGACGACGTCCGGAAGGTGCTGCGGACCCTGGCGCCGATCGAACGCGAGGTCGCAGACCTCGATTTGGGCACGCGCCACCTGGTGCGGGTGCTGCCCTACCGCAGCATCGACAACTACATCGCGGGCGCGGTGATCACCTTCCTCGACGTCACCGCCACGGTCAGGGCCCAGGCCGAGGCCGAGGAGGCCGGCGCCCAGACGCGGGAAATCCTCGAGAGCATCGCCGACGCCTTCTACGCCCTCGATGGCGAGATGCGCTTCACCTACGCCAACCGCCGCGCCCTGGAGGACTGGGGCAAGCGGCCCGAGGAGGTGCTGGGCCGGCGACTGATCGACGTGTTCCCCTGCGCCGACCAGACCGAAGCCTTCGAGGCCCAGCGCCGCGCCGCCCGCGAGGGCGTCCCGGTCCATGTCGAGACCCTGTCGGCGGTCCTGCACGGATGGATCGCCATCAGCGCCTATCCCGACGCCTCGGGCGGGGTCTCGGTCTATTTCCGTGACATCAGCGACCGCAAGCGGTCGGAGGAGCGGCAGAAGCTCTTGATGGGCGAGCTGCAGCATCGGGTGAAGAACATCCTTGCGGTGGTCCGCTCCATCGCCAACCGCACCCTGGACACCAGCGAGACCCTGGAGGAGTTCGCGGCCCACTTCGACGGCCGCCTGCGGGCGCTGGCCCGCACCCAGGGCGTGCTGTCGCGCCACGCCGAAGGCGAGATCGAGCTGGAGGAGATCGTCCGCGAGGAGCTGCTCTCCCACGCCGTCCATGACGACGACCAGATCGAGGTCTCCGGCCCGCCCATCCGTCTGCGCCAAAAGGCCGCCGAGATCATGGCTCTGGCCCTGCACGAGCTGACCACCAACGCGGTCAAGTACGGCGCCTTGGCCAGTCAGGCCGGCCACATCGCCGTCACCTGGCGCACGACCCTCACCAAGGAGGGCCGCAGGCTGTCGCTGCAATGGCGCGAGAGCGGCGTGCCCCTTGTGGATTCCGCGCCTTCGCGCACCGGCTTCGGCCGCGACCTGATCGAGCGGGGCCTGCCCTATGACCTGGGCGCCGCGACGCTGCTGGAGTTCTCTCCCGGTGGAATCCGCTGCCTGATCGAGCTGCCGATCCCCGAAGATGCCCTTGTCGTGGAGGATGCCGACACGAAAGAAGCGGGTCGGGCGACATGAGCGAACCTGCGTCGCCCAACCATCCGTTGCGGGGCTCGCGGGTGCTGATCGTGGAGGACCAATATCTCATCGCCGACGAGATGCGCCGCCTGGTCGTCGAACTGGGCGGGGCGGTGATCGGACCCGCGGGGGAAGTGGCGACGATCCTCGCATTGATCGCGGCGGAGACGCCTGATCTGGCTGTTCTGGACATCAACCTTAATGGAGAGCAGGTTTGGGCGGTCGCGTACGAGTTGCGCGACCGTGGTGTGCCGCTGATCTTCGCCACAGGCTACGATGTCTCAGCCTTGCGCCCGCCGTTCGAAGCGGCCGTGCATATGGAGAAGCCCGTCTCGACCAGGGCCCTCGCCGAAGCGGTCGAAAGACTAGGTCTGGCGTCGTCACGGGAGGTGCTTTCATGACCACCAATCTTGTCCGGCCCATCCGTCCGCAGGTGATGGATCCGGTGCTGCGCCGCTTCGCCACCCTGGCGACCCTGGCGCCGAACGAGATCGCCCTGGTCGAGCGGCTGGCCGGCCAGCGTGAGGAATGCCGCGCCGGCGCCGAGCTGCTGGCCGAAGGCGCGACGGTGCGTCCGCCCCGCTTGATCGTCTCGGGCTGGGCCGTCCGGCAGCGGCTGCTGCCGGACGGGCGCCGGCAGATCTTCAGCTTCCTGGTGCCCGGGGACGGGGTCGGCTTCTGCCTGCGGCCGCATCCCCTGGCCCTGGCCGCCACCATCGCACTGACCCGGGTCGAGACGGTCGACGCCTCGTCGATACGCCTGGCGGCGAAGGACCCTGAGGCCCACCCCGGCCTGACCCGGATTCTGGAGACGGCCGGCCACATCGACGAGGCGCGGCTGCTCGACAACGTCGTGCGGCTTGGCCGGCAGACCGCCTATGAGCGCGTGGCCCACCTGCTGCTGGAACTGCGCGACCGGCTGGTCGCCGCCGGCCTGGCCGACGAGCGCCGCTTCCCGCTGCCGGCGACCCAGGAGGTGCTGGCCGACGCCCTCGGCTTGAGCGTGGTCCACATCAACCGGATTCTGCAGCAGCTCCGTCGGGAGAAGCTGATCGAACTCCATTCCGGCCGTGTGGTGCTGCTGAATCCGGACCTGCTGACGGCGATCTCCGATTATCGCGCCGCCAAATGACGCAGCTCTCTTCGCCTTTGATAAGGGTTGGGCGCTTGTGGCCCGCTACGCTCCAGGGCTGGCTTGCCTAGGCGGCAAGGCTATGCAACCTAAGAGTTCAGAGGGCCTGAGATGGCGAACTTTGCCGCAAAAGGCGGACCCGTAGACCGGCGTATCGGTGCGCGCATCCGTTCGCGGCGCGAACTCCTGGGCCTTTCGCAAGGCGCCCTGGCGGCTAAGCTCGGCTGCCAGCCCGCGCTGATCGAGGCGTTCGAGGCCGGTCAGGCCCGGGCCGGGGCCACTACGCTGATGCTGTTGACCCAAATCCTCAAGGTGGACGTCGGCTATCTGTTCGCCGGCCTGGTGGATGACACCCCCCCTCCGGCCGAGGCCGGCCGGAGGGCCGGCGACGGGCTGAACTCCTAGTCCCGCTCCTCCTCTTCGCGAATCTGGCTCCAGCAGGTCTGCAGCGCCTGGGCTGAGGTCGAATCCCCCCGCCGGGCGGCCACGGAGGCCAGCTCCTGGACCATGTCCAAGATGTATTCCCTAAGGTGGTCCACGCTCATCTCCCCCAGACTTTGCAGGTTCTCCCCTCCCATTCCCCGCTCCCTATGGATGATTGGCGGCTTGCGCGAGCAGCGGCCCAGTGACTTGCAAAAGCTGGTCGGCGTTGACGACTTCCGCAAATGAGCCAAGTACGCTCAGCAGCACGTTCTCCATGACCTCCCCGCTGAACCGACGCGACGACGGCGCCGCCAGCGCTCCCTGCACGACGGTGAGCGGCACCCCCAGCTCATGGCCGGCCACGGCGGTGAACAGGACCGAGGCGTGGAGCGAAAAGCCCACCACGATCAGCCGCGGGTCCCCCAGGCGCGAGATGAAGTCGCGGAAGGGGACGCTGGAGAACGCCGAGGGCCGGTCGCGATAGAACACCGGCTCGCGGGGGTGCGGCTCCAGGCCTTCGATGGGGCGGGATTGCTCCGACATTCCGGCCAGGGTGCCGTCGTGACGGTGGACGTGGGCGACCTGCCACCCGGCCAGGCGGGCGTGACGCAGCACCCGCCGGCACTCCTCGATGCAGCGGCGGGCGTCTTCGGGGTCGATGCCGGTCGCGGCGGCCTGCTCGCGCTGCAGGTCCAGGCACAACAGCGCCGGGGCTGGAACGAAGGAGGCTCTCCCGAAAGGCTTCATGAGTGCGCCAGGGGATTGGTGGCCGGGCGGTCGGAAGACCAGTCGAGCACGCCGGGCTTGTCCCATTCCCCCTCGGGACGAACCAGGACCATCGGATCGCTGTGGATGGTCAGGGCGTTGGCGGGCGGGGTGATGTCGATCACCATCTCCACGTACTCGTGGTCGGAGAAGTGGAAGCCCTCGCTCTTCAACTGCTTGAACTTGAAGTGGCGCGCCCAGAACGGCACCAGCCGGGCCTGGGCGTGGCCGAGGATCTTGGTGTAGCCCTTGCGCTCGGCGATGCGGAACGCCTCGCGCACCAGCTCCAGGGTCGCCCGGGTGCCGCGGTACTCGGAGCGCACCGCCACCCGCTCCAGCTTGGCGAAGTCGGCGAACCAGCGGATGCGCAGGGTGCCGATCGGCTCCTTGTTGCGGCGCAGGATCAGGTGGGTGGCGCCGGAGAAATCGTTGCCGTCGTACTCCTCCTCGTAGGGGCACTTCTGCTCGCCGATATAGACCAGGCTGCGGACCATCATGACCTGCATCAGGTCTTCCATCGTGCGGGCGACGGTGGTCTCGAAGCGGGGCGGCAGCACGCCGGCGACCGGTTGGCCGGACATCTTGGGATCGACACGGGCGTTCATGCGGCGCGCTCCTGGGAAGGACGGACGGGGTTCCAGAGCAAGTCGTCAGGGGCGCCTGGATAGGGCCTGTAGCCCATCCGCCCGGTGATCACCTTCACGCCCGCGGGCGTCGCCGCACGGGTGAAGAACGGGATGTCGGCGAACCGCTCGCGCGACCGCATCGCCCCCAGAACAACTGCGACCGAGGCCTTGCGGGTCCTCGCCGCGAAGCCCCAGCCGTAGATGGCGGCGAAGGGATCGCCCGCTCCGCACAGGAATTCCTCGGGGGTGTTCTTGGAATCGTACAAGTGCTCTTCGATCGCCTTCAGGCCGTTGGGCTTGACGGCGACCATCCCGAGCACGCCGGTCACCTCTCCGGCCTGGCGATAGACCCACACCGCCGAGCCCGTGTGGGCCTGCACGCGGCGAAAGGCGGCGGCGGGCGCCACATAGGGGCTGATCAGCTCCGCGGCGATGGCGCGCCCGGCGTCGCACTCCTCCGGCTCGGCCGGATGCAGGTCGATGACCGACAGCAAATCGATGAATTCGCGCGGGTCATGGAGCCGATCCCTGGCTGAAGCCGACGGCATTCGAAACTTCTCCGGACTTGCATTCACAATCGGTTTGGTAAACGCTCCGGTTGGACCTGAAATCAGCGAAGTGCCTATGGTGGGTATAGACAAAACCGAATCCGCCAAGGTCGTCCGACAAAGGGCGGACTGGTCTGACCTGCGCATTTTCGCCGCAGTGGCCAAGACCGGCAGCTTTTCGGACGCCGCGACCGCCCTCGGACTCACCCAGCCTACGGTCAGCGTCCGCATCCGCGACCTCGAGTCGCGGCTGGGCGTTCGCCTGTTCAACCGCACGCCGCAGCGGCTCACCCTCTCCGACGCCGGCGTGAAGATCCTCGACCACGTGCTGACGATGGAGCGCTCCGCCGCCGCGGTGGATCACCTGGTCGCCGACAGCGACAAGAAGGAGGAGGGTAAGGTCATCATCGCCGCGCCGGACGGCTTGGCGACCTATTTCCTGATGCCGGCGTTGCCGCGGTTCTTCCGGGAGTCCCCCGACATCAGCATCGGGGTCGATTGCGGCCTGTGGACCGACAACGAAGTGGGCGCCCACGTGGACGTCAGCCTGCAGTTCGACACGGTGTCGAACCCGGACGTGATCTCCACGCCCCTGGGCTATTACCACTACTGCCTCTATTCCTCCCGGGCCTACCTCGACCTCTACGGCGTGCCGACCACGCTGGCGGCGGTGGCCGACCGGCGATACCTGCACCACGTGGCGCATACCCGGCAGAAGGAATCCTGGTCGGTCAGCAGCGCCGCCTTCCAGGGCCTGGCCAATATCGGCATGGCGACCAATTCCAGCTCGGCCCTGGTGGAAGCGTGTCGGCAGGGCGCCGGCATCGCCGCCCTGCCGACGGGGGTCTCGGTTTTCGCCCCCGAACTGGTCATGCTCGACCTCCCGCCCCTGGCCCGGCTCGAGCTGCGGATGTGCGTCCACCGCGACGTCGCCGGCGCCGCCCGCATCCGGCGGGTGACCGGCTGGCTGCGCGAGGTGTTCGACCAGACCACCAAGCCCTGGTTCCGGCCCGAGTTCGTGCACCCATCCGAATTCCTCCCCGAAGACCAAGCGGTGGTGCTGGCGGCGCGCGCCAGCTGAAGCGCGCCCTCGCCCTCGCCTGCGCGGTCCTGGCCGCGCTGCTGCTGGCCGTGCTCGCCGCCCGGCCGCCCGCGGCCGAACCCGCGGGGGCGCCGGCCGATCATTTTTCCGCGACCCGAGCCTTCGCCGACATCCGCGTCGTCGCTGCGGCGGCCCATCCCACCGGCTCGGCCGACAACGCCCGGGTCCGGGCTTATCTGGCCGCGCGCCTGGGAGCCCTGGGCCTGGCGGTGCAGACGCAAGCCTCGCCTCTTACGCCGCAAGGGGCCGAGCGGCTGCGGCTCTGGGGCGGGCCGCCGGCGGCGCAGGCCGTCAACATCCTGGGCGTGATGCCGGGCCGCGACCCCGTCGCGCCGGCGGTCCTGCTGATGGCCCATTACGACACCGTGTCCGGGTCGCCCGGCGCGGCGGACGACGGCGCCGGCGTGGCCGCGGCGCTGGAGGTCGTCCGTGCGCTGAAGGCCGCTCCGGCGCCCGCCCGCGACCTCGTGGTCCTGTTCACCGACGCCGAGGAGCTGAATTCCGACGGGGCGGCCGCCTTCTTCGCCGGCCATCCCCTGGCCAGGCGCGTGGGCGTGGTGGTGAACCTGGAGGCCCGCGGCGGCGGCGGCCGGGCGCTGATGTTCGAGACCGGCCCCGACAACGGCGCGATGGTCGGCCTCTACGCCCGTTCCGTGCGCCGGCCGTCCGCCAATTCGCTGGCGGTTCTGGTCTACCGGCTGTTGCCCAACATCACCGACTTCTCTATCCCCAAGGCCGCCGGGATCCCAGGCTTCAACCTCGCCTTCCTGGGGCGCCCCGGCCTCTACCACGCGCCCCAGGCGACGCCGGCGGCCGTCGATCCCGGCTCGGTGCAGCACCTGGGCGCCCAGACCCTCGATATCGTCCGCGCCCTGGTGGAGGCCGACCGCCTGCCTCCCCGGGCCCCCGACGCCGTCTTCGCCGACCTGCTTGGGCTCGGCCTGATCGTTTATCCCGCCTGGGCGGGGTGGATCGTGCTGGGGCTGGCCGCGGCAATGCTCGGCTTCGCCTATGTCCGGGTGCGGGCGGGGGGGCGGATGCAGGACGCCCAGGCGGCGTTCGGCGCCGCCTGGGGCTTCGGCCTGCTGCTGGTGGCCGCGGTGGCGCTAAACGCCGCCAATGTGGTTTCCGGCCAGGGCCGCGGCGCCAACTACTACGACCGGCTGGCGGCGGTCCCGCGCCTGGAGCTGCAGGCGGCGGTGCTCTGCGCCGCCGTCATCCTCGTCATGACCTTCGCCCGCGCCGCCGCCAGTCTGTGGGGCCGCTGGCTGGGCCTCGGACTGATGGTCCTGGCGGCCGGCCTGGCGGTCCAGGCCGCCGCCCCCGCCGCCGCCCCTGTGCTGGCCTGGCCCCTGCTGCTGATGGCGGCCGCCGCCGCCCTGGCGGCCTGGCGTGACCCGGACCTCGAGTCGCCGCCCGTCCTCGCCGCGCTTGCGGCCCTGGCCGCGGTCGGTATCGCCCAGGGTCTCGTCCTCGCCCATCTCGCCTTCCTGGGCGTCGGCGCCGACGCGCCGGCGGCGATGGCGGTGTTCGCCCTGCTGTCGGTGCTGCTGATCTGGCCGTTGCTGGCGCAAGCCGCCCCCCGCCGGCCGATGCTGGCCCTGGCCGCCGCGATGGCCCTCGGCGCGGCCGGCCTGGCTCTGTCCGTCCGGCTGGATCCGCCCGCCGCCACCGTTCCCGCCTACAGCCTCAAGCCTGCGGCCTGACGTCTCCGCCTGTCGCTTATTCGCCGCAACCGGGTTGACCCCGCGCCCCGGTCGGCCATGTAGGGAGACCGCCCCGGCCGATTTCACGTCAGCGGCCCCCGTCCGTCCGTGTTTCGAGCGCGGCGTCTCTGTGGATTGAACCTTTGGCCGCGTCAGAACCGACCAACCGCCGCACCGATCTCGACTGGCTGCGGGTGCTGCTGTTCGGCGGCCTGATCGTCTACCACCTGGGCCTGATGTACGCGGCGTGGTCGCCCCTGGCGGTGAAGAGCACCCACCGCGGCGGCTGGGTCGAGATCGCGCTGCTCACCACCCATCCCTGGCGGATGTGCCTGCTGTTCCTGATTTCGGGCGTGGCGACGCGCTACGCCTTCGACAAACTGGGAGCCTCGAAGCTCTTCGTCAGCCGCTCCATCCAGCTCCTGCCGCCGCTGCTGTTCGGCCTGGCCTTCATCGTGCCGATCCAGGGCTACCTCGGGCTGGTCGACAACTTCGGCTACGCCAAGGGCTACGTGGCCTTCCTGGCGGAACTCTTCACCAGCAACCACAAGGTGGTGTTCGAGGGCCGCCGTTACGTCATACCGATCTACGCCCACCTGTGGTTCGTCGCCTATCTCTGGACCTATGTCGTGGCCCTGGCGCTGGCCTTGCGGTTCGCCCCGCGTCTGATCGCGGCGGCCCAGGCGCGGCTGGAGCGGGCTATGTCGGGCGTCGGTCTGCTGATGTGGCCGCTCGCCCTGTTGCTGGTGTTCCGCTTCACCCTGTTCCCGATCTTCAGCGTGACCCTGGAGCTGACCGACGACTGGTACAACCACGCCGTTTCGCTGAGCATGTTCCTGTTCGGTTTCCTGGTCGCGCGCAGCGACAAGGTCTGGGACGGCTTTGTCGCCCTGCGCTGGCCGGCGCTGATCCTGGCGGTGGCGAGTTTCGCCGCCTACGGCGCCATGGCCTGGGCCAAGCAGGGGTCGCCCGAATTCGTGGAACAGTCCAATCCGGTGATGCACCTGCTCTATCCGGTGGAGCGGTGGGGGGCGATCGTCGCGGTGCTCGGTTTCGCCCGCTCGGCCCTGACCTGGGACTGCAAAGCGCTCGGCTATCTGAACGGGGGGATGTTCACCTATTACATCGTCCACCAGCCCGCGCTGTTCATCCTGATGCACCGCATCAAGCCCCTGGCCCTGCATCCCGGCCTGGAGTTCTCCCTGGTGCTGGCGGGGGCCGTGGCGGTCTGCGCCCTCAGCTACGAGGTGGCGCGGGGCCTGGGGGGGCTGGGCCTGGTCTTGGGCGCCCCGCGTGGCCGGCCGGCGCCCGGGTGGCTGCAGGCGGTCCGAGGCGCAGTCCTGAAACCGGTGCGAAACAGGGCTGCGCCCCTCGAGGGCGAAATGCCGTCGGTCGGCTAGATCCTGCCCAATAGGACAAGCACCAGCACGACAACGAGCACCAGGCCCAGTCCGCCGCTGGGATAATAGCCCCAGTTGCGGCTGTGGCCCCAGTTGGGCAGGGCGCCGATCAGCGCCAGAAGCAGTACGATAAGCAGGATGGTTCCAAGCATAGGCGGCTCCTTTGACAAGGCGCGAACGCCGGTAAGCTAGGCAACGCGGACCCCCCCGCCGGGTTCCTGCAACGCTCCATGCACTCGCGTCGGCGCGCACCCGGTCGAGCGCCATTGTCCTGGCCCGAGGGAACGCCGTTTCCCTGACCGTGTTGTAGCCCCTGCAACTAGAGGAGATTCACCATGGCGACGGAACAAAGCGGCGGCGGGACCACGGTGGTCAAGACCGGCGGCGGCGGAATGGGCGTGTTGCTCGGAATCGTGGCCGTCGCGTTGGTGGTGCTGGTCGCCGTCTTCCTGGTGGTCCAATCCAACCGCAACAGTCCCGGCCAGCAGGTCGCCGACGCGGCCACGAGCGTCGCCTCGTCCGCCTCGCGCGCGGCCGACGCGGTCACCCCGGCCGCACCGGCGAAGTAGGCGCCAACCGCGCCAACTTTCCCGCGGCGATCACCGGCCCGGTCGGCGCCCCGGTGGGCGAGCCGCCCACAGGCTCCAGCGAAACGGCCAGGGTCGAGGTCGATCCCAGGCCCCATGGCAGGGCGAACGCCGTCGCGTGCCCGGGCGTCAGGCCCAGGGACACCGGCGCGCCGTTCGGCGGCAGCAGCCAGAGCTGGGTGCTCCGGCCGGGCGGGATCGGTCGGCCGGTGGGCGTGAGAACTAGCTGACGGCGGGTCGGGTCCAGGGTGGCTACGAAGGCCACGCCGCCATCGTTGGGGCGCTCGAGCCGGGCCACGGCCAGAGGTGCGGGCGCTTTCACCGGCCTGGGCGCGCGCGCGCCGATGACCATGGCGATCGAAACGGCGGCCAAGGCGGTCGACGCCAGGGCCAGCCCCCGCCACAGGGCCAGGTTCTCCCAGGAGTTAGGGCGAGATCGGTTCTCCGCCTGGCGGGGGGCGGTCAGCCGCGAAGCGATCGCTTCCCACACGGCCGTCCGCGGGGTCGCCGGAGGGACCTGCTCGACCAGGGGCAGGAGGCGGCCCTCCCAGTAGGCGACCTCGGCGGCGAAGGTCGGCTCGGTGGCGATGCGCCGGCGCGCGATGGCGCTCTCGGCGGCGTCGAGCACGCCCAGCACATATTCCCCCGCCGTCAGGTCGGGCATTCGGTCGAGGTCGTCGGGTCCGCCGGCGCTCATGTTTCCAGACACACGCGCAGCTTCATCAACGAGCGGCGGATCCAGCCCTTCACCGCACCGAGCGGCGCGTCGAGTCGGCGGGCCAGGGCCTCGTAGGCGACCCCCTCGAAGAAGGCGGTGCGCACCACCTCGGCGTGGTGTTCCTCCAGTTGCGACAGGCAGCGTTCCAGCCGGCGCAGGTCCTGGCTGGGTTCGATGTCGGCGCACGCCGACGGCGGCGGCTCGGCCGGGCCCAGCCTGTCGAGGGCGATGTCGAACCGTCGCGCCCCGGCCGCCCGCAGGCGGTCGATCGCACGGTTGCGCGCCAGGGCGGCCAGCCAGGCCGTCGGGCTGGCGCGGGCCTCGTCGAAGCTCCCCGCCTTGCGCCAGACCGTGAGATAGACCTCCTGGAGCACGTCCTCGGCCTCGACCTGGTTCTTCAGGATGCGGAGGCAGACGCCGAAGAGCCTGGCCGAGGTCCGGTCGTAGACGTCCCGCAGCGCATCCTCCTCGCCGCGGGCCACGCGCCCCAGCGCCGCCGATAATGCGGCCCGATCCGCCTCAGCCGTCATGAAGTCGCTTCCGCCGCCGGGTGCCAAGCGGCAAGCCTTGCACGGGCGGGTGCGGGCATCAATCGCGGTCGCCGGCCTCTAGGGGTTGAACCCCAGGATCGACTTCACCTCGAGGAATTCGCCGAAGCCGTGGTCGGCGAACTCGCGGCCGTTGCCCGACCGCTTGTAGCCGCCGAAGGGGACGGCCAGGTCCAGGCCGGCGTTGTTGAGGCTGATGTAGCCGGCGCGGATGCGCGAGGCGACGGCGCGGGCGTGGTCGATGTCGCCGCTCTGGACGTATCCGCCCAGGCCGTAGTCAGTGTCGTTGGCGATGGCGATCGCCTCCTCCTCGCTGTCGTAGCCGAGGATCGACAGCACCGGCCCGAAGATTTCCTCGCGGGCGATGGCCATGTCGTTGCTCACGCCGGCGAAGACGGTCGGCCGCACGAACCAGCCGGCGTCCAGGCCCTCCGGGCGCCCCGGTCCGCCGGTCACCAGGGTCGCGCCCTCGGCGCTCCCCTTTTCGATCAGGGCCTGGACCTTGTCCCACTGGACCTTGGAGACCACCGGCCCCATGCGGCTGTTTCCCGTCGGGTCGCCCACCGTCCAGCCCTCCGCGGTCTCGCGGGCGATGGCGACCACCCGGTCCATCAGCCTGTTGGGGACCAGCATCCGGGTGGGCGCGCGGCAGGACTGGCCGGAATTGTTCATCACCGCATTGACCCCGTTGGCGACGGCGGCGGTCAGGTCGGCGTCCTCGAGGATGATGTTGGGCGACTTGCCGCCCAACTCCTGCAGCACCCGCTTGATGGTGGGCGCCGCGGTGCGGGCGACGTCGGCGCCGGCCCGGGTCGAGCCGGTGATCGAGACCATGTCCACGTCGCGGTGGGCGGCCAGGCCAGCGCCCACCACCGGTCCCTCGCCCTGGACCATGTTGAACACCCCGGCCGGGACGCCGGCGGCGTCGAGGATCTCGGCGAAGATGCGGGCCGAGAACGGGGCGATCTCGGAGGGCTTGAGCACCATGGTGCAGCCGACCGCCAGGGCCGGGGCGACCTTGGCGGCGATCTGGTGGATCGGCCAGTTCCACGGGGTGATGAAGCCGCAGACCCCGATCGGCTCCTTGGCGATGCGGTGCGGCCCCCGGTCCTCCTCGAAACTGTAGGTCTTCAGGATCTCGATGGCCGAGAGCAGGTGGTTGAGCCCCAGCGGCGCCTGGGCGCCCTGGGCCAGCCAGGTCGGCGCGCCCATCTCCTCGGTGATGGCCTCGGCCAGGTCTTCGATGCGCCGGCGGTAGGCGTCGGCGATGCGTTCGAGCAGGGCGATGCGCTCCTGCCGGGACGTCCGTGACCAGGCTGGAAAAGCCGCCTTGGCGGCGGCCACCGCCCGGTCCACGTCGGCGGCCGAGCCCAGGGCGACCCGGCCCGAGGGCTGTTCGGTGGCGGGATTGACCACGGTCGCGAGCTTGGCCTCCACCGGCTCGACCCACTGGCCGCCGATGTAGAACTGCAGGCACTCGCGCATGGGGCACTCCTGGGCGGGGTGGGGTCGGTATCTAGGGATGACGGGAGACCGCCGAAAGGACGGGTCCGGAAAACTACTCCCGCCGCAGCACCGGCGCGGGCCTCTGCGCCAGGGCGGGGAGGGCGGCCAGGGCGCCGCCCAGCGCAGTCAGCCCCGCGGTCAGGGGCGCCAGCACCGTCAGCACCGCCCAGTCGAAGCGCCAGGCGAAGTGGAAGGCCAGCACCACCACCGGCCAGGCCGCCAGGGTCCCCAGCAGCACGCCCGTGGCCGCCGCGATCACGCCGACCGCGCCGTATTCCACCACCGAGGCGGTCAGGGCCTGACCGCGGGTCGCACCCAGGACCTTGAGGATGGCGCCTTCGCGGCGGCGGCGCTCGGCGGTGGCGGCGGTGGCGCCGACCAGCACCAGCAGGCCTGCGGCGGCCACCACCGCGGCGGCCCCGCGCACCCCCCAGGCGAGCTGGTCCAGCAGCTTGCCCGCGGCTTCGAGCTGTTCGCGCACGTTGAAGACGTTGACGTTGGCGAAGCCCCTGCCCAGGGCGCGGTCCAGCCGGATCGAGCCGGCCTTGTCGGTCTTGACCACGGCGACTTGGGTCAACGCGGCGCCTTCCAGGGCCGAGGGGTCGAGGATCAGGGCGAAGTTGGCGCCGAAGCCGCCGAACTCGACCTTGCGCAGGCCGGAGATGGTCGCCTCCAGTTCGCGGCCCAGCACCGACAGGGTCACCCGGTCGCCGGGCTTGAGGCCGGCGGCCTTGGCGATCTCCTCGTTCATCATCAGCCGGGGCGGGCCGGCGTAGTCGGCCGGCCACCAGCTGCCCGCCGTCACATGGGCGTCCGGCGGGGCGGGGCCGATGGCCGACATGCCGATGTCCTGGTCGAAGGCCCAGCGGCCTTCGGGGGCGATGCGGTCGCGTCGCACCGGCTGGCCGCCGACGCCGACGATCCGGCCGGTGGCGAAGGGCATCCGCCGGAAATTGTCGGGGGTGAGCGGCCCCATCACCCGCGCCGCCGCCTGGTCGAAGGCGGCGGCCTGGTCGGCGCGTATCTGGGTGAACACCATGGCCGGCGCGTTGTTCGGGGCCGCCTCGCGCACCTGGGCCAGCAGAGTCGACTGCAGGATCAGCACCACGGTCAAGAGCGCCACGCCCAGGCCGATTGAGGGCGAGACCGTGCGGGCGGCCGAGGCCGGACCGGCCAGGTTGGCCAGTCCCATCCGCACAGGTCCGTGGGTCAGCCCCCTCAGCCGCGCCGCCGTCCGCGCCGCGCCGCGTCCCAGCAGCCACAGCAGGCCGTAGGCCGCGGCCACCCCGCCCACCATGCCGGCGGCCACCGGCGGGGTCGGGGCGGTGGCCACGCTGACCCAGGCTAGTCCGCCCCCTGCCAGCACGGCCCCGAAGGCCTCCGGCCCGGGGTGCAGCCGGCCGGTCAGGTCGCGGCGGAACAGGCTGGACGGCGGCGTGGCCCGCGCCCGCGCCAGGGGCAGCAGCGAGAAGGCCGCCGCCGCCAGGGCTCCGAACAGGGCGGCCTTGGCCAGGGGCGCGGGATAGAGGCCGAACAGGGCCGGGATAGTCAGGCTGTCGCGCAACAGCCAGCCCAGCAGCATCGGCGTGGCGGCGCCGATTAGGAGGCCGATGACGATCCCCACGGCCGAAAGGACGGCGATGCGGATGAGGAACAGGTCGCGGATCGTCGATCCCTGTGCGCCCAGCGCCTTCAGCACGGCGATGGAGGGCTTGCGCGCCTCCAGATAGCTGGACACCGCCCCGTTGACGCCGAGGCCGCCGGCGAGCAGCGAGGCCAGGCCGATGAAGCCGAGGAAATATTCGAGCTGGTCGATCAGCCGGCGCAGGCCGCCCGCTGCGTCGTTTCGGTCGCGGATGCGCAGGCCCGCCCGCGGGAAGGCCTGCCTCAGGGCCCGTTCGGCCCCAGCCACGGTGCGCTCGTCGGGCAGGGCGATGCGCACGGTCTCGCCGAACAGGGCGTCGGCCTCGACCAGCCGCGCCGCCTCCATCGACGCGCGCGAGACCAGGACCCGGGGTCCGAGGCCGAAGCCGCCGGCCAGCCGGTCGGGTTCCTCGTCCAGCACCGCCCGGACCGTGAAGGGCGCATCGCCGATGACGAAGGCCTGGCCGAGCTTGAGACCCAGTCGGTCGAGCAGGGCCTGCTCCACCGCCGCGCCGTCGCCGGCGAGGGCTGCGGCCAGGCTCGGGGCGCCGGTCACGGTGACGGCGCCGGACAGGGGATAGGCGGCGTCGACCCCGCGGACCTCGGATAGCCGCCGCGCGCCCGACGGAGCCTGGGCCATGGCGCGGATGCGGAAGGTGTCGGTGGTGCGCCCCAGCCGCGCGAAGGCGGCCTGTTCGGCCGGCGTGAAGCGGCGGCCCTGGATCGACACCGCTAGGTCCCCGCCCAGGATCTCGCGGGCCTCGGCGGCCAGGCCGCGACGGAAGGTCTCGGCGGTGGAGCCCGCCGCGGCGATGGCCGCCACGCCCAGGGCCACGCAGGCCAGGAAGACGCGGAACCCGCTGGTCCCGGCGCGCAGCTCGCGGCGGGCGTAGCGCAGGGCCAGGCTCATCCGGCGGCCAACCTGCCGCCTTGCATCTGCAGGCGCCGGTCGGCCCGAGCGGCGAGGCCGGCGTCGTGGGTGACCAGCACCAGGGCGGCGCCGGTCTGGTCCAGCAGGTCGAACATCAGGCGGGCCACTTCGGCGGCGGTGGCGTCGTCCAGGTTGCCGGTGGGCTCGTCGGCGAACAGCAGGGCCGGGCTCACCGCCAGGGCGCGGGCCAGGGCTGTCCGCTGCTGTTCGCCGCCGGAGAGCTGATGCGGATAGTGGCTCGGCCGGTGGCTCAGCCCGACCCGGTCCAGCCAGTCCCGCGCGGTGGCCGCGGCGCCTGCGCGGCCGGCGATCTCCAGAGGCGCGGCGACGTTCTCCTCCGCCGTCATGTTGGGCAGCAGGTGGAAGGCCTGGAACACCAGGGCGGCCCGGCCGCGGCGCAGGCGGGCGCGGCCGTCCTCGTCCAGCGCGCCCAGGTTCTCGCCGAACAGGCGCACGGCGCCGGCGGTCGGGCGCTCCAGACCGGCGGCCACCGAGATCAGCGAGGACTTGCCCGACCCCGACGGCCCCAGCACCGCCACCTTCTCTCCGGGCGCGACCGCGAGCGACACGTCGCGCAAGATCTCCACCGGCCCGGCGGCCGATGGCAGGGTCAGGGCGACGTGGTCCAGGTGAAGCAGGGGTTCGGTCATGCGGACTCTTGCGGCTAGCCCGGTGCGGCCGCCTCGTCCTTCGACAGGCCCGGGATGAGGCGAAATTATGCTGAGATAAAAGACCTCATCCTGAGCTTGCCCGCGGGGTCCCGCGAATGCGGGCCCGAGGATAAACTCCGGGCGAGGCTTTCGGACCCTCGTCGCCTACCGTAACACGACCGCAATGCCCACCCGCCGCCTGTTCCTCGCCGCCTTGCCCGCGATCGCCGCCGCGCCCCGGCCGCCGCCGGTGGTGACCGTGCTGGGGGACTCCATCACCGCCGGCCTTGGCCTGAGCGGGGCCGACGCCCTGCCGGCCCAGCTCGAAGCGGCGTTGAAGACCCTGGGCGTCTCCGCCCGCGTCCGCGCCGCCGGGGTTTCGGGCGACACCAGCGCCGGCGGCCTGGCGCGGGTCGATTTCAGCGTCCAGCCCGACACGGCGGTCTGCGTGGTGGCCTTGGGCGGCAACGACCTGTTGCAGGGGGTCGAGCCGGCCGAAACGCAAGACGCCCTCGACCGGATCGTCAAACGGTTGAAAGCGCGCCGGATCGCCGTGGTGCTGGCGGGAGGCAGGGCGCCGGCGCGCAGCCTCGGCGCGTACGGCAGGGCGTTCGACCGGTTGTTCCCGGCGGTGGCCGCCGCCAACCGCGTCGCCTTCGCCCCGGACCTGCTGGCCGGGGTCTCGGACCGGCCCGAGATGAAACAGGCCGACGGCCTGCATCCGAACGCCGCTGGTGTCCGCCTGGTCGCCCGGCGGCTGGCCCCGGTGGTGGCCGCGGCTTTGCGGGCCGCGCGCCGGTAACGAGTCGGAAACCATCCGCGACAGCATGCCGCGGAGGCGCGCCTCGAAGGCTTTGCAACTTGATAACCCATTTCGGCGAACATGCTCAGGCAAGCCGAACGGCAGGGTCATGATCTCTTATCGCCCCGACAGCAGCGTCTTCGAAGAGCCGGCGGCCATGTCCGAGGACGGCGAGCGGTTGTTGAAGGTATTGGTGGTCGACGACCATCCGACCAACCGCCGCGTGGTCGAGCTCATGCTCGAAGCGGTCGGGGCCGTGATCGCTTCGGCCGAGAACGGCGAGGAAGCCTGCCAGGCGTTCAAGGCCGGCCATTTCGACGTCGTATTGATGGACGTGCAGATGCCGGTGATGGACGGGCTGACCGCCACCCGCAATATCCGGGCCTACGAGGCGGCCGGCGCCCTGGGGCGCACCCCGATCCTGATGCTGACCTCCAACAGCCAACCCGAGGACTTCGACGCCAGCCAGGCCGCCGGCGCCGACCAGCACCTGACCAAGCCGATCCACCCGACGATCCTGTTCTCGGCCCTGCAGCGGGCCATCGAAAGCCACGCCCACGCTCAGGCCGAGGCGGCTGAATAGGGCCTGCGGCCTCTCCGTTCTCCCCGCTCGGCGCCCGGAATTGACGGGCTATAAGGGCGGATGACTCAGGACCCCGTACGCATCTTCGTCGACGCCGACGCCTGTCCGGTGAAGGACGAGGTCTACAAGGTGGCGCGCCGCTACGGCCTGCAGGTCTTCGTTGTGGCCAACGCCTTCCTGATGGTCCCGAAGGACCCGTTGATCGAGCGGGTGGTGGTGGACGCCGGCCCGGACGTGGCCGACGACTGGATCGCCGAACGGGCCGGCGCGCGAGACGTGGTCGTCACCAACGACATCCCCCTGGCCAGCCGGTCCCTACGCACCGGGTCCCAGGTGATCGGCCCGACCGGGCGGCGCTTCACCGTGGACATGATCGGCGCGGCCCTGGCCCAGCGCGGCATAGGCGAGCACCTGAGGTCCATGGGCGAGGTAACCCGCGGGCCGCCGCCGTTCCAGGCGTCGGACCGATCGCGCTTCCTTTCGGCCCTCGACGAGGCTGTCCAAAGGGCCGGCCGCACTCCGCCGCGCGCGCCGCCATGATCAAATGAGGCGGAAATCCACGAATTCAGGAGCCTTCCCTCTCTAAGCCCAGGTGACAGGACGGGCGAAGCGCAAGTAGGCTGCGCGCCACGACTCACCCGCCCGCCCTGATTCGGCGGGCCTATTTGGAGCTTGGGGGACAACCATGGCCGAAGAGAAGAAAGTCAACGCCCTTCAGAAGCCGCTGCAGCCGTCGCCGGAACTGGCGGCCGTGGTCGGCCCGGGCATGCTGTCCCGCGGCGACGTGGTGTCCAAGATCTGGGTCTACATCAAGAAAAACAACCTGCAGAACCCTGCCAACAAGCGGGAGATCGTCGCCGACGACAAACTGAAGAAGGTCTTCGACGGCAAGCCGGCGGTCAGCATGTTCGAGATGAACAAGCACCTGGCCAAGCACCTCAAATAGATCACGCGCACGCCATCTTATCGGCGTATGATGGCGGAGCGTTCTAGGGCGCTTCGACCATGATCTCGAAGACACACGATCGAAGACAGGCGCTGGCCCTCCTTGGGGCTTGCGCCGCTTTGGCGTCGCCGATGCGGGCCTATGCCGCGAACGCGACTGCCGAAAGCCTTCCCGAGGCCGAATTCAGCCCCGCCGACGGGGCCGCCGACATCGGCGCCATGGAGGACCGTTTCCGGCGCCTCACCGCGCCGGTGATGATCAACGGCCAAGGCCCGTTCGACTTCGTCGTGGACACCGGCGCCAACCGCTCCGTCATCTCCGAAGAGCTGGCCGCCAGGCTGCAGCTGCCGCCCGGCAGACCCACCATGGTCCACGGGATCACCGGAGTCCGGGCGGCCGACACTGTGAAGGTCGCGACCTTCAACCTGGGGGTCCGCCAGGCCTCCAACCTCTCGATTGCGACCCTGCCGCTCGGGCCGCTGCGGGCCGCCGGCCTCCTGGGCGTGGACGGGTTGAAGAACCAGCGCATCGTCTTCGACCTGCCCGGTTCGCGCCTGCAGATCCTGAAGTCCGGCGCGGCGCCGGCGACCCCCGGCGGCGCCGTGATCCCGGCGCGGCGACGGTTCGGGCAGCTCACGGTGGTCGACACGGACCTCGACGGCGTGCGGGTGAGCGTGCTGATCGACAGCGGCTCGGAATCGACCGTCGGCAACACCGCCCTGCGCAACCTGGTCCAGCGCAACCGGCGCTCCGAGCAACTCCAGCGGGTGTCGCTGACCGGAGCCACCGGCGATTCCGTCATCGCCGATTACGGCGCCGTGCCGAAATTCCGGCTTGGCTCCCTGACCATCGACAACCTGCGCGTCGCCTATGCCGACCTGCATCCCTTCGCCCTGTGGGACCTGACCGACAAGCCGGCCCTTCTGATGGGGATGGACGTCATGCGCTTCTTCGAAGAGGTGGCGCTGGACTACGGCCGCAGCGAGGTGCGCTTCCTCCTGCCCAAGACGCCCTATTTCGACCCGGCGGGGGACCTCCGCCGGAGCTGACGGTGGACACCGCGTCCCGTCGGCGGCAGAAGCAGCGCCCATGACCGTCCCCCTCCACATCGGCCACGTCCGCGTGCCCGGCCGCGTGCTGGCCGCGCCCATGACCGGGGTGACGGACCTGCCGTTCCGGCGGCTGATCTCGCGCCTGGGCGGCGCCTATGTCGCCACCGAGATGGTGGCCTCGGCGGAGTTCGCCCGCGGTCGTCCCGACGCGTTGCGCCGCGCCGCGGTGGGCGAAGGGCTGCCGCTGATGGTGGTGCAGCTGGTGGGGCGCGACCCGGCCTGGATCGCCCGCGGCGCCCAGCTGGCCAAGGCGGCCGGCGCCCATATCGTCGACCTGAACATGGGCTGCCCGGCCAAGGAGGTGACCGGCTCGCAGTGCGGCTCGGCCCTGATGCGCGACCTCGACCTGGCCGAGAGCCTGATCCGCGCGGCGGTCGACGCGGTGGACCTGCCGGTGACGCTGAAGATGCGGCTGGGTTGGGACGAGGGCTCCAAGAACGCGCCCGAGCTGGCGTGGCGGGCCGAGCGGGCCGGGGTGAAGGCGGTCACCGTCCACGCCCGCACCCGGGCCCAGTTCTACACCGGCGCGGCCGACTGGGCGGCGGTGGCCCAGGTGCGCGCCGCCACCGGCCTGCCGCTGATCGTCAACGGCGACATCACCTGCGCGGCCTCGGCGCGGCAGGCGCTGACGGAGGCCCGCGCCGACGCGGTGATGATCGGCCGCGGGGTCTACGGCCGGCCGTGGATCCTGGCGGCCCTGGAGACGGCGATCGCCACCGGGGCTGAGATCGCCGAGCCGGACATCGAGACGCGGCTGGAGATCGTGCTGGGCCACCTGCGCGAAGCCCTGGCCTTCTACGGCGAGCCCCTGGGCCTCAAGGTGTTCCGCAAGCACCTCGGCTGGTATGTCCAGGCCGCGCCCTGGCCGTCGGACGCAGCCGTGCGGCGCGAAGCCAAGGCCAGGCTCTGCCGGCTGGAGACGCCTCAGGCCGTCGAGCAGGGCCTGACCGAGCTGTGGCGGACCGCCCGTCTTAACTGAACACCAGCCGGTGCAGAACGATACCTGAGGTGACCGCCACGTTGAGGGAATCGAAGGCGCCGGCCATGGGAATCGACACGGTCGTGGTCCGCGCCAGCAGGGCGGGGGGCAGCCCCGGCCCCTCCGTCCCCAGCAGCACGGCGGCCCGGTCCGGTCGGCTCAGGGCGGTGAGCGGGGTGGCGCCCCTCGGACTCAGCGCCAGGGCGGCGAAGCCGTGGCGTTCCAACAGCGCCACCGGATCGACGCCGGGGTCCAGGCGCGCGAACGGAACGGTCAGGGCCGCGCCGACCGAAACCCGGATGGCTTTGCGGTAAAGCGGGTCGCAGCAGGTGGGATCGAGCAGCACCGCGTCGACCCCGAAGGCGGCGGCGTTGCGGAACAGGCCGCCCATGTTGTCGTGGTTGCCGATCCCGGACAGGACCAGGACCAGGGCGCGGGGGCCCATCGCTTGCAGCAGCGGCTCGATCGCCGGCTCCGGCGCCCGGCGGCCCAGGGCCAGCACGCCGCGATGGATGTGGAAACCGACGATCCCGTCCAGCACCGCCTGGGGCGCGCTGTAGACCGGCACGTCCTCGGCGAGGCCGGCGATCAGGTCCGCCAGGCCGGCCACCCGCTTCTCGGCCAGCAGCACCGAGTCCAGCCGGTGACGGCCGGCGCGGACCGCGGTGCGCAGCACCACTTCGCCCTCCGCCACGAACCGGCCTTCGCGGCCGACAAGGTCGCGCTCGCGCAGCTCGCCGAAGCCGGCGATGCGGGGGTCGCGCGGGTCGGTGACGGGGATGATGTTCAGCGCGCGAAACCCAACAGCCGCTTACCCCTCAAAACACCTTGCGGACGCGGACCATGAGGAAGGGCGCCTGCTCGGCGTAGCGGTTCTCGACATAGTTCACCACACCGGCCGAGCGTGGCCCGGTGAAAAGTTCGCGGTCGCGCCGCCGCTGCTTGCCCACCACGTTCTCGAACTGGAAGCGGAAGATCAGGTCGGGACGCGGGCTCCAGTCCCAGTAGAGCTTGTAGAGCGGCGTCTCCTGGGTCCGGCGGACCTCGCTGATCCGGTAGATGGTCTCGACATAGCCCAGGGAGCCTTCGAGGTTGAGGCTGGCGTTGAGCTTGGGGAAGGCCTTGCTGAGCAGGAAGTCGCCCTCGAACGGCCGCTGGTTGGAGATGCGCCGCTTCAGGCCGGTCACCGGGTCGGTGACCTTGGAGCGCCGCCAGGTCCCGTTGAAGCGGAGGGAGCCGCCCGAAACGCCCAGCCGCGTCAGGGGCAGGGTCAGGCTGAATTTGACCTCGTCCTTGGTCCCGTCGCCGATGTTGCCGGGGGCATCGAAGCGGCCGGCGATGGGGATGACGTCCACGACCTTCTGGATGTCGGCGTGGGCGAGGGTCAGGACGGCGGCCGCGCCGCCCCAGAACCGCCGTTCCAGCGCCAGCTCGGTCACCCAGCCTCGCTCGGGCTCCAGGTCCGGGTTGCCGGCGTTGACGGTGTTGGCTTCGATCTGGGCCGAGGCGGCGAAGTCCTTGAAGTTGAGCTGACCGACCTGGCGCTCGACCCGCAGGCGCAGCTGGCTCGAAGCGTCGGGCGCCCAGGACACGATCAGCCGCGGCTTGGGGAAGCTGAGGGTCTTGTCCTGGTTGGCGCCGCCGGTCTGGCGGATGGTCGAGACCTCCCAGCGCAGCCCGGCCTCGACCGACAGCTTGGCGTGGGGCTTGGCGGTGGCGGTGATGAAGCCCTCCGCCCGCCGCTCCTCCACCCGCACATTGGCCGACGGCAGCAGCACCGGCGCGCCGGCCACGGTGAGGCTGGAACGGGCGTCGAGGAAGTTGAAGGCGCCCTCGGCCCCGCCCTCGAACCGCAGGCTCTGCGACCGCACCGCCGACAGCACCCCGCGCAGGATGGTCTCGCCGGAGGTGGAGTCCTCCGCGGAGACCTGGGTGGGCGAGCGGCTCTGGCCGATCGAGTTCAGCCGGTCGGCCTTGAAGGTCTTCAGCCCGATGAGTTGGCCGCTCAGCCAGGGGGCGAGGTCGCGCTGGTAGTCGCCGCCGATCTCGGCCTTGTCGGCGCGGGTCTTGGTGCGGGAGCGCTCGGAGAACCGCCCGAGGCCAGGGTCGAGCGGCAGGGCCGCTTCCTCGCGGTCGAGGTCGTTGCGCTCGGCCGAAAGGTTGAGGCGAAACTGGTCGGACAGGCGCCGGTACGCCGCCGAGCCGTTGGCCTGGATGACCTTGTTGATCACCTTGGAATCGAACTCGCCCTGCTGGAACACTGCGCCGGCGGCGTTGCGACGGGTGATCTCGCCGTCGCCGGAATCGGTGTGCATGTCCTTGCGGCCGGCGAGCAGGGAGTCGAGGGACAGCCGCCCCACCCGGTAGGTCGCCTCCAGGCGGGGGTTCAGCCCGACGAAGCCGTTGGTGTACGGCTTGACCAGGGTCTGGAAGGCGCGGGTGAACGAGGCGCCGGTCTTGCGCACCACATTGGCGACCACCGGCAGGCCCTGCATGTCGATGCCGGGCGCCCCGCCGCGGATCAGCTCGACGCGCTCGATCTCGCTGGTGGGGATGCGCTGCAGCACTTGGTCCAGCGGCACCGCCTTGGAGGAGGGCCGCTCGCCGTCGATCAGCACATTGCCGGCCGCGCCGCCGAAGCCGCGCACGTCGTCGCCCTTGTTGAAGGTGAAGCCGGGCAGGCGGCCGACCATGTCGTTGGCGTTGGCCGGCTTGAAGGCCGCGAAGAAGCTCGGCGGATAGACGATGGCGCCGGCCTCGGAGGCGGCTTCAGGAGGGTCCTCCGCCTCGACGTCGGTCTGAGCTAAGGCCTCGCCGCCGCCGAAGGCGACGGCCGAAACCGCGGCCGCGAGCCATCGCGAACCGGATCGGCGGGCGCTCGAAACCTGAGCGTAGGGAATGACGCTGTCCTCCGAGCTTTGCTTTTTTGTTTTAGATGCCACGAACCGGGCAGAGGGTCGAGCGCGGGCCCGCCGCACGCCTATTGCGGGATGGTCTTGCCGGGATTCATGATTCCGTTGGGGTCGAGCGCCTGCTTGATCGCCTGCATCAGTTTAAGCGCCGGACCGTGCTCGGCTTCCATGTAGCCCAGCTTGCGCAGGCCGACCCCGTGCTCCCCGGTGCAGGTGCCGCCGAGCCGGATGGCGCGCCGGGCGATGCCGGTCACCATGGCCTCGGCCGCCGCCCGTTCGCCAGGGTCTGCTGGGTCGAACAGCATCTGGACGTGGAAGTTGCCGTCGCCGACGTGGCCGACCATCGGGCAGAGCAGGCCGCTGGCGTCGGCGTCGGCGCGGGTCTCGGCGATGCACTGGGCCAGGTTGGAGATCGGCACGCAGGCGTCGGTGACCATCACCTCGCAGCCCGGCGACAAGGCCTGGGCGGCGAAATAGGCGCCGTGGCGGGCCTTCCACAATTGGCTGCGCTCCTCGGGCCGCCGCGCCCAGCGGTAGCCGCCGCCGCCGCAGTCGTCGGTGATGGCGGCCATCTGTTGGGCGGTCTCGGCCACGGCGGCCTCCGAGCCGTGGAATTCGAGGAACAGGGTCGGCTTCTCGGCGAAGCCCTCGAGCCGCGCATAGGCGATGCAGGCGCGCATCTGCAGGGCGTCGATCAGCTCGATGCGGGCCACGGGCAGGCCCGTCTGCAGGGCCAGGGTGACGGCCGCCACCGCGCCTTCCAGGGCCTCGAACTGGCAGACCGCCGCGACGGTGGCTTCCGGGATGCCGAACAGGCGGAGCTGCAGCTCGGTGATGATGCCCAGCGTGCCCTCGCTGCCCACGAACAGCCGGGTCAGGTCGTAGCCGGCGGCGGACTTGCGCGCCCGGCCGCCGGTGCGGATCACCTCGCCGCTCGCCGTCACCACGGTCAGGCCCAGGGTCAGCTCGCGCATGGCGCCGTA
Organism: Caulobacteraceae bacterium; assembly: GCA_035493215.1. GTDB lineage: Bacteria > Pseudomonadota > Alphaproteobacteria > Caulobacterales > Caulobacteraceae > NCED01. The sequence goes on from DATJIO010000042.1 coordinate 56,116, forward strand.
GCGCACCGTGGTCGTGCCCGAGGCGCGGGTCGCGGCCATGCCGCCCAAGGTGGCGTTGGCGCCCGGGTCGACCGGGAAGAACAGCCCCTGGTCGCGTAAGGAGGTGTTGAGCTGCTCGCGGGTCACGCCGGCCTGGACCCGGCAGTCGAGGTCCCCGGCGTTGACCTCCAGGACCCGGTCCATCCGCGACAGGTCGATGCACACCCCGCCGCGGACAGCCTGGACCTGGCCCTCCAGCGAGGTGCCGACGCCGAAGGCGATGACTGGGACGCGGGCGGCGTCGCAGCGGGCGACCACGGCGGCGACATCGTCGGTCGAGTGGGCGAACACCACCGCGTCGGGCATGGCCGGGGCGCGCAGACCTTCGCCATGGGCGTGGTGACCGCGCACTGCGGCGCCGGTGGCCACCTGGTCGCCGAGCGCCGCGCGCAGGTCGGCGATCACCTGCGCCAGGACCGTAGAGTCCGGACGAGCCGGCGGGGAAACCATCTGGATCATCGGCCGAGGATCGACCATTCGTCAGGCGGCGTCGAGCGTCGGGGGAGCCGGGGCCAGTCAACTTTCCCTGGACCCAACCCGGCCTGAGCCTAGATGATCCTCCGCCCGAGGCCTGGACTGACCATGAGCAAGCGCTCCTACCTGATCGGACTCATTGGTGCGGGCATCCAGGCTTCCCGGTCGCCGTTCATGCATGAGCAGGCGGGCCGGCGGCAGGGGTTCGACTACAGCTACCGGCTGATCGACCTGACGACGCTGGGGCTCGGGGTCGGGGCCCTGCCCGACCTCGTCGCCCAGGCCGAGCGGGAGGGATTCGACGGGCTCAACATCACCCACCCCTGCAAGCAGGCGGTCATTCCCCTGCTCGACGAGCTGTCCGACGAGGCGCGCGAGATCGGGGCGGTCAACACCGTGGTGCTGCGGGACGGCCGAAGGATCGGCCACAACACCGACTGGTGGGGGTTCATCGAGGGTCTGCGCAGCCAGCTGCCGGACGCGCCCACCGACAGGTTGCTGCAACTCGGCGCCGGCGGCGCGGGCTCGGCCACCGCCTACGCCCTGCTGAAGATCGGAGCCGGACGGCTGCTGATCTTCGACACCCATCCCGAGCGAGCCCAGGGCCTGGCGGCGAAGCTGAACCGCCGCTTCGGCGAGGGCCGCGTCTCCTACACTCCCGACCCGGTGGCGTCCGCCGCGGTGGTGCAGGGGATCGTCCAGGCCACCTCCATCGGCCAGGTCGGCTACCCCGGCCTGCCGATCCCCGCCGAGGCCCTGATCCCGGAGCACTGGGTGGCCGAGATCATCTACTTCCCGCTCGAGACGGAATTCCTGCGCACCGCCCGGGCGCTGGGCTGCCGCGCCGCCGACGGCGCCGGCATGGGGGTGTTCCAGGCGGTGGGCGCCTTCGAGCACTTCACCGGCGTGCGGCCGGACAGCGCGGCGATGAAGCGGGACTTCATCGCCGCGGGGGCCCGCTGACTTACCAGCTCTTGCGGACGCCCAGGCTGACGACCCGGCCGATCGGGTTGGCGTCCTGCAGGTTGTAGCCGCCCGGGACGTTGGCGAAGGGTGGGTTGCGGTCGAACAGGTTGCTGGCGTCGGCGAACAGCTCGGTGTCGCTGAGCCAGCCGCCGGCCTTGATGCCGTAGGCGAGATGGGCGTCGATGGTGGTGTAGGACGCCACCCTCTGCCCCCGGGGCCCGCTCACGGCGACGGCGGCCGAGGTCCGGTTCCAGTACGCGCCGGTGTGGTTGACGAACAGGTTGGCCGCCCAGTTCTCCAGGCTCCAGCCCAGCATGCCGCGGCCCATGAAGCGGATCGAGCTGAAGGTGGCGTTGATCCCCGCGGTGTTCAGCCGGCTAAGGTAAGGGGTGCCCTCGCCGTATTGCTGCTCGAACTTGAGTTTCTCGCTGACCGCCGCGCCCAAGGTCCAGTCGCCCCAGCGGCTGGGGATGCTGTACCGGGCGTCGAGGTCCAGGCCGCTGGCGTCGAGGTTAGACACGTTGCGCTGCTGGAAGCTGTAGATGAAGTTGACCGTGGTCGGCAGAGGCGAGGTCGGGCGCAAGCCGGCGGTGGCCGCCGCCACCTGGGCCGCGGTGGGGTTCAGGATCAGGGCGCCGTAGAGGCCTGGGCTGGCCACCACCTGGCTGAAGCTCGGCGCGGCGATCAGGCCTTTGTACTTGGCCGCCCAGTAGGTGACGCTGAGGCGCAGGCCGCGGATGAAATCCGGCCGCCAGTCGACGCCGAACGAATGGGTGTCGCCGGTCTGCGGTCGCAGGGCGCTGTTGCCGCCGTTGAGCTGGATGCCCTGGGCCACGTTGCCGCCGCCGATGTTGCAGGACCCGGTCGCGGTGACCGTGGCGCACCCCGGCAGGGTGTTGGCCCCCGGGAACGAACCGGGCAGGACCTGCTGGGCGGAGACCCCGAAGTTGGAATCGCTGGTGACGCCGAAGGTGTCGTCGCCGCGGCTGGTCAGGGCCGGGGCGGTGAAGGAGGTGCTCCAGCTGCCGCGGAACGACAGGCCCTCGACCACCTCCCAGGCGGCCGCCAGCTTCGGGTTCGTGGTCCCCCCGAAGTCGTCGTAATGGTCGTAGCGGACCGCCGCGCTCAGATCGAGCTTGCGGATCAGCGGCACGGCGTTGGCCGGGCCGACGATCGGGACCACCGTCTCGCCGAACAGGGCGTAGACCGTGCGGCTGTAGTCCAGGTCGGTGACGATGGCGTTCCGGGTGATCTGGCCGCCGTTGGCGGTGGCCGTATTGGCCTGGGCCATGGTGTAGCGCAGGACCTCGGCGCCGACCGAGACGCGCACGTCGCCGGCGGGCAGGGCGAAGGCGGGGCCGCCGACGACCAGCTTGGCGTTGCCGATCCGCTGGCGGGCGAAGGACGAGGTGTTGTCGAGAAGGCCGGCCAGGGCCGCGGCGGAGGTGCGGTTGCTTCCGGCCGGATTCCAGACGTCGATGGCGTTGGCCGCGGTCAGCGGCAGGTTGGTGACGAAGGCTGCGGGTCCCGTGCGGGTCGGGAAGGTCGGCGTGGCCGGGTTGCCGGCGACGTTGGTGGTCCCGTTCAGGCCCAGGACCAGGCAACTGGCGCACAGCACCCCGTAGTTGCGGGAGAAGCTCTCGTCCTGGCCGTACAGTCCGCTGAGCTCGGCGCTCCAGGCGTGGCCCAGGTCATAGTCGGCGCCCACCGTAGCGAAGGCGGTGTTGGCGCCGGCGCGGTTGATCGCGTTGGGGAACAGCCCGTCGGCGGCGAAGCTGACCCGCTCGACGGGAGCTCCGGCGGGACTCTGGAAGAAGGGGTTGATCTGCCCCGCTCCGCCGGCGGGCATGGAGCCGGGGCCGAACACGACGATGTTGCTTACGCCGCCGACGGCGATCTCCTGGCGGTCCCTGCGGTGCGAATAGACCAGGTCGGCCGACAGGGTCAGGCGCTCGCCGACCTTCTGCTCGAATCGGGCCAGGACGTTGTGGCGGGTCTCCTCCGGAAGGGCGTCGATGTCGTAGGAGTAGTTGCACGACGGGTTGGCGCTGGAGACTCCGGTTCCGGTGTAGGGGGCTAGGTAGACGGGCGAGGCTCCTGCGCCGCCGGGCTGCACCGCCGCCGGTGCGCAGGCGAAGGTGTTGTAGTTCGAGCCTCCCAGGGTCCGCAGGTCTGTCTTGTAGAAGTCGCGGTCGCCGTTCTTCAGGTTCGAACGGTGGGAATAGCTGTAGGCCACCATGGCCGAACCGCGGTCCCAGGTCCGGCCCGCGAGCAGGTTGACGTTGGAGGTGCGGTAGTCGTCGCCGAAACCGGCCTGGGCCGAGGCTTCCGCGCCGTTGAGCTTGCGGCGGGTGATGAAGTTGACCACCCCGGCCACCGCGTCGGAGCCATAGATCGCCGAGGCGCCGTCGGGCAGGATTTCCACCCGCGCCACCGCCGCCGGCGGGATGATGCTGGGGTCGGCCAGGGTATGGTTGAAGCCTCCCAGCGGCAGGCGATGGCCGTCGATCAGGATCAGGGTGCCGTTGGAGGCCGAGGCGCCGAGGCTGTGCAGGGTAGGCGCATTGGTTCCGGAGGGATCGGCCGAGCCGAACGAGCCCTGGCCGTAGTTGTTGAAGCCGGTGATCTGGGGCACCTCGGTCAGCAATTGCTGCACGGTCTGGGCGCCGCTCGTACGGATCTGGGCCTGGTCGAGGGTGATGACGTTGGCGCCCACCGGGGCCACGCCGCGGATGCTGGTGCCGGTGACGACGACCTGCTCCACCTCGGCGTCGGCCAGGGGCGCCGGGGCGGCGTTCGCCGAGACGGAAAGGACGCTGGCGGCGGCGAGAACGGTCCCGCCCATCAGCCTCAGGGAGAGGCTCTGGCACTGTGAGGTTCTGATCCTCATTCTTGGAATGTCTCCCTGCTAGCCCACCCACGATCGGGAGGGTCCGGCCACGCGCCAAGGCGCTCAGGACCGGCGTCACCGTCCGTTTTTTTACCTGTTAATGCTGAATGGCCCGTTGAGATTGGACGCCCTGAAGGCGTTCAATGAACAAATTCGTCGGGTGGCGGGCCGACGGATTTGCATCGACGCCGAGGCGCAGGCAGTCTGCACCCGAGGGAACGCATGTCTGGGCGCAGCGCGACCAAATCCATCCTGGCGGCGGCCGGGCCTTTCGCGGGCCTGTGGCTGGCCTGGGCGACCTCCGCCGCCGCCGCGCCCGCCGTCCCCGACTGGACCGGGATATGGACCCGGGTGGGCAGTCTGAACTTCGACCCCGCCATCCCTGGGGCCCAGCACGACAATCCGCCCTACAACCCGGTCTACGCGGCCCGTTTCGCCGCGATCCTGGACTCCGAGGCGCAGGGACGGCCGAGCAACGACAAGAGCGCTCAATGTCTGCCGCCCGGCCTCGTGCGGATGATGAACATGGTCTACCCGATGGAGATCCTGCAGACCGCCGGCCAGGTCACCATCGTGGCGGAATGGATGGGGCAGATTCGCCGCATCTTCACCGACGGCCGCGGCCATCCGGCCGACCCGGACCCGACCTACAACGGCCATTCCATCGGCCATTGGGACGGCGCGACCCTGGTGGTCGACACCGTCGCCCTCCACGGCGGCGGCATACTGGACGACCACGGCGCGCCGCTCGGCCAGGAGCTGCACGTGACGGAACGGTTCTTCCAGCCCGACCCCGACACCCTGAAGGACGAGATCACCATCGTCAGCGAGGACGCCATGACCGCGCCCTTCACCGCGGTGAAGACCTTCAAGCGGGCGAGAGACATCCAGATGATGGAGTACGTCTGCGAGGAGAACAACCGCAACCCGGTGGGCGCCGACGGCGTGACCGGGGTGATCCTGCAGCAGCGGCGCTGAGGCGCCGCCCCGCGCGTCAGCCTTCGCCGCGACCGGCCTCGGCCTTGGCCCGCGCCGCCGCGGTGCGGGTCGCCACGCGGTCCAGAAGCGCGACCATCTCCTCGAGGTCGGCCTTGGGCATCCCCTGGGTGATGAAGACGATGCGGGTGCGCCGGTCGTCGTCGGGCCAGCGGTCCAGCCAGGTCAGGTTGTGCAACAGGTGCTGCGCGCCCTGGATCACCGCCGGGCGGCCGGGCTCCTCGGTCACGTTCACCAGCCCCTTCACCCGCAGCAGGTTGGGGCCGAGGTTCTTCTCCAGCGCCGCCAGCAGCAGCTGCAAGGCCTGGCGGCTCGAGGGTTCGTCGCGGGTCAGGCAGAAGGAGGCGATGGCCTCGTCGTGCTGATGGTGGTGGCCGTGGTCGTGATGGTCGTGGTCATGGTCATGGCCGGCGTGGTCGTGTGCGTCGCCCTGGTAGGCTTCCGCATTAAGCCACGCCCGCGCCGCCGCGCCGCCGCGGGCCGGATCGAGGCCGGCCAGGCGCAGCAATTCGATCGGGTCGACCGCGGGGTCGTCCGCCCGCAGGATCGCCGTGGCCGGGTTCAGCCGGCGCAGGCGAGCGGTCAACTCGGCCTCCCGCGCCGCGGCGGCGGCCGGGTCCATCATGTCGAGCTTGGTGATCAGGATGTGGTCGGCCAGGGCGACCTGGCGCACCGACTCCGCGTGCTCGTCCAGGGTGCCCGGGCCGTTGACCGCATCGACCGTGGTCACCACCGAACCCACCCGGTAGAGCCCCTCCAGGGTCGGCTCCGACAGGAACGCCTGCAGCACCGGCGCCGGGTCGGCCAGGCCCGAGGTCTCGATCACCACATGGTCGAAGGTCGGGATCTCCCCGTGCTCGCGCGCGTGGTAGAGCCGGTTCAGCGTGCCGACCAGGTCGCCGAACACGGTACAGCACAGGCAACCGTTCTCCAGCACCATGATGGTGTCGTCGCTCTGGGTCGCCAGGGCGTGGTCGAGCCCGATCTCGCCGAACTCGTTGATGATCACAGCCGTGCGCGCCATGGCCGGATGGCCCAGCGCCCGGTTGAGCAGGGTGGTCTTGCCGCTGCCCAGGAAGCCGGTGAGCACGGTTACCGGCGTGCGGACGTCGCGTCGTTCGTCGGCCCCGCCTTGCGTGTTCAAGGGGCCCTCCGCACTACTTCTGGCGATGCGGGAACAGTTGCGGGCGCAGGGACGGATGGCCGGCGCGGTACTTGGGGGCGTACTCGGTCTCCACGCCCAGCTCCTCGGCCGCGTGCCAGGCCCAGCGCGGATCGTAGATGGCGCCCCGGCCGATGGCGATCATGTCGGCCTGGCCGCTGGCGACGATCTCTTCGGCCTGGGCGGCTGTGCCGATCAGGCCGACCGAGCGGGTGACCATGCCGGCCTCCTTGCGCACCCGGGCGCCGAACGGGACTTGGTAGCCGGGGGCCAGCGGAATCTGCTGGCGGGCGTCGAGGCCGCCGGTGGAGACGCACATGTAGTCGCAGCCGATCTTCTTCAGCTCCTTGGCGAACGCCACCGCGTCGTCGGTGGTGAAGCCGTCGTCCACCCAGTCCTCGGCCGAGATGCGGATGCCCATGGGCTTGTCGGCTGGCCACACCGCGCGCATGGCGGCGAAGCATTCCAGTGGGAACCGCATCCGGTTCTCCAGGCTGCCGCCGTACTGGTCCGCCCTGCGGTTGCTGAGCGGGGAGAGGAACTCGTGCAGCAGGTAGCCGTGGGCGGCGTGGACCTCGATCACCTCGAACCCGGCCGCCAGTGCCCGGCGGGCCGCGGCCTCGAAGGCGGC
>DATJIO010000043.1:0-32127 GCA_035493215.1 Caulobacteraceae bacterium
TCGCAGATGGAGCACCACGCCAACCTGGTGCCCTGGCATTTCCTGCGCGAGCGCAAGGGCGTGGTGCTGAAGTTCATCCCGGTGCTGGACGACGGCTCGCTCGACATGGCGGCGTACCTGCGCCTGCTGGGGCCGAAGACGAAGATGGTCGCGGTCACCCACATGTCCAACGTCACCGGGACGATCAACCCGGTCGCCGAGATCGTCGCCGCGGCCCATGCGGCGGGCGCACCTGTGCTGCTGGACGGGGCCCAGGGGATCGTCCACGCCGCGGTCGACGTCCAGGCCCTGGACTGCGACTTCTACGCCTTCTCCGGCCACAAGCTGTACGGCCCCACCGCCATCGGCGTGCTGTACGGCAAGGCCGAGGCCTTGGCGGCCCTGCCCCCCTACCAAGGCGGCGGCGAGATGATCGGGACCGTGACGCTGGAGGCCATAAGCTACGCCGACCCGCCGCACCGGTTCGAGGCCGGCACCCCGCCGATCATCGAGGCCATCGGCCTGGCCGCCGCGATCGAATGGCTGGAGACCCTGGACCGCACCGCGGTCATGGCCCACGAGCACGCCCTGTACGAGCGCGCCGTGGCCGGCCTTTCTGGGGCGAACTGGCTGCGGATCATCGGCGACGCGCCGGGCAAGGGGGCGATCCTGGCCTTCACCGTGGAAGGGGCCCACGCCCACGACGTCGCCCAGATCCTCGACCGTTACGGGGTGGCGGTGCGCGCCGGCACCCACTGCGCCGAACCCCTGCTTCGCCGATTTGGCGTGACGTCGAGCGCGCGCGCCTCTTTCGCCCTATATAACAGCCCTGAAGACGCCGACGCCCTGGTCGAGGCGCTGTTCAAGGCCCGGAGTTTCTTCTCGTGAACGACCTGAGCCTGACCCCCGACGCCGCCGCCGCTTCCGCCATCCCGCAGGCGGAGCTGGACCAGCTGACCGACGACCTGATCGAGAAGCTGAAGACCGTCCACGACCCCGAGATCCCGGTCGACATCTACGAACTGGGCCTGATCTACAGGGTCGACGTTTCCGACGACAAGGACGTGGTCATCGACATGACCCTGACCGCTCCGGGCTGCCCGGTGGCCGGCGAGATGCCCGACTGGGTGCGCGACGCGGTGCTGCAGATCCCCGGCCTGAAGTCGGTCGCCGTCAACCTGGTGTTCGAGCCGCCGTGGGACCCCTCGCGGATGTCCGACGAGGCCAAGCTGCAACTGAACATGTTCTGATGGATATCCAGACCGAAGCTCCCCGCGCCCGCCGCCCCCGGCCCAAGGTCGTGACCCTGTCCGACGCCGCCGCCGCGCGGGTCAAGGACATCATGGCTAAGGCCGACCGGCCCTACATGGGCCTACGCGTCGGGGTGAAGAACGGCGGCTGCGCCGGCCAGGAATACGTCATGGAGTATGCCGAGGCCGCGGCGCCTCTGGACGAGGTGGTCGAGGACTAGGGCGTGACCATACTGGTCGACCCCAAGGCCATCCTGTTCCTGATCGGCACCGAGATCGACTACGAGACCAGCCGGTTGGCGGCCAAGTTCGTGTTCCGCAATCCCAACCAGACCGACGCCTGCGGCTGCGGCGAGAGCGTGACGATCATCCCGGCGGCGGCAGCGGAGTAGGGGCGCCGGCCCTGCGTGCGACTCCATTGGTATGGTGTGGCGCCCTCATTGTGAGGTAGCCTCAACAAAACACCGCCTACCATAGGGATGCCCATGATCCGGTTCTCGCTCGGCGCCCTTGCGGCCCTGGCCCTCGCCCCTGCGCTCGCCCTGGCCCAGGACGAGCCGCCCGCGCCGCCCCCGCCCCCGGCCGCGGCCCCCGGCGCCCCGCCGCGGCCGATCCAGACCAACAGCCTGACCGGCGGCCCGACCAAGGACACCAGCCCGGTGACCGACGCCATGCTCAAGGCGCCGCCTCCCGGCGAGTGGTTGATGTGGCGGCGCAACTTCGCGGCCTGGGGCTACAGCCCGCTGGACCAGGTCAACGTCGGCAACGTCAAGAACCTGCAGCTGGTGTGGTCGCGCGGGACCACCGCCGGGCGCCAGGAGGGCACGCCCCTGGTCCATGACGGGATCATGTATTTCCCCGAGCCCACCGACGCCATCATGGCCGTCGACGCCCGCACCGGCGACCTGTTGTGGGAGTACAAGCGGGCCATCCCCGGCGACATCAGGAACTTCATCCGCAACATCGACGACCACCGCTCGATTGCGATCTGGGAGAACCTGATCATCTCCAACAGCGTCGACGACCACGTCGTCGCGCTGGACGCCAAGACCGGCAAGTTGGTGTGGGAGACCGCCTTCGCCGACTACCGCGAGCACCCGGCCCTGCAGAGCGCCGGACCGATCGTGGCCGGCGGCAAGGTCATCTCCACCCGCGGCTGCGACCCCCGCGGCGGGCCCCTGGCCTGCGTGATCACCGCCTATGACGCCCGCACCGGCAAGGAGCTGTGGCGTTTCCACACCGTGCCCCAGCCCGGCGAGCCCGGCTACGACAGCTGGGGCAAGGTGCCCTACGAGCAGCGCTGGCACGTCGGCGCCTGGATGACCCCCAGCTTCGACCCGGACACCAATCTGGTCTACGTCGGCACCTCGGTGACCTCGCCGGCGCCGAAGTTCGCCCTGGACGGCAACGACAAGCAGTACCTCTACAACAACTCCACCCTGGCCATCGACGCCACCACCGGCAAGCTGGCCTGGTACTACCAGCACGTGGTCGACAACTGGGACATGGACCACACCATGGAGCGGATGATCGTCGACACGGCGGTCGCCCCCGACCCCAAGGAAGTGACCTGGATCAACCCGCGCCTGAAGCCGGGCGAGAAGCGCCGGGTCATCACCGGCATCCCCGGCAAGACCGGCGTGATCTACACCCTGGACGCCAAGACCGGCGAGTTCCTGTGGGGCCGCGCCACCATCCGCCAGAACATGGTGCAGTCGATCGACGGCGCCACCGGCAAGGTCACCGTCAACCCCGACGTCCTGTTCAACAAGGTCGGCGACACCCGCTTCATCTGCCCGACCCCGGCGGGGGGCCGCAATTGGCCGGCCGGCGCCTTCAGCCCCATGACGGGGCTGATGTACTTCCCGATGCAGAACACCTGCCAGAACATGACCGCCGTCCTCGACCGGCCCAGCCTGGCCTCGGCCTACGGCATCCGCGGCGAAACCGAGATGGCGCCGGGGGAGACCAACCTGGGGACGATCCAGGCCTATTCGGCCGCCACCGGCAAGCTGGCCTGGAAGCACGACCAGCGGGCCGGGGTGCTGTCGCTGGTGGCCACCGGCGGCGGGCTAATCTTCGTGGGCGACCTGGCCGGGCGCTTCAAGGCGCTGGACCACAAGACCGGCAAGGTGGTGTGGGAGGTCAACCTCGGCTCGGCGGTCAGCGGTTTCCCCATCACCTATGCGGTGAACGGCAAGCAATACGTGGTGGCCTCCACCGGCGCCTCGAACCCGGTGGGCCTGCTGTCCCTGACGCCTGAGATCAAGAGCCGCGTCGACAACAACATCTTCGTGTTCGCCCTGCCGGACGGCGTGCGCTGATGAAGCCGTGGCGCCGCCTGGCCGCCGGCCTGGTCCTCGCGGCCGGCCTCGTCGCGGCCTTGGTCGAGCCGGCCTCGGCGCAGATCCAGCAGGGGCGGCCCGAACCGCGGCCGGCGGGGACCGACGGCCAGCGCTTCGCCGGGGTCGGCGGCCAGAACACCCCGACCTTCGCCGGGCCGCCGGCGGGGATGACCGCCCTGCCGCTCGACCTGTTCTCGTCCAAGAACTTCTACAAGGACGAGGCCCTGTGGTCGGACCAGCGGTACTTCCGCTGCAACACCCCGCGCCAGCTCAGCGACATCTGGACCGCCAACCGCATCGGCGCCGCCCCGCCCCTTTCGGCCGCCTGGGGCGACTGCAAGGCCGACTACCCCAAGGTCAAGATCCTCAGCGCCTATCCCTACAAGACGGCCAAGGCGCATTACGCGGCCCTGATGGCCCAGGCCAAGGCCCGCGGCGGTCCGACCGTCTACACCCGCGCGACCCTGCCGGACTGGGACGGCTGGTACGAGCGCGAATGGAGCGGCTACACCGCCAAGCCCGCCCAGTACGACGACGGTTCGGAATGGCTGTGGGGCACGCGCAACCAGACCCCCACCATCCTGTCGCTGCTGACGCCCGAGTACCGCCGGCGCATGGTGCAGATGAACTACCACGAGGCGGTCGACAACGACCCGCAGTGGGAGGCCTCGTTCTGCTACCCGGAGGGCTTCCTGCGCTGGTGGGCCCAGGCCAGCCAGGGCGCCCGCGGCGGCTTCCAGCTGTCGACGAGCCCCAGCCAGGTTCAGTTCCTATCGGGCATCGCCGCCAACTTCCTCCGCCAGGTGCTGATCGGCCGCGAGCACGCGCAGAAGGTGCCGCAGTGGTACGGCGAGACGGTGGGATTCTGGGACGGCGAGACCCTGGTGGCCTGGACCGCCAACGTGCAGCCCTGGACCCTGTCGCACTCGATGATCGAGTTCAGCGGCAAGATGGAGACGATCGAGACGTTCAAGCCCGCCCGCGACGCGGCGGGCAAGTTCATCGGCCTCGACCACGAGACGACCTTCTACGACCCCGACGCCTTCGTGGCGCCGCTGCACGCCAGCTTCCGCTTCCTCAAGCGGCTGCCGCTCGACGACCCGCAGGAGCGCTTCACCTACATCGAGTGCCTGAGCAACCTGCGCAACACCAACGGCCGCCCCACCCAGACCACCAAGGCCGACCCTCGCTTCATCGACTACTACGGCCGGCCCTGGGCGCAGAACTGGGAGCAGTGGTTCGAGAAGGGCTGGGATAAGCCGGAGACGAGCAACGTGCCGAAGGACGTGCTGGATATTTTCCGGTAGGGGCTCGCGGAATTTGCCGCCGCGCGTCGTCGGGGCAACGGCCCGGGCTAGCGGGAGAGGCCCTCCCGGCAGGTCCACCCCTCCCGAAGGCTGAATCGACCTTATCCCTGGGTCCTGGATGCGCGGCCGCCGCGGCCCCGCTTGGCGTCTTGGCGCGTCCATGCACAATGCCGCCCGGCCGAAGACCGGCCTCCAGAAGGAAGCGTTCATGACACTGTCCAAGTCCGCCGCCGGGCTGATCGCCGCGGCCGCCCTCGCAGCCTCCGCCTCCGCGGCGCTCGCCCAGTCGCCGCCGCCCCCCGCCACCGAGGCCGGCGCCGGCTATCTGGTCTACACGCTGGTTCCGGCCAAGGGCGGGGCCAAGCTCACCGTCACCAGCCCTGCCTTCGCCAACGGCGCCGACATCCCCTACGAGAACACCCAGTACCGCGGCAACGTCTTCCCGGGCCTGGCCTGGAGCGCCGGCCCGGCCGGGACCAAGTCCTATGCCGTGATCATGCAGGACACCGACGGGGTCCGCGAAGGCGACGCCATCCTGCACTGGACCGCCTACAACATCCCTGCGACCGTGACCAAACTGGACGCCGCCATGAGCGGCTTGCCGGCCGGGGCGTCCTACGGCCCCAACATCCGCGGCGCCGCCCAGGCCTATATGGGCCCGCGCACGCCGCCGGGGCCCAAGCACCGCTACCACCTGCAGGTCTACGCCCTGGACACCACCCTTCCGGCGGACCCGGCCATGACCTGGGGCGCGTTGAAGGCGGCGCTCGCCGGCCACGTCCTGGCCAGCGGCGAAGTCGTCGGCCTGGGCTCGGTCGACCCGACCGCCCCGCCCCCGGCCCCGCGTCCGGCGGGCTAAGGGCGCGAGGCCGCCGCGGGGTGGGAGACACGGCCCCCACCCCGCGGGGCTACCTATTTCGTCACCTTCCTGGCGAACGCCAGAACCGGGCCCGAGACGGTGGTGTCGGGGGTGTCGAACGAGAACACCTCGCCCATGTGGCTGAGGCGCTTGCCGTACAGCATGACGGGGCAGTGGCCCTCGCCGTCCTTGGCGTTCGGGCCGTCCAGGGCGCACAGGGTGTCGTGGACCGCCTTGTCGGCGGGGGTCATGTCGCCCATGACGTTGGGGTCCAGCTCGGCGCGGACCAGCATGATCTTCACATTGGTCTTCTTGAAGCCGGGCAGGTTGTCCCGTTCCGCCCGCTGCTCGGGCGTGAGCTGCGGCGGGCCGCCGGGACCGCCCGGTCCGCCCTGACCGCCGCCCGCGGGGGGAGGCGTAGCGCCGCTGGGGCCGGAGATCGCCCCCTCGGTTCCGTTCTGGGCGGCGGTGGAGCCGCAGGCCGCGCCGGGCCGCGGGGCGCCCGCAACCGCCGCATTGCCGGGGGCGCCCGGCAGGATGGTCGGGATCGGGCCGCCGGACATGTAGATCATGCCCTTGACCTGCACCCCATTGGGCCAGCGCTCGGGGTGGCCGACGTAGACGCCGGTCGGGCCGGTCCCGGCCGAGTGGGCGGCCATGACGATGTTGGTCCCGTCGCCGTGGTACTTGCCGATGTTGGCCTTGACCCAGTCGACCGCCGCGGCGATGTCGCGCCCGCCGTCGTCCCAGTTCTGGCCGGGGTGGCGCTGGACCGTCACCACCACGAAGCCGTTCTTCGTCCCCCAGCGGCCGATGTTGTCGTAGAAGGCGTTGCCCTCGCGGACCTGCTGCTCGATCTTGTTGCCGCCGCCCCCAGGCACCCAGATGAACACCGGGCGCTTCTCCCCGCCGCGGTCGGCGACGAAGATGTCGACCACGTCCTTGGGATTGGGGCCGAACTTCTGGTCGCGGGTGATGGTCACTCCCGGATACAGCTTGGCTTTCGACGGGTCGGGGGCGGGCGCGCCTGGCGCCCACCAGGTGTTGTAGTCGGCGGCCGGCATCATCGGGCGGTACAGCTTGGCGGTGCAGGCCGGGTCGACGATCTGGCCGATCTTCAGGAGCCCCTGGTAGATGGGCTCGGGGGTCTGGGCCGGGGCCGCGCCGGGCGCCATGCCGGCGATGAGCGCGGCGCCGACGGCGCCCCTCAGGATAGTCCTCCGCATGTTTTTTCTCCTTGGTCGACGGCTCTGCGTCCGTCTTGCCGAGGTTCACGCCCATCGCGGGGCAAATCAACCGTTCTTGTCGAAGGGCGAAGCCGCCGCACCCCAATTGCGGCCCCGGCTATTGCATTGCCGCGCCGCTTCGGTGTCTGAACAACAAGTGAATAGCAATCAGAAATAGAGCGAGGCCAAATAACAGGAAAACATGAGCGTAGAATATAGGTGATATTCCGTATCGACTGGAACCTAAGCTCCGGAGCCGCGTTATGGCCGGTAAGGGAAGGGCGACCAGTCTTTCCCAGGAGCCTCATTCCATGTGCAAACACCTGTTCGTCGCCGGCATCGCCGCGGCGGCCCTGATCCCGACTTTCGCCCTGGCCCAACAAAGCTGCGAGCAGCAGAGCGGCGCCCGCGTGGCCGGCACCGTCGTCGGCGCCGGCGTCGGCGCCCTGCTGGGCAACGCCATCGCCGGCCGTGGCGACCGCACCGCCGGAACCATCATCGGCGGCGTCGGCGGCGCGGTGATCGGCAACCAGGTGACCAAGCCGGACGCCGACTGCGCCCACGCCTATGGCTATTACGACAGCAACAACATCTGGCACGCGACCGGCGTCGACCGCGCCCAGGCCCAGGGCTACTTCGACCGCAACGGGACCTGGATCCAGGGCGCGCCGAACGGCTATTATGACGGCCAGAACCGCTATGTTCCCGTCGCGGCCACCAGCTACTACGACCAGAACGGCCAGCTCGTCGGCGGCTACGCCCCGGGCCACTACGACGCCAACGGCCGCTGGGTCGCCGGCGCCGCGATCGGCCGCTATGACGCCAACGGCCGCTGGATGCCGGGGGAGGCCAACGGTCGCCGCGACGCCAACGGCGTGTGGGTCGCCGACGCCCAGACCGGCTATTACGACGAGAACGGCCGCTGGAGAGCCGGCCAGGTGACGGGCTACTACGACCCGCAAGGACGCTGGATGGGCACGCAGCTGGCCGCCGAGACCCGCCGCGCCGACGCCGCCGACGCCCGCGCCGCGGCCGCCAATGACCGCGCCGACCGCGCCGACAACCGCGCCAACGCCCGCGACGACCGCCGCTACGACGATACGGTCTGGAGAGGCGCCCCCGACGGTGTCCGCCAGCGGGTGGCCTGGCTCGACCAGCGTGTCCGTCGTGGCCAGACCAACGGCACGCTCTCGCGCGACGAGGCCAACCGTGTGCTCCGCTCGCTCAACGCCCTGCGGCTGGAGGAGCGCGGCCAGCGTCACTACCAGGGCCAGCTCGACGACCGAGTCGAGGTGCGGCTCCAGGCCAAGCTCGACCTCGTCAACGACAACATCCAGTGGCGCCGGCAGAACAACGGCCGGGCCTACTAGTCCTGTTCGATCGACGCGTTTCCTGGGCCCGCCGGAGCGATCCGGCGGGCCTTCGGCCGTCATTTCGCGCCGAGGGTCAGCCGCGGGCTCATCCCCACCTGTTCGTAGAGCAGCCCGTCGCTGCGGCGTTCGAGCCGGCGCAGGTATAGGGAGCGGTCCCCGCCGCGGTCCGGGTCGCCCCGGACCACCACCAGGTCGTGGGGCTTGAGGGTGTCGCGCTTGACGCCCACCTCGGCCAGTTCGAACAGGTTGTCCATCTCCAGCCGCCAGGTCAGGGGCGCCCCCGACGCCGGCTTTACGGCCAGGACGATGTAGGGATGGGGGTTGGTGAAGCTGAACTCGACCACCTCGCCGGTCAGGTCGACAGGGCGGCCTTCGTCGTAGTGGACCAGGGAATGGTGCGCCCAGGCCGGCGGCGCGGACGCCGCCAGTCCCGCGATCGCCAGCCAGGCCCGCCGACGGGTCATGCGGCAGGCGCGTCCATGGTCACCTTCACATTGGCGCCCATCAGGTAGTCCATCTTCTGCAAGGGCACGCCCTGGCTGCGCAGGACATCGTAAGCGGTGGTGACGTGGAACAGGAAGTTGGGCATCGAGAAGCCGAGCAGGAAGTCGGCGCCGGTGAAGGTCATGGTCCGGCCGGGGAACTTCAACACGATCTCGCGCCCCTCCTGGCCGTCGACCTGTTCGCGCTTGACCGTCTCGACGAAGGCGACGGTCCTGGCGATGCGGTCCTTTAGCTCGGGCAGGGTGGTCTCGGTGTCGGGCATGGCGGGGGGCTCCAGCCCAGCCAGGCGGGCCGCGCCGCCCTTGGCGGAGTCGCTGGCGAACTGGACCTGGCGGGCGAGGTCGCCCATGTCGGGGGCCAGCCTGGCCTGCACCAGGGTCGATAGGGCGATCCCGTTGTCCTTGGCGTAGGCCTCGCCCTTGTCGAGCATGGCCGACAGATTCTTCAGCATCCGCAGATAGGCCGGGATCGAGGCGTCGTAGAGGGACAGGGACAAAGGCGGCTCCTATGGCGAGGGTTCGCGCCCTGTTGAAATAGGCCCGCGCGGCGCCGGCGCCAATGGAGCGCCCAGGACGGAAAAATCCGCGTCGCTGTCGGAACCGCCGCCGTCCCATCGTCCTATGGTCCTAACGCGAAGGAGAGCCCGATGCAGAAGATCACCCCGTTCCTGTGGTTCGACTCCCAGGCCGAAGAGGCGGCGAATTTCTACGTCTCCGTGTTCCCGAATTCGAAGATGGGCAAGGTCGCCCGCTACCCCGAGACCGGCCCCGGGACGCCGGGCAGCGTGATGACCGTGGCCTTCACCCTGAACGGCCAGGACTTCAGCGCGATCAACGGGGGGCCGCACTTCAAGTTCACCGAGGCGGTGTCCTTCGTGATCGGCTGCAAGGACCAGGCCGAGGTCGATTACTACTGGGACAAGCTCATCGCGGGGGGCGGCAAGCCGTCCCAGTGCGGCTGGCTGTGGGACAGGTACGGCCTGTCCTGGCAGGTGACCCCCGACCGCCTGATCGAACTCACCACCGACCCCGACCAGGCAAAGGCCGCCCGGGTGTTCGCCGCCATGATGAAGATGGTCAAGATCGACATCGCCAAGCTGGAGGAAGCGGCGAAGGGGTAAGGGTCAGAAAGGGGGGCGCTCCACCGCGCTCACAAAATCCGGTTGAACCACAGCATCGACAGCCCCGCCGCCAGGATGGCCAGGCTGGCCGCCACCGCCGCGAACAGGGCGGTGATCTCGGTCTCCTTGCGCTCCTTGATCAGCTTGGTGTTCAGGCCCTCGTAAATCTTCTTCAGCTCCGCGGCGGTGGTGGCGCGGAAGTACTGGCCCTTGGTCATGTCGGCGACCTGCTTCAGCCCCTCCTCATCGAGCTGGGCGCGCATGTAGCGGCCGCCGAAGCCGACCACCTCGCCGTCGGTCGAGCCGAAGCCGACGGTGAACACCCGCACCCCGTGGTTGGCGGCCATCCGCGCGGCCTCTACCGGGTCGGGCCCGGTGGTGGTCTGGCCGTCGGTCATGACGATGATCAGGGCCGAGGGGTAGGAGCCCGGCGGCACGGGGGCCGGGGGCGGCTTCTTGGCCGGTTTGGGGGTGGCGTCCCCCAGGGGCGCGGCGCCGGGATAGGGATCGCCACCGAAGCCGCCGCCGCCGCCGAAACCCTGGCCGCCGAAGCCGGGCAGCTCGAAGGTCTCCTGCGGAAAGATGGTCTGCAGCGAGACCAGGATGCCCGAGCCCATGGCCGTGCCGCGCTGCAGCTCGAAGCGGTCGATGGCGGCGTCGAGGTCGTCCTTGTTGGTGGTCGGCGCCTGGACCAGCAGGGCCGAGCCGGCGAAGCCGACGATGCCGATGCGCACGTCGCGGGGCTGGCCCTTGATGAACTCCTTGGCCGCCTTCTGGGCGGCGACGATGCGGCTGGGGTCGACGTCGGCGGCGCGCATCGAGCCCGACAGGTCCATGGTCAGCAGCACCATGGCCCGCTGCGAGGCCAGGGTGATCACCGCCGCCGGCCGGGCCGTGGCCAGGAGCATCAGGGTGATCGAGGCCAAGAACAGCAGGGGCGGGATGTGGCGGCGGAACGAGCCAGGGCCCATGGCCTGCTTGACCATGGCCAGGTTGGCGTAGCGCACGGCCATGGCCTTCTTGCGCCGCAGCAGGAACAGGTAGGCCGCCACCAGCACCGGGACCAGCAGCAGGAGCCAGAGCATCTCCATCCAGATGAACGTCATGGCCGTTCTCTCATGGGCTCGCCCCTCACAGGCTCGGGCCGAAATGGACTCGCGCGTCGGCGCCCGACGCCAGCCGGTCGCGCTGCTTGCGCAACTGGCAAAAGCGCAGGATCGAGTCGGCGATGTCGTCGTCGGTGGACAGCTCCAGGGCGTCCACCCCGGCCCGCTGCAGGGCGTCGCGCAGGTCGTGCTCTCGCTGCTGCGCGGCGGCGGCGAAGCGCTTGCGGAAGCCCTTGTCGTGGGTATCGACCCAAATCTGCTCGCCGGTCTCGGCGTCCTGCAGCGGGATCAGCCCCAGGTCGGGCAGGGCCATTTCCAGGGGGTCGAACAACCGCACCGCCAGCAGCTCGTGGCGGCGCGACAGCAGCGACAGCGCCTCTTCCCAGCCGGGGGTGGAGATGAAGTCGGAGATCACGAACAGCAGCGAGCGGCGGCGGACCAGGTCGAAGCCGGCGCGCAGGAACTCGTGCAGGTCGGTGGTCCGCGCTGTCTTCATCTCCGGGCGGGCCAGCAGGGAGTCCATGATGTGCAGCACGTGGCGACGCCCGCCGCGCGGGGGGATCACAGTGTCGACCCCGCCGCCGTAGAACACCGCCCCGACCCGGTTGCCGGAGCGGGTCAGGAGCCGCGCCAGGACGGCGGTGAACTCGATCAGGACCTGGCGCTTCTTGACGGCGTTGGAGCCGAAATCCACCGAGGGGCTGAGGTCGAGCAGGAACCAGGCGGTGATCTCGCGGTCCTCGTTGTGCTCGCGCACATAGGGGGTGTCCATCCGCGCGGTGACGTTCCAGTCGATGTGGCGGGCGTCGTCGGTGAGCTGGTATTCGCGCAGGTCGGCCAGGTCGAGCCCGGCGCCCCGGAACAGGGTGCGGTAGTCGCCCTGCAGGACGCCGTCGAGCTTGCGCAGGACGGTCCAGTCCAGCCTTCGCAGGATCTGCTCAGGATTCCGCAGCGACTCGGACATGGGTTTCCATGGGCTTGGGCGGGGCCGCGATCCGCCGCATGATCTGTTGCACGATCTTGTCGGCGGTGACCCGGTCGGTCAGGGCTTCGTAGGACAGGACGATGCGGTGGCGCAGGACGTCGGGCGCGATGTCGACCACGTCCTCGGGCAGGACGTAGTCGCGCCCGCGCAGGAAGGCCAAGGCCCGCGCGCCCTCGATCAGGTGGATGGTCGCCCGCGGGCTGGCCCCATAGAGGATGTGGCGGCCCATCTCACCCATGCCGGCGCGGGCGGGATCGCGGGTGGCGGCCACCAGCTTGACCGCATAGGTGATCAGAGCCGGGTCGACGTAGGCGTTGCGGCACTCGCGCTGCAGGGCCATGAGCTGGTCGGTGGTGGCCACCGCGGCGACGGTGGCCATGAACCCCGTCACCCGCTCGACGATGACGAACTCCTCCTCCTCGCTCGGATAGCCGACCAGGACCTTCATCATGAAGCGGTCGACCTGGGCCTCGGGCAGGGGATAGGTGCCTTCGGTCTCGATCGGGTTCTGGGTGGCCAGGATTAGGAACGGTTCGGGCACCTTGTGGGTCTCGCCGGCGATGGTGACCTGGTGCTCCTGCATCACCTCGAGCAGGGCGCTCTGCACCTTGGCGGGCGCGCGGTTGATCTCGTCGGCCAGCAGCAGGTTGCAGAACACCGGCCCCAGAGTGGTGGAGAAGTCGCCGGTGCGCTGGTTGTAGACCCGCGTGCCGATCAGATCGGCCGGCACCAGGTCGGGGGTGAACTGGATGCGCTTGAAACTGCCGGAGATGGTCCGGGCCAGGGTGTTGACCGTCAGGGTCTTGGCCAGCCCCGGCACGCCTTCGACCAGCAGGTGTCCGCCCGAGAGGATCGCGACCAGCACACGCTCGAGGAAGTGGTCCTGGCCGACCACCACCTTCTTGATCTCGTAGAGCACCCGCTGCATCAGGGCGGCGACGTCCGTTTCGCTCATGTCCGCGCCGTTGCTGGTCGCCATCGATCCGGGTTCCGTTGGCTAGAAGGGCGACTGGCCGGCCGCCGCGGCCGCGTTCTCGATCGGCACCGCGAAGCCTATGCCGATGAAGACGCGCTGTTTGGTGGGGTTGAGGATGCCGGTGACGATCCCCACCACTTCGCCGTTCCGGTTGACCAGGGGGCCGCCCGAATTGCCCGGATTGGCCGCCGCGTCGAACTGGATCAGGTTCTGGCCGCCCTCTCTTCCCTCGCCGGCTTGTGGGGCCTCGCCGGTCTTGGGGTCCTTGGTCGCCCAGGATCGCTTGAGGCCCGAGACCACGCCGGCCGACACCGAGGGCCCGATGGCGAAGGGAAAGCCCACCGCCACCACCTCGTCGCCGGGCTTCATGCCGCGGGTGGAGACCAGGGTGGCGGGCTTGAGGTCGTCGGGGACCACCGTGGCCCGGATCACCGCCAGGTCGTCCTGGGGCTGGGCTCCGACGATGTAGGCGTCGGACTCCTCGCCGTTGGCGAAGGTCACCTTCAGCCGCTTGGCCGAGGCGGCCACGTGAAGATTGGTCAGGATGGTGCCGCGCTCGTCGATCACCACGCCCGAACCGACCGACACCGCCTCCTCGCCGGTGTCGGGGCCGAGCGGCTGGGCGCCCTTGGGCACGCCGGGGACGGCCTTGGCGTCCATCTCGGGCGCCGGCTTGTCTGTGTCGTAGCCGGTGACCCGCACCACCGAGGGACGCACGGTCTCGGCCGCGACGCTGGCGGTGGAGGGCGGAACGGGCCGGTGCTTCAGGGCGTAGGCCACCGCCGCGTCGATCTCGGCCTGGGTGACGCGGTGGGCCGGCGGGTTGACGGCGATGTAGGCCCCGAACGCGGCCACGGCCGCGAGGCCGCATCCGGCGGCGATCACCGCCCGCTCATGGGCCTTGTGGAAGCTGCGCCAGCGCGCGGCCAGCCGTCGCCGCAGGGGCGGCTGGGACGTGTCCTCGGCGCCGCGCTCGGACCCGTGGGGGGGCTTGGCGCCGCCATAGAGTGGGTTTCGCTTCATGAGCCTAAGACCGGCTACCGGGCCCCGCAGACCCCATTGGGCCGACACCGCGGTCGTTCCGTCAAGCGGTGATGGATTCGTCAACCGTCAAGGGGCTGGCAGCCTAGCCCATCTCCGCCAGGTTGCGCCGCTGCACCTGCTCGGCGGCGTGGGACAGGGCCACGGCCGCGTCCAGGTCGCCCGCCAGGGTCGCGATCACCGCGGATTGGTGCCGGTGGACGAGCCGGCGCATCTCCGTCGCCAGGGCCAGCAGGGCTTGGCCGTCGGCCTGCAGGGCGCGCTCCGGGTCGTGGTCGCCGGGATGGGCGTGCAGCAGGGCGGTGAAGTCCGCGGCGTCGCGGTCGGCACCGTCCAGGGCGGCGCGGGCCAGGGCTTGCACCCGGTCCGCTGCGGCCGCGAGCGCGTCGTCGCCGCCCCGATGCCGGGCGCTGATGCGCAAGGCCTTGGCCGCGCAGCCGGCGGCCAGGGCCAGGCACACCGCCGCCGCCGCGCCCGCCCCCGGCGCCGGGCGGTCGGCCGCCACGGCGTCGATGAAGTCGGCGAGGGATTGGCTGGAAATCACGGTCATGGAGTTCTCCCTCCGCCGGTGCGGCGGCGAGGCTGTCGGGCCCTCCTCGCGTAACGCACAGGGCGCCGCCGCCTATCCCTAGGGCCGCCCCGCCGCGTGGGCCGCCAGTTCGTCGTGGGCGATCTGCTGCAGGGCGGTGGCCTGGGCCGGGGACAGACCCAGTTCGGCGGCGGCGACCTCGCCGGGACCGAGCGACAGGGGGTCGCGGCCGGTGACGGCGCCGAAGTCCATCAGCGCCTCCAGGTAATAGCCGAAGCTGGAGGCGTGGTAGTTGTCCCAGGTCCACAGGTCGACCTTGCCCGCCTCGATCCCGTCATAAGGATCGGGGTCGGCGAAGCCGGTGGCGAGGGCCCGGTTCCAGGCGTCGCCCACCGGGATGACGCCCCGGATCAGGGGCGAGCCGGCCGCCGCCCGGTCGTTGGCGGCGCGGTTGTCGCGGGCCATCGCCGCCACCGGCTGGCCGCGCCAGTGGCCGGTTTCGGTATAGACTTGGTCGGCGCGCGACCATGTCGCGACCAGGCGCACCTCGACCCTGGGGTTCTTGTCATGCATCAGCTTGGCGAACAGGGGCGCGTCGCGCACCAAGGCGGCCGGGTCGCCGGGACGGGCCTGGTCAAGGGTGCTGTAGCCGTGGGCGACGACATGGTCCCAGCTGCGGTCGATCAGCGCCGCCTTCTCGCGCATGTGGAGGGCCAGGTCGGCGCCGCCCACCGTCTCCAGGCTGACGGCGTAATCCAGCCCCGCCTGCTGGGTGAAGACCTTGAACAGGGCGGGCACGCCGCCGACGCCGGTCCCGTTCAGGTCGACGACCGTCCCGGCCCGGTATTTCCACACCGGCGAGTAGGCTCCGTAGGTGAAGCTGTTGCCGACGAACAGGATGGTCTCGGCGCGGGCGGCCCCCGCGGCGAACACCAGGCCTGCGGTCAGCAGCAGCCGGCCGGCCGCGGTCCGGATCCCGATCATAGGCGCAGTCCTCCCGTGTGCGCGCAGAGTCGGCGGGCCATCGGGCGGCGTCAAGCGGGCGGGGTCTGCATCGGCGACGATTGGGGTATGATCGACCCATGCCCCACATCCTGTCCCTCTACGCCCGCGGCCCGACCTGGCAGGTCCTGTTCTGGACCAGCTATGCGGTCTGGATCGGCTCGGAGGTCTTCATCCTGTTGCGCGACCGGCGCGCCGCCACCGGCGAGGCCGAGGACCGGGGCAGCCGGCGCTTCATCTTCGCGACCTACGCCGTGGGACTGGTCGCCGGCTTCACCTGCGCCAACCGGCTGGCCTGGGGCCGCATCGGCTTCGATCCGCGGGTGGTGTTCGGCGCCGGTCTGGCGACGATGTGGGCCGGGATGGCCTTGCGATGGTGGGCGGTGGCGACCCTGGGCCGGTTCTTCCGCACCTCGGTCCAGGTGCTCGACGACCACACATTGGTCACGACCGGCCCCTACGCCCGCCTGCGCAATCCCGCCTACACCGGCTCGGTGCTGACCCTGGTCGGCCTGGGCGTGGCCCTGGGAAGCTGGCCGGGGCTGGCCCTGGTCGTGCTGATTCCGCTGGTCGGCTTCGTGCGCCGCATCGCCGTCGAGGAGGCGGCGCTGCAGCGGCGCTTCGGGCCGGCCTTCGACGCCTACCGCCGCGGTCGGTGGGCGCTGATCCCCCTAGTGTGGTGACGGCTCAGTCCAGCTGCGCCAGGTCTTCGTGGCCGCCGACGGTCACGGTCAGGTCGTTCACCAGGCCGGTGTGGAGGGAATAGACCCAGCCGTGGACGCACAGCGCCTGACCCCGGGCCCAGGCGTCCTGGACGAACACGTCCGAGGCGACGTTCTTCACCTGGCGGATCACGTTAAGTTCGCAGAGGCGGTCGAGGCGGTCGCGCTCGACCGGAATTGCCTCCAACTCGTGGCGGTGCTGGTGATGGACTTCGCGGATGGGGTGCAGCCAGTGGTCGACCAGGCCGCGCCGCTTGCCGTCGACCGCCGCGGCTACGCCGCCGCAGCCGTAATGGCCCACCACCATGATGTGCCTGACCTTCAGCACGTCGACCGCGAACTGCAGCACCGACAGGTAATTGGCGTCCTGGGGCGGGGCGAGGTTGGCGACGTTGCGGTGGACGAACAGCTCGCCGGGGTCGAGGTCGACGATCTCGTTGGCCGGCACCCGGCTGTCGGAGCAGCCGATCCACAGGTATTGCGGCGTCTGCTGGTTCTCCAGCCGGCGGAAGAATCCCGGGTCCGCGGCTTCCATCCGCTCCGCCCAAGCCCGGTTGTTCGCCTTCAGATGTTCGAGCATGGCCCCGCCATAGGGCCAACCGCCCCGGGCGACAAGACCGCGCTTAGGCCAACACCGTCCCGGTCCAGGGCAGCACTTCCGCCTGGGGCGGAGGCTGGAGCAGGGACGACCAGCCCAGGATGGCGATGAACAGCGCCGTCCATGCCGCCAGCCGCAGGGGCGGCCAGGGCCGGCGGTTTCCGGGTTCGTCTGAGGACCGTCCTGCAACCATGGCGTGCTCTCCTGTGCCTTGCGAAATTGGGCGCAAGGGGTAGACGCGGCCTTAAGAGCAAGGGTTAACCGGCCGATTCATCGGGTGATTTGTCATCTATTTCCCGGCCGGCCGGGTGAACTCGGCTTCGATGACGACCTCCACCGCGTCGCCGACCCCCATGGTCGTGCCGGGGGCGGGGACGCCGAAACCTATGCCGAACGCCGAGCGGTTCAGGGTTCCGTGGGCCGAGAGGCCGACGCGGGAGCCGGACGGATCGACGGCGTTCTTGGCGTAACCGCCGTTGAAGGTCGCCTCCAGCACCACCGGCTTGGTCACCCCGTGCAAGGTGAGGTCGCCGGTGATCCGCGCCGTATTGGGCCCGGTCAGTTGCACCTGGGTGGAACGGTAGGTCATCTGCGGGAACTTCGGCGCGTCTAGGAACTCCTTGCCTTCGATTTGGCTGTCGAAGTCGAGCGTCTTGGGATCGGGGTAGTTGGTCTGCAGCGAGGCCGGGTCGATAGTGGCCGTCACCGAGGACTTGGCCGGGTCCTTAGGATCGAGGTCGAGGGTGGCGTCGAACCGCGTGAAGCGGGCGGTCCAGTGCGACATGCCCATGTGGTCGACGCGGAAGTTGAGGCTCGCGTGGGCCTTGTCGAGGCGGTAGGCGCCGGCGGGAACGTCGGTCGCCGCGGGCTTGATCGCGGCGGGAGCGGGGGCGGGGACCGGGCCCGGGGCCTTGGCCTCTTCGGGGGAACAGGCGCCGAGCGCCAGGGCGCCCGCGATCAGCAACCGTCTCA
The DNA here is from genome assembly GCA_035493215.1 of Caulobacteraceae bacterium. Classification (GTDB taxonomy): domain Bacteria; phylum Pseudomonadota; class Alphaproteobacteria; order Caulobacterales; family Caulobacteraceae; genus NCED01. The sequence continues at coordinate 17,895 of DATJIO010000043.1, forward strand.
TCTCTTGTCCTTCATCAACAGCGCGTCGAGACGGAGATAGCTCTCGTTCCAGCCCCGATCCATCTCCTTGCCCAGCGCGCCGCCCATGGGGACGAAGGCGACGGCGTGGGATACGACCGTCATCCTGGTCTTGCCGCCCGGCTCGTCCTCGAAGGTGACGGTGACGTGGTTCTCGGCATAACGGTTCCCCTGGCCGTCCTCGGGCCAGCCGGTGAAGACCAGCCGGTCCGGCGGTGCGACCTCTTCGAAACGCCCGGCCATGGGATGGTCCTCCCCGTCGGGGCCCCGCATGAGGATGAAGATGCGGCCGCCCGGACGCGCGTCCATCTCGCAGACCGGGGCGCTGAAGCCCTTGGGTCCCCACCACGCCGCCATCTGCGCCGGGGCCGTCCAGGCTCTGAATACGACGTCCCGCGGCGCATCGAGGACCCGCACCTGGGTGAGTTCGGCGCGTTCGTGAATCTCAGGGGCGTTCGCCATCGCTCTCGTCCTTCCGGGCTTCGAGATAGTCGGCCAGCCGGTCCAGGCTCTGGTCCCAGAACCGGCGGTAGTGCTCAAGCCAACTGGAAATCTCTTCGAGGGGCGCGGCCTCCAGCCGGCAGGGCCGCCATTGGGCCTTGCGTCCGCGGGCGATCAGGCCCGCACGCTCCAGCACCTTCAGGTGTTTGGACACCGCCGGAAGGCTCATGGCGAACGGCTCGGCCAGGTCGGTGACCGAGGTCTCCCCCAGCGCCAGCCGCGCCAGGATCGCCCGGCGGGTGGGGTCGGCCAGGGCCGACAGGGTGGCGCTGAGGCGGTCGTATTGAGCCATCCAGTTAAATAACTAAATGGTGAAATGGGGGTCAAGGCCTGACTTCGCTCACCCCCGCGAAGGCGGTGCGCTCACCGTCCCCGGAAGGCCGGCGGGCGCTTTTCGAGGAAGGCGGCCACGCCTTCCCGAAAGTCGGCGGTGCGGCCGGCGACCCCCTGGGCGCGGGCCTCGGCGGCGAGCTGGCCGCTCCAGTCGGCGTCGAGCCCGGCCCAGACCAGCCGCCGGGTCAGGGCCAGGGCGGCGGGGCCGGCGGCGAGATCGGCCGCCAGGGCCAGGGCGGTCTGCATCAGCGCCCCTGGGGGAACACAGCGGTTGACCAGGCCCCATTCGAGGGCCTTGGCGGCGGTCAGCGGCTCGCCCAGGAGCAGCATCTCCATGGCCCGCGCCCGGCCGACCAGCCGGGGCAGGTGCCAGGTCCCGCCGCCGTCGGGGACCAGGCCGACCCGGCGGAAGGCCGGGACCAGAACGGCGTCGTCGGCCATCACCATCAGGTCGCCCATCAGGGCGAAGGAGCAGCCGATCCCGGCGGCGACGCCGTTGATGGCAACCACCAGCGGCAGGTCCAGGGTGCGGAGCCGGTCGGCCAGGGGGTTGTAGAAGCGCTCGACCACGCCCTGCAAGTCGGGCTCGCCTCCCTGCGTCGACAGCACCGCGGCGGCGTCGCCCAGGTTGGCGCCCGAGCAGAAGGCCCGGCCCTCGCCGGTCAGAACCACCGCGCGTGCGCCGCCTTCCCCCTGCGACAGGCGCGCCAGGAGGTCGGCCAACTCCCCGCATAGGCCCGGCCCCAGGGCATTGAGCGTGGCCGGATCGGCCAGGGTGACGACGGCGACGGCCCCGTCGAAGGCGAGGGTCAGCTTGTCCATGCGATCAGGATGACGGACGGGCGAAGAACCCGCCACCTCCCTTATCGTCCCGGCCGCGCGCCCCGGGTCCGGCGGATCCGGCTCGGGGGCGACCGGAATTACGCCGCGGCGTGGGTCAGTTCGGCGTTGGTGACCCGGTTGCGTCCGGAACGCTTGGAGGAATAGAGCGCCGTGTCGGCCCGTTCGATCAGGGAGCTGGCGCTCTCCTTCGGGTAGCGCTGAGCCACACCGATGGAGATGGTCACCGCCCCCAGGTCCTCGTTGGTCGAGCGCCGCTTGAGCGTGCGCCCGGCGATCTCGTGACGGATTTCCTCCAAGAGGCCGGCCACGACGCCGACGGCCTCGCCGGGGAACAGCAGGTTGAACTCCTCGCCACCGTAGCGTGCGGCCACGCGGGGCTCGTCCCCGAGGCGGCCGATGACGCTGGCGACGTAGCGCAGGACCTGGTCGCCGGTCTGGTGGCCCCAGGTGTCGTTGAAGCGCTTGAAGTGGTCGATATCGACCACCGCCAGGGTCATCGGGGCGCCGCTGGCGTCGGCGGCGACGCAGGCTTTGGCCAGGGCCTCGTCGAAGGCCTTGCGGTTGGCCAGGTTGGTCAGGCCGTCGGTCATGGCGTCGCGGCGCACCTGTTCGAGGTGTTCGCGCAGACGCGACACCTCCTGGGTCGAGTCGCTGAGCTGCCGCTCAAGCGAGCTGTTCTCCTGCTCGATGCGCCGGGTGGCCGCGGTCAGGGTGTCGACCATCTTCTTGAGCGCCGGGGGCTCCGGGTCGGCCGCCAGCTTCTCAGAGGCGCCGGCCAGGGTGCGGCCGTAGGCCTTGCTGGACTTCTGGGCCGCGTCGATGGCGCGCGAAACCGTGTCCAACTCGCGGCTCAACTGATCCCCGGCGTCGCGGATCTGGTCCGACAGTCGCGCCTTGGTCAGGTATTGGGCGGCCAGGGCCTCGCTGACACTCTCGGTGATCGGCTCGCCCTGGCTGGCCAGGCGGTCGATCTCCTGGGCCAAGGCGCCGGCGGGGTCGCCGACGCAATTGATCCAAATTTCGTAGTTGAGCGGCGTGGGCCAGACCTGGCGGTGGTCCATCTCCTCGAGCGCCTTGCGCGCCAAGGGATAGGCTTCGGGGCCCCGAAGGACGAGCTCGAGGTCTACGGCCATCTGCAATCCCCCTGGCGCCCACAAACCGGGCGCCGACGCAGCCAAGCTAGACCGAAGACATCAAACGCGGGGTTAAGGCGTGCCATATTTTGGCGGAAAGAGCCCCCGACCCGCCAGGAGCGGGGGCGGGGCCGCGGGCTAGTCCTGCAGGTCGGCGTCCTTGCGCGGGGCGGGGGCGCGCTGGAGGAAGGCGGGGATGTCGGAGCCGAAGCCGACTACCGCGCGGTCGCGCTCCTCGCCGGTGCGCACGGTCGGCTGCTTGACGCCGCCGCGGGCGCGGTCGCCGGCGCCGTCGCGATCTTCACGCCTGGGCTCGTCGCGGCGGGGCTCGTCGCGCCGGGCTTCGTCGCGCCGGGCTTCGTCGCGCCGGGATCGGGCCTCGCGGCGAGGCTCCCGGGGCTCACGCGGTTCGCGGGCTTCGGCGCGCGGCTCCTGACGGGGCGCAGCCTGCACGGCTTCGCTGGCGGTTTCGGCCGGCTTCGCGGCGTCCGCCCGACGGGGCTCGCCGCGGCGCCCGCGCGAGCGCGCGGTGCGGGCGGGGGGCTCGGCGCGGGTCTCGGTCGCCTCAGGGGCGACCGGGGCGGGAGCGCCGGGAGCGGCGGGCTCCATCGAGGCGCGCTCGCCGTGGTCCTTGCGGGGCCGTTCGCGGTCGCGGTCGCGGGGGCTGCTGCGCGAGCGGGACGATCCGCCTTCGCCGCGGCGGCCGGGCTTCTCGCGCCGCTCGTCGCCGCCGGCGGCCAGGCTCCAGTCGAGGTCGAGGACGATCTCTTCCGGCGCATTCTTGGTCAGTTTGAGCACCTTGTCGTACGACTTGGCGTCGTTCGGCCCGAGGATCAGGAAGGTCTGGCCGCTCTTGCCCGCGCGCCCCGTGCGGCCGATGCGGTGGACATAGTCCTCGGCGTGGTGCGGCACGTCATAGTTGAACACGTGGCTGACGTCGGGGATGTCGAGCCCGCGGGCGGCCACGTCGGAAGCGACCAGGAAGCGCAGGTCGCCGCTGCGGAACGCCTCCAGGGTGCGCGTACGCACGCTCTGGTCCAAGTCGCCGTGGATCGGCGCGGCGTCGAAGCCGTGCACCTTCAGCGACTTGGCGACGATGTCGACCTCGGTCTTGCGATTGCAGAAGACGATGCCGTTCTTGACGTCGGCCCGCTCGACCAGGGCCCGCAGCGCCATGCGCTTGGCCTTGGGCTCGCCGACCGGCACCCGGGCCACATATTGAGTGATATTCTCGCCGGTGGTGGCCGGGCGGGAGGCCTCGATGCGGGTCGGGTCCTTGAGGAATTGGGTGGTCAGCCGGGTGATCTCCGGCGGCATGGTGGCCGAGAAGAACAGGGTCTGGCGGCTGGCCGGGGTCAGCTTGAAGATGCGCTCGATGTCGGGGATGAACCCCATGTCGAGCATACGGTCGGCCTCGTCGACCACCATGATCGATACGCCGGTGAGCAAGAGCTTGCCGCGCTCAAAATGGTCGAGCAGGCGGCCCGGGGTGGCGATCAGCACGTCGACCCCGCGGTCGAGCTTCTTGAGCTGTTCGTCGAAGGAGACGCCACCGATCAGCAGCGCCCATGAAAGTTTGTGGTTCTTGGCGTATTTGTCGAACGCCTGGGCCACCTGGTCCGCGAGCTCGCGGGTGGGGCAAAGGACGAGCGAGCGCGGCATCCGCGCCCGGGCCCGGCCGGCGGCCAGGCGGTCGATCATGGGCAGAGTGAAGGCCGCGGTCTTGCCGGTGCCGGTCTGGGCGATGCCCAGCACGTCGCGGCCTGTCAGGGCGACCGGGATGGCCTGTTCCTGGATGGGCGTAGGTGTGTCGTAGCCGGCGGCGGTTACGGCCTGCACCACTTCGGGGCTCAGCCCCAGGTCTGAAAAAGTCGTCATCTCGGATTTGTCGGCGGCCGGAACAGCGCGGAAATCGGCTCAATCAACATTCGCGCGAACGCGCCGTCGATTCCCCGGCCTGTGCAAGGCCTGGATATGGGATGTCGGGTTAAGAAGTCAACGTGAGCGGAGGCTGCAGGGCAAGTAATCTGCACTGTTGCGGTTCCGGTACACCTTGCGGGGCCAAACGCCGCCCAAAACCGCCCCTCCGTCGGCGGGGCCTGCGCCGACGGAGGGCTCGCCCTATTCCGCGCCCTTGGCCTTCACCACCAGCTTCCAGGCGCGGTCGTCGGTCAGGTATTGCTGCGCGACCTTCCTGATGTCGGCGGCGGTGATGCGCTCCAAGCCCGCGATCGAGGTGCGGATGGCGTCCAGCCGCCTCGGGTCCGCCTCGCCGCCCGCCAGCTGGCCCAGCCAGTACTCGTTGGTCTGCTGGGCCTTCTCGATCGCCTCGATCCTGGGCTTGCGGGCCCGCTCCAGCTCGTCGGGCGTGACGTCCTTGTCGCGCAGGTCGGCGGCTATCTTCAACACGTCGGCGTAGAAGCCCGGAATCTTGGCCGGCGGGATCTCCACGTCGGCGGAGATGTAGCCGTAGCCGGGGAAGACGGTCGAAGCCTCCCAGTCGGCCGAGGGCGAATAGGTGGAGCCCTGCGCGATTCGCACCACGTCGACCAGCCGCCGCTCCAGCACCAGCTGCAGCAGCCGCAGGGCCCGCTGCTTCTGCGGGTCGGCGAAGAAGTCGTCGGTCGGCCATTCGAGATAGGCCACGGCCTGGTCGGCGCGGCCCAGATGGGTGCGCTGGACCGGGGTGGCGACGGGGGCGGGCAGTTTGATCGCCTTGGCCGCCGGGTCGACTGGCGTGGCCGCGGGCCGCGGGGGCAGGGCGCCCAGGGTGGCGGCCACCGCCTCGGTGGCGCGCTCGACGCTGACGTCGCCGACGATCACCACCTCTATGGCGCCGGTGGCCAGGGGCTTTTCCAGCAGGTTCTTCACGTCGTCGGGCTTGCCGGCGTCGATCTGGGCCTGGGTCGGGAAGCTCCAGCGCGGATCGCCCCCGTGCAAGAGGGAGGACAGGTCGCGACGCAGGATGCCCTGCGGCGTCGCCTCCATCTGCCGCAGCAGGGTGGAGCCGTAGGTGCGCATGCGCTGGAAGCCCTCGGGACGGAAGCCGGGGGCGGCGACATAGGCGGTCAGGACCTGCAGCTGGGTGTCGAGGTCCTGTGGCCGGGTGGTCCCCGACAGGCCGAACGCCTCGTCGCCGACGCTCATGTCGACGCCGTAGATCTTGGCGGCGAGCACCTCCTCGGTGTCCTCCAGGCTGATGTCCTTCAGCCCGCCCTGGATGAAGGAGAAGCCGGCCGCCCACGAGGCGGTCAGGCGGTCGCGGGGCATCTCCAGCCGGCCGTTCCCGACCCGGACCTGGACCATGATCTGCTCGTCGCGGAACTTGGTCGGCTTGACGGTCAGCTTCACGCCATTGGCGAAGCGGACGAAGGTGGTGTCGAGGTCGAGCGCCTGGCGAGTCTCGGCCACTTTCCCAGGCGTCCCGAAGCTCTGGTAGGGCCAGCTCCTGGCCTCGGTGGCCGCCGCGGCCGCGAGCTTGGTCTTCTGGGCCTGGTCGAAGGCGGCCAGAAGCGTGTCCTTGTCGCCGGCGATCGGCTTGGGGGTGGACATGAACACCAGGGGGCCCTGGCCTTCGAAGGCGCGCTTCAAGGCGGCGTCGACCTGGGCGGCGGTCAGCCCCTGGACCGCGCGCTGGAACAGGGCGAGGTCCTCCTGGGGCGAGGTGAACACCTGGGCCTCGTCGACGCTCTGGGCCAGTTCGCTGGCGAGCCGGGGCGTGCGGCGGGTGGCGGCGCCGTCGGCCGCCGACTGGAACTGGGAGCGCAGCTCGGTCACCTCGCGGTCGACCTCGTCCTGGCGCACGCCGAACTGCAGCGCCCGGCGGCGGGCCTCCTCGGCGGCCAGCAGGGCAGGGCGCCATTGGTCGGGGTCGGCGGTGACCGACAGGCTGGTGACCTCGGCGGAGCGGAAGAAGGTGTCCGAGCCGGCGCCGGCGCCAATGAAGGGCGGCTTGTCGCTGCGGGCCAAGCGCTCCAGGCGCCGGTTCAGCACCGCAAAGCCGATGTGCTCGATCATGTCGCGCTTGCGCTTGGCTTCGCTGTCGGGGGTCGCGTCGAAGGGCCGGACCCAGCCGACCTCGATGGACAGTTGCCCGCCCGGCTCGACCACCACCTGGGCTTCGGTCCTGCGGTTGGCGACGGCGCCGAGGACCGGCTCGGGCCCGGCCGGGGCGGCGGCCTTCCAGTCGGAGAAGCGGGCCTTGACCTTGGCTTCCATCGCCGCCGGGTCGAAGTCGCCGACCACGATCACCGTGGTCCGCTCGGGGCGGTAGTAGGCTTTATAGTAGGAGGCGATGAGGTCGGCCTTGGCGCCCTGCAGCACCTCGACCTTGCCGATCGGCAGGCGGTTGGCGGCGAGCTGGTTCTTCAGCAGGAAGGCCAGGCGGGCCTTGAACACCCGGTAGCCGGGGGTGTCGCGGGCGCGCTCCTCTGACAGCACCACTCCGCGCTCGGTGTCCATGGCGCTCTGGGCCAGGGTCAGTTCGCCGGCGGCCTCGCGCATCAGCATCAGGCCGGTGTCGATGGTGTCGTCGTCGGTCTCGGGCAGGTCGAGCTGGTAGACCGTCTCGGTCCAGTCGGTCGAGGCGTTGGTGTCGGCGCCGAAGGCCAGGCCGTGGCGCTCCAGGATGCGGATCATCTCGCCCTGGGGCACGTTCTTCGAGCCGTTGAAGGCCATGTGCTCGAGGAAGTGCGCCAGGCCCTGCTGGGCGTCGGTCTCCTCCAGCGAGCCCGTGCCGACCCGCATGCGGATCGAGGCCTGCTTGGGCGGGGTGGCGTTCTTCATGATCGCGTAGCGCACGCCGTTGGGCAGGGTCCCGAACCGCACCCCCGGATCGGTCGGCAGGCCGGCGTAGGTCTGGGCCCAGACCTTGTCCCGCTCGGCGGGCGGCGGCGCGCGGTCCTGGGAGAGGCGGTCCTGGGAGAGGACGGGGAGGGCGAAACCGAGGGCGACCGCGAGGGCCAGCGCCAAGCGGACAAGGCGGATCATGCGGATTCCTGATCGAGGCGAAGGGCCGGACAATCGGCCTTGCAACCTTGAACCGCAAGTGGGCGACAAGCTTGGCGAGATTTGGGCCGGACTGAGCTCCCCTTCCGGCCCCCCGGGGGGCGGAAGGGGTTGACCGACGCATATCTCGTTGGTTATGCGTCAATCAATAGCCAACGGGTTATCGATCAAATGCCGAACGCCCAGGACAGGCTCTTCAGGACGCTCGCCGATCCGACCCGGCGGGCCCTGTTCGAGCGGCTGTGCCGCGACGGAGAGCAGACGGTCGGGGCCCTGACGGCTCGGGCCGGGGTCTCGCAACCGGCCGTGTCCAAGCATCTTGCGGTCCTGAAGCGGGCCGGGCTGGTGCGCGACCGTCCCGAGGGCCGCCAGACCCACTATAGCGCCCAGTTCGGCGCGCTCGCCCCGCTGATCGACTGGACGAACCAGATGGCCGGCTTCTGGCAAGGCCGGTTCGACGACCTCGAAGACCTGCTGAAAAGGATGGACCAATGAACGAAACGTCGGCCGAAACGCTCTCCGTCGTGGTCGAGCGGGAGGTGGGCTTTCCGCCGGAAAAGATCTGGCGCGCACTCACGCAACCACACCTGATCGAGGAGTGGCTGATGAAGAACGACTTCAAGCCCGTGGTGGACCACCGTTTCAATCTTCGCGCCGACTGGGGCGCCGTCGACTGTCGGGTCCTGGCGGTCGAGCCGAACAGGACGCTGTCCTACACGTGGGCGGCCTACGGTCTCGAGAGCGTCGTCACCTGGACCCTCACCCCCACGAGCACGGGGACCCTCCTGCGCATGGAGCAGGCGGGCTTCCGGCCGGATCAGCCGCAGAACTACGAGGGCGCCAAGCACGGGTGGCGGACGTTCTTGGCGAACCTGGAGCGGGTCCTGGCGCGGATGGATTGACGCTGGCCGGCGCGGCGCCCGGCGGGACAGACCTTGGAGAAGAGGATGGGCGGCTTGGACGAAGAAAAGGAGGAAGACTCTCCCTCTCAGCTGATCGATGCGAGGATCGAGGCGCTGGGCGATTGGCGGGGCCAGACGCTCGCCCGAATCCGAGCCCTCATCCGCCAGGCCGACCCCGAGGTGGTCGAAGAGTGGAAGTGGAGAGGGGTGCCGGTGTGGTCGCACGCGGGAATCATCTGCACCGGCGAGACGTACAAGGCGGTGGTGAAGACGACCTTCGCCAAAGGCGCCGCGTTGGAGGACCCCTCAGGCCTCTTCAACTCCAGTCTCGAAGGCAGCACCCGGCGCGCCATCGATTTCCACGAGGGCGACGCGATCGACGAAAAGGCGTTGCAGGCCCTCATTCGCGCCGCCGTTACGCTGAACACGGCCGGGTCCAAGCGCCGGTCGTGACGGCGCCGCCGGAGCCGGCCGGGACAGGCTAGTTCCCCGAGGACACTTCGTAGGTGGCGCTATTGCCGACCGCGGTGGCCTGACCGGCGACGGACCTGGCCCGGCCGGTGATGGTGACGGTCGAATTGGCGCGCACGCGGCCGGAACTGGTCTGGGTGTTGGACGCGTCGATCGACCCGCCACACTCCGCGCAGGCGTAGCCGGAGACGGCGTTGCCCATGGCGGTGGACGAGGCGAAGACGTTGGCGCCCGTCCCGCCGGTGAAGGTGGCGGAAGAGGTCACGTCGCCGGCGGAGGTCTGTTCGCTCCACAGTCGCGCACTGGGGCCGTTGTTGGACAGGATCACGGAATTGCCGACGCCATAGGCCACGACGGTGGCGTCCCCGCTCCAGCTGCCGACGTCGAGGCTGGTGGCGGCGTTCACCGGGGCCGCGTTGGTCTGGCTGACGTTCATGGCGGCGTCGGAGCTGGTGTTCTGGGAATCGACATTGTTGCCGACCCCTGTGGCCATGCCGTCGATGCTGGTCCCCGAGCCGAGGCGCACGTCGATCAGGGCGTCGGTAGAGATCCCGTCCATGACCTGCTGGGCGCCGATGTCGGTGGTCGCGCCGGCGTTGTCGACGGTGACGTTGTTGGAGACCGCGGTGGCGGTGAGGCCCACCGGACCGGTGGAGGTCGTGAACTGGCCGGTGTTGGAGGCCAGGGTCTGGCCGCCGTGGTTCTGGCCGGTCCAGGTCTGGACCTGCCCTCCCGACTGCTCCCAGCCGGTGGTGTTTCCGATGGCGCTGGCGTCCACCGACACGCCGGCGGTGGTCCCGACCTGGCTGGCCGTGCGGGCGGCGACGAGGCCGCCGGGCTCGACCGTCTGCAGGGACGAGCCCTCGGTGAGGGCGCAGCATGTCCCGGCGGTGGCGCTGTTGCCCGTGGCGCTGGCGGTGGTGGCGAAATAGGGCCCGGCGTCGCCGGCGACGGTGACGTTGCTCGTCGCCTCCACGCGGGCGGCCACGGCCTGGTCGGACTGGAAGTCGAGGTGGGCGTCGCGGCCCGTCGCCGAGACGATGTTGCCGACCGCCACCGAGTCGGCGCTGACGCCGTCCGAGGCGGATTCGACGTTCAAGGTCTGGCCCGAAAAGACGTCGCCCAACTGCAGTTGGCCGTTGATGACCGAGTTGTCGGCCGCCCGGCTAGTACCGGCCGCGCAGAACGGAAGGGCCAGGATCGCGACCAGCGCTCCAGCGAGACGGGTCTTCGCGGGTGTAGCCATTGTTACGGTCCAGGTTGTCGTAGGCGGGGTAATATCCGCCAGTCAGTCCGGAAGGGCCGTTCAGGGGATCGCCCCCCGCGCCGAGGCAGCCCTCGGGGCCCGGCGCGCCATAGAGGTTGGCCATCATCTCGACCACGGCCCGCTCGACCACGGTGCGCACCGCCAGTTGGATCGGCTCCAGCGCGCCCTCGCCAGCGGCGACGTTGAGGATGTTGCCGCCGAGGAAGTCGAAATAGCCGGCGCCGACCTCGCGGCCGACGATCTGCTTCTGATAGGAGATGACGTCGACCACCTCGAGAGTCTTGGTCTCGACCAGGCGCAGGTCGAGGCCGACGTTCATCACATATACCTTGCCCGTAAGCAGGCCCTGGCCCTTGGTCAGGTTGGGGTCGCCGCCCTGGAGGTCGAGGCCGGCCGAGCGGATGTTGAAGTTCAGCTCGGTGATGCCGCCGACGATATAGAAGTCCGAGCCCGGCACCTGCCCTGCGGTGATCTTGCGGTAAGGCGCGGGCTGTCCGGGGACGGGGGCCGCCGCCGCGCCGATCGCGTCGTCGGAGATCAGCTTGTTGTTGGCGTATTTGAGCTCGAGTTCCGACACCGAGGTGTCGTAGCGCTCCACCAGCCGCGCGCCGGCCTTGGCCAGGGCCGAGATCGCCATCAGCGAAGCGCCCTGGGTCAGCTTTCGACCCGAGCCGTCGCTCTCGTCCTTGCCGGTGTAGTCGGCGATGCGCCCGACCGCGATCCGCGGCGCGGCCAGGCCGTAGCGGCGCGCGTAGCCCGACAGGCAGACCAGGGCCGGGGAATAGGGGGTCGGGTTGGCGGTGACCGGGGCGTCGCCGATGGGCCGGGCATACTTGCCGTTGGGGCCGGCGGTCGTCGAGACACAGCCGCCCAGGGTCACCGCAGCGGCGGTGGCCAGGACCATGGCTCTGAACGGGGCGGATTTGCGCATGTGGCTACGGCCCATCCAGATTGACCCGGCCATTCAGGCTGGCGTTGGCGGAAATGTCGCCGTTGTTGATCTGGGTCGAATCGACGGTGACGCGGTTGTAGGAGCCCTGCACCACTACGGAGAGATTGTTGCCGATGGCGGTGGCCAGGCCGGACGAGCCAACCCCGGAGGAGGCGGTCTGCGAGAACCCGCTGGCGCGGGAGAACACGCTGCCGGCCGGAGCCTGCATGACCCCGTTGATGAAGACCGAATTCTGGTTCGAATCGCGGGTCGAGACGTCGATCGGGTTGTTCAGCCCGGCGCTGGAGCCGCTGTAGCCGGAATTGAACCCGCCGCCGTTGTTGCCGATGGTCTGGGCATGGGCGACAGCGGCGACGGCCAGAAACAGTCCCGTCGCGCCGGCGCCGACGAGGCGCGCTGACCCGGCGGCGAAAGCCGCTCGGGCGGACGTGACCGGGTTCGCCTCACGCATGAAAGTCCCGCCCTCTTTACCGCAACCTGCAGGGATTCAGGCGCTCATCGCGCCAGCCTCTCCCTCGGATCGGGCGCAGTCCCGACCACGAGCCGGGAACGCCAAGCGCATGGTTAAGGCGCAAGGGTTAAAAAATTCTGCGCTGGGAGGAGCTTCGCAAGCTGAGCCTTTGATCGGGCGGAAGATTCTGCGCTTGCGAAGCGGCGGGTTGCAGCGCAAGCGCTTAGGGCGAGATCGAAACACATTCATAAGCAGCGGCATGAGCATCGAAGACCATAGCGGGCAGGGGCCCCTGGAGCCGGGGCCGGCGAGCCCGCGGGAGCCGCTGGTGCGCGCACCCTTGCCCGCGCTGGCCTTGGCGGCGAGCTTCCTGATCCTCTATGGCGTGCAGAGCCTGGTGTTCGGCGACGCGGCGATCACCCGATTCGGCTTCTCCCCCGCCGACCTGGCGCAGGGGCGGGTCGCCGGACTGGTCACGGGACTGTTCGTACACGGGGGCTGGGCCCACGCCTTCCTCAACGCCCTGGGCGGCCTGGCCTTCGGAACCCCGGTGGCGCGCCTGTGCGGCAGGGGCGCGCGCGGGACCGCCGCCTTCCTGACCTTCTTCCTGGTCTGCGGGGCGCTCTCGAGCCTCGGCTATGCATTCCTGCACTGGGGCGAGCCCACCCTGCTTGTGGGAGCCTCGGGCGGGGTGTCGGGGTTCATGGGCGCGACCTCGCGGCTGATGGGCCCGGGCCCGGGCCTGGCCCGCTTCGCCAGCCGGCCGGTGCTGAGCATGGCCGGAGCGTGGATCTTCGTGAACCTGGTGGCGGCCACGGTCGGACTGGGCGACGTGACGGGCGGGGCCCCCATCGCCTGGGAGGCCCATCTGGCGGGATACGCCACGGGTCTCCTGCTGATCGGGCCGTCCCTGCGGCTGCTGTGGCGGGTCTGAGCCGCTTTCACCGGCGCTTCACCAAGCTGTGACCACCCTGGCCGCAGGGCGCTTTGGGCCGCCGGTCGGCTGCGCAATTGATTCCCGCCCGCGTTTGGGGGACGCTCCCCGTCCGAAAGGGAGAAGCTGCGTATGCTCGTTTCCCAGATCCTCAAGACCAAGGGCGACATGGTCTTCACCGTGACCCCGGTGGAGACGGTCCAGGCCGCCGCCGCCCTGCTGCACAGTCGCAGGGTGGGCGCCATGGTGGTGCTGGACGACCAGGACAATGTCGTCGGCATCGTCTCCGAACGCGACCTCGTCCGCGTCATCGCCCAGGAGGGCGGGGCGGGGCTGACCCGGCCGGTCTCCTGCTGCATGACCCAGGACGTGCTGTTCGCCGACCCGCACGAGAGCATTGACAGCCTTCTGGCCCGGATGACCGACCGGCGGGTGCGCCACCTGCCGGTGGTCCGCGGCGGCCGCCTGGCGGGCATCGTCTCCATCGGCGACCTGGTGAAGGCCAAGATCGCCGAGACGGAAGCCGAGGCGGAGGGCCTGAAAAGCTACATCGCCGGCGGCTAGCGCCCCGGCGCGCGCAATAAGCTCCGTTGGCGGTTGACTCCGCAGGCCTCGCCTCATAGAAACCCGGCTCCCCGGAAGCAGCGATGCTCGTCGAGACGCGGGGCCGAAAGGCCCTTGATTTCGAATGGTCGTTTAGCTATCTTCCGTGGCTCAATCGAATCGCTCCGGACTCAAGAGGTTTGCCCTCGGCAGCCCTGGGGTGGTTTTTGGTCTCAAAGTCCCGGGTTTCCGGTTTTGTGGCCAGGCTCGAAAGAGTAGGTTGACTAGAAGGTTTCGTCTCATTAGAGACGCCACCTTCCCCGGCTTCGGCCGGGTCTACCCAAGTGGTCCATGAGTATTCACGGAGCGCTTGACTAGAAGGTTTGGTCTCATTAGAGAGCGCTCCTTCCCCGGCCTCGGCCGGGTCCAACTCGAACGGCTCTGATTATTGAAGAGCTGCTTGACACGGAAAACCAAGGCGACTAGAAACGCCGCTCTTCGCCGCCGCCGGGCATTGTACGGCGGGGCCGGTTCCACCGGTTGGGTCTTTGACATCGTTGAATTGGAAAGAGAAACGCAGGCGGCGGCGTTCTGGCGGCACCCTCACGGGGTGTCATCGATACGCTGACAAATGCGGTCTCTTGAAGACACCATGAAATATGGTCGGGGTTCGCCCCGGCCGGATCGAATGGGAACTCGTCAAGATACTACGCATAACTAATGCCAGTCTGATCCTTCGGGATCGGATGAAGCTTAGGTTGGCGGTCAACTCAACCTGAGAGTTTGATCCTGGCTCAGAGCGAACGCTGGCGGCAGGCTTAACACATGCAAGTCGAACGATCCTTCGGGATAGTGGCGGACGGGTGAGTAACACGTGG
>DATJIO010000044.1:0-21716 GCA_035493215.1 Caulobacteraceae bacterium
CGCGGCGGTCAGGGCGGGGGTCTGCGGCCCGGCCGTGCGGGCGGCCAGGACGGGGGCGGGGCTCTCCTCGGCCTGGGCGGCCAAGCCCTGGGCGGGTCGCAGTTCGGGCCGGGGCGAAGGCCGGGTCGCCGCCGCCACGGAGGGGGTCTGCGGGGCGGGGGCGCGAGCCGCCAGGACCGGCGGGGCGGGCTCCTCCGCCTGGGCGGCCAGGCCCTGAGCGGGCCTGAGTTCGGGCCGGGTGACGGGCTTGGCCGTGGCGGTCACGGCGGGGGCCTGGGGTCCTGTGGCGCGGGCAGCGAGCACGGGCGCGGGCGCTTCGGGCTCCGGCGGGACCAGGGCCTGGGCGGGCCTGAGCTGGGGCGTCGCCGGCCTGGCCATGGCGGTCAGGGGCGTGGGCTCCAGGGTCCGCGGGGTCACCGGCCGGGCCAGGGAAGGCAGCACCTCTTCCGGCGCGGCGGCCAGGGTCTGGACGGGCCTGAGCTCGGGGGCGGCGGCGGGCTTGGCGGCGGCCGTCACCGGCTTGGTCTCCAGCGTCGGCGGGCGGACCGCCTGTTCGGGCGGGGCGCTGTCGGGGACCGGGGGGGGGGCGCCTCTCAAGCCGGCGTCCGCCGTCGCCGACTGTCGGGCGGGCGCGGACCCGGCGGCGGCCTGGCTGGCCTGCTGTGCGCGCAGTCCGGCCGCCTGGCTCGCGCCCGAGCCGGCGCCCGCGGCCCCGGCGGCGCCGAGGGAACTCGACTCCAGCGGCGGCAGCAGGCTGACGTCGACGGGCGGCATGAAGGGGAAATCGGGTTCGGGATAGCGCGCCGGCGTGGCGATCAGCATGATCAGCAGGGTCGCGTGGATGACCAGGGACGCCGCGACGGCGGCGGACCTCTGGGCTCGCCTCTTCCGAGTGGTCGAAGACGCCAAACGCAACCCCCCAACCGCTCGGCTTGGACGCGAGGCTAAGTGGAGCCTAGCGGGATTAAGGCCCCGTGTCTTCGGCCTGCGAGAATTCAGCCGTCGTCTTCCCCGGAGATGACGGGGAGGGGCGGCCGTGGTGTGGTGCGGCAAAGCGCAGGAGGCCCGCCATGACCGACCCCGCACCACTCCGCATCTGCGGCTTCGCCGGCAGCCTGCGCGCCGGCTCCCTCAACCGGGCCTTGCTGCGGGCGGCCAAGGACCTGGCGCCGCCCGGCATGGCCATCGACATCTTCGACCTCTCGGAGGTGCCGCTCTACAACGCCGACGTCGAAGCGGCGGGCGATCCCGAGGGGGTGGCCCGGTTCAAGGCGGCGATCGCGGCGGCCGACGGGGTGCTGATGGTGACGCCCGAATACAACCACGGGGTCCCCGGGGTGATGAAGAACGCCGTCGACTGGGCCTCGCGCCCGCCCAGGGGCGCGCCGCTCGGCGGCAAGCCGGTGGCGATCATCGGCGCCTCGCCGGGCATGACCGGCTCGGCCCGGGGCCAGAGCCAGCTGCGCCAAGCCTTCGAGTTCACCAACTCCTACTGTATGCCCCAGCCCGAGATCCTGGTGTCCAGAGCTGCCGAGAAGTTCGACCCAGAAGGCAGGCTCGTCGACGAGGCCACGGCCAAGTTCCTCGGCGGCTTCCTGGCGGCGTTCGAGGCGTGGGTGCGGCGGTTCGCCTGACTGTCACACGGCCGCGGTAGTCCGGGGGCCATGATCCCTGATTCCGCCAAGGGCGCGATTCAGCCCGGCCTGATCTGGGGCTTCGATTTCCTGGGGGGCGAGGCGCGGCCGGTCGGCGACGTCGACCTGGCCTCGGACCGGCCCCGGCCGGACGGTTTCCGCTGGCTGCACTTCAACCTCGCCGACCAGAGGTCCCAGCGCTGGATCGCCGGCTCCGCGCCGCTGCCGGCCTCGGTGCGCGAGCTGCTCGTCTCGGCCGACGTCCACCAGAGGCTGGCGGTGGAGGACGGCGTGGCGGGCTTCGTGCTGGAGGATGTCGAGCGCGACTTCGACGACGGCGAGATCCGCGTGGGCGTGGTGCGTTTTGCGGTCGGGCCCGATCTGATGATCACCGCCCGCCTGCACCCGCTGCGCTCGGCCGACATCGTGCGGCAGCGGATCGCCGCAGGGGCCAGGGTCGCGGATGCGGCTGCGGCGGCGGAATTGCAGCTGGGGGCGATGGCCGAGGTGCTGCGCCGCATCCTCGTGGACATGGACGCCACGGTCCAGCAGGTGGAGGACGCCCTGCTGAAGGACGGTCGCGCGCCGGACGCGCGGGCCTTCCTGACCCTGCGTTCGCTGATGGTGCGGCTGCACCGGCTGTTCAGCGGCGCGCGCGCGGTGTTCCACCGGCTGGAGGAGGACGAGCCGGCGCCCCCGGCGCTGGCCGCCGGCGTGGTCAGGGCCGGCCACCGGCTGTCCGCCCTGGACGCCGAGCTGCTGTCGATCCAGAGCCAGCTACGGCTGTTGCGCGAGGAGCTGGACCTGCAGGCGACCCAGCGCACCAACCAGAACCTTTACATCCTGTCGATCCTGACCGCCCTGATGATGCCGGCGACCCTGGTGACTGGGCTTTTCGGCATGAACACCGGCGGCCTGCCCTGGGCCCACGCGGGGGCGGGGACCGCGGTGGCGACCGTGCTGGCGGTGAGCGCCTCGGCCGGCGTCTATGTGGCCCTTCGGCTGATGGGGTTCATCCGGCGGTAGGAGTGTGGACGCGCCCCCTCCGGCCCTTCGGGGTTGGTCTCCCCCGCTTTGCAGGAAAGGAGGACGAGCGACGTATCCTGCTCCGCTGCGAAGCGGGGAGCTGCCAGCGAAACTGACCGAGGGGGGCAAGTTCCCCTTACTTCCCCATCGCCGGCTTGGACTTCGAGGCCGACTTGGCCGAGGCGGCGCGCTCGGACTGTTTGGCGCCCGGATAGGCGTGTTTGGGCCCCTGGCCGGCGAGGGCCTTGCGGCGCGCCACCAGTTCGGCCAGGGCCTGGGTAGGCGACTTCGGAGTCGGGGTGTCGTTCATGTCGCGATCCTAGCAGGTCCGCCGCCAGCCCTGCGCCTATTTCGGCATCGCCGGCCCGCCGGGATAGAAGGTCGAGGCGGGCGTGGTCTTGAGGAAGGTCAGCACGGCGTCGCCGATGACCTGGCCCGGCGCCGGGGCCAGGGGCACGACCTTGCGGAAGGCCGCCACCGCCGCGGTCGGGGCGGCGCCGAAGGTCCGGCTCGGGTCCTGCGCCTTGCGGACGTCCATCCACCGGGCCCCGGTGACCAGGTCGGCCCCCAGCAGCATCCAGGACTCCTCGATCGCCTGGTCGGCCCGCTTGACCTTGAACAGGCTCTCGGCGTCGAGCTCCTCCACGTCCTGCTGGTCGGCGGAATAGCCCTCCGGCGGCACCGGGTTCATCAGCCCCTGGATGGTCTGCCAGACCTCGTGGTTGACCCAGTTCAGGCCGTTCCCGCCTCCGCCTCCGCCCGGGCCCCCGGCCGGGGCGCCGGGGTTGAGGACCTCGGCCGCCGTGACCACGGTGAAGAAGGTCGAACGGAAGCGCTCCTGTCGCAGCATGACCGCCACGTCCATGTTGGCGAGAGCGATGGTGAAGGCCTCCATCCGGTTGGACAGGGGGTAGGGGTCCCAGTTGGCGTTCGAGAAGATGAAGCCGTGCTTGTTGTTGTTCCGGGCGCTGCCCTTGACGTAGTACTTCATCGCCTGCGGGGTGGAGAGCTCCCAGCTGTCGCCGGGCGAGGCGCCGAGCCGGGTCACCGGGTTGTGCTCGGTGTTGTTGATCTGGATTACGACGGCGTCGCGCAGGTGGGCCCATTCCTCCCACGCCGAGCCCTGGCGCACATAGCCGGCGCGCATGCTTTCGGGGTCCTGGATGATCCGCTTGGGGTCGTCCTGCAGCAGGTAGCTGCCCTTCAGCATGTCGAGCACGCGGCCGGCGCTGTAGTTGATCCAGGGATAGGGACGGCTCTGCTGCACCGGCGAGAACAGCGGCGTCAGGCTCGAGTTCATGCCGTTCAGGTCGATGGCGTAGACCAGGTCGACCCAGTCCAGGTAGTCCTTCGCGTTGGCCACCGTCAGGGCGCTCATGCCGCCGACGTCGGCGTTGATGGTGCTGAGCGTCGAGTCCCCGGGCGCCGGCTGGATGGTCTTCAGCCCGGCGGCGGCCAGGGCCTGGGCGGCGGGCATCCGCACGCCCCTGTAGTAGACCTCGCCCGCCCCGACCAAGGCGGCGTTGATCGGGCCGGCCGACGGCCCCTGCGCCTCGCCGGTGCCGCCGCGGGTGCGCATCACCGGGGTGATCCAGTTGTTGAGCAGGTCGATCTGGCCCTGCATCAGGCCTGGGCTAGCGGGCAGGTAGGTCGATTGGTTGGCGCGCACGAGCATGATCGCCCGCACGATCTCCTCCTTGGAGAACTCGGGGCCGTAGCCGGAGCGGGCGCCGTTCCTGAATTGCGCTAGGGCGCGGGCTTCCAGCACCGGGCGGTTCTCGGCCGACATCGGGTCGCCGGTGAAGGTCACGGTCTCGCGCCCGGCGCCCGCCCCGCGGTTGAACAGATAGACCGACACCCCCTCGGCGGCGGCCTCGTTCATCAGCTCGAAGGTCTCCTGGGCCCGCTGCCGGGCCTCGGGCGTCAGGGCGACCCTGGCGCCGTAGCGGGCCACCTGGACCACTTGGTCGATGGTCAGGTCGTGGCCGGTCAGGGTGACCGTCCGGTTGGCCATGGTCGGGGTGATGGGGGTGTATTCCGGGGCGGCGCTGGCCGCCGTCGCCCCCAAGAGCAGGGCCACGTAAGCCGCCGCCGCTCCGCCGATCCGCTTCGAACGCCCAGTCATGCCGGTTCCCCTCATGCCCCGTCGCGACGAACATGCCGGCCGGCGTTTCCCGACGGGCAACTGTTGTTCGCGTCAATTGACGGCCGTCCCGGGGAAAAGTCACGCGGGAATCCGGCCCCCCCCTGCGGGCGACGACGCGCCCGGTCTGCGGGTGTCTTGCGGGATAAAGAATAGTCAAGGGAAGGATGAATAGTTCGGGTACTGACTAAATGGAGTTTAATTGGTATTCATCTTGATTTTACCTATAGATCCCATGAAGGCGTCGTAATCGCGAGGTCTTGCGGATGTTGCGTATCGGTGAAATTTCGGAGGCCATAGCGCCGGTGTCGCCCGACACTGCCGGGGAGGCGCTCTATCGCCGCTTCGAATCCGAGCCGGACACCCTGGCGGTCGCGGTGATCGACCCGGACGGTCGGCCTTTAGGACTGGTGGAGCGTCACGCCTTTTCGCTGCGGATGGCGTCCCAGTACGGCCGCGCCCTCTACGCCGTCCGATCTATCTCGATGGTGATGGACGCAGCGCCCCTGGTGGTGGAGGCCAGGACCTCGATCACCGACTTCACCGGCGAAATCCTGTCGACCCGCCGTTCCGACCTGCTCAAGGGCTTCATCGTCGTCGAGGACGGTCTCTACCTGGGCGTCGGCACGCCGCTGGCCCTGCTGCAGGCGACCAACGAGACCAGTCGGCGCCAGGCCGAGAGCATGACCGCGCTCGCCCACGACCTGGCCCATGCCCGCGACGCCGCCCACGCCGCCAACCTGGCCAAGAGCGAATTCCTGGCCAACATGAGCCACGAGATTCGCACGCCCCTGAACGGGGTGCTGGGCATAGCCGGCGTGCTGGGACGCACCCCTCTCGACGACGGCCAACGCGAGATGGTGCGGATCATGGAGAGTTCCGCCGTCGCCCTGAACGGTCTGCTCTCCGACATCCTGGACCTGTCCCGCGTCGAGGCGGGGCGTCTCGAGGTGTCGACCGAGCCGTTCCATCTCGGCGACACGGTCCGCGAGACGGCCGACCTGTTCCGGCACGCCGCCCAGGAGAAGGGCCTGACCCTGGTGGCCGTCGTCGGCCCGGAGGCCGAAGTGGTGGTCGAGGGCGATGCGGCGCGGCTGAAGCAGATACTGGTGAACCTGGTCTCGAACGCGGTGAAGTTCACCGACCGGGGCGGAGTCCGGATAGGGGTCAGAACCGAAACCGACGGGCCCGGCTACCTGTTCGAGGTCGAGGACACCGGCGTCGGGTTCTCCATGGCCCAGAAGGAACTGCTGTTCGGCCGCTTCCAGCAGGCCGACAGTTCGATCACCCGGCGCTTCGGCGGCTCGGGCCTGGGACTCGCCATCTCCCACAGCCTGGCCTGCCTCATGGGCGGGGGGCTGGACGCCGCGTCCGAGCCCGGCCAGGGTTCGGTCTTCATGGTCAGGCTGCCGCTGCGGGCCGTCGCCTTCGCCGAGCCTGCGGCCGCGCCCGGCGCCGCCGAGGCGGTTGCGAGGCCGGCGTTGCGCGTCCTCGTGGCGGACGACCACGCGACCAACCGCCGGGTCGTGGAGTTGATCATGGCCCACGCCGGCGTCGAGCTGGTTTCCGTCGAGAACGGCGCCCAGGCCGTCGAGGCCTTCTGCGAAGGCGGCTTCGACGTGGTGCTGATGGACATGCAGATGCCGGTCATGGACGGGGTGACCGCGATCCGCGAGATTCGCAGGTTCGAGGCCGCCGCGAGCTGGCCGCGGACGCCGATCCTGGGCCTGACGGCCAACGTCATGCCTGAACAGGTTCGCGCCCTCCAGGCCGCGGGCGCCGACCGGCACATCGCCAAGCCGATCCTGCCTGCGGACCTGCTGGCCGGGGTTGCCGCCGCGGTGGCCGAGCACGACGCTGCCGGTCGCTCCGGCGGGCTTCCTGACGGCTGGAGCCGGCGGCGGGCCTAGGCTTGGACGCCGACGTCGGTCAAAGTGGCTCCGGCCTGCGCGCGGGCGGCCTGCGGAGGACCGAACCATGACCCTGCACCGCCGTGCGGCGATCCTGGGCTTGACGGGGGCTGTGGTCCTGGGGCGTAAAGCGGCCGCCGCAACGGCGGGAGGATCGCAGATGACCGGAGTGGACCCAGCCGTGGTCGCGGAATTGGCGCCGAGCGGGCGGCTGCGCGCGGCGATCAACCTCGCCAACGTGGTGCTGGCCCAGCGCGACCCGGTCGCCGGGGCCAAGGGGGTCTCGGTCGACCTCGCCCGCGAGCTTGGCCGCCGCCTCGGGACGCCGGTGGACCTGATCACCTACGAAGAGGCGGGCAAGGTGATCCCGGCCCAGGGGGCCGACCATTGGGACGTCGCCTTCCTCGCCGTCGATCCCGAGCGGGCCGCGGTCGTGAGCTTCACCGCGCCCTACGTCTACATCGACGGGACCTACATGGTCCGCGAAGGCTCGCCCTTCCATGCGGTGGCCGACGTCGACGCCGCAGGGGTCAAGGTCGCCGTGGCGCAGGGGGCTGCCTACGACCTGGCCCTGACCCGCCAGCTCAAGCACGCGACCCTGGTGCGCGAGCGCGACACAGCGGCGTCCGTGGAAGTGTTCAAGGCCGGCGGCGCCGAGGCCCTGGGCGGCATCCGCCCGGTCCTGGTCGAAGTCCTGGCGCCGGGCCTGCGGATCCTGCCCGACAGCTTCACCCGCGTCGAACAGGCCATGGTCATCCCCCAGGGCCGCCCCGCCGCGGCCCGCTACCTGGCCGCCTTCATCGAGGAGATGAAGGCCAGCGGCTTCGTCCGCGCAGGCCTCGACCGCAGCGGTCAGACCGGGGCCCTGGTGGCGGACCCGGCGAAGTAGAAAATCCTCCCCCGACCCCTTCGGATCGGGGGAGGCGCTTGGTCAGATCAACCTGCCGCCTGTCCCACCTCGACCGGGACGAACATGCGCCGGCCGTCGCGGGCGACCAGCAGCAGCACGCTGTTGCGGCCGGCCTTGCGCGCCTCCGCCGCGGCGGCGGAAACGTCGGCCGGGGACTGGGCCTGGCGGCCGCCGGCGGCGACGATGACGTCGCCCTGCTTCAGCCCCTTCTTGCCGGCGTCCGAGTTGGTGGTGACGCCCTGCACGGCCACGCCGCCGCCCTTGGCGTCGGGCGCCAGCCTCATGCCGAGCACTCGGGTCCCGTCCGGCTCCGTCGGGGCCTCGGGCGCCTCATAGCCGGTCCGGGCCAGGACCGCCTCGGCCGGCCGCACCCCGGAGCGGATCACCACTTCCTGCATCCGGCCCTCGCGGCGGACCTGCAGGCGGATGTCCTGGCCGGGCTTGACCAGGGCGACCTGGCGGGTCAGGTCGGCGCTGGAGGTCACGTCGCGGCCGTTGACCTTCGTCACCAGGTCGCCGGCGCGCAGGCCGCCCTTTTCGGCCGGGGCCCCCGGGGTCAGCTCGGCGACCAGGGCGCCTTTCTTGACGTCGACGCCTAGGCTGTCGGCGATGTCCGGCGTCAGGCCCTGGATCGAGGCGCCGATGTAGCCGCGGGTCACCTTGCCGTCGGCGATCAGCTGCTTGGCGACCCCGGCGGCGACGTCGGCGGGGATGTCGAAGCCGATGCCGACCGAGCCCCCCGACGGGGAGTAGATCGCCGAATTCACGCCCACCACCCGGCCGTAGAGGTCGAAGGTCGGGCCCCCGGAATTGCCGCGGTTGATCGGCGCGTCGATCTGCATGTAGTCGACGAAGCTCGAGCCCGAGACGTTCGACCGGCCGAGCGCCGAGACGATGCCCGCGGTCGCGGTGCCGCCCAGGTTGAACGGGTTCCCCACGGCGACGACCCAGTCGCCGACCCGGGGCAGGGCGCTTTCCTCGAAGCTGACGAACGGGAAGCCTCCGCCCTGGACCTTGATCACCGCGAGGTCGGTGGCCGGGTCACGGCCGACCAGCTTGGCGGTCAGGGTGCGGTCGTCGTTGGTGCGCACCTTGATGGTGTCGGCGCCCTCGACCACGTGGTTGTTGGTGACGATGTAGCCGTCGGCGGAGATGAAGAAGCCGGAGCCAGTGGCCTGAGTCGGTTCGGCCTCGGGAGCCTCGCCCTGCGGCATCTGCGGGAACAGGCGGCGCAGATCGAAGCCGAACGGGTTGTCCTGGCCGTCTCCCTGGTCGTCGGGGCTGCCGAAGTCGAACCCCCGCGGGCCCTGCTGCAGGGCGACCGGCCGGCGGCTGGCCTTGCCTTCGACGTCGATGGAGACCACCGCCGGCGCCACGCGCTGGACGATGTCGGCGAAGGAGGCGGGCGCTCCGGCCCTGGGGGCGGGGGCGGGGGCGGGGGTGTTGACGGGCGCGCCCGCGGTCCCAGGCGCGGCGTTGGCGTGGGTCCACCGGCCCCCGGCCCCGACGATCGCCGCGGCGGCCAGGGCCCCCACGGCCGCGCCGCCGAAGAATTTGTTGTGCATGTGATCTCTCGTCCGCGTTGTGTCGGGCCGAACGGCCCCATGACCCGCCGTACCAGGGGCCCGGTGCAATTCGGCGGCGAAGCCTGGGCGCGTTCGCGGCGCGATGAGGGCAAGTTTGCGTCAGGGCCTGTCGCGGCGGCCGCCCTGCTAGGCCCGCTTCAGCCACAAGGGCAGACCGGCCACGATCAGCACCGCCTCGTCGCAGGTCCGCGCCAGGCGCTGGTGCAGGCACCCGGCGTGGTCGCGGAAGGCGCGGGCCAGGGCGTTGTCGGGGACGATCCCCTGGCCGACCTCGTTGGACACCAGCAGCAGCTGGGCCGGACACCCCGCCACCGCGGCGTCCAGGGCGGCGAAGGCCGGCTCGAGCTCGGCCTCGGCGTGCATCAGGTTGCTGAGCCACAGGGTCAGGCAGTCGACCACCGCGGTGTCGCCGGGCTGAAGGGTCGCGAGCGCGCCGGTCAGGTCCACGGGGGCCTCGACGGTGGTCCAGGCCCCGCCGCGGTCGGCGCGGTGGCGGGCGATGCGCTGCGCCATCTCCGCGTCCAGGGCCCGGGCGGTGACGACCGTCACCAGCCGTCCGCCGGCGGCCTCCGCGCGGCCTTGCGCCCAGGCGCTCTTGCCCGACCGCGCGCCGCCGAGGATCAGGGTGGACGACATCGCGCTCCTCGAGATTGACGGTGTGGGCGGCGAACGCCTACCACAGGCGCTGTCTTGACGCCCTCACCTCCAGCCTCCCAGGGCCCCACTCGCCACGGCGGGCGGCTTGCCGAAGCCGCGGCCGCCTTTCCGGCGGCGCGCAAGCCATGGCTGGACCTGTCCACCGGGATCAACCCCCAGGCCTGGCGGGGGCCGCGGGCGGCCCTGGGCGAGCTGCGCCGCCTGCCCGATCCGCAAGGGCTGGCCGCCCTGGAGGCCGCCGCGGCGCGGGCCTTCGGCGCCGACCCGGCCTGCGTCGCCGCCGTCGCCGGGGCCGAAGCGGGGTTGAGGCTGGCGCCCCGGCTCACCGGGGCCCGGTCGGTGGCCATCGGCGCCTTCACCTACGGCGGCCATGCGCAAGCCTGGGAGGGCGTCGCCCGGGCCTCGGCCGACCGGGCCGAAGCGATGGTGGTGGTCAATCCCAACAATCCCGACGGAGCGATCTCAGCCCCCGCCGCCCTGGCGGACGGTCGCCGCTGGCTGGTGGTCGACGAGTCCTTCGTCGAGGTGGCGCCGGGGCTTAGCGTCGCCGGGGCAGGCCTGCCGCGCACCCTGGTGCTGCGCTCGTTCGGCAAGTTCTACGGCCTGCCGGGCGTGCGGCTGGGCTTCGTCGTCGCCGAACCGGACGTGGCCGTGCGGACGCGGGCGTTGGTCGGCGACTGGCCGGTGAGCGCCGACGCCGTCGCCATGGGGACGCGGGCCTACGCCGACGACGGCTGGGCGCAGGCGTCGCGGGCCCGGCTGGCCGCCGACGCCCGGCGCCTCGACGCCCTGCTGGCCGCGGCCGGGTTCGAGGCGGTCGGCGGGACCGACCTGTTCCGGCTGGTCCGCAGCCCCGACGCCGCCGCCCGCTTCCGGTGGCTGGCCCGGCAGGGGGTGCTGACCCGCCCCTTCGACGACGACCCATCCCTGCTGCGATTCGGCCTGCCTGGCCGGGACGGCTGGAACCGCCTCATCGGCGCGCTGAAAAGCTTTTGAGGAGAACGTCTTGAGCGACGAAACTGACGTCAATCGCGCCCATGCCGAGGCGATGAAGGCGCTGAAGGCCGAGCGCGAGAAGCTGATGGCGGACAAGATCGAGGCCCGCGGCCTGCTGATGGTCCACACCGGCGACGGCAAGGGCAAGTCCACCGCCGCGTTCGGCATGGTCGCCCGCGCCCTGGGCTGGGGCCAGAAGGTCGGCATTGTCCAGTACATCAAGGGCAAGTGGATCACCGGCGAGCGGCAATTCTTCGCCCGCTTCCCCGACCAGCTGCGGTGGGAGGTGATGGGCGAGGGCTTCACCTGGGACACCCAGGACCGGGCCCGCGACATCGCCGCCGCCCGCGCCGCCTGGACCGTGTCGCTGGAGATGATCGCCGACCCGGCCCTGGACCTGGTGGTCCTGGACGAGCTGAACATCGCCCTGCGCTACGACTACCTCGACATCGAGGAGGTGGTCGCCGCCCTGAAGGCGCGGCCGCTGGACAAGCACGTGGTCGTGACGGGGCGCAACGCCAAGCCCGAGCTGATCGAGGCCGCCGACCTGGTGACCGAGATGACCCTGGTCAAGCATCCCTTCGACGCGGGGCTCAAGGCCCAGCGGGGGGTGGATTTTTGAGGGTGGCGGCAGTTGACTGAGCGGCCCTCTCCGCCATGAACCCCTGGACCGTGCTGGGCGCCGCCGTGATCGAGGGGCTGGTCGGTTATCCCGAGCGGCTGCACGCCCGCGCGCCGCACCCGGTGGCCTGGCTCGGCGCCCTGATCGCCAGGCTGGAGCTTGCCTGGAACCGGCCGAGGTGGCCACCCAACGCGCGGCGGGCGCTGGGGGCGGCGACTGTGCTGCTGACGGCGAGCGCCGCCGCCCTGGCTGGGCTGGCGGTCGAGCGGGCCTTGGCCGGTTGGGCCTTTGCTCCGGTCGTCATCGCCGTGGTCGGGGCTTTCGGCCTGGCCGGGCGCAGCCTCCATGACCACGTCCGCGCGGTCGCCCGGCCGCTGGCGACGGGAGACCTGGTCCAGGCGCGCCAGGCCGTGGGTCGCATCGTCGGGCGCGACACCGCCGCCCTGGACCAGGCCGGCGTCGCCGCCGCGGCGCTGGAGAGCCTGGCCGAGAGCTTCTGCGACGGGGTGGTCGCACCCGTGTTCTGGTTCTTGGTCGGCGGCCTGCCGGGCCTGTTCGCCTACAAGGCGGTCAACACCGCCGACAGCCTGATCGGCCACAGGGAGCCACGCTGGCGCGATTTCGGCTGGGCGGCCGCGCGCGCCGACGACCTGATGAACCTGGTCCCGGCGCGGATCGCCGGCGCTCTGGTCGCCCTGGCCGGCGGACGGGGCTGGCGGACGATGCTGCGCGACGCCCCCAAGCACGCCTCGCCCAACGCCGGCTGGCCCGAGGCCGCCATGGCCGGGGCCTTGGGCGTGCGAATGGGCGGGCCGGCGGCCTACGACGGGATCCGCCACGAGCGGCCGGCCTTCGGCGAGGGGCCGGCGCCCGGACCGGGCGACCTCGACCGGGGGGTGAATGTGTATTTGCGCGCCTGCGGCCTGACGGCGGCGGCGCTGGCGGCGGGAGGCTTCGCATGGCTGCGCTGATGGTCCAGGGCTGCGGCTCGGACGTGGGCAAGTCGGTCCTGGTCGCGGGCCTGTGCCGGCTGTTCGCCAACCGCGGCGTGACCGTGCGCCCGTTCAAGCCGCAGAACATGTCCAACAACGCCGCGGTCACCGCCGACGGCGGCGAGATCGGCCGGGCCCAGGCGCTGCAGGCGGTCGCCTGCCGCACGCCCCCCACCGTCGACATGAACCCGGTGCTGCTGAAGCCCCAGAGCGACACCGGCGCCCAACTGGTGGTGCGCGGGCGCATGGCCGGGACCTGGGCGGCCATCGGCTACCAGGCCCGCAAGGCCGGCCTGCTGGGGGTGGTGCTAGAAAGCTACCGCACCCTGCAGGGCCAGGCCGAACTGGTGATCGTCGAAGGCGCCGGCAGCCCGGCCGAGACCAACCTGCGGGCGAACGACATCGCCAACATGGGTTTCGCCCGCGCGGCCGGCACGCCCGTGGTGCTGGTCGGCGACATCGACCGCGGCCATGTCATCGCCGCCCTGGCCGGCGCCCACCTGGTGCTGGACGAGGCGGACCGGGCGATGATCCGCGGCTTCGTCATCAACAAGTTCCGCGGCGATGCGACCCTGTTCGACGAGGGCCGCGCCGAGATCGCTTGCCGCACCGGCTGGCCCGACCTCGGCATGGTCCCGTGGCTGGCGGCGGCGCGGTCGCTGCCGGCGGAGGACGCGGTGGTGCTGGAGCGCGGCGCCGGCCGGTCGGACGGGCGGGTCAGGATCGTCGTGCCCATGCTGTCGCGGATCGCCAATTTCGACGACTTCGACCCCTTGCGGGCCGAGCCCCAGGTGGACTTCGGCTTCGTCCCGCGGGGCCAGCCCCTGCCCGGCGACGCCGACCTGGTGATCCTGCCGGGGACCAAGGCGACCCTGGCCGACCTCGCCTTCCTGCGGGCCCAGGGCTGGGACGTGGACATCGCCGCCCATGTCCGCCGCGGGGGACGGGTGCTGGGGCTCTGCGGCGGCTACCAGATGCTGGGGCGGCGCATCGCCGACCCGGACGGGGTGGAGGGCCCGCCCGGCGAAGCCCCCGGCCTGGGCTTCCTGGACGTCGAGACGGTCCTGACCGGCGACAAGGTGATGCGGCCCGTGGCCGGCCGGCTGGCCGAGGGCGGCGCCCGGTTCGAGGGCTATGAGATCCACGTCGGCCGCACCGAGGGCCCCGGGCTGGAGCGGCCCCTGCTGTTGTTCGACGACGGCGCGGCCGACGGCGCCGTCTCGATCGACGGCCGCGTGGCCGGCGGCTACGTCCATGGCCTGTTCGGCGCCGGCGCGGCGCGGGCGGCCCTGCTGGCCCGGCTGGGCGCGGCCGCCGGCGACGAGGACCAGGCCGCCGCGGTCGACCGGGCCCTGGACGAGATCGCCGCGATGCTGGAACGGTCCCTCGACATCCCCGCCCTGGCCGCCATCGCCGGCCTGGAGACCGCACGCTCATGATCCTTCCCGCCGTTCCCTGGCTCGACCGCGCCGACGAGGCGCGCTTGCGCGCCCTGATCGACGGCAAGGCCAAGCCCCTGGGCGCCCTCGGGCGGATCGAGGACCTGGCGGTCCAGCTGGCCCTGATCGCCGGCCGGCCCGACCCGACCGCCGACCGCGCCGAGCTCCTGGTGTTCGGCGCCGACCACGGCCTGACCGCCTCGGGGGTGTCGGCCTATCCGTCCGAGGTGACCGCCGCCATGGTCGCCACCCTCCTGGCCGGGGGGGCCTGCGCCAACGCCTTCGCCCGCGCCGTGGGGGCGGCGGTGACCGTCGTCGACGCCGGGGTGGCGGCGGAGCTGGCGGCCCATCCCGGCCTGGTCGACGCCAAGGTGCGGCGCGGGACCCGCAACGCCGCCACCGAGCCCGCCCTGACGCCCGAGGAGGTTGGCGAGGCCCTGGCCCGCGGCGCGGCCATCGCCGACGCGGCGGCGGACAGGGCCGACGTGCTGTTGCTGGGCGAGATCGGCATCGGCAACAGCGCCTGCGCCGCCCTGATCCTGCACCGGCTGGGGCCTGCGCCCCTGGCCGACTGCGTGGGGATGGGCGCAGGGCACGACGCGGCCGGGCTGGCCCGCAAGCGGGCGGCCCTGGAGCAGGCCGCGGCGCGGTCGGACGCCACGGCGCCGCTGGACGTGTTGGCGCAGTTCGGCGGGCTGGAGATCGCCATGATGGCCGGGGCGGCCATCGGCGCGGCGGCGGGGCGGCGGCCGGTGCTGGTCGACGGCTTCATCGGCGGGGCGGCGGCCCTGGCGGCGATCCGGCTGCGGCCGGCGGTGCGCGACTACTGCGTCTTCAGCCACCGCTCGGCGGAGCGGGGCCACGCCCTGATGCTGGCGGCGATGGAGGCCCGGCCCCTGCTCGACCTCGACCTGCGGCTGGGGGAGGGGACCGGCGCCCTCCTCGCCCTGCCGCTGTTGCGCGCCGCCTGCGGCCTGCTGACCGGCGTCGCCAGCCTGGACGACGTGCTGGCGGGGCGGCTCTGACATGCTGCGGCGCCAGCTCGACCTGTTCTTCTGCGCCCTGCAGTTCCTCACCCGCATCCCCATGCCCGCCCTGGACCGGTTCGAGCCGGGCTGGACCACCCGCGCCGTCCGCTACTTCCCCCTCGTCGGCCAGCTGGTCGGCGGCCTGTCGGCCCTGGTCCTGGTCGGCGCGGCCTATGTCTGGAACGGTTGGGTCGCGGCCCTGTTGGCGACGGCCGCCAGCGTCCTGGTCACCGGCGCCCTGCACGAGGACGGCCTGGCCGACACCGCCGACGGCCTGGGCGGCGGGGCGACGCCGGGACGGCGGCTGGAGATCATGAAGGACAGCCGCACCGGGACCTACGGCTTCCTGGCGCTGGGCCTGGTGCTGGCGCTGAAGGTCGCGGTCCTGGGCGGCCAGCCGGCGTTCGTGGCGGGGGCCGCCCTGCTCGCCGCCCACGGCCTGGCGCGGGCCGCCGCCGTGGTGGTCATGCGGCTGACGCCCTACGCCCCCCTGGGCGCGGCCGGCAAGTGGGCTCCGGCCGCCCGCGGGGTGACGGCGGGGGAGGCGGCGACCGCCGTCGCCCTGGCGGCGTGGCCCCTTGCCCTGCTGCCGGCGGAGACAGGACTCGCCGGCGTCGCCGCTGGCGCAGCGGCGGCGGCCGTGGTCGCGCTGACGGCCCGCCGGCTGGTCGGCGGCCACACCGGCGACGTGCTGGGCGCGGTGGAGCAATCGTTCGAGCTTGGCTTCCTGCTCGGCGCGGCGGCGGTCCCGATCCCATGACCATACTGGTCTGCCCCCTCGCTCACGCCGACGCCCTGTGCCGGGACCGCGGCGCGACCCATGCGGTCAGCCTCCTGGCCGGCGCAGCGGAGCCGCCGGACTTCGCGTTGCCGGCCGAACGGCGGCTCCACCTGCGCTTCAACGACATCGCCCAACCCACGGAGGGGTTGGTCGCCCCCAACGCGGCCCACATCGCCGCCCTGCTGGCCTTCCTCGCAAGCTGGAACGGACGCTCGCCGCTGCTGGTCCATTGCTGGGCCGGGGTCAGCCGCTCCACCGCCGCGGCGTTCGCCGCGGCGTGTCTGCGCGAAGGGGCAGGTGGCGAACCGGCCATGGCGCAGCGCCTGCGCGCCGCCGCCCCCTTCGCCACCCCGAACCCGCTCATCGTCGCCCTCGCCGACGAGGCCCTGGGCCGCGGGGGGGCCATGGTCCGCGCCATAGCCGCCATCGGCCGCGGCGTGGACACCGGCGTCGGAAGGCCTTTCGAGCTTTGAGGCGAGGGGAGCGGTGCTTCGAGCGGCGCAAGGCTTCGACAAGCTCACCCTCGCGCTTCTCGGCATGACGACCGTTATTGCAGCCGGCTAGTCCACGCCCTTGCGCCGGTGTCCGCTGACCTCGGCGGCGACGTCGGGGTGCAGCTGGGCGAACCACAGGGCCGAGACCAGGGCGAGGGCGGCCATGGCGGCGAAGGCGAAGCGGAAGTCGGCCGCCGCCAGGGCCTGTCCGCCCCTCAGGCTCAGGCTGAGGTTCAGGGCCAGGGCGGCGGCCGCCACGCCCAGGCTGAAGGCGACCTGCTGGGTCATGCCCCACAAGGCCGTGGCGCCGCCGCGGCCTTCCGGCGCGACCTCGGCGAAGGCCAGGGTGTTCATGGCGGTGAAGTTCATCGAGCGGAACGCCCCGGCGAGAAACAGGACGCCGTACAGGATCGGGGGCACGGTCTGCGGCGAGACCAGGCCGCAGGCGAAGATGGCCGCTGCGCTCAGGAGGCCGTTGACCACCAGCACCGAGCGGAAGCCGAACCAGCGCAGGAGCGGGGTGGTGATCGTCTTCATCGCCAGGTTGCCGGCCATATAGGCCAGAACCAGGAGCCCGGCCTGGGCGGGGGTCAGGCCGTAGGCGATCTGGAACATCAGCGGCAGCAGGAACGGGGTGGCGCTGATGGAGATGCGGGCCAGGGTCCCGGCGGTGATCGCCGACAGGGCGAAACTGCGGACGGCCAGTCCGCGGAAGTCGAGCAGGGGGGCGGCCGTGCGCCGGGCGTGGCGAACCGCCGCCACCCCGACCAGGAGCCCGACCGCCATCAGGGCCGCGGCCAGGGGCGGGTCGGCGTCGCGGCGGCTGAGTAGGTCCAGCCCATAGATGAAGCTGGCCAGGGCGACGGCGGTCAGGACGAAGCCGAGCCTGTCGAACCGGGTCCGCGTCGCCGCCTTCTCCTGGGGCACGAAGCGCAGGGCCAGGGCCACGCCGGCCAGGCCGATCGGCAGGTTGAGGAAGAAGATCCAGCGCCAGTCGGCGTAGGTGGTGATGAAACCGCCGAGCGGCGGGCCCAGCACCGGCGCGATCAGGGCCGGCCAGGTCAGGGTGGCCATGGCCCGCACCAACTGGTTCTTGGGCGTGTTGCGCAGGACCACCAGCCGCCCCACCGGGGCCATCAGGGCCGCAGCGAACCCCTGAAGCACACGCGCGGCGATGAAGGTGGTGAATCCGGTGCTCAACCCGCACAGCATCGAGGCCAAGGTGAACAGCGCCACCGCGCCGGCGAACACTGTGCGCGACCCGAAGCGGTCGGAGAACCAGGGGCTGGTCGGGATGAAGGCGGCCAGGGTCAGCAGATAGGCGGTGATCGACAGGCTAAGGTCGATCGGCGCCACCCCGAAGCTGTGGCCGATCTTCGGCAGGGCGGTGACGATCACCGTCCCGTCCAAGGTCTCCATGAAGAAGGCGGTGGTGACGATCAGCGACAGCCGCAGGGCGCCGTGGCCCGCCGCGCGGGCGCCGTCGGCGGGGGCAGGTTGCTCAGCCACCGGGCTTGGCTCCGTGCTCGAGGAGCCGCTTGGCGGTCTCCTGCGGGGTGATGGGGGCGAAGGGCATGGCGGCGTCGTAGGCGACGGTCTCGTTCAGGTCGATAACCAGGTCGCGGTGGCCCTGCCAGATCATGTGCAGGGCGACGTAGCCGACGATGGCCAGGCCCACATAGCCGATCCAGCGGTGGCGCTGCAGCAGCCGCGCGATCGCGTTCGCCGCCAGCCCCATCAGGGTGATCGACAGCAGCAGGCCGCCGACCAGCACCACGGGATAGTCGCGGGCCGCCCCGGCCACCGCCAGCACATTGTCGAGCGACATGGCCAGGTCGGCCAGCAGGATCTGGACGAAAGCGGCGCGGAAGCTCTTGGGCGGGCCCTCGGCGGCCGGGGCGTGGCCCCGCAGCGCGGCCTCACCGGCCGCCTCCGCCACGCGGCCCTCGGCGCGCAGTTCGCGCCACATCTTCCAGCACACCCAGAGCAGGAGCACGCCGCCGGCCAGCAGCAGGCCGACCAGCCGCAGGAGCTGGGTGGCGATCAGGGCGAAGCCGATCAGCAGCACCACCGCGGCGCCCAGGCCGAGCACGATCACCTTGCGGCGCTGGCGTTCCTCGACCCCGGCGGCGACCATGCCCACCGCCACCGCATTGTCTCCGGCCAGCACCAGATCGATCATCACCACCTGGGCGAAGGCCGCCAGGGCGCCCTCGCCCAGGGGAATGTGCATGGTTCGACCTGTGATCCTTGGGCGCGAGGGCGTTGTAGCCGGCAGCTACCGCCAATGCCCGCACGATTTCAAATCACCAAGGCGGATCGCCCGGCAAGTTGCGGTGATCCGGCTGCGGACGAGGCGCACCGAGCGCTCCGGCGGGCGTCAGGGATGCTTGAACAGGCCGACGATCCCGGCCGAGCCCTTGGCGTGCCCGTCCAGCTTGGCGAGGAGCTCGTCCCGGGTCAGGCCCGGCGGCAGGGCGTCGGTCGCCAGGTCGGTGGCGATGACCACGAAGGTGTAGTGGTGCAGGCTGGTGCCGGGCGGCGTGCAGGGTCCGGTGAACCAGCCGAAGCCCCCCTGGTTCTTGCCGCCGACGTATTTGGGCGAGGGTTTGCTGACTTCGCCCTCGGCGAAGCCGGCGACGGTCGGGGCGACGCCATAGGCGACCCAGTGGGTGACCCCCAGGCCGCCGCGGCCCTCGGGATCGATCATCATCACGGCCAGACTCTTGGTCCCGTCCGGGATGTCGGTCCAGGCGAGCGCCGGTGACTGGCCGCCGCCGACGCAGTTGGGATTGGTCGCCGTGGACCCCGCGAACTTCAGCGGCATCATCGCTCCGTCCTTGAACGACGGGGAGGTGAGGGTGAAGGGGCCTGCCGCATGGGCCGCGCCGCAAAGGGCGCCGAAAGCCGCCGCCAGCGCCAGAATCCGGGTCGCTCTCATCATCGTCTCTCTCCCGAACCGTCCGGCGCGCCTTCGTGGCGTTGGCGGTTTTCGGGGCGCAAGCTAGGGCGTGGGCGCCGCGGCGCCAACCGGCAAATGGCGCCCTGCGGCGCTCAGCTGAAGGCCTGGATCCCGGTCTGGGCGCGGCCCAGGATCAGGGCGTGGACGTCGTGGGTGCCCTCGTAGGTGTTGACCGCTTCGAGGTTGCACATGTGGCGCATGACGTGGAACTCGTCGGAGACGCCGTTGCCGCCGTGCATGTCGCGGGCGGCGCGGGCGATCTCCAGGGCCTTGCCGCAGGAGTTGCGCTTGACGATGGAGATTGTCTCCGGGGCGCACCTGTGATCGTCGAGCATCCGCCCGACTCTGAGACACGCCTGAAGCCCGAGCGCGATCTCGACCTGCATCTCGACCAGCTTTTTCTGGAACAGCTGGTTGGCGGCCAGCGGCCGGCCGAACTGCTTGCGGTCCAGGCCGTAGCTGCGAGCGGCGAACCAGCAGAACTCGGCCGCGCCCAGCGCGCCCCAGGCGATGCCGTAGCGGGCCTTGTTGAGGCAACCGAACGGGCCGGACAGGCCCGAGGCGTTGGGCAGCAGGTTGGCTGCGGGGACCAGCGCGTCCTCCAGCACGATCTCGCCGGTGACCGAGGCGCGCAGGGACAGCTTGCCGTGGATCTTGGGGGTGGAGAAGCCCTTGGTGTCGCGCTCGACGACGAAGCCGCGGATCTTGCCGTCCAGCTTGGCCCAGACCACCGCCAGGTCGGCGATGGGGGCGTTGGTGATCCAGGTCTTGGCCCCGTTCAGGCGGTAGCCGCCGTCCGCCGCCACCGCCTTGGTCTCCATCGAGCCCGGGTCGGAGCCGTGGTTGGGCTCGGTCAGGCCGAAACAGCCGACCAGCTCGCCGGTCGCCAGCTTGGGCAGGTACTTCCTCCGCTGCGCCTCGGAGCCGTAGGAATAGATCGGGTGCATCACCAGGGACGACTGCACGCTCATGGCCGAGCGGTAGCCGCTGTCGACCCGCTCGACCTCGCGGGCGATGAGGCCGTAGGCGACATGGCCCACGCCCGCGCCGCCGTATTCCTCGGGGATGGTGGGGCCCAGCAGTCCCATGGCCCCCATGTCGGTCATGATCCTGCGGTCGAACCGCTCCTCGCGGGCGGCCATTATGACGCCGGGCTGCAGCTCGGACTGGCAGTAGTCGCGGGCGGCGTCGCGGACCATCCGCTCCTCGCTCGACAGCTGGTCCTCCAGCCGGAACGGGTCTTCCCAGTCGAACACGGGCTTGGCGGTCATCGGACTCAATTCCTGGCTTGGGCGGCGGCGGGGTGCAGGTCGACGTCCTCGTAGACCGGGACCCGGTGGCGGACGCGGACATTGCCGATGCGGGGGCTGTAGGCGAGCACGTCGCGGTGCTCGACGATGAAGACGTTGGGCGCGGCCTCGCGGTAGTCCCGCGCCAGGGCCTGGAGCGCCTTCAGCCGCGGGCCGTCGTCCATGATCTGCTCGGCCGCGTCCAGCTTGGCGGTGATGGCCTTGTCGCAGAAGAACGGCTTGGGCCGGTGGCAGGAGAAGTCCTCCATCGGCCGGGTGACGTCGTAGTACTGGTAGGTGTTCCACGAGATCGAGAAGGCGTCGCCGGTCCAGCCGTTGACGGTGTAGCGGCGCATGTGGTCGGCGAAGGTCAGGACCTTGAGGTCGGTCTTGACCCCGACCTGGCGCCAGTATTCGGCCACCGCCTGGGAGATCAGGTCGTCGCCGGGGGCGGTGTCGCTCATGACGTTGAGCACCATGGAGAAGCCGTGCGGATAGCCGGCTTCGGCCAGGAGCTTGCGCGCCTTGGCGGGGTCGTAGGGGTAGGGCGGGATGGCCGGGTCGTAGCCGAAGCTTTCGCGGGTGGCCGGCTGGCCCGAGGGCGGCGGGCGGCCCTCCAGCACCCGCTCGGAGATGGCGGTCTTGTCGATGGCGTAGTTCAGGGCCTGGCGCACCCGCCGGTCCTGCACCGGCGACTTCGGGTCGCCGCCGACGAGGTGGAAGGTGTAGCCCTTCACCTGCATCGAGGGCGCGGTGATGACGGGAATGTGGTTGCGGCGCAGGCGCGGCACGTCCTCCAGGTCGACGAAGGCGATCTCCACGTCGCCGGACAGCAGGGCCTGGGCGCGGCCGGCGCCGGCGGGCAGCTCGACGAAGGTGACCTTGTCGACCTTGGACGGCCGCCAGCTGGTCGGGCTGCGGCTCATGGTCAGGCG
The DNA here is from genome assembly GCA_035493215.1 of Caulobacteraceae bacterium. GTDB lineage: Bacteria > Pseudomonadota > Alphaproteobacteria > Caulobacterales > Caulobacteraceae > NCED01. Next base: position 21,405 of record DATJIO010000044.1, read on the forward strand.
GCGGCGGCTGGGCTGCCAGTCGGTGACCTTGAAGGCGCCGGTGCCGACGGGATGGGTGGAGAACCCCTCGGGACCCAGGGCCTTCCACGTGTCCGGCTCGACCATCATCACCGCGGTCATGCGGCGCGGCAGGATCGGGTCGGGCTTCTTGGTGACCACCTCGACGGTGAAGGGGTCGATCGCCGCGACGTGGTCGATGCCGCGCAGCTCGCCGCCCATCAAGGAGCGGCGGCCCTCCTTGGACTGCAGCCAGCCGAACACCCGCACCACCGTCGTGGCGTCGAAGGGTTTGCCGTTGGAGTACTTCACGCC
>DATJIO010000045.1:0-98775 GCA_035493215.1 Caulobacteraceae bacterium
CTCGTGGCTGGTGTAGAACTCCACCTGGTGCAAGGTCGGCTGCTTCTCCGGCGTCAGGCCGATGGCGGCCATGAACGACAGGGACTCGGAGATCTTGTCCGACAGCTCGCGGTACCGGGCCCCCTGCGGGCTGTCGGCCACCATCCCCAGGGTCCACTTGTGGATGTTGTACAGGTCGGCGTAGCCGCCGGTGGCGAAGGCGCGCAGCAGGTTCAGGGTCGCCGCAGACTGGTTGTAGGCCTGGAGCAGCCGCTGCGGGTCGGGGGTGCGCTCGGCCAGCTCGAAGGTCTGGCCGTTGATGTTGTCCCCCCGGTACGAAGGCAGGGTGACCCCGTCGATGGTCTCGATCGGCTCCGACCGCGGCTTAGCGAACTGGCCGGCGATGCGGCCGACCTTCACCACGGGCTTGCCGCCGGCGAAGGTCAGGACCACCGCCATCTGCAGGATCAGCCGGAAGGTGTCGCGGATGTTGTCGGCGGCGAACTCCTTGAAGCTTTCGGCGCAGTCGCCGCCTTGCAGGAGGAAGGCGTCCCCGTTGGCGACTTGACCCAGGAGGGTCTTCAGCCGCCGCGCCTCACCTGCAAAAACCAGGGGCGGCATCCCCCGCAGGGTCGCCTCCGCGCGGGCCAGGGCGGCCATGTCGGGATAGTCCGCCGGTATGTGCTTGGCGGGCTTGGTTCTCCAGCTCGACGGGGTCCAACGCTCGGTCATGACGGGTCTCTTGGGCGCGAAACAGGCCGCGCCCGGTGCGAAAAGGGAGGCCGCATATAGGCGCAAACCGCCCCAAGGGCAAAGGTCGGGGGCTCGCGCCCCGTCATCCCCGGGGCGTGGCCCAGCCGAGATCCGGGGACCCAGCCCTTCCCGGGTGAAGGTGCGGCGTTCAGGGCGGAGGCGCTGGGTCCTCGGGTCTGCGGCTCTCCGAGCCTTCACCCGAGAAGGACGGATCTTGGAAATCGCCCCCCCGCCGCGCCGCGGCCAAGGCGGCGCAGGCGGCTATGCTCAGGGCGCCCAGGGCCAGCCACCACTCCTGCCACACTCCGAAACTCAGGGCGCCGATGGTGAGGTAGGCGCTGGCGCAGGCCGCGGCGGTGGCGGCCAGGGGGCGGTCGCGGGCCTCCAGGGCGTCGATCCGGCCGCCCAGCCAGAGCCAGAACAGGGCGGCGATGCTGGCCCCCACCGCCCCGAGCTCCAGCCAGATCTGGATCGCGGCGTTGTGAGTGTGCAGCGGGATGTTGGGTGAGAACATCCGGGCCGCGTCCAGGCCCCAGCCGAAGAACGGCCGCTCCAGGATGCGGCTTGCGGCGAAGCGCCAGATGTCGAGGCGCGCGGCCCAGGACTGCTCGCGGATGTCGTCGGCCGCCGGGTGGATCAGGGGCCCCGGCCCCAAGGCGTGGACCAGCAGGGGCGCGGCCAGGAAATAGAGCGCCAGCACCCCCATCCACGCCATCAGGGCCGGGCGCCCCCACAGGCGCACCGCGGCGAACACCAGCGTCGAGACCACCAGGGCGGCCAGGGGCGCGTCGGCGTTGAGCAGCCAAGCGCCGATCACCGTGGCGGCGGCCATGGCCCCCGCGGCGAAGCGCCAGCGCGGCCGCTCCAGCCGCAGGGTCGCCGGCCAGAACAGCAGGGCCAGGACGTATGACACGCCGGCCACGTCGCGCAGGGCCCAGTCGGGGCGCTGGGGCTGGCCGATGGCGGCGCGGTACCACAGGTACAAGGGCGCCTTGAACATGGCCTCGAGCAGGAACAGCACGGACACGGCCAGCAGGCCGATGGTGAGCACCAGGCTGGTGCGGGCCCCGGCGGCCTTGGACAGGGTCAGGCTGGCGGCGACGAAGGCGCCGTAGAGGGCCAGTTGCAGCACAAGCTTCACCCCGGTCATGGATTCCACCCCGTGGTAGGTGTGGAAATCGGGGTGGGCCGGCACGGCGATGCTCCAGGCCATGGAGATCACCGCCCACGCCACCAGGGCGAGCAGCAGGCCCTGGCCCGGGTCGGGCCGACGGTTGCGGAAGAACAGGGGCAGGGACAGCAGGCCGACCAGCGCGATGACCGGCGCATAACCGAGATGGCCGATATAGGCCACGAGCGGCGTCAGCGCCGCCACCCCGGTCGCCAGCCAACCCGCCCAGCGGCTCGGCGGCGGGGTCGGACGGGCCGTCCCTTCCTGCGCGTCCGGATCGGCGAAGGTCATTCGGCCGCCTGTAGCTCGGGCGGCACGTATTTCTCGCGCAGGGTCACCAGCTCCTCGGCGGCGGTGGGGTGCAGCGCGCAGGTCTCGTCCCACTGCGCCTTGGTCAGGCCGGCCTTAACGGCGATGGCGGCAAGCTGGATCATCTCGGGGGCGTCGGCGCCGACGATATGGACCCCCACGACCCGGCCGCTCGCAGCGTCGACCACCAGCTTCATCAGCATCCGCGCCTCGTCGCCGGTGAAGGCGGTCTTCATCGGCCGAAAACGGGTCAGATAGACGTCGACATGGCCCAGACTGTGGCGGGCCTCGGCCTCGTTCAGCCCCACCACCCCGACCGGGGGTTGGGAGAAGACGGCGGTGGCGACGTCGGCGTGGTCGAAGCGGGTCGGCTTGCCGTAGAACTCGGTCTCGGCGAAGGCGTGACCCTCGCGGATCGCCACCGGGGTCAGGTTGATGCGGTCCGTGACGTCGCCCACCGCCCAGATGTGGCCGACGTTGGTCTTGGAGAAGTCGTCGACGGCGACGGCGCCGCGGTCGTTTAGCTTCACCCCGGCGGCCTCCAGCCCCAGGCCCTCTACATAGGGCTCCCGGCCGGTGGCGAACATCACCTGATCGGACTCCAGCACCATCCCGTTGGCCATGGTGCTGACCAGGGAGCCGTCGTCGTTCTTCTCGATCTTCTCGTGCTCGCAGGACAGGGCGACCCGCAGGCCGCTTTTGTGGAATTCGTCGGCGAGGTGGGCGCGGACATCCTCGTCGAACCCGCGCAGGAGGTTGGCGCCGCGATAGACCAGGGTCGTCTTCACCCCCAGGGCGTGGAAGATGCAGGCGAACTCGACGGCGATGTAACCGCCGCCCACCACCACGATGCTGCGGGGCAGGACGGGCAGATGGAAGGCCTCGTTGGAGGTGATGGCGTGTTCGGCCCCGGGGAAGTCGGGCGCCTTGGGCCGCCCGCCGGTGGCGATCAGGATCTTGGCGGCGGTGACGCTGCGGCCCTCGCCGACCAACTCCAGGGCGTGGGGGCCTACAAACCGGGCCTTGGTCTTGAGCAGATCGGCCCCAGCCTTGTTCAGGTTGCTGGTGTAGATGCCTGAAAGTCTAGAGATTTCAAGATCCTTGTTGACGAGGAATTCGCGCCAGTCGAAGCTGATGTTCTCGCAGCCGGTCCAGCCGTAGCCCTTGGCCAGCTTGAAGGTCTTGGCGAACTCCGAGGCGTAGACCATCAGCTTCTTGGGCACGCAGCCGCGGATCACGCAGGTGCCGCCGACCCGGTATTCCTCCGCCACCGCGACGCGGGCGCCGGTCATGGCCGCCAGGCGCGCGGCCCGGACGCCGCCCGATCCGGCGCCGATGACGAACAGGTCGTAGTCGTATTCAGCCATTGGGTTCTTACCTCGCCCCCTCGCCTCTAAAGCGAGTTTGGCCGCGCGCCAACGGCTAGTGCGACGGCCGAAGCTTTCGGTCCCTCAAGGGGTCAGCCGCTCCACCCCGGTTTCGGTCCCCACCAGGGCTTCGTCGGCGAGGTCCAGGAACAGGCCGTGGTCGACCACGCCGGTGACCGCCTTCAGGGCGTCGGCGAGCAGGGAGGGGTCGGGGATGACGCCGCACGCGATGTCGTAGATCACCCCGCCGCCGTCGGTCGTCACCGGGGCCCCGCCCAGGACCCGCAAGGCCGGCGCCGCCCCCAGGTCGCATTCGGCCAGGGCGTCGAACAGCCGGCGCGCGGTGGTGGTGTGGCCAAAGGCGACGACTTCGACGGGTAGGGGGAAGGCGCCCAGGGTGCGGACCCGCTTGGCGGCGTCGGCGATCACCACGCAGCGGCGCGAAGCCTCCCACACCAGCTTCTCGCGCAGCAGGGCCGCGCCCCCGCCCTTGATCAGGGACAGGCCGGGCCCGACCTCGTCGGCGCCGTCGACGGTGAGGTCGATGGTCTCGGCCGCGTCGAGGGACAGGAGCGGCAGGCCCAGGCGCGCCGCCAGGGCCTCGGTGGCGGCGGAAGTGGCGACGCAGCGCAGCCTTAGGCCCTCGGCTCCCGCCCGGGCGGCCAGGGCCTCCACGAAGAAGGCCGCGGTGGAGCCGGTCCCCAGCCCCACCGTCATGCCGTCTTCGACCAAGGCCGCGGCGGCCGCGCCCGCGGCGCGCTTCTGGTCCGTGGCGCTCACGGCTTCGCCTTCCCCTTGGCCTTCATCGCCCGGAAGCGGGCGGCCCAGCCGGGTTTCTCCACCTGCTGGCTGCGGGCGACGGCCAGGGAATCGGGGGCCACGTCCTGAGTGATGACCGAGCCGGAGCCGACATAGGCGCCCGCGCCCACCGTCACCGGCGCCACCAGGGCGGTGTTGGAGCCGATGAAGGCCCCGTCTCCGACGGTGGTCTTGGGCTTGGAGAAGCCGTCGTAGTTGCAGAAGATCACCCCGGCGCCGATGTTGGCGCCCGCGCCCACCGCCCCGTCGCCGAGGTAGGACAGGTGGTTGGCCTTGGCGCCCGCCCCCAGGGTGGTGTTCTTGACCTCGACGAAGTTGCCGATGCGGGCCTTGGGTCCTATGTCGGCGCCGGGCCGCAGCCGGGCGTAGGGCCCGACGACGGCGCCCTGGCGCACCACGGCCCCCTCCACATGGCTGAAGGACCTGATCACCGCGGCGGTCTCCACGGTCGCGCCGGGGCCGAACACCACATAGGGCTCGACCACCGCCCCGGGGGCGATCTTGGTGTCCCAGGCGAACATCACCGTCTCCGGCGCCGGCATGCCGACCCCGGCGCCCAGGTGGCGGGCGCGTTCGCGCTTCTGGAACAGGGCCTCGGCGGCGGCCAGCTCGGCCTGGCTGTTGACGCCCTGGACCCGCTGCTCGTCGGTGAACACCACCCGCACGTTGAGGCGCCGCTCGCGGGCGATGCCGACGATGTCGGTCAGATAATACTCGCTCTTGGCGTTCCTGTTGGTGACCTGGGCCAGCAGGCTGAACAGCAGGGAGGCTGGAGCGGCCAGGACTCCGGAATTGCAGCGGCGGATCATCAGCACCCGCTCGTCGGCCTCGTTGGCCTCGACGATGCGCAGGAGGCCGCCGTGGGGATCGATCACCAGCCGGCCGTACTGCAACGGGTCGGCGGCCTCGAAGCCGAGCACCACCAGGTCGGCGCCGGCGGTCCGGGCCTCGAACACCGGCCCGACCCCGTGGGCGTCGAGCAGGGGGGTGTCGGCATAGGTGACCACCACGTCGCCGGTGAACCCGGCCAGGGCGGCTTCGGCCGCGCGCACGGCGTGGCCGGTGCCCAGCGGCGGGTCCTGGATGGCCACCGCCTCGCCGCCCAGGCGGTTGCGGGCGTGGTCGGCCACGTCCGGCGAATGGGCGCCGGCCACCACCACGATCCGTTCGCAACCCAGCGCCTGCGCCGCGTCGATGGACCGGTCCAGCAGGGTGCGGCCGCCTACCCGGTGCAGCACCTTGGGCGTGGACGATTTCATCCGCGTGCCCTGGCCGGCGGCCAGAATGACGGCGGCGCGTGCGGCCATGAAGTTACCCCTCGGGAATCGGCATTGTCGTTGCCCCTCCGGAGGATTTAGCCGAAACGGGGGCGGCTTTCGACCCGCCCGCCATCCCCCAGGACCTTATGCCTCTCCCATTGCCGCCTTTGGTCGGCGCCGTCGTCGCCTTCGACCTCGACGGCACCCTGGTGGAGACCGCGCCCGACCTGATCGGCGCGCTGAACGTCGTCCTGGCCGAGCGCGGCCTGCCGGGCCTGCCGGTGGCGGCTGCCCGGGTGCTGGTGGGCGGCGGCGCCCGGTCCTTGGTCCGGAAGGGGTTCCTGGCCGCGGGCGGGCGGCTGGACGAGGCCGAGGTGGGCGGGCTGGCGGCCCGCTACATCGAGGTCTACCGCACCCGCATCGCCAGCGAGAGCCGGCCCTTTCCCGGGGTGGAGGCGGCGCTGGACGTCCTGGCTGCGGCAGGCGCGACCCTGGCGGTGTGCACCAACAAGCGCACCGACCTGTCCGTCGCCCTGCTGGAAGCGCTTGGCCTCAGCGGGCGCTTCGCCGCGGTGATCGGGGCCGACCTGGCGCCGGCCGCCAAGCCCGACCCGCGCCACTTCCTTCACGCCATCGAGGCCGCCGGCGGCGACCCGGCCTGGGCCCTGATGGTGGGCGACAGCCTCGCCGACGTGGCCTCCGCGCAAGGGGCCGGTTCGCCGGCGGTGGTGGTGTCGTTCGGCTACACCGACGTGCCGGCAGGCGACCTGGGCGCCGACGCGGTGATCGACCATTTCGACGAACTGCCGGCGGTGGCGCAGCGGTTGTTGAGCGCCTTGCGGGGCGGACCCCGCTCCGATATAGCACCGCCCTCCCAGGCGGACGCGTAGCTCAGCGGGAGAGCACTCCCTTCACACGGGAGGGGTCGTAGGTTCAATCCCTACCGCGTCCACCATTCTCCCCCTCTCCAATTCCTTCTCCTGTCGGGGATAAGCGGCGTATGGGATCCCATGCCCGCCCGCTTCACCACCGTCGACGACGCGACCATCGGGGCCCTGTTGCGGGCCTTCTATGGCCGGGCGCGACTCGACCCGGTGCTGGGGCCGGTGTTCGAGGGGGCGGTGGAGGACTGGGAGGGGCACTTCGAGACCCTGACCCGGTTCTGGTCGTCGGCCATGCTGGGCTCGGGCCGCTACAAGGGCGACGCCCTGGCCGTGCACCGGGCCCAGCCGATCCGCCCCGAGCACTTCGACCTGTGGCTGGGCTATTGGAGCCAGACCGCGCGGGCCCTGTTCGCGCCGGAGCTGGCCGCCCTGTTCGAGGCCAAGGCCGCCGGGATCGGCGAGAGCCTGAAGTTGGGGCTGTTCTTCCGGCCCTGAGGCTTGCGCGGGCCCGGCTTTGACCGCTCAATGCGGCCACAAGAACACTCCGGAGGACGCCCCCATGTATTCGAAGCTCGCCCTCGGCGCGGCGCTCGGCCTGAGCCTGGCCGCCGCGCCCGCCCTGGCCCAGACCGCCCCGACCGCCGGCTGCACCGCCAGCAAGGCCGAGCTGGACGCCAACCGCAAGGCGGCCACGGCCTTCTTCCGGCCGGGGATCACCCCGGAGGAGCGAACGGCCCTGCTCGACCCCGGCTACATCCAGCACAACCCGGTGTTCGTGAAGTACGCGGCCGACAACAAGCTGAACGACTACGACGCCTTCAAGGGACTGATGGCCGCCCGCCGCGGTCCGCCCGCCGGCGCAGGCGGGGGCGCCGCCCCGCCGCCCGCCAACCCCTTGGCGGTGGTGACCGCCGAATGCGACATGGTCACCGTCGTCCACGAGAATAGCCGCCAGGTTCCGGGCGCGGCGCCGGGGACCTGGTACAAGGCCTACACCTTCGACACCTTCCGGGTGAAGAACGGCAAGCTGGTCGAGCACTGGGACTCCGCGGTCCTGCCGCCGGCCGGCTGACCGCGAGGGGCGGACGACATGACGGCGCCCCGCGACCCGATCTCGGTCCTGGCCACCCACACGGTGGCCAACCAGCCGCCGCCGCTGGAGGACTACGACCTCTTCGCCGCCGACCCGGCCCTGGACGAAGCCCTGCGGCGGGAAGGGGCGGGGTGGGCGCGGGGTCGGGTCCAGGCCATGGGAGTCGCCTGCGGGACCGGCGAGACCATCGCGCTGGGGTTCGCCGCCAACCGCCATCCGCCCGAGCTGAAGGCCTTCGACCGCTATGGCCGGCGCATCGACGAGGTCGAATTCCACCCGGCCTGGCACGCCCTGATGACCCTGGGGCTGGAGGCGGGGGTCCACTCCGTCGCCTGGAGCCCGGAGCGGCCTGGAGCCCACGTCGCCCATGCGGCGCTGGAATACCTCCTGACCCAGGCCGAGGCGGGGGTCTGCTGCCCCTTGACCATGACCTGTGCCGCCTGGCCGGCCCTGCGCCAGGCGCCCGAGTTGGCGGCGCGGTGGGGGCCCAAGATCCTGGCCGATCGCTACGACCCGCGCCTGATCCCGGTGGAGGAGAAGGGCTGCGCCACCGTCGGCATGGCCATGACCGAGAAACAGGGCGGCTCGGACGTGCGGGCCAACACCACCACAGCCAGGCTGTTGGAGGGCGACGCCTACGCCCTGACCGGCCACAAGTGGTTCTGTTCGGCGCCGATGTCGGACGCCTTTTTCACCCTGGCGCAGGGACCGGCGGGATTGACCTGTTTCTTCGTCCCGCGCTTCACCCCGGACGGCCACAGGAACCGCATCTTCATCCAGCGACTGAAGGACAAGCTGGGCAACCGCTCCAACGCCTCGGCGGAGATCGAGTACGACGGGGCCTGGGCGCAGGTCGTCGGCGAGCCGGGGCGGGGGATCGCCGCCATCATGGAGATGGTCCGCCACACCCGGCTGGACGCGGCGGTGGTGTGCGCCGGCATGATGCGCCAGGCGGCGGTCCAGGCCGTCCACCACGCCGTCCACCGCAGGGCCTTCGGCAAGCCCCTGATCGACCAGCCGGCGATGCGGGCGGTTCTGGCCGACCTGGTGGTGGAGGCCGAGGCCGCCCTGGCGCTGGTGATGCGGGTCGCCCGCGCCTTCGACGGGGCGACGGCCGAGGAGCGGGCCTTCGCCCGCCTGGCGGTGGCGGTGGCCAAGTTCTGGGTGACCAAGCGTTTGCCGGGCCAGACCTGCGAGGCCTTGGAATGCCTTGGCGGCAACGGCTACGTCGAGGAGGGCATGGCGCCCCGTCTCTACCGCGAGGCGCCGCTGAACGCGATCTGGGAGGGCTCGGGCAACGTCAATGCACTCGACGTGCTGAGGGCCCTGGGCCGGGAGCCGGAGAGCTGGGCCGCCTTCCGCGCCGAGCTGGAGCTGGCCCGCGGCGCCGATGCGCGGCTGGACCGGGCCATCGACCGGTTGGCGGACGCGGTGGCCGCAGCCGGGGAGGGCGGCGCCCGGCGGCTGGTGGAGGACTTGGCCACGACCCTGCAGGCGACATTGTTGGTGCGCCATGCGCCGGCCGCGGTGGCGGAGGCTTTCCTCGCGTCGCGCCTGTCCGGCGAGATGCGCGGCTGCTACGGAGCCCTGCCGGCGGGGCTGGACCTGGACGGGATCCTCGACCGGGCGCCGGCGCCCTAGGGGAGAACCAGGCCCGCCCCGACGTAGGCGATGGCCGCAGCCAGGAAGGCGAGGCCGGTCGCCAGGCCCAGATGCAGGGCGAAGGCGCGGCTGCCGAACAGGGCGGCGTAGACCACCCGCTGGACCGCGTTGGAGCCGAGGGCGAGCAGTATGGCGCCGACCGCCGCCGGCTCGGCCAGGCCGACCCGGCTCATGCGGGCCGTCGACAGGGTGACCGCGTCCACGTCGGCGAAGCCGGAGATCGCCGCCAGGGCGTAGAGACCGGGCTCGTGGAAGGTCCGCACCGCCCACCCGCCGGCTAGGGCGATTCCCGTCAGCAAGACGCCGAACAGCAGGACCGGCCCGAGTTCGAAGGGCCGGTCGAGCGCGGGCTCGGTGGTCGCCGCCTTGACGCGGCGGAGCCGCCGCACCGCTTCCGGGGCGCAGAAGGCCAGGGCGGCGGCGGCGGCGGCGGGCGCCAGGTGCGGCAGCAGGGCCGGGTTGACCACGGCGGCCAGGCCGGTCGCGCGGACCGCCGAGACCCCCGCGGCGAGGGCCGCGCCGGCGGCGAGCGGCCCGGTCGCCGCCGCCTCGGCTTTCGAACGCCGCGCGAAGGCGATGGCGACCGCCGTGGAGGAGACGAGCCCGCCCACCAGCCCGGCGAGGGCGGGCCCCTTTTCGGGGCCGAGCGCTTTGGTGGCGACATAGCCGGCGAAGGACACCCCGGCGGTGAGCACGGTGAGCAGCCACAGCTCGCGCGGGTTGACCGCGCCATAGAGGTCGACGGCCCGCTCGGGCAGGAGGGGCATGACCACCACGGTCATGGCCAGCAGCAGGAGGAAGGCCCGCAGCTCGAGCCAGGTCATCCGGGCGACGAGGCCGTGCAGGCTCTCCCGGCTGGCCAGAACGCCTGCGGTCACCACCCCGCCGGCGGCGGCCGCCTCCAGCCGTCCGCCTGCGGCCAAGGCGCCGAGCCCGAAGACCACGGCGGCGGCGACCACGCTGGTGACGCTGACTGCGCCCTCGGCCTCCTGCTCGCGCCAGGAGAACCAGGCGAAGGGGGCGATCAAGGCGAGGAGGAAGATCTCGATCAGGGCCGTGCTGCCGAAGACCAGGGCAAGCTCGCCCGCCACGCCGCCGAACAGCCCGACCAGGGCGAAGGTGCGGACGCCCGCGGCCCGGCCCCCGCTGCGGACGTCCCGCTCGCGCCAGCCGCGCTCGACCCCGACGATCAGGCCGATGGCCAGCGCAAGGCCCAGCCGCAACAGAAGGTCCGTCTCCATCGCCCCACTATAGCCGGGCCGGAGCAACATGCCGAAACCCGTCGTGTCTTGCCGCGGTGCGGCGCCGCTTCTAAAGGGCGGCGTATGAGCATCGCCTTCATCGACCTCAAGGCCCAGCGGGCGCGCCTCAAGGACAGGATCGACGCCGCCGTCATGCGGGTGCTCGACCACGGTGGCTATGTCATGGGCCCCGAGGTCGGCGAATTCGAGCGGGCGCTGGGGGAATTCGGGCAGGCCGCCCACGTGCTGAGCTGCGCCAACGGCACCGACGCCCTGGCCCTGCCGCTGATGGCCTGGGGCATCGGGCCCGGCGACGCGGTGTTCTGCCCCAGCTTCACCTTCGCCGCGACCGCCGAGGTGGTCCCCTGGTCGGGGGCGACGCCGGTGTTCGTCGACGTGCTGCCGGGCACCTACAACCTCGACCCCGACCATCTCGAACAGGCCATCGCCGAGGTGAAGAAGAAGGGCGAGCTGCGTCCGGCCGTGGTCATCGCCGTCGACCTGTTCGGCCAGCCGGCAGACTATCCGAGGGTCGCCGCGGTCGCCCGCCGCCACGGTCTCAAGCTGATCGCCGATTCGGCCCAGGCGTTCGGCGCCACCCTGGATGGCCTGCACCCCCTGCACTGGGCGGACGTGGCCACCACCAGCTTCTTCCCGGCAAAGCCGCTGGGGTGCTACGGCGACGGCGGCGCGGTCTTGACCAACGACGCCGGGCTGCATGCGGTCCTGGCCTCCCTGCGCAACCACGGCGCGGGGACCGACAAGTACGACAATGTCCGCATCGGCATGAACAGCCGGCTGGACACGATCCAGGCCGCGATCCTGATCGAGAAGCTGGCCGTGTTCGATGGCGAGATCGCCGCCCGCAACCGCATCGCCGACCGCTACGCCGCCGGACTGGCGGGCGCGGTGGCCACCCCGACGGTGATCGCCGGCGGCATCTCGACCTGGGCCCAGTACACGGTCGAGACCCCCGACCGGGACGGCCTGGCCGCCGCCCTGCGCGAGCAGGGGATTCCCACGGCCATGTACTACCCCCGGCCGATCCACATGCAGACGGCGTACGCGGCCTATCCGGTCGGGGGGAACGGCCTGCCCGTCACCATGGCCGCCGCCGGCCGCGTGATCAGCCTGCCCATGCACGCCGACCTCGACGAGGCCACGCAAGGTCGGATCGTCGCGGCGGTGCGCGCGTTCGTGAAGCGCTGACCCAGGAGCTCGCCATGGACCGCTCGCCTTCCGGTTTCGACCTGACGCCCCCAGACGAGGCCGAGCGCGCGGCCCTCGAGGCGGGGCTGACGCCTGCGGAACGCGAGGTGCTGCTGCGCCACGGGACCGAGGCGCCGTTCTGCGGGACGCTGCTGAACAACAAGGGCGCGGGCGCCTACTGCTGCCGCCTGTGCGGCCTGCCCCTGTTCGCCTCAGGCGAGAAGTTCGAGAGCGGCACGGGGTGGCCGAGCTTCACGGCCCCCTACGATGCGGCCCATCTCAAGCTCGTCCGCGACCACAGCTACGGCATGGTCCGGGTCGAGACCCGCTGCGCGCGGTGCGACAGCCACCAGGGCCACGTCTTCCCCGACGGCCCGCCGCCGACGGGGCAGCGCTACTGCATCAATTCGGTCGCCCTGACCTTCGTGGCCAAGCACGAGCCCTTCCCCGACCCGCTCGGGCGCGGCGAGGCCGAGATCGAGGTCGCGACGGGGGTCTAGCGGCCGAGGGCGGTGCGGATCTTTGCCGCCGTCTCGTCCCGGTGCGCCTCGTCGCGGTAGCGGACCCGCTTCCACACCATCGAACCGTTGGAGAACAGCTTGTCGCCGACGAAGCGTGGCACGAGGTGGACGTGCAGGTGCGGCACGGACTGGCTGACCACGTTGTTCTGGGCCACGAACAGGCCGTCGGCGGCCAGGGCCCGCTTGATGGCGACGGCAATGGTTTTCGAGGCCAGGGCCAGGGCGGTCAGGGTGGCGTCGTCGGCGTCGAAGATGGTCTCGACGTGGGCGCGGGGGATCAGGAGGACGTGGCCGATGGCCAGCGGGCCGCGGTCGAGGAAGGCTACGGTGGCGGCGTCCTCGTAGACCAGGGCGGCCGGCTCGATGGCGCAGAAAGGGCAGGGCTTGGTCATGGCGTCCTGACGCGGGTGAGGGGGACGCCGGCCGTCATCACGCTCCCAATATCCAGCCCTCTTCTCCCTCCACCACGTCCACCGCCTCGGCCCCCTTGGGCGGCGCGAATAGCGCCCCCAGCTTGCCGGCTTCGTCTAGCTTGGCGAAGTGTTCGGCGACGGCGCGGACCTGGGCCCGGTCCGGGACCTCGCCGGGCTCGGGCTTGGCGGGGATCAGGGCGGGGTAAATCTCGGCGATGACCGCCTCGCGGCCTTCCACGTCGGCGGGAGTGAGCGCCTTCCAGCCGGTCTCGAACGGCCAGACCAGGGCCTTGTCGCCGAGCTCGTCAGCCAGCCGCTTGACCGCGGGTACGCCCACCAGGACCTGGCCGCCCACCGCGCCGGCGCCGGTCATCTGCCACACGCTCTTGGCCCCGGCCTTGCCCAGGACCTGGGTGGCCAGTTCGGCGCGGCGCAGCTGGGCCGGAGGGCCGGCGCCGACCTCGGCCTTGGTGGGCTGCAGCCAGCGCTGCACGTCCTTGGGCGGGGCGCCCCAAAACGGCCGTGGCTCGTCGGTCATCAGCCGGTTCATCTTGGCGGCCACGGCGAAGCGGTTGTTGGTGTTGTCGGCCTTGTCGACGATGTTGGCGGCCAGGAAGGCCCACAGGCCCTTCCAGCTCGGGTCCTTCAGCTTCAGCGCCGCCGTCGTCCCCGCCGGGAAACCCAGGGAGAAGTCGAAGCCGATCAGGGCGCGGTCGCCGCGCCGGCGCAGGTCGGCCATGATCTCGCGCAGCTGGACTTCCGCCGCGTGGCGGGTGGCGGGGTTGAAGGCCTCGAAGGTCAGGCGGAAGCGGATGTCGCGCTTCATCACCCCGATCCAGACCGAGTCCTTGCCCAGCTTGGGCGTCGCGGACGCGCTCCAGTCCACCATGACATAGGCGTTGAACAGACGGGACACGGGCGGACCTCGTGGAAAGGGGACCGGCGCTTGTAGCGCGGGGCCGGCGCCAAGCCGAGACGCAAAAGACAGGTCCGGCCTCTTGCCATGGACGCGGCCGGCCTGCTTATCGCGCGCATCGGATCGAAGGGGGCGGGTTTGCTGCAGGCGGGCGTGGCGGGGGCGGGGGTGTTCGGCGGCTATCACGCCCGCAAATATGCGGCGCTGGAGGGCGTGCGGCTGGCGGCGGTCTACGACCACCACCTTGTCCACGCCGAGGCCCTGGCCGGGCCCCTGGGCGCGCAGGCGTTCGACGACCTGGACGCCTTCCTGGCCGCGGTGGACGTGGTCACGGTGGCCACGCCGGGCGACAGCCACGCGGCCATCGGGCTGGCGGCCCTGGCGGCGGACCGCCACGCCTATGTCGAAAAGCCCCTGGCCGCGACGGGCGCCGACGCTCTGGCGATGGTCGCGGCGGCGCAGGCGCGGGGCTTGGTGCTGGCCAGCGGCCACCAGGAGCGGGTGGTGTTCGAGGCCATGGGGCTCATGGCGGTGTCCGAGCGGCCGCTGCGGATCGAGGCGGTGCGGCTGGGCACGCCGTCGGAGCGCAACCGCGACGTCTCCTGCGCCCCAGACCTGATGATCCACGACCTCGACCTGGCGCTCGCCCTGGCCGGGGCGGGGACGGCGCGGGTGACCGCAGCCGAGGGCGGCTTCGACGTGGTGACGGCGGAAGTGGATTTCGGCGGCGGGCTCACCGGACGCTTCGAAGCCTCGCGGCAGGCCCCGGCGCGGCGGCGGACCATGCGGCTGGTCTATCCCTCGGGGGTGGTGGAGATCGATTTCCTGGCGCCGGCCTTCGCCAACGGCACGGCCCACCGGCTGGACGCCGGTTTCGCCGACACGCCGCAGGGCCGCGATCCCCTGGGCGCCAGCGTGGGCCGATTCCTGGCGGCGGTGGAGGGCCGGGGCCGTCCGGCGGTGACGGGGGAGGAAGGCGCGCGGGCGCTGGAGCTGGCCCTGGCGATCGAGGGGGCGCTCTGACGCGTCGAAGGACGAGGCCGTCGCACGCCACTCCGCTTGCCTGAAAGTTTGGCCCCTGATAAACGCGTCCGCTCCGGCGAAGGCCGTTCGCGCCGGCGGCCCGCCGCTCTCGGCGCGTTCTGCATTGCCTGGAGAAGGCGTCTAGGAGTGTAGCTCAGCTGGTAGAGCATCGGTCTCCAAAACCGAGGGCCGGGGGTTCGAGTCCCTCCACTCCTGCCAATCTAGGTTGGGCCGTTCGAGACCGACCCCATATTGAGACCGCCGGCCTGACGCCGGCGACACAAGGAATTGAGTGAGCCGTCGATGGCCAAGGATCGTGGCGTGAACATGCCGACCGCGCAGGGGTCGAAGGGAGCCGGACGCACCATCGTCCCGGCCAAGCCTTCGGCCATGGCCGCCGCCGCCCCCGTCGCGCCCAAGAGGCGCACGAGCCCGGCTCAATTCGTCAAGGAAGTCCGCGCCGAGGTGCGCAAGATCCACTGGACCTCCTGGAAGGAGACCTGGATCACCTCGGTGATGGTCTTCATCATGGTGGTGATGACGGCCCTGTTCCTGCGGGTCGTCGACATCGTGCTGGGTTTCGGCATCCAGCAGCTTCTGAAGTTGGCGAGCTAGATCATGACCGACACCCAAGCCGCCCCCGCCGCGTCCAAGTCCAACCCCCACCACAAGTGGTACATCGTCCACGCCTACTCGAACTTCGAGAAGAAGGTGGCCGAGAACATCCGCGAGCAGGCCAAGGCCCAGGGGCTGGAAGACAGCTTCTCGGAGATCCTGGTCCCGACCGAGGACGTGGTCGAGATCCGCCGCGGCCGCAAGATCAACGCCGAGCGCAAGTTCTTCCCCGGCTACGTGCTGGTGAAGATGGACCTCTCGGACGAGGCCTACCACCTGATCAAGAACACCCCGAAGGTGACCGGCTTCCTCGGCTCGGGCTCCAAGCCCATGCCGGTGTCCGACAAGGAAGTGGCCCGCATCATCGGCGCCATCGAGGAAGGCGTGGAGCGGCCCAAGCCGACCATCCGCTTCGAGATCGGCGAGACCGTGCGCGTCACGGACGGGCCGTTCCAGAGCTTCTCCGGCAGCGTCGAACAGGTCGACGAGGACCGCGCCCGGCTGCGCGTCACCGTCTCGATCTTCGGCCGCGCCACCCCCGTCGAGCTGGAATACGGCCAGGTCGAAAAGGGCGGGTAAGCCCTTCGAGGCTCGCCGCTTTGGCGACGAGCACCTCAGGATGAGGGTTGTTGTGACCTCATCCGTCGCTTAGGCGATCAGTTTCCACAACCTCATCCTGAGGCGCCCGGCGCGAGCCGGGCCTCGAAGGACGTGAAGTCTAAATCCGTGGGAGGGGCTGGCCAGCCATACCCCGCACCACGGCCATACGGCCCGCAATCCCGCGGGCTGGAACATGGAGTAGAAGATGGCCAAGAAGATTCTGGGCTACATCAAGCTGCAGGTGCCCGCGGGCTCCGCCACGCCTTCGCCGCCCATCGGGCCGGCGCTGGGCCAGCGCGGCGTCAACATCATGGGCTTCTGCAAGGAGTTCAACGCCCGCACCGGCGAGATGGCCAAGGGGACCCCGCTCCCCACCGTCATCACCGTCTACCAGGACAAGTCGTTCACCTTCGTCACCAAGACGCCGCCGGCGACCTTCTTCCTGAAGGAAGCCGCCGGCATCAAGTCGGGCTCGGGCAAGACCGGCCGCGAGTTCGCCGGCAAGGTGACCCGCAGCCAGTGCCGCGACATCGCCGAGAAGAAGATGAAGGATCTCAACGCCAACGACCTGGCCGCCGCCACTCGCATCATCGAGGGCTCGGCCAAGGCGATGGGTCTGGAAGTGGTGGACTGATCATGCCTAAGCAAGCAAAGCGCATCCAGGCCTGGACCGGCGACCTCACCAAGGCCCACGGCCTCGAGGAAGCGATCAAGCTCGTGAAGACCAACGCCAAGGCCAAGTTCGACGAGAGTGTCGAAATCTCGGTCAACCTCGGCGTCGACCCGCGTCACGCCGACCAGCAGGTCCGCGGCGTGGTCAACCTGCCGTCGGGCACCGGCCGCGATGTCCGCGTCGCCGTCTTCGCCCGCGGCCCCAAGGCCGACGAAGCCACCGCGGCGGGCGCCGAAGTGGTGGGCGCCGAAGACCTGGTCGAGAAGATCCAGGGCGGCTTCATGGACTTCGACCGCGTGATCGCCACGCCCGACCTGATGGCCCTGGTGGGCCGCCTGGGCAAGGTGCTGGGCCCCCGCGGCCTGATGCCCAACCCAAAGGTGGGCACCGTGACCATGAACGTCGGCCAGGCGGTCAAGGACGCCAAGGGCGGCGCCGTCGAGTTCCGCGTCGAGAAGGCGGGCATCGTCCACGCCGGCATCGGCAAGGTGTCGTTCACCGACGACGCCCTGCTGGCCAACGTCCGGGCGATGATGGACGCCCTGAACCGCTCCAAGCCGAGCGGCGCCAAGGGCGCCTACATCAAGCGCGTCTCGCTCTCCTCGACCATGGGTCCGGGCGTGCGTGTCGACGCGGGCTCGATCTCGGCCTAAAGCCGGGTTCCGAGCGCGATGTTTGGGGGCGGATGCGGCGACGCATCCGCCCTTTTCTTTTTAGGCGTGGAGGGTCCGAAAGCCTGGTCCTTCGACAAGCTCGGGATGAGCTTTCCACTGCACCGTCGCTAAAGTCGGCCTCATCCTGAGCCTTGCGAAGGGCGAGGCCGCAGCACCCCGGGGAATTATGCCGCCCAGCCCCTATATGCCCGCCATGACCCCGCTTTCCCTCCTCGACCTGTCGCCCATCGTCGTCGGCGGCGACGCCGGCCGGTCGCTGCGCAACTCCCTAGACCTCGCCCGCCACGCCGAGCGGCTGGGCTATTGCCGCTACTGGCTGGCCGAGCACCACAACATGACCGGCATCGCCAGCGCCGCCACCGCGGTGGTGATCGCCCACCTCGCCGCCGGCACCTCGACCATCCGGGTCGGCGCCGGCGGGATCATGCTGCCCAACCACGCGCCCCTGATGGTCGCCGAGCAGTTCGGCACCCTGGCCGCGCTGCACCCCGGTCGCATCGACCTGGGCGTCGGCCGGGCGCCGGGGACCGACCAGCTCACCGCCCGGGCGCTGCGGCGGACCCTGGCCGGCGACATCGACGCCTTTCCCCAGGACGTCGTCGAGCTGATCCACTATTTCCGCCCGCCAGAGCCCGGCCAGCGGGTGCGCGCGGTGCCCGGGGCCGGGTTGGAGGTGCCGGTGTGGATCCTCGGCTCCAGCCTCTACGGGGCCCAGCTCGCCGCCCACCTGGGCCTGCCTTACGCCTTCGCCTCCCATTTCGCGCCAGGGGACCTGGACGAGGCGCTGGCGCTCTACCGCCAGCGGTTCCAGCCCTCGGACCACCTCGACAAGCCCCATGTCATGGCCGCGCTCAGCGCCTTCGCCGCCGACACCGACGAGGCGGCGCGGCTGCTGTTCACCTCGCAGCAGCAGGCCTTCGTCAACCTGCGCACCGGGAGGCCGGGGCCGCTGCCGCCGCCGGACCCGGACTTCCTGGCCAAGGTCGACCCCACCGCCAAGGCCATGCTCGACAACGCCCTGTCCTGCGCCGTGGTCGGCGGGCCCCAGACGGTGAAGGCCGGGCTGGATGCCTTCGCCGCCCGCACCGGCGCCGACGAGCTGATCGTCACCGCCCAGATCTACGACCACGCCGCCCGTGTGCGGTCGTTCGAGATCGTGGCGGGGGCGGGGGGTTTGAGCCCTGTGGGCTGACACGTCCCCCACATCCGAGGGAGCAGGGCGGGGTCTTCGCTAGCGCTCGACCGCCGCCAGCAGCCGCCAGCCGCCGGGCTTGAGCACTTCCAGGGGCGCGAAGCGGGCCTTGTAGGCCATCTTGTCCGAACCCGCGACCCAGTAGCCCAGGTAGACGTAGGGCAGGCCGGCGGCTTCCGCCTGG
Organism: Caulobacteraceae bacterium; assembly: GCA_035493215.1. Taxonomy (GTDB): domain Bacteria; phylum Pseudomonadota; class Alphaproteobacteria; order Caulobacterales; family Caulobacteraceae; genus NCED01. The sequence continues at coordinate 18,558 of DATJIO010000045.1, forward strand.
ACCACATGGTCCAGGATGATGAACGAGCCTGGGCTGCGCCGGGCCATGCCGGGGTCGTAGAAGCTGTAGACCAGCGACAGGCCGTCGGCGAGCACGTCCACAAGGGCGCAGGCCGCTAGCTCGCCCGGGCCGCCGTCCTCGCTCTTGAGCCGGTATTCGATCAGGTGGGTGCGGACGGCGGTGTCCTCGACCATGGCGACGTAGTCGTGCCAGGTCATGTCGGCCATGCCGCCCTCGGCGTGGCGCGCCGACAGGTAGCGGCGCAGGAGGTCGAACTGCTCCAGGGTGGCCTCGGCCTCGACCAGGTAGCGCTCCAGGTCGAGGTTGCGGTCCAGCACCCGCCGTTCGGAGCGCGAGAAGGGATAGGCCTCGACGGGGATGCGGGCGGAGACGCAGGCCTCGCAGGCTTCGCAGGCGGGGCGGTAGGCGATGTTCTGGGATCGGCGGAAACCGACCTGGGTCAGGGCGTCGTTGACCGATGCGCCTTCGCTCAGCGGGAGGTGGGCGAACACCTTGCGCTCGTCGCGGCCGGGCAAGTACGGGCAAGGCGACGGAGCCGTCAGGAAGAACCGGAGCTGGCGTGTCGCGAAGTGTTGGGTCACAGAGCCATCGGGTCCTTCAGGCGAGTCCCTGTCATAGGATTAGCACTCAGCTCGGGAGTCCCCGCAAGCGATTCCCTTTTTAGGCTAAGGCCCGTGGTCAGGGGGCAGCACGGGCTTCTCGCGCAGCAATACGATGGCGATGCGGCGGTTGCCGGGCAAGGTGGGGTCGTCCGGGAAAAGAGGGTCGGAATTGGCCTTGCCGGAGACTTGGTAGATGCGGTCGGGGTCGATGCCCGCTTCCTGCAACACCCCCCGAGACGAATTGGCGCGGGCGGCCGAAAGGGCCCAGTCGTCGGAGGTCCCCTTGCCGACGCTGGCGCTGGTGTGGCCCGACACGGTGATGCGGTTGTGGAGCTGGTTGACCACCCGGGCCACGGCGCGCAGCAGCAGGCGCGCCCGGTCGTTGGGACGGTTGGAGCCGGGCTCGAACATCGAGCGGCCCTCCTGGTCGATCAGCTGGATGCGCAGGCCTTCGGGCGTCTGGTCGACCAGCACCTGTTTCGACAGCTCGGCCAGCTCGGGCTGGTCCTGCATGGCCTGGCGCAGGGATTCGGCGGCGCTCTGGAAGTCGTCGGCCTCCTTCTTGGCGGAGGCCTTCTGGGCGGCTTCGGCCGCGGCGGACTGGCCGCCGGCGTCGCCGGTCTTGTTGCTCTTGCCGGCTTCTTCGGCGTCCTGCGGCGCCTCGGGGGCGAGGGCCTGGACCACCGACTGCGAGCCGTCGCTCTTGACGCCCTGGTCGCCCAGCGCGGTGCCGGCCAGGATGCCCCCCGAGCCCGAGGTCGATTCCGAGACGCTGGCCGGGGCGAAATAGTCGGCGATGCCGCGTTTCTGTTCCGGGCTGGTGGTGTTGATCAGCCACATCAAGAGGAAGAAGGCCATCATCGCGGTCACGAAGTCGGCGTAGGCGACTTTCCAGGCGCCGCCGTGGTGGCCGCCGTGGCCGCCCTTCTTGATCTTCTTGATGATGATCGGCTGGTCGCTGCCGTACGCCATTGGACCGTGCGCCTCAAAACCTTGCTTCTGCGGTAGGCTTAACGGCGCGTCGTTAAGATGCGGTTGCGCCTGCGGTGCGCATCGCCTATCGCCGCAGCGGTACGCTCGCCCCCTGGAGAGGCCGTGGACGACAAGACGAAGGCCCTCTACCGCCGCGCCCTGGGCGCCTTCCCGACCGGGGTCGCCGTGGTCACGGTGGACGACGGCGAGGGCGGCGCGGTCGGGCTGACCGTGAATTCCTTCACCTCCGTCTCGCTGGACCCGCGCCTGGTGGCCTGGTCCCTGGGCCTAGCCTCCGACCGCGGGACGTGGTTCCGCGACGCCGAGCGCTTCGTCATCAACATCCTGGGGGCCGAGGGCGCGGACTTGGCCGCCGAGTGCGCCCGGCGTGGCCACTACCGCCTGGACCCGGCCCTGATCCACCGCACGGACCCCGCCGCGCCGCCGGGGGTCCAGGGCGCGCTTAGCCGCCTGACCTGCCGCACCCACCAGCAGGTAAAGCTCGGCGACCACCTGCTGATCGTGGGCGAAGTGACCGCGTTCGAGAGCGGGTCGGGCGACGCCCTGACCTATTTCCGCGGCCGCTACGGCCGGGCCTTCGCTCCGGAGGAGGGCGCATGAAGATCGGTTTCATCGGCCTGGGCGTCATGGGCTTTCCCATGGCCGGGCACCTGGCCAGGGCCGGCCACACGATGTCGGTGTTCAACCGCAGCCCCGAAAAGGCGATCCGTTTCGTCCAGGCCCACGGCGGCGAGGCGGCCCTGTCGCCCGCCGAGGCCGCCCACGGCGCCGAGGCCCTGATCCTGTGCGTCGGCAACGACGCCGACGTGCGCCAGGTGATGGGCGACTCCCTGGACGACCTAGCCCCCGGCGCGGTGGTCGTCGACCACACCACCACCTCCGCCCACCTCGCCCGGGAGATGGACGAACGCGCCCAGGCCAGCGGCCGAGCCTTCGTCGACGCCCCGGTGTCGGGCGGCCAGGCCGGGGCCGAGAACGGGACCCTGACGGTGATGGCCGGCGGCGACGCGGCCGCCTTCGCCCGGATCGAGCCGGTGGTGGGGGCCTACGGCAAGGCGGTCAGGCTGATGGGGGGCTCCGGTTCGGGCCAGCTCACCAAGATGGTCAACCAGATCGCCATCGCCGGACTGGTCCAGGGCCTGGCCGAGGCCCTGGCCTTCGCCCGCCGCGCCGGCCTCGACCTGGAGGCGGTGCAACAGGCCATCTCCAAGGGCGCGGCCCAGTCGTGGCAGCTCGACAACCGCTGGGGGACGATGGCGCAGGGCAAGTTTGACTTCGGCTTCGCCGTCGACTGGATGCGCAAGGACCTCGGCCTGGTGCTGGAGGAGGCCCGCACCAACGGCGCCTCGGCCCCGGTCACCGCCCTGGTCGACCAGTTCTACGCTGAGGTCCAGGCCATGGGCGGGCGCAGGTGGGACACCTCGAGCCTGGTGGCGCGGCTGGAGCGGTAGGGAGTGACGGCGACGTTTTCGGACCCTCCGCGCTTCAGGAATTAGGGACCGACCATCCCCCACATCGCCTCCACCAGCGGCCGCCGGCTCGCCCCGTAGCCCAGGTGGTGGTTGGCGCCCTGCGCCCGGCCCAGCAGAGACCGTTTCACCGTCCCTTTCCCGCCCAGCAGCGGCTCGAACAGGTCCAGCACTCCGAACTCCGCCGCCCGCGCCGCCGCGGCCAGCCTGGTGTTGAAGCGGGCGTGCAGCCGGGTCCGCTGCGCCAGGGAGGGGATCTGCAGTTCGCCCAGCCCCGCCAGGTCGGCCGGACCGTGCAGATGGGCGATGTGGGCGTTGACGTAGCCCTGGCGCCAGGCCGCGTCCGACAGGGCCGGCGGGAAGATCGTCGCCACCCGGACGAGCGGTTTCAGTCCCTTGGGCGACGCTTCGGCCAGCAAGGCGATGTAGCGCCCCACCGTCTCCTCGGCGAAAGCGTCGAACTCGTCGGCGTCGAAGGCTCCAACGCCCGTCTCCAACCTCTTGAAGGCATGGACGAATTCTACGTCCACCTGACCGAACATGAAGGCGGTCGGCATGGGCGGCAGTTCGGCCAGGAGTTCGCGCACCTTGGCCCCGGCGCCGGCCGCCGCGGCCGGGTTGGCCAGGCCGCGGGCTGAGGCCCCGGTGCACAGCAGGTGCAGCGGCAGCAGCCAGCGGCCGTCGCGCAAGGCGCGCCGCACCAGGTGGGTGGAGTGGCTGTCGCCGACCACGGCCACGGGAACGGCCCCGCGCGCCTGCGCCGCCGCCAGCAGCCGGCGCACCCGTGCGGGGTCCAGGGTCAGGGCGCGGGCCAGCTCCTGCGCCATGGCCAGGGCGGCAACGTCCAGCAGCGGGACGGGGAGGGGATCGGCGAAGACGCGGGCGATCGCCCGCCCGGTCCGGCCATCGTACTCGTAGAGGCTGCGGCGGGCGCGGGCGCGAAGGGCCTCCAGCGGGTTCACTGCAGGCGGGCTCAGGCGCCCAGCAGCCGGGCCGCCCGCGGCGCGAAATAGGTGATGACGCCGGCGCAACCCGCGCGCTTGAACGACCCGAGCGCCTCCAGGATGGCGCGCTCCTCGTCCAGCCAGCCGTTCTGGGCCGCCGCCATCAGCATCGCGTACTCGCCCGACACCTGGTAGGCGAAGGTCGGCATGGAGAAGGCCTCGACCACCCGCTGGACGATGTCGAGATAGGGCATGCCCGGCTTGACCATCACCATGTCGGCGCCCTCGGCGATGTCCAGGGCCACCTCGCGCAGGGCCTCGTCGGAATTGCCCGGGTCCATTTGATAGGTTTGCTTGTCGCCCCGCAGGGCCTTGGCCGAGCCGATGGCGTCGCGGTAGGGGCCATAGAAAGCCGAGGCGTACTTGGCGGCGTAGGCCATGATCAGGGTGTCCTGATGGCCTTCCGCCTCCAGGGCCGTGCGCAGGGCGCCGACCCGGCCGTCCATCATGTCCGAGGGCGCCAGGATATCGCAGCCGGCGCGGGCCTGCATCAGACCCTGCTCGACCAGCCGCTCGATGGTGGCGTCGTTGACGATGCGGTCGCCTTCCAGCAGGCCGTCGTGGCCGTGGTCGGTATAGGGGTCCAGCGCCACGTCGCACATGATCCCCACCTCGGGGGCGGCGTCCTTCATCGCCCGCACCGTGCGGGCGATCAGGCCGTCGGCGGCGCAGGCCTGGGAGCCGCGGGCGTCCTTCTTCTCCCCGTCGATGTAGGGGAAAACGGCGATGGCGGGGATGCCCAGGGCGCGGGCCTCCTTGGCCGCCTCCACCGCCCGGGCCAGGGACAGGCGCGGGCTGCCGGGCATGGAGGCGATGGGGATCTCGGGCTCGGTCCCGTCGTGGACCACCAGCGACCAGATCAGGTCGGCCGGCGTCAGCACGCTCTCGCGCACCAGCCGGCGGGTCCAGTCGGCCTGGCGCAGGCGGCGGGGCCGCAGGTGGGGATAGGACGCCAGCGGGGTCATGGGGTGGCTTTCGCCGATCCGGGGGGCGGTGGCAAGTTTCCAGCTCGTTCCCCCTTGGCGCACCGGTTGCGCCAAGGCTGCGCTTGACGCACACCTTGCCGCCCGGCCAGCGTGCCGGAGCTTCCTTGGAGCCGCCCGAATGAGCGACAGCGAGCCGCCGGTGATCGCCCGCGTCGAAGGCCGTGCCGGGCGACTGAGCCTGAACCGGCCGCGGGCGCTGAACGCGCTGAGCCTGGAGATGTGCCAGGCCATGACCCAGGCCCTGCTGGCCTGGCGCGACGATCCCGCGGTCGAAGCGGTGATGATCGACCACGTCGGCGAGCGCGGCTTCTGCTCCGGCGGCGACGTCCGCGCGGCGGTCGCGAGCGGGGAGGCGGCCAAGGCCTTCTTCAGGGCGGAATACCGGCTTAACACCCTGCTGTATCGCTACCCCAAGCCCACCGTGGCGGTGATGGACGGGATCGCCATGGGCGGCGGGCTCGGCCTGGCCTGGCCCTGCCGCTACCGGATCGCCACCGAGCGAAGCGTCCTGGCCATGCCCGAAAGCGCCATCGGCCTGTTTCCCGACGTGGGCATGGGCTGGCGCCTGCCCCGGCTGCCCGGCCACGCCGGGCTGTGGTTCGCCCTGACCGGCGCCCGCATCGGCCCGGCCGACGCCCTGCTGCTGGGACTAGCCACCGACTATGTCCCGAGCGCGCGCCTGGGCGACCTGAAGGCGGCCTTCGCCCGCGACCCAGGCATGGTCGAAGAGCGGTTGACCGAACTCGAAGGCGACGCCGCCGAGCCGCCGATCGGCCTGGTGCGCGACGAGATCGACCGGCTGTTCGGCCAGCCCACCCTGGAGGCCGTGGTCGCGGCCCTGGAGGCCGAGGCCTCGCCCTGGGCCCTGGACCAGCTCGCGGCCCTGCGCTCGGCCTCGCCCACGACGCTGAAGGTCGGCTTTCGCCTGCTCCGCGACGGCGCCCGCCTCGACCGGCTCGAGGACGAGATGGCGCTGGAGTACGCGATCGCCACGCGGCTGGCCGTCGGCCACGATTTCCCCGAGGGGGTCCGGGCCCTGCTGGTGGACAAGGACAAGGCGCCGCGCTGGGACCCGCCGACCCTGGCCGCGGTCACGGACACCATGATCGACGGCCTGTTCGCGCCCCTGCCGCACGGAGAAGAGTGGACGCCGGCGCCGTAACAAGTAGGTTGCCTCTGCAACGCGCCTCAAAAAGGCCGCGGAAACTTCGACAAGCTCGTCAGAAGTATTCCAACCCGAGGAAACAGACCCGTGAAGCTCGCCGCCACACCCGCCTTTTGCGCCGCCCTGCTGACTTCCGCGGTCTTCGCCGCCCCCGCGTTCGCAGCCATGGCGCCCGGTATGCCCATGCCTGCCGCGGGCGCTCCCGCCGCCGCGCCGATCACAGCCGAGCGCCCCGCCGCCGACGTGGTTCGCGACGACCACCGCAAGCCGTTGGAGGTCATGGCCTTCGTGGGCGTGAAGCCCGGAATGAAGGTGGCCGAGTTGGGGTCGGGCGGTGGGTACTACACCCGCATGTTGTCCAAGGCGGTGGGGCCGACCGGCAAGGTCTACGCCATCGCCACCCAGGCCCAGGAGACCGCCGGGCGCCTCGCCAACCTGCGCGCCCTGGCCGGCGTGCTCGGCAACGTCGAGGTGGTGGTGGCCCCGGATCTGGCCTCGTGGAAGACGCCGGCCCCCGTCGATGTGGTCTGGACCACCGAGAACTACCACGACTTCCATAACGGGCCGACGGCCAACATCCCGGGCCTGAACAAGGCGGCCTATGACAACCTCAAGCCCGGCGGCGTCTTCTATGTCGAAGACCACAGCGCCGCTCCGGGCGCCGGCCTGGCGGCCACGGCGGCGGTCCACCGCATGGACGAGGCGGTCGCCAAGACCGAGCTGACGGCGGCGGGCTTCAAGCTCGACGGCGAGACCAACCTGCTGCGCAACCCCGCCGACAACCGCGCCGGCTCCAACAGCGAAGCCGGCTCCTTCGTGACCGACCGCTTCGGCCTTCGCATGAAGAAGTAGGCAAGGACCCGGCCGCTTCTCGTTGGACGGGGAGCCGAGGTGTCCGCCTCCCCTCCCTGCGGGGCGGGGGGGCGGCCCGCAGGGCCGGAAGGTGGCGGGTGCAGCGTCCTGCGGCTCCTGCGCGCACGTCGGTTTCGCGGGATCGGGCTTTCGCTTACGTATAGCCCCTCAGTGGACGCGTGCTCCGAAAGGCGCCAGAACCGCCCCGCATCGAGAGTTGGTCAGACAACAGGCCCGAGCCGCATTGATGGACGCCTCCGCTTACAAGTCCGCCTTCCGCAACGCCGTCGAGCAGGTGCGCGCCGAGGGCCGCTATCGCGTCTTCGCCGACCTGAAGCGCCGCCGCGGCGCCTTCCCCCACGCCGCATACGTCGGCCCGGACGGGGTGGAGAAGGACGTGCTGGTCTGGTGCTCGAACGACTATCTCGGCCAGGGCCAGAACCCGGTGGTGCTCGACGCCATGCACGCGGCCATCGACGCCGCCGGCTCCGGCTCGGGCGGCACCCGCAACATCTCCGGCACCAACCACTACCATGTCGAGCTCGAGGCCGAGCTGGCCGACCTGCACGGCAAGCAAGCGGCCCTGCTGTTCACCTCGGGCTACGTCTCCAACGACGCGACCCTGTCGACCCTCTACCGGATCCTGCCGGGGCTGATCGTCTTCTCCGACGCCTTCAACCATAACTCGATGATCGCCGGCATCCGCCACGGCGCCGGCGAAAAGCGGGTCTATCGCCACAACGACCTCGAGCACCTCGAAGAGCTGCTGAAGGCGGCCCCGGCCGGCGCGCCCAAGCTGGTGGCCTTCGAGAGCGTCTATTCCATGGACGGCGACATCGCCGACGTCCCCGGCACGGTGGCTCTGGCGAAAAAGTACGGCGCGCTCACCTATATCGACGAGGTCCATGCGGTCGGCATGTACGGCCTGCGCGGCGGCGGCGTGGCCGAGCGCGACGGGGTGATGGACCAGATCGACATCTGCGAGGGCACCCTGGGCAAGGCCTTCGGGGTGATGGGCGGCTATATCGCCGCCGACGCCGACCTGGTCGACGCCATTCGTCTGTATGCGGCCGGCTTCATCTTCACCACCTCGCTGCCCCCGGCCCTGACCGCGGGCGCCGCGGCCTCCGTGCGCTGGCTGAAGGAGCACAACGAGGTCCGGGTGCGCCTGCACGAGCGGGCCGAGACCCTCAAACGCCGGTTCAAGGAAGCGGGCATTCCGGTGATGCCGTCGGTGAGCCACATCGTCCCGGTGCTGGTGGGCGACGCGGTCCACACCAAGCTGGTGTCGGACATGCTGCTGCACGAGCACGGGGTGTACGTGCAGCCGATCAACTACCCCACCGTCCCGCGCGGGACCGAGCGGCTGCGCTTCACCCCGACGCCGTTCCACGACGACGCCATGATGGACGATCTGGTCTCGGTGATGGACGCCCTGTGGACCCGCTGCAACGTCAAGCGGCATAGGGTCGCGGCCTAGGTTTCCAACCTTCCCGCCAGCGGGAGGGGGCTCGCCTCAGCGAAGGGCGCGGAACGCCGCCCCTACTTCCGCGCCGCCGCCGGCTTGGCGCCATTCGAAGCGCGCCGCACCCCGCGTCCGAGGCCGATCTGCTTGGCGAACTCCGAACGGCGCGTGGCGTAGGCCGGCGCCACCATCGGATAGTCGGGCTGCAACCCCCATTTGCGCCGATACTCGTCCGGGCTGAGGTTGAATTTGGATCTAAGATAGCGCTTCAGCATCTTGAGTCGTTTGCCGTCTTCCAGGCAGATTATGTAGTCATCGTTGATGGATCGACCGATCGGAACCGCGGGTTTCTGCTTTTCAGCGGGAGCGGCCACGGCTTCTGGGCGAGCTAGTTTGGCGAGTGAGATATGGACCGAACGGATGACGTCGGGCAGGGCAGTGGCGGATACTGAATTGTTCATAACATAAGAGGCCACCACTTCCGTCGTGAGCCTGAGGACGTCTTGCGGCTCCAGAGAGGCGCGGTCGTCATCTGTGCTCATAGCATCCACCCTCGCATCTTTTGTCATCGTGACTCGCAAAAAGCAGTCTGGCGCCAAACGAGCGACTTCTGAAAGCAAGATTTCGCTCCATGCGCACTTTACGTTAGCCAACGTGTCTCAAACGCTGCAGTTCCCGGGAAACTGGGCGCCATCCGGGTGGATTGATTTGGCGGGGCCGGAGCGCGTAAACACCCCCTTCCTCCACTTCGAACCATGAGCATCCCCGTGACCGCCTCACAGACCGCGACCCTGACCGCTCCGACGCCCGGCGTTCCCGCCGGTTTCTTCGGCGCCGGCCTGGGCGCCGCCGACCCTGAGGTGGCCGCGATCGTGGCGCGGGAACTCGGGCGCCAGCAGTCGCACCTCGAACTGATCGCGTCGGAGAACATCGTCTCCCGCGCCGTCCTGGAGGCGGGCGGTTCGGTGATGACCAACAAATACGCCGAAGGTTATCCGGGGCGCCGCTATTACGAAGGCTGCGAGGTGGTCGACGAGGTCGAGGCCCTGGCCATCGACCGCGCCAAGCGACTGTTCGACTGCGCCTTTGCCAACGTGCAGCCCCATTCGGGCTCCCAGGCCAACCAGGCGGTGTTCATGGCGCTGATGCAGCCGGGCGACGCCTTCATGGGCATGGACCTGGCCGCCGGCGGCCACCTGACCCACGGCAGCCCGGTCAACCAGTCGGGCAAGTGGTTCCGGCCCATCCCCTATACCGTGCGCCGACAGGACTCCCTGATCGACTACGAGGCCATGGCCGAGATCGCCGGCCGCGAGCGGCCCAAGGTGATCCAGACCGGCGCCACCGCCTACGGCCGCATCATCGACTTCCGGCGGGTGCGCGAGATCGCCGATTCCGTCGGCGCCCTGCTGTGGGTGGACATGGCCCACTTCGCCGGCCTGGTGGCGGGCGGGGTCTACCCGAGCCCGCTGCCCCACGCCCATGTGGTGACCACCACCACCCACAAGACCCTGCGCGGTCCCCGCGGCGGCATGGTCCTCTCCAACGACCTGGAGATCGGCAAGAAGATCAACCGCGCGGTGTTCCCCGGCCTGCAGGGCGGGCCGCTAATGCACGTGATCGCCGCCAAGGCGGTGGCCTTCCAGGAGGCCCTGCAGCCCGAGTTCAAGGTCTACGCCCGCCAGGTGGTCGACAACGCCCAGGCCCTGGCCGCCTCGCTGGTCTCGCACGGCTTCGCGATCGTCTCGGGAGGCACCGACAGCCACCTGATGCTGGTGGACCTGCGGCCCAAGGGCGAGATCACCGGCAAGGCGGTCGCCGCCAGCCTCAGCCGCGCCCACCTGACCTGCAACTACAACGGGGTCCCGTTCGACCCCAAGCCGCCGACCATCACCTCGGGGGTGCGCCTGGGCAGCCCGGCCTGCACCACCCGCGGCCTGGGCGTGGCCGAATTCCGCAGGATCGGCGAGTTGGTGGCCATGGTCGCCGACGGGGTCGCGGCCCACGGGGACGATAACGGGGCGGTCGAGGCGGCGGTGTGCAAGGAAGTGCTGGACCTCGCCGGGCGCTTCCCCATCTATAGCTGAACGGCGGCCTCGGGCCGCTATATCTGGGAGTTCGCCGAGCCTTGCGTTGCCCGTTCTGCGGCCATGCCGAAAGCCAGGTTAAGGATTCGCGGCCGTCCGAGGACGGGGCTGCGATCCGCCGCCGGCGTTCCTGTCCCGAGTGCGCGGGGCGCTTCACCACCTTCGAGCGGGTGCAGCTTCGCGAGCTGGTCATCGTCAAGCGCTCGGGGCGGCGCAACCCGTTCGACCGCGAGAAGCTGGTCCGCTCCATGACCATCTCCCTGCGCAAGCGGCCGGTGGAGGCCGAGCGTATCGAGCGCATGGTCTCGGCCATCGTGCGCCAGCTCGAGAGCCGCGGCGACACCGAAATCCCCTCCAGCGTGGTCGGCGAGATGGTGATGCAGGCGTTGAAGGCGGTCGACGAGGTGGCCTACGTCCGCTACGCGTCGGTGTACCGCGACTTCCGCGAGACGCAGGACTTCGCCCGGTTCCTCGGTGCGGAGGGTCTGAACGAGGAGGCCGAGGCCAACCCTTCATGAGCGCCGCAAAAAAGGTCCACCCCCCCCGCCAGGCCCGGTCCGTCGCCCGCCTGGCCGCGATCCAGGCGCTCTACCAGATGGAAGTCGGCGGCGCCGGGGTGGACGCGGTGGTGCGCGAGTTCTCCGACCACCGGTTCGGCGCCGACCTCGAAGCCGAGACCGAAGGCGCCAATCCCATGGCCGAGGCTGACGAGGCCTTCTTCGCCGAGATCGTGCGGGGCGTGGTGGCCGACCAGGCGGCGATCGACCGCTCGATCGTCAAGCGTTTGGCCCAGAACTGGAAGCTGGAACGGCTGGACGCCACCGTGCGGGCCATCCTGCGCGCCGGCGCCTGGGAGCTGGCCGCCCGCGCCGACGTGCCGGTGGAGGTGGTGATCGACGAATACGTCGACCTGGCCAAGGCCTTCTTCGACCCTACCGAAGCGGGTTTCATCAACGCGGCCCTGGACGCCATCGCCGGCGACGTCCGCAAGTCCCGTTCCTGAGTGTGTCGGGTCCCGACGAGTTCGAGACCATCGCCCGGCTGTTCCGGCCCTTGACCCAGGGCGCGCCCGAGGCCTTGGGCCTCGCCGACGACGCCGCCGTCATCCCCTCGCGGCCGGGCTTCGACCTGGTCATCACCAAGGATGCCGTCGTCGAGGGGGTCCACTTCCTGCCGCGCGACGCGCCTGGCGACGTGGCGCGCAAGCTCCTGCGGGTGAACCTCTCCGACCTCGCGGCCAAGGGCGCGACGCCTTACGGCTACTTCCTCGCCATCGCCTGGCCGCCGGGCTACGGCGAGATCGAGCGCGCCGCCTTCGCCGCGGGGCTGGCGCATGACCAGGCGTCGTTCGGGATCAGGCTCCTGGGCGGCGACACCGTATCGACGCCGGGGCCGTTGACGGCCAGCGTGACCATGCTGGGCTGGGTGCCCGCCGGCGCCATGGTCCGCCGCGACGGCGCCCGCCCCGGCCAGGTGCTGCTGGTCACCGGAACCATCGGCGACTCCGGCCTGGGGCTGAAGGCCGCCCAGGGCCTGCTGGAGGGGGACGGGGCGGAAATGCTCGCGGCCCGCTACCGCACGCCCGAGCCGCGGCTGTCCTTGCGCGAGGCGCTGCGGGCCCACGCCAGCGCCTGCATCGACATCTCCGACGGCCTGATCGCCGACGCCATCCACCTGGAGGAAGCCGGCAAGGTGGCCATCCAGATCGACCTGGAGCGCCTGCCCCTGTCGCCGGCGGCCCGGTCGTGGCTGGCGCTGCAGCCGTCCGACGCCGCGGGGCTGGTCGAGCTGGCCAGTTGCGGCGACGACTACGAACTCTTGCTGACCGCCGACCCGGCCGCGGCCATCCCCCTGGCCCTGGCCGCCGCAGCCGCCGGCTTCGCCCTGACCCCCATCGGCCGGGTGTTCGAGGGCGCCGGCACCACCGTCCTGCGCTACGGCCGCCCGGTCCTGGTCCAGAAGACCGGCTGGCGGCACTAGACGGCTTCGCTCGTCGGCAGGATTGCACCGAGGTTCTGCGTCCTCCGGGACGGTCGAGTTCCTCGGCCTCCTAGGACGACGAAGAGTGGGGATTGCAAAAACGGTCGTCATGCTGAGGAGCTTGCGCGTCTCGAAGCACCGCACTCATTTCGCAACGGTTCCGGAAGGGACGGCGTATTCTTAGCCATGCGCCGCCGACTGATTCTCTGCCTGGCCGTCCTCGCCCTCGCCGCGCCGGCGTTCGCGGCCGAGCACGGCAAGAAGGACGGCGAAGAGGAGAAGGCCAACGGCCTGTATGTCGACATCGCCCAGGTGGGCCTGCCGGTGATCGTCAAGGGCCGGCTGGTCAACTATGTCTTCGCTGCGGTGCGGCTGGTCCTGGCGCCGGGCGCGAACGTCGTGGCCCTGCGCGCCAAGGAGCCCTATTTCCGCGACGCCCTGGTGCGGGCGGCCCACCGCACCCCCTTCACCGTCGCCAACGACCCGAACAAACTCGACGAGGCCGCGCTGAAGCGGGCCCTGGCGGTCGAGGCCGCCAGAATCGCCGGTCCCCGCGCCATCGCCGCGGTCCAGGTCACCAGCCAGACCCCGCAGAAACACGTCAATATGCCCGCCTCCTAGGAGGCTTTGCGGCGAAAGACTACGTGCAGTTGCACACTTCCGCCAATTACGGCATCACTTTGCCCGCTTTCAGACCGGGCGCGTCACGCCCGTTTCATCAGGGGCGGGCGCAGCATCTGAGCCGTCGCTAGGCGACGGCGCTCTCCACCCATAGGCCGAAGGACGTTCGACGTATGCAGCTTCAGCTTTTGCTGGTCATCGCGGCAGGCCTGCTGGCGGTGATCTATGGGGTGGTCCAGACCGCGGTGCTGCTGCGCGCCTCACCCGGCAACGCCAAAATGCAGGAGATCGCCGCGGCGATCCAGGAGGGGGCCCAGGCCTACCTTCGCCGGCAGTACACCGCCATCGCCATGGTCGGCGTGGTGGTCGTGGTCCTTCTGGCCGTGTTCTTCCAGAGCTGGCATGAGCCGGTCGGCTTCATCATCGGCGCGGTCCTGTCGGGCGCGGCCGGGTTCGCCGGTATGCTGATCTCGGTGCGCGCCAACGTCCGCACCGCGCAGGCCGCCTCCGAAAGCCTGGCTAAGGGCCTGAAGATGGCCTTCACCTCGGGCGCCGTCACCGGAATGCTGGTGGCGGGCTTCGCCCTGATCGGGGTGGCCGGCTACTTCACCTTCCTGACCCAGGGCCTCGGCCTCGAGCAGACCAGCCGCGAAGTGGTCGACAGCCTGGTGTCCCTGGGCTTCGGCGCCTCGCTGATCTCGATCTTCGCCCGTCTGGGCGGCGGCATCTTCACCAAGGGCGCCGACGTCGGCGGCGACATGGTCGGCAAGGTCGAAGCCGGCATCCCCGAGGACGACCCCCGCAACGCCGCGACCATCGCCGACAACGTGGGCGACAACGTCGGCGACTGCGCCGGCATGGCGGCCGACCTGTTCGAGACCTATGCGGTGACCACCGTGGCCACCATGGTGCTGGCGGCGATCTTCTTCCGCGGCGCCGAAACCGTCGGCAGCATGATGCTGCTGCCGCTGGCCATCTGCGGCGTCTGCATCATCACCTCGATCGTCGGCGCCTTCTTCGTGCGCCTGGGCAAGACCAACAACATCATGGGCGCCCTCTATCAGGGCCTGATCGTCACCGGCGTGCTCTCGGTCGGCGCCATCTGGTGGGTGGTCCACGCGCTGGTCCCCGCCGCCGTGGAGGTCAACGGCAAGACCTTCGACGCCACGAGCATGTTCGGGTGCGGCATCGTCGGCCTGCTAGTCACCGCCGCCATCGTCGTCATCACCGAGTACTACACCGGCACCAACTTCCGCCCGGTGAAGTCGGTGGCCCAGGCCAGCGTCTCGGGCCACGGCACCAACGTCATCCAGGGCCTGGCCATGTCGCTGGAGTCCACCGCAGCCCCAGCCCTGGTGATCATCGTCGGCATCATCGTCACCTACAACCTGGCGGGCCTGTTCGGCATCGCCATCGCCACCACGGCGATGCTGTCCCTGGCCGGCTTCATCGTCGCCCTGGACGCCTTCGGTCCGGTCACCGACAACGCCGGCGGCATCGCCGAAATGGCCGGCCTGCCCCCCGAAGTGCGCGTCTCCACCGACGCCCTGGACGCGGTGGGCAACACCACCAAGGCCGTCACCAAGGGCTACGCCATCGGTTCGGCCGGCCTGGGCGCCCTGGTGCTGTTCGCCGCCTACACCGAGGACCTGAAGTTCTTCGCCGCCAACGCCACGCCGGGGTCGTTCTTCGACGGCCTGGGCGCGGTGGCCTTCGATCTGTCGAACCCCTACGTGGTGGTGGGCCTGCTGTTCGGGGGGCTGTTGCCCTTCCTGTTCGGCGGCATGTCGATGACCGCTGTGGGCCGCGCCGCCCAGTCGGTGGTGGTCGAGGTCCGTCGCCAGTTCCGCGAGAACCCGGGGATCATGACCTACGACGTCAAGCCCGAGTACGGCCGCGCCGTCGACATCCTGACCAAGGCCGCGATCAAGGAGATGATCGTGCCGAGCCTGCTGCCGGTCGCGTCCCCGGTGGTGCTGTTCTTCGTCATCAACGCCATCGCCGGCAAGGTCGACGCCTTCGCCTCGCTGGGCGCCATGCTGATGGGGGTGATCGTCACCGGCCTGTTCGTCGCCATATCGATGACCTCGGGCGGCGGCGCCTGGGACAACGCCAAGAAGGTGATCGAAGAAGGTTTCACCGACGAGAACGGCGTCCTGCACGGCAAGGGCTCGGAGGCCCACAAGGCCGCGGTCACCGGCGACACCGTCGGCGACCCCTACAAGGACACTTCCGGCCCGGCCGTGAACCCGATGATCAAGATCACCAACATTGTGGCCCTGCTGCTGCTGGCGGTCCTGGCCAAGGGCGTGTTCGGCTAGGACTTGCCGCAAGGCCAGAGACGACAACGCCCCGAGGCTCGCGCTTCGGGGCGTTTTCTTTTTGGCGGAGATGGGGTGGGGTCCTTCGAGACGGCCGAGCGCCTCGGCCTCCTCAGGATGGGCGGGCTGCACCAAGTTTCGTCGTGCCGAGGAGCGCGAGCGAAGGCTCGCGCGTCGCGAAGCACGCCGGGACGGCTACTGCCCCGGCCGCTGGCCCGGGTCGTTTTCCTGGGGCATCATGCCGCCGCGGCCGATGTTGCCCAGCAACTGCTCCAGCACCGACAGCTCGCGGCCGCGGGTCGGGGTCTCGTTCTTGTTGTAGGCGACCTGGAAGCCGTTCTTCAGGCCGTAGGTCTTGACCGAAACCACCTTCTCGTCGGGGCCGAAAGTGATGGCCACCACTTCGCGGGTCTGCACCTTGGGGTTCTTGTAGGCGACCTTGTTGGTCATCTGCGAGATGTAGAACCAGATGTTCGGCTCGAACGTCGCCACCGTCGAGGCCGAGCCCAGCCGGGCCAGCACGGTCGACTTGGTGTCCACCCCGACCTTGACGTCCGCGGGCTTGTCCTCGCGGGCCTGGAAGCCGTTGTAGGCGATGGTGGGCGCGCAGGCGCCGGCGCCCAAACCCACGAGGCAGACGGCGGCCAGAACGATGAGGGGCTTCGACGCCATGGGTCGGATGTCTTTCGAAAAACGGACGGCGGTCTTGACCTAGCGCCCTAAGCGCTCGACTTCAATGCGTCCCCTATCCTAGGTCCGGGGCGGAAAGTTGGCGATGCAGGCTATCAGACAGTTCTTTGCGCCCCGGGCGGCGGTGGAGGCGGGCCGGCGGCTCTATGTCGCGGCGTCCGCCCACGCCCGCCAGCCGGCGCTGTACCTGGCCGGGGGCGTGGCCGACACGCCGGAAGGGCGCTTCGAACTCTACACCCTGCACGTGGTGCTGGTGCTGCACCGGCTGAAAGGGCAGGGGAGCCAGGCCGCCGAGGTCGCCCAGGCCCTGTTCGACGCCTATGTGAAGAACCTCGACCACGGGCTGCGGGAGATGGGCGTCGGCGACCTCTCGGTCGGCAAGAAGATGCGCAAGCTGGGCGAGGCCTTCTATGGCCGGGCCAAGGCCTATGACGAGGCGCTGGCCCGCCTGCCCGACGCGGGGCCCCTCCGGGCCCTGATCGACCGCACTGTGCTGGAGGGCCGCGGCGGCGCCGACTCCGGCGGCCTGACGGCCTATGTGATGCGCGCCGCCGCGGCGTTGGGCGCCCAGCCCCTGGACGAGGTGCTGGGCGCCCAACTGAACTGGCCGAACTTCGAGGAGCCGCATGAGCCGCAAGCCTGATCCCGAGCCCTGGTCGATCCCGGTGCGGATCTCCGAGATCGCCCGATCGCCCCAGAGCCGGAAGCTGGAGCCGGACGAGGCCGCGCGGGCGGCCATCGCCGCCGACCTCGACCTCGAGGCCCTGCCGACCTTCTCCGCCGAGGTGCGTCTGTCGCAATGGGAGGACGGGGCCGAACTGCACGGCCGTTGGCGCGCCCGGGTCACCTATCGCTGCGGGATCACCCTGGAGCCGTTCGACGCCGAGCTCGCAGGCGAGTTCACCGTGCGCGCGGTCCCCCACGACAGTCCGCTGGCGGCCCCCCCCGAAGCGCCGAGCGACGAGGTCGACCTCGACCCGGAAGCCGACGACCCGCCCGACGTGCTGGAGGGCGACGCCCTGGACGTGGGCGCCTATCTGGTCGAGCACCTCGCCCTGGAGCTGGAGCCCTTCCCCCGCAAGCCCGGGGCGGTGTTCGAGCCCCCGGTCATGGCCGAGCCCGAATCGCCCTTCGCGGTGCTGAAGGCGCTGAAGAAGGAGTAGGGCGCGGGGCCCTCCGTCCGCTTCGCGGCCTCCTGCTGTCAGGCGAAGCCTGATTGACGGGCCTGTCCCGCCTTGCATCCGTCAGCCGGCGCGGCTTAAGGTCCGCGCGCTTTCGCGGGGTTCCGCCAGGGCGACTTTTGAGCGAAAAAGCGTCAGGGAGCCGAACGCCGCCCGTGTCCGATCCCGTCACCATCTCCATCGACGCCATGGGCGGCGATCATGGTCCTCCCGTCGTGGTCGAAGGCGTCGCCCTGGCGGTGGAGCGGCTGGCCGGGCGCGATGTCCGCTATCTGCTGCACGGGGACGCCGCCCGCATCGAAGCCGAGCTGGCCCGGCGTCCGGCCGCCCGCGCCGTCACCGAGGTCCGCCACACCGACCTGGTGATCGCCAGCGACGAGAAGCCGGCCGTGGCCCTGCGCCGCGGCAAGGGCTCCAGCCTGTGGAACGCCGTCGAGGCGATCCGCGAGGGCGAGGCCCAGGCGGCCGTCTCCGCCGGCAACACCGGCGGCCTGATGGCCATCTCCAAGCTGATCCTGCGCATGGCGCCGGGGATCGCGCGGCCGGCCATCGTCGCCAACTGGCCGACCGCCCGGGGCGTGACTGCCGTGCTCGACGTGGGCGCCAACGTCACCTGCGACGCCGAACAGCTGGTCGAGTTCGCCATCATGGGGGAGGCCTTCTACTGCGCCGTCCACGGGACCGATCCGGACTGCCGGCCGACCGTCGGCCTGCTCAACGTCGGCTCGGAGGAGGTCAAGGGCCACGAGGAGGTGCGCGAGGCCCACCGGCTGCTGCGCGAGGGCGGGCTGACCCTGGATTACCGCGGCTTCGTCGAGGGCGACGACATCGCCAAGGGCACGGTCGACGTGGTCGTGACCGACGGCTTCACCGGCAATATCGCGCTCAAGACCGCTGAGGGCATGGCCCGGTTCTTCTCGACCGCCCTCCGCGAAAGCCTGACGTCCACCGCCATCGCCAAGCTCGGCGCCCTGATCTCCATGGCCGCGCTCAAGCGCATGCGCGCCCGCTTCGACCCCTCGACCGTCAACGGCGGGCCGCTGTTGGGCCTCAACGGCGTGGTGGTGAAAAGCCACGGCGGCGCGGACGCCAAGGGCTTCGCCAACGCCATCAAGGTGGCCGCCGACCTGGCCGCCAGCGACTACGCCGACCACAGCGCCCGCAACATGGAGCGGCTTAGCGCCGCATTGCGCGAGACCTCCGCGGTGGCGGAGAAGACGACGTGAGTTTGATTCGAAGCGCCCTGACCGGCGTCGGGGGCTTCCTACCCGAAACCGTCGTCACCAACGCCGACCTCGCCCAGATCGTCGACACCAGCGACGAATGGATCCGCGAGCGCACGGGGATTCACGAGCGCCGCAAAGCCGCCCCCGGCCAGAACACCTCAGACCTGGCGGTCGAGGCCGCCCGCATCGCCCTGAAGGCCGCAGGCCGTTCGCCCGCCGACGTCGACCTGATCGTGGTGGCCACCACCACCCCCGACCTGACCTTCCCGGCCACCGCCGCCATCGTCCAGCGCAAGCTGGGGGCGCCGATCTGCCCGGCCTTCGACATCCAGGCGGTGTGCTCGGGCTTCGTCTATGCGCTCTCGGTCGTCGACGGCTTCGTCGCCCGCGGCCTGGCCAAATGCGCCGTGGTCATCGGCGCCGAGACCATGACGCGCTTGCTGGACTACACCGACCGCGGCACCTGCGTGCTGTTCGGCGACGGCGCCGGGGCGGTGGTGGTCGAGCCGGTCGAAGGCCAGGGCCTGACCAGCGACCGGGGATTGCTGGGCTTCGCCCTGCGCAGCGACGGCGCCAAACAGGACCTGCTCTACGTCGACGGCGGGGTTTCCACGACCCAGACCACGGGCCACCTGCGCATGGTCGGCAACCAGGTGTTCCGCCACGCCGTGGTCAACATCACCGAGGCGGTGCACGCCTCGGCGGCGGCCGCCGGGGTGGAGGTGTCGGCCGTCGACTGGTTCATCCCGCACCAGGCCAACCAGCGGATCCTGCAGGGCGTGGCCCATCGGCTGGGGATCGACGACACCCGGGTGATCTCCACGGTGGCCCGCCACGCCAACACTTCGGCGGCCTCGATTCCGCTGGCTTTGTACGAGGGCGTGGTCGACGGGCGCATCCAGCCGGGCCAACTTCTGCTGTTCGAAGCCATGGGCGGAGGCTTCACCTGGGGGGCCTGCGTCCTGCGACTTTAAGCGCCGCCCGAAGTCTTTGACTTGACGCCCCTTTCCCGCCGTGTAGCGATGCAGAACATTAGGCGGGGGGCCGAATGAAGGGCGAAACGCTGACACGGGCTGACCTTTCCGAGGCGGTCCACCAGGAAGTCGGGCTGACCCGGCAGGATTGCGCGGGTCTGGTCGAGCGCACGCTCGACCTGATCGCCGAGGCGCTCGAACGCGGCCAGATCGTCAAGCTTTCGGGCTTCGGCGTGTTCCAGGTCCGCGCCAAGCGCGCGCGAATGGGCCGCAATCCCAAGACCGGCGAGCCGGCCTCGATCGACCCCAGGCGGGTGATCAGCTTCCGCGCCTCCCAGGTGATGAAGGCCATGGTCGACCGCGCCCACGTCGGCGCCAACGGCGGCGGGGCCTCAGAGGACTGAAGTGGCCAAAGGCCCGGACGCCTTCCGCACCATCTCCGAAGCCGCCGACAGCCTGGGCGTGCCCCAACACGTCCTGCGGTTCTGGGAGACCAAGTTCTCCTTCATCCGGCCGATGAAGCGGGCCGGGGGGCGGCGCTTCTACCGGCCCCAGGACATAGAGGTGCTCAAGGGCGTGCAGCGCCTGCACAAGGAACAGGGGGTGCGCCGGCTGGTGGCCGCCGCCCATGGCGAGCCGTCGCCGCCGCCGGACGTCCCCCCGGCGAGCGCGAACGACGGGGGCGAGGCGGCGGGCCCCGGCCTGCTCGGGGCCTCCGCCCGCACCCGGCTTCAGGGCGTGCTGGGCGACCTGGAACAGGTCAAGGACCGGATCGACCGGCTGCTCGCCAGGGACCGGGGCTGACCCGCCCCGATTTCCCGATTGCCAGCCGCCCGCGCGACCGCCATAAGGGCGCTCCCGTGAATTCGGAGCGTGGCGCAGCCTGGTAGCGCACTTGACTGGGGGTCAAGGGGTCGCAGGTTCGAATCCTGTCGCTCCGACCATCTTCACTGGGAAATCAACGACCTACCGAAACGGCGGTCCCCTCGGGGGGCCGCCGTTTTCGTATGTGCGTCCTTCGAGACGCCGGATTTCATCCGGCTCCTCAGGATGACGAGGGCGGGCGGGCAGCACCGAGTTTCGTCATGCCGGGGAGCGCGACCAAGTCGCGCGTCCCGAAGCACGCACGAGCCTCACCGCCCGCGGTTCATCCACATGATCAGCGGGATCAGAGGCGCGCCCCAGGCGACGCCGGCGAACAGGAAGAAGGCGAGCTGCACCGCCCGGTCCGGGGGCAACCGCTCGGCCAGGATCGCCACCGCGCCGACGTAGAGCCCCAGGAAGCCGACGATGGCCATGGAGCCGATCAGCTTGCGCGTCCGCGCGGTCATGCGTTCCCCCACGAAGACGGGCGAGCCGGGACCCGGCGCGCCAAGCCCCCATTACGCCCGGCCGGGGCCGGGGCTCAAGGCCTGCGTACGAGGCCCAGCAGGAACAGCAGTACGATGGCGCCGACGGTCGAGACCACCAAGCTGCCGACCCAGCCGCCCCAGGCGAAGCCCAGGGCGCTTGCCAGGAACCCGCCAAGCAAGGCGCCGACCAGTCCCACCACCAGGTTGGTCAGGAGACCATGACGGCGGTTCATCACCCTTTCGGCGATCCAGCCGGCGAAAATGCCGATGACGATCGCCCCAATCAGCCCGACTCCGTGCATGTTCGACCTCCAGCCGCCGCGACGGCGGACCTGCGGGGAATGCAGCTAGGCCGTGGCGGTTCCATCCTCCGCCAAGGTGGACGCCCGCTCCCTCGCGGGCTAGGGACGACGGCGGGGGCGCAACCAAGGACCGTCATGCGCTGGAGGTACAATCTCGAGCGGTCGCAAGCGGTTGCGATCTGGCTCTTCGCGGTGGCGGTCATGATCCTGGCCATAGTGGTCGTGGGCGGTGCCACGCGCTTGACCGGATCGGGCCTGTCGATCACCGAATGGCGCCCCGTCACCGGCGTCCTGCCGCCTCTTTCCCAGCAGGCCTGGGCGGCGGAATTCGAGAAGTACCGGCACATCCCGCAGTACCAGTTCGTCAACCAGGGCATGACCCTGGCGGCCTTCAAGAGCATCTACTGGTGGGAGTGGACGCATCGGCTGCTGGGGCGGCTGGTGGGCGTCTTGTTCGTCGTTCCCTTCGCCGTATTCCTGGCCCTGCGCCAAATCCCTCGCCGGCTGATCTGGCGCTGCCTAGTGATCCTGGCCCTGGGCGGGCTGCAGGGTCTGGTCGGCTGGTGGATGGTGAAGAGCGGTCTCTCCGCGCGGGTCTCGGTGGCCCCCGAGCGGCTGGCGATCCACCTCGGCTTGGCGCTTGTCGTCCTGTGCGCCTGCGTCTGGAACGGACTGGAGGCCTGGTTCGGCAAGGCCCGGGTCGGCTATGTGCTGCAGAAGCGCTGGCGCTGGAGCGCCACGGCCCTGCCGATGATGGCCTTCGCCCAGAGTCTCCTGGGCGCCCTGGTCGCCGGCAACGACGCCGGGCAGGTCTACAACGACTGGCCGGCCATGGGCGGCCGCGTCGTCCCCGAGGACTATGTCCCCCGGGGCTGGGGCCTGGGCCGCGCCCTGCTGCACAGCCAGGGCGCGGTGCAGTTCGACCACCGCATCGGCGCCTATCTGCTGTTCGTCGCCGCGGTCGCCTTCGCCGTAGCCGTTTCGCGGGCGCGCCTGCCGTCCCCGGTCAAGGTCCTGGCCCACCTGCTGGCGACCCTGGTGCTGCTCCAGGCCGGCCTCGGAATCTGGACCCTGATGAGCCACGCCCCGCTCGGGCTCTCCAGCCTGCACCAGATCGGCGCGGTGGCGGTCCTGGCCTGCGCCGTGGTCCTGGCCTGGCGCGTCAGGCGGCCGGCGAACTGATACGGCGCTCTATCCTGACGCGTCCCCACCCTGCGGGGCTGACGCCCCGTCGCCCTTCCCTTCAGGGGGAGGGAAATGATGTGGTATCATGTTACCATAAACAAAAAGTCGATAGATTTCAGCTCTCTAAAACAAAGTCCGCCCGTCCCTGTTGACACCTATCGGTGTCCCCTGTAACGACGCCGCTTCTTCGGGCCGCGACCTTTGCGCGGCTCGTTTTTCGTTCACGGACGCCTTTCCATGCACAAGACCACGGTTTCGCTGAAGCCGGCGGAGGTTGAGAAGAAGTGGATCGTGATCGACGCGCAGGACGCCGTCGTCGGCCGCCTCGCCTCGTTCATCGCCATGCGCCTTCGCGGCAAGCACCGCCCCGACTACACCCCCCACGTCGACTGCGGCGACTACGTCGTCGTGGTCAATGCCGACAAGGTGAAGTTCACCGGGCGCAAGCTGCAGAACAAGATCTACTACTGGCACACCGGCCATCCGGGCGGGATCAAGGAGCGCACCGCGGACAAGATCCTCGGCGGCCGTTTCCCCGAGCGGATCCTGGAGAAGGCCGTCGAGCGCATGCTCCCGAAAGAGAGCCCGCTGGCCCGCAAGCAGATGACCCATCTGCGCATCTACAACAGCGGGGAGCATCCCCACGCTGCGCAGAACCCTGAAACCGTCGCGTTCAAAGAGATGAACGCCAAGAACGTGCGGAGCCAATAGGCGATGGCGTCTGACATCGAAACCAACGCGGAGCCCGTCGTCGAAGCGGCGCCCGCGCCCGCGGTCGACACCGGCGGCAAGGGCCTCGAGGCCCTGCAGTCCCTGTCCTCCAACCCGCAGATCGCCGCCGTGGTCCGCGAGCAGAAGATCGACGCCCAGGGCCGCGCCTATGCGACCGGCAAGCGCAAGAACGCCATCGCCAAGGTCTGGCTCTCGCCGGGCTCTGGCAAGATCACCATCAACGGCCGCGACCAGGAGATCTACTTCGCCCGGCCGGTGCTGCGGATGATGATCGCCCAGCCGCTGGTGGTCACCGACCGTACGACCCAGTTCGACGTGAACGTCTCCGTGCAGGGCTCGGGCCTCTCCGGCCAGGCCGGCGCGATCCGCCACGGCCTGTCCAAGGCGCTCACCTACTACGAGCCCGGCCTGCGCCCGGTCCTGAAGCCCCACGGCTTCCTGACCCGCGACAGCCGCATCGTCGAGCGCAAGAAGTACGGCAAGGCCAAGGCCCGCCGCAGCTTCCAGTTCTCGAAGCGCTAAGCTCGCGGACAGCGATGTTCGGCTTGGGGCGCTTCGGGAAACCGGAGCGCCCTTTGCTTTGACGCGGAACTTTCGGACCCTGGAGTTTGCCATGCCCACGGTGTTCATCGACGGCGAGGCCGGGACCACCGGCCTGCAGATCCGCGAGCGTCTGGAAAGCCGCAGCGACGTCCGGCTCGTCTCCATCGACCCCGCCCGGCGCAAGGACCCGGCCGCCCGCGCCGAGTTGCTGAACGGCGCCGACGCGGTGATCCTGTGCCTGCCCGACGAGGCGGCGCGGCAAGCCGTGGCCATGATCGAGAACCCGGCGGTGCGGGTGATCGACGCCTCGACCGCCCATCGCACCGCGCCGGGCTGGACCTACGGCTTCGCCGAGATGGCGCCGGGCCAGCGCGCGGCGATCGCGGCGTCGAAGCGGGTGACCAACCCCGGCTGCTATCCGACCGGCGCGGTGGCCCTGATCCGGCCCCTGGTCGAAGCCGGGCTGCTGCCCGCCGACTGGCCCGTCACCGTCAACGCCGTCTCGGGCTATTCGGGCGGCGGCAAGTCGATGATCGCCGAGTTCGAGGACGCCGCCGCGGCCGGCTACACCCACGACAACTACCGCATCTACGGCCTGGGGCTGGAGCACAAGCACGTGCCGGAAATCCAGGCCCACGGCCTCTTGACCGGCCGGCCCCTGTTCGCGCCGGCGGTCGGCCGCTACGCCCAAGGCATGATCGTCGAGGTCCCGCTGCAGCTCTGGGCCCTGCCCGGGCGGCCGACCCTGGCGGCGATCCAGGCCGCCCTGGCGGCGGCTTACGAGGGCGAGCGGTTCGTCGAAGTGGCGTCGCTGGAAGAGGCCGCGGCGCTGAAGGGCCTCGACCCCGAAGGTCTGAACGGCACCAACCGGCTGAAGCTCTACGTCTTCGGCAGCGAAGGCCACGGCCAGGCCCGGCTCGTGGCTCTCCTCGACAACCTCGGCAAGGGCGCCAGTGGGGCGGCGGTCCAAAACCTCAACCTGATGTTGGGGCTGGAGGACGGGGCGGGGCTGTAGTCCTTCTCCCCTCGGGGAGCTTAGCGAGCGTGGGTCGCGACCGCCTTCATCTGACCCTCGGTGACGAGGCCGTCGTGGTTCACGTTGTTAAAGCGAAAAGTCGTCATGGCTCTCTCGCGGAAGTCCTCGATGGTGAGGTAGCCTTTATGCCCGCGATCCATTCGGTCGAACCTCGCCTTGAGCTTGCTCAATGGCTCGTGAAAGAGCTTCATCTGATCTTTGGTGGGGCCGTTGAAAGACTGCGCGAATTCCTCAAGCAAAATCTTGCCGTCGCGCTTTTTATTAAAGAGGGCCCAGGAGGCGAATTCCATTTCCGACCATTCATCCGGTGTATACGCGCCGTCGTGGTTGGCATCGAAGAGCTTAACCCTACGCGATATCAAGTAGGCGCCCGCTTTGCGAGCATCTGCGCGGGTTTCTGGCGGCTGCGGCGAGGCTTGGTTCACTGCCTTCAGAGCGGCTTCACCAGGGCGATGGCTCATTGCACTTGCACCTTGAAGAGTGGAGGCCGCCACGATCACTGCGATCCAGATCAACTTGACCACAAGAATCTCCACGTTTGAGATGATAAGGCCGCCAGAGAAATGGTCGTCATTCTTGGCGGAGCCTCGCGAAAGCGAGCAAAGCTGCGGCCCGTTGAGCCTCCGCTCGAGGGATGACGGCTAGTCTTACGACAGCCCCTACCGCCCGCGCCCCAGCGACGCCCGGATGTCCTGCATCGTCGCCGGCCGGTCCGGGTTGGGGATGTGGACGGAGATCAGCCGCTCGGGCTCGATCTTCAGCCGTTCGAGGTTGGCCAGGAACACCTGGGTCGAGACCACGGGCGGATCGGGGACGGGCGCGGCCGCCGGGGGCTGGGTGAACAGGTCGGCGAAGACGGCGATCTTCTCCTTGGGCAGCCAGCCGATCACCATGCCGTCGGCGTGGGGCAGCCCCTTCACCACATGGATTTCGAAGGTGCGGGTGGCGTCCTGGAACACCCGCTTGTCGCCGGCGAACCCTTCGATCACCGGCCGCTTGCCGGAACGCGTGATGGCGTCGGGCGCCAGGGTGCGCGGCTGGTTCAGCGCCCGCTCGAAGAAGGCCTTGTTGACCGCGGGCGTGACGATGGTGACGCCCGCGGCCACGTCCGCGGCCAGGCCGCTGGTGTGGTCGAAGTGGTGATGCGAGATCACCCCGTAGCGGATCGGCTTGCCCGGGATTGCGCGCTTGACCTCGGCGATGACCGCCTGGCCGCGCGCTTCGTTCTGGGGCCCGGGCTCGAACAGCACGATGTAGTCGGCGAACTCGACGGCCAGGGTGACGTAGGCGCCCTTGATGCGCCACACCCCGTCGGCCAGTTTCTCGGCCGTCGCGGCCTGGGCAGCGGGGGGAGGGCCGGCCGGCGGCCCGCCCGCAGGCGGCGCCGTCAGTTGCGCGGCGTTCGCCGGATTGGCGACGATGCCGAGGAGCTGGGCTTCGAAGGTCCGCTGGCCGTCGCGCGTCTCGACGATGGTCATTGGGAACTTCACCCCGTCGGCGTCGCGGTAGTCGCTGTAGTCCCGCTCGACCCGCAGGTCGCCGAAGATCGGGTTCTCAACCCAGGTGTCGACCCGCTCGACCAGGTTTTGCGGGCCGATGTAGCCGACCACCTTGTAGGACAGGCCCGAAGCCGACTTCTGCGGGGTCATCCAGGTCACCACCTGCATGGGCCGGCCGTTCACCACCCGCGGGGTCGAGACCGCGTCGTAGCGGGCCGCGCCCTTCAGGAAGCCCCAGGGGGTGGTCCAGATCTCGAGCTGCTGGGCCCAGGCCGGATTGGCCGGGGTGACCAGCTGGTTGAAGTCGCCCCGCGCCGGCGGGCCGCCCTGGACCGTCCCGAGCCAGGTCACGGCCGTGGCCCGGGTCGCCGGTTGGGTGAAGTCGACCGTCCGCTTGTAGTCGCTCAGGTTGCTCCGGGGCCAGGGGCCGCCGGCGTGGGGCGACTGGCCGAGCCCGTAGTTGGCGCCGGAGCCGTACATTGTGACCGCGTTCAGCCCGTCGGCCCCCATCGCCTTGGCCGCGGCGGCGACCACCGCCCGTGCCGACGGCGCCGGGGCGGCCTGAGCCGACAGGGCGGCGAAGACCGCGACGATGAAAACGGCGATGCCTGTACGGCGCATGGAGTCCCCCCGGATCGATGTGACGGCAACGGGATACCGGGAGGAGGGGGGAGTCAAGCGACGGGGCGGGCCTCACCTGGGGCGGGGCAGCCCCACCAGGGTGCGGATATCGTCCATCGTCGCCAGCCGGTCCGGGACGAGGGTGTGGACCGAGACGATCCGCTCGGGATCGAGCCCCAGGCGCTCGATGTTGGCGAGGAACACCTGGGTGGCCACGACCGGCGGGTCGGGCGGCGGGCTGGCCAGGTTGAACAGGTCGGCGCTGATCAGGATCTTCTCCTTGGGCAGCCAGCCCATCACCATGCCGTCGGCGTGCGGGAGCCCCTTGACCACATGGACCTCGAAGGTGCGGGTCGCGTCCTGGAACACGCGCTTGTCGCCGACGAACCCTTCCACCACCGGCCGTTTGCCCGACCGGGCGATGGCGTCGGGCGCCAGGGTGCGCGGCGCGCTGAGCGCCCGGTCCAGGAAGGCCTTGTTGACCGCGGGCGTGACGATGGTGATCCCTTCGGCCACCACCGCCGACAGCCCGCCGGCGTGGTCGAAATGGTGGTGCGAGATCACCCCATAGCGGATCGGCTTGCCCGGGATCACCCGCTTGGTCTCGGCGATGACCGCCTGGGCGCGGGCCTCGTTGTTCGGCGCGGGCTCGAACAGCAGGATGTAGTCGGCGAACTCGACCGCCAGCGCATTGTAGGCGCCGTTGATGCGCCAGACCCCGTCGGCCAGCTTCTGCGAGGTCGGCCCCTGGTAGGCCGGGGGCGGCCCCTGCGGCGCTACGCCCTGGGGCGCGGCGGTCAGCTGCGCGATGTCGGGCGGATTGGCGACGATGCCGAAGATCTGCGCCTCGAAGCTCGTCTGGCCGTCGCGGCGCTCGACGATGCTCGTGGGGAACATCACCCCTCCGGCGTCGCGGTAGCCGCTGTACAGCCGCTCGACCCGCAGGTCGCCGAAGATCGGGTTCTCGACCCAGGTGTCGACCCGCTCGACCAGGTTGCCAGGGCCGATGTAGCCGACCACGCGGTAGGGCCGCCCCGACGGCGACTTCTGCGGGGTCATCCAGGTGACGACCTGGGTGCGCCGGCCGCCCGCGACCTGGGTGGCCACGGTGGCGTCGTTTTGGGCCGCGCCCTTTAGGAAGCCCCAGGGGGTGGTCCAGATCTCGAGCTGCTGGGCCCAGGCGGGGTTGGCCGGCCCGACCACCTGGTTGAAGTCGCCCCGGGCCGCCCGTCCGCCCTGGACCGGACCGGCCCAGGTGACGGCGGTGGCGCGGGTCGCCGGCCGGGCGAAGTCGATCGCCCGGCTATAGTCGTTGAGGTTGATCCGGGGCCAGGGGCCGCCGGCCCGGGTCGACTGGCCGACAGTGAAGTTCGCGGCGGCGCCGTACATCTGGACGCCGTTCAGCCGGTCGGCCCCCATGGCCCTGGACGCGGCGGCGACCACCGCCCGCGCCGACGTCGCCGGGGCGGCCTGCGCCGACAGGGCGGCGAAGAGAGCGACGATGAAAATGGCGACGCCTGTTCGGCGCATGGACCCCTCCCCGGATCGAGCTTGGCGTTAAGCGGATACTGGGGGGGAGGAGGGAGTCAAGCGGCTCGAGGGGCCGCCGCAACCCCTAGGCCGCCTCGCTTCGCACCTTCACGTACCGCCCCGGCGCGTCCTCGATCGCCTTCAGGGCGCCCTTGGCCGGGTCGCGGGCGGGGACGAGCTTGCCCGACCGTCCGCCCAGCCAGTCCGCCCAATGCGGCCACCACGACCCGGCGTGCTCCACCGCCCCGGCCAGCCAGCCCTCGACCGTCTCGGGCAGGGCGGCATTGGTCCAGTACTGGTACTTGTTAGCCGCCGGGTGGTTGATCACCCCGGCGATGTGGCCCGAGCCGGCCAGGGTGAAGCTCACCGGCCCGCCGAACAGCCTGGCCCCGCGGTAGACCGAGCGCATCGGGGCGATATGGTCCTCGCGGCTCGACTGCACATAGACCGGCGTCCTGACCGCCTTCAGGTCCAGCGTCACCCCGCCGACGTCCAGCTCCCCCCTGGCCAGGCGGTTCGATTTGTAGAACTCGCGCAGGTAGCTGAGGTGCAAGGCCTTGGGCATCCGCGTGGCGTCGGCGTTCCAGAACAGCAGGTCGAAGGCCGCCGGCTCCTTGCCCATCAGGTAGTTGGAGACGAAGAACGACCAGATCAGGTCGTTGGCCCGCAGGGCGTTGAAGGTGTCGGCCATGGCCTGGCCCGGCAGCACCCCGCCGGCGGCGTCCATCCGCGCCTCCAGCTCCTGCAGCCACTCCTCGTTGGTGAAGATCAAGAGGTCGCCGGCCTCGGAGAAGTCGGCCTGGGCGGCGAAGAAGGTCGCCGAGGCTATGCGCTTGTCCTTCTTGGCCGCCATATGCGCCAGGGTGACCGACAGCAGGGTCCCGCCGATGCAGTAGCCGACCGTGTTGACCTGTTTGGCGCCGGTCTGCCTGAGCACCTGCTCGACGGCGGCGTAGGCCCCGTCGGTCATGTAGTCCTCCAGGGTCTTGCCCGCGAGCGCGGCGTCCGGATTGACCCAGGAGGTGACGAACACGGTGAAACCCTGGCTCGCCAGCCAGCGGATCATCGAGTTCTCGGGGCGCAGGTCGAGGATGTAGTACTTGTTGATCCACGGCGGCAGGATCAGCAGCGGCGTCTCATAGACCTGTTCGGTGGACGGCGAGAACTGCAGGAGCTGGAACAGCTCGTTTTCGAACACCACCTTGCCCGGCGCGGTGGCGACGTTCTCGCCCACGGTGAAGCGCGCCGCGTCGGCCTGGGTGATCGACAGCTTGCCGCCGCCGCGCTCCAGGTCGGCGGCGAAGCGCTCGGCCCCCTTGACCAGGCTCTCGCCCTGGCTGCGCACCGCCTCGCGCAGGGCCGCGGGGTTGGAGATCAGGAAGTTGGTCGGCGAGAAGGCGTCGGTGAGCATCTTGGTGAAGAACTCGACCCGCCGCTTGGTCAGGGGATCGACGCCCTCGACGCCCGCGACCAGGTCGTTCAGCCAGTTGGCGGTGAGCAGGTAGGACTGCTTCATCACCTCGAACATCGGGTTTTCCCGCCACTCCGGGTCGCTGAAGCGGCGGTCCCCCTTGGCCGGCTCGACCACGGGGTCGGCCGCTTCGCCCGCCATCCGCCGTGTGGCTTGGCTCCACAGGTCGAGGTAACTGGTGAAGAGGTCGGCCTGGGCCTTCATCACCTTGTCCGGGCTCTTGGCCAGGCTGCCCATCACCTCCGACAGGGCCGGCCCGACCTTGAACGGGTCGGGGGACAGGGCGGCGGGGCGGTCGGCGTTGCGCAGGGCGGCGTCGGCCACCGCGCCCTGGGCGGTCAGGGCGGCCTTGGCCAGGTTCAGGGACAGGCGCTCCAGGGCCTCGCGCTGCTCGGGGGCCAGGAAGGCGCTCGGGTCGAAGGGGGCCGCAGCGGACGGCGGCTCGGGCTTGGGCTTGGGCTTGGGGGCGGGGGCAGGGGCCTTGGCGGCGCGTCTGGCTTTCGGTTTGGGCGCCGGCTTGTCGGAGGCGTCCCCCCGCCCCGCGGGGCTACGCCCCGTCGCCCTCCCCTCTGGGGGGAGGGTAAGGAATGCGTCTTTTTTTTCCCTCGCGCCCGAGGGGAGGGCGACTCGCGGAGCGAGCGGGGTGGGGGGACGTTTCGGCTTCGCCGCCTTGACCTCGGGGGGCGCCGGCGCGACCGTCTCCACCGCCGCCGCCTTGGCCTTGCGGTCGCGGGGCCGCTTGGTCCACGAGGCCTTTGCGCCCTTGAGACCCCGTTTGCGCCCGCCCGCCCTCAACGCCATGTTCCGCTCCTGCCGTGCGCCCGGCCTTTCTTCCCAGGCGATCATCGCATAAGACCGGCGGGAAGAGAGACGGTTTGTAGGGCCATGTCGGCGACTCGCGCGAGCTTTGACAGCAACTTCGGACGGACGGGCCTCCTGGTCGCGGCCGCGCTGACGCTCGGCGGTTGCGCCGACCTGATGCGCGCGACCCACATGAGCCCGGACGCGGTGGACGCGACTTCGCCGGTGGCCGCCCAGGTGCGCGCGGCCCAGCACGTCGCGACCAGGACCCCCCGTTTCCGCGACGTGCCCCCCGTCCCCACCGGGGTGCGCCCGGCCGCGGCCTTCAAGGCCGCGGTGGCCGACACCAACACGCTCGGCGACCGGCTCGGCGCCTATGTCGCGGCCAACCCGTTCGCCACGCCCGCGAGCCAGGCCGAAACCGAGGCCTTCGCCGCGAGCCAGCGAGCTAGGATCCCGGCGGATCAAGTGGGGGCGACCCCCGATCCCGCCGGGACAGAGGAATACGCCGCCCGGCTGCGCGCCCAAGCTGCGCCGCCGCCCCCGCCAAAATGAATACGTGAGCCGCGGGCCCCCTCGCGGAGTCCGACATGAACCACGATTTCCACAAGATCCGCCGCCTCCCGCCCTACGTGTTCGAGGAGGTCAACAGGCTCAAGGCGCGCCTGCGCGCCCAGGGCGTCGACATCATCGACTTCGGCATGGGCAACCCCGACATGCCGACGCCCAAACACATCATCGACAAGCTGATCGAGACGGCCCGCGACCCCAAGGCCGGCCGCTACTCGCAGTCCAAGGGCATCCCCGGCCTGCGCAAGGCCATGGCCGGCTATTACGACCGCCGCTTCGGGGTGAAACTGAACCCCGAGACGGAGGTGATCGCCACCCTCGGCTCCAAGGAGGGCTTCGCCAACCTTGCCAACGCCCTGACCGCGCCGGGCGACGTCATCATCTGTCCGAACCCGGCCTATCCGATCCACGCCTACGGCTTCATCATGGCCGGCGGGGTGATCCGCCATGTCCCGGCCCTGTCGCCGGAAGAGTACCTGTCGGGCATCTCCAAGGCGGTGAAGCATTCGGCCCCGCCCCCCTCGGTGCTGAT
Source organism: Caulobacteraceae bacterium (assembly GCA_035493215.1). GTDB lineage: Bacteria > Pseudomonadota > Alphaproteobacteria > Caulobacterales > Caulobacteraceae > NCED01. The sequence continues at coordinate 50,369 of DATJIO010000045.1, forward strand.
CCTGTCCTATCCGTCCAACCCGACGGCGCAGTGGGTCGACCTCGACTTCTACAAGGAAGCCGTCGCGCTGGCCCGCAAGCACGACCTGATCGTGCTGTCCGACATCGCCTATTCGGAAATCTACTTCGACGACAACCCGCCGCCCTCGGTGCTGCAGGTCGAAGGCGCCAAGGACATAGCGGTGGAGTGCAACACCCTGTCCAAGACCTACGCCATGGCCGGCTGGCGAGTCGGCATGGTGGTGGGCAACGCCCGCATCTGCGCGGCCCTGGCGCGGGTGAAGTCCTACCTCGACTACGGCAACTTCACCCCGATCCAGGTGGCCGCCGCGGCGGCCCTGAACGGCCCGCAGGAGTGCGTCGAGGATATTCGCCAGATCTACAAGTCGCGCCGCGACGTCCTGGTCGAGAGCATGGGTCGGGCCGGCTGGGCGATCCCATCGCCGGCGGCCTCGATGTTCGCCTGGGCGCCGGTGCCCGAGAAGTTCCGCGAGGCCGGCTCCATGCTGTTCTCCAAGCTGCTGATCGAGGAGGCCGGGGTCGCGGTCGCCCCGGGAGTCGGCTTCGGCGAGTACGGCGAGGGCTTTGTGCGTATAGGGTTGGTGGAGAACGAGAACCGCATCCGCCAGGCCGCCCGCAACGTGAAGAAGTTCCTGCAGAACGCCGACGCCATCCTGGACCGCGCCCATAACGTCATGGCCGCGCAGTAGGGAATGGCCGCCATGAAGGACGAAAAGGTCTGGCGCATCGGCGTCGCGGGTCTGGGCACGGTGGGCGCAGGGCTGCTGCAGTTCCTCGCCGAGCGGCCGGACTTCGCCCCGGCGGGGGCGAAGGTGGTCGTGAGCGGGGTATCGGCGCGCTCGCGCTCGCGGCCGCGCCCCGTCGACATCTCCCGGATCGCCTGGTTCGACGACGCGGCGGCCTTGGCCGCCTCGCCCGACATCGACCTGTTCGTGGAGCTGGTCGGCGGCTCGGACGGGACCGCCAAGGTGGCCGTCGAGGCGGCGCTGGCGGCGGGCAAGCCCGTGGTCACCGCCAACAAGGCCCTTCTGGCCGAACACGGCCTGGAGCTGGCCCGCCTGGCCGAGGCCAAGGGCGTGCCCCTGGCGTTTGAGGCTGCGGTGATGGGGGGCGTGCCGGCGGTCAAGTTGGTGCGCGAGGGCCTGGCCGGGGACGACGTCGATTCCATCGCCGGCATCCTCAACGGCACCTGCAACTTCATCCTCAGCGAGATGGAGAAGTCCGGCCGCTCGTTCGAGGACGTCCTGCACGAGGCCCAGCGCCTGGGCTACGCCGAGGCCGACCCGACCATGGACGTCGGCGGCTTCGACGCCGCCCACAAGATCTGCCTCCTGGCGGCCCTGGCCTTCGGCGGCGCGCCCAACTTCGCCGCCGCCGAGGTCGAGGGGATCGACCAGGTGGGCCTGATCGACATCCACCTGGCCCACGAACTGGGCTACCGCATCAAGCTGATCGCTTCGGCGAGCCGCGGGGAGGGGGGCGCATCCGTGCGGGTCCAGCCCGCCCTGGTGCCCCTGGACCACCCACTGGCCCAGGCCGGGGGGTCGCTCAACGCCCTGTTCATCGAAGGCCGGCGGACGGGACGGATCTATCTCCAGGGGCCCGGCGCCGGGGCGGGCCCCACCGCCGCCGCGGTCGCCGCCGACATCGCCGACGTCATGGCCGGCGGCCGGCGCCCGGTGTTCCAGCGCCCGGCCGCGGACCTGGTCCCCCTGGCGCGGGCCGATTCCCGCGCCGAGACCGGCAAGGCCTTCATCCGCATCCTGGTCAAGGACCGCCCGGGGGTCATCGCCGGGGTGACCGAAGCCCTGGCCAAGGCAGGGGTCTCGATCGACAGCTTCCTGCAGCGCCCGGTGGAGGACAGCGGCCTGGTCCCCATCGTCCTGACCACCCAGCCGACGTCGGAGGCCGCCCTGCGCGACGCCGTGGACCATATCGCCGACCTGGAAGCCGTGGTCGAACGGCCGCGGATGATCCGGCTGGCGCGAATCTTGAACTGAACAAGACTCTAGAGACACAAGCCCCAAGGGCGCACAACAGACACCAGATTGGATTCGGGAGCTTAGTGATGGGGTTGATGGACAAGGCCGGCGAGGTCGAGTGCCTGCTGGAGCGCAATCTCGCTCTGGACGCGGCCCGCGTGACCGAAGCCGCCGCGATCGCCGCGAGCAAGCTCGTGGGCCTGGGCGACGAGAAGGCGGCCGACCAGGCGGCGGTGGACGCCATGCGCACCGGCCTGAACCAGCTCGACATCGACGGGCTGATCGTCATCGGCGAGGGTGAGCGCGACGAGGCGCCCATGCTCTACATCGGCGAGAAGGTCGGCACCGGCAAAGGCCCCCGCGTCGATATCGCCCTGGACCCGCTCGAGGGCACCACCCTGACCGCCAAGGCCATGGCCAACGCCTGCGCGGTGGTGGCCTTCGCCCCCGGCGGCGGAATGCTCCACGCCCCCGACACCTATATGGACAAGATCGCCGTCGGCCCCGGTTATCCGGCGGGGATCGTCGACCTGGACAACACTCCGGCAGACAACGTCCGCGCCCTGGCCCGCCACAAGGGCTGCGAACCCTCCGAGATCACCGTCTGCGTGCTTGACCGGCCCCGCCACGCCGAGATCATCGCCTCCCTGCGCAGCGTCGGGGCGCGGGTCTACCTGATCTCCGACGGCGATGTCGCCGGGGTCATCAACACCGCCGACAAGGACACCGGCGTCGACCTCTACGTCGGCCAGGGGGGCGCCCCGGAGGGCGTGCTCGCCTGCGCGGCGCTGAAGTGCGTCGGCGGCCAGTTCCAGGGCCGGCTGGTGTTCCGCAACGACGACGAGAAGGCCCGCGCCCGGCGCCTCGGGCTCAAGGACGCCGACTTCGGCCGCAAATACAACCTCGACGACCTGGTCAAGGGCGACGCGGTGTTCGCCGCCACCGGGGTGACGGACGGCGCCCTGATGGACGGGGTCAAGGTCAAGGACGGCTTCGTCCACACCCACTCCATCGTCATGAACTCCGCCACCCACACCGTGCGCGAGATCCGCATGAAGCGGCCGGTGTAGTCGCAGACCCTTCCCACGGGGGGAGGATTTGAAGCGCCCGCGACGCTGACGACCGTTCCTGACGCAGCGAGTCGGCATAAGCTCGCCCCATGGCCGACGGCTCCGCTTCACCTCCCTCCGCCTACCTGGGCGTCACCCGCTCCCTGACCGGGCGGGCCTGGCGCGAGCGGCCGGCCGACCCGGCCCTGGCCCGGGCCCACCAGCTGCGGCTGGGCCTGTCCGAACCCCTGGCCCGGGCCCTGGCCTCGCGCGGCGTCACGGAGGCGGAAGGCCCGAGCTACCTGACCCCGACGCTGAAGGGCCTGTTTCCCGACCCGTCCTCGTTCAGCGACATGGACCGCGCCGCCGAGATTTTGGTCGACGCTGCGGTCTCGGGGCGCTCGTGCGTGGTGTTCGCCGACTACGACGTCGACGGCGCCACCAGCGCCGCCCTGCTGGTGCGTTGGTTCCGCGCCGTCGGGCGCACTCTGCCGATCTATGTCCCCGACCGTATGCTGGAAGGCTACGGCCCCAGCCCGGCGGCCTTCCGCCGCCTCAAGGGCGAGGGCGCCGAACTGGTCATAACCGTCGATTGCGGCGCGGCCGCCCACGACGCCCTGGTCGCCGCCGCAGAGCTGGGCCTGGACGTGGTGGTGATCGACCACCACCTCATGCGCGGCGAACCGCCCCCGGCCGCCGCCCTGGTCAACCCCAACCGCCCCGACTGCCTGTCCGGCCAAGGCAACCTGTGCGCCGCCGGCGTCACCCTCGTCCTGCTGGCCGCCCTGAACCGCGAGGCCCGCCGCCGCGGCCTGTTCGCGGCCGGGACCCTGGCCGAGCCCAACGTGCGCCAGTGGCTCGACCTCGCCGCCCTGGGCGCGGTCTGCGACGTCACCCGCCTGACCGGCTTCAACCGCGCCCTGACGGCCCAGGGGCTGAAGGTGATGTCGAGCTGGGCCAACCCGGGGCTCAAGGCGCTGCTGGCCGTGGCCCAGGCCGCCGAAGGCCCCGCCAGCGTCTTCCACGCCGGCTTCGTGCTGGGCCCCCGAATCAACGCCGGCGGGCGGATCGGCCGCTCCGACCTGGGCGCGCGCCTGCTCTCCACCGACGATCCCGTCGAGGCGCTCGCGCTTGCAGAAGAGCTCGACGCGCTCAACGCCTCGCGCAAGTCGATCGAGCGCGAGGCCTTCGACGAGGCGGTGCGGCTGATCGAGCGGGAGGCCAACCTCGACCCTTCCGACCCCGTCCTGCTGGTCGGCCGCGAGGGCTGGCATCCCGGCGTGGTCGGCATAGTCGCCGGGCGCCTGCGCGAGCGCTACCGCCGCCCGGCGGTGGTGATCGGCATCGACCCGGCCACCGGCATAGGCAAGGGCTCGGGCCGCTCGCAGCCTGGTGTGAACCTGGGGCGGGCCATCCAGGCGGCCTTCGACGAGGGCCTGCTGCTGGCCGGCGGCGGCCACGCCATGGCCGCAGGCCTGACTGTCCGCGCCGCCGCCATCCCCGAGCTGCGCGCCTTCCTGACCGAGCGCCTTTCGGCCGAGACCGAACTGGCCCTGGCCGCCGACGCCCTGGAGATCGACGCCCTGGTCGCGCCGGGCGCCGCCAACCGTCCGCTGCTGGAGGAATTCCGGCGCCTGGAGCCTTTCGGTCCCGGTGCGCCCGAGCCGATGTTCGCCGCCGCCGACGTGCGTATCGCCGACGCCAGCGCCGTGCGGGGAGGGCATGTCCGCTGCGTGCTCACCGACGGGTCGGGGGCGCGTCTACGGGCCGTGGCCTGGCGCGCCGAGGATACAGAACTCGGCCGGCGCCTCCTGGCCCGCGACGGCGGCCTGCATCTGGCGGGCAAGCTGAAGCCCGACGACTGGAAGGGCCGGGACGCCGTCGAGCTCGAGATCGAGGACGCCGCCGACCCTCGGATGTGCGTTTAGGTCGCAGGCTCGGAAATGAAGTGGATTCGGGGGCTTGCGCCGGCCCGATGAGCCGCGATATATGCCGGCCTCCGTCGCGGTCCCTTCGTCTATCGGTTAGGACACCAGATTTTCATTCTGGGGAGAGCGGTTCGACTCCGCTAGGGACTGCCAATTCCCCCCGCCGCATGTTTCTGACGCGGGGGGCAAATGTGGCGGTTTTCGGCTCCGCATCGTTCGTAAACATGTTATAAGCTCGGCTGTCGTCAGGAGGGGGCGGCTAGAGGGGCGGCATGTCTAGTTTCGATTATGACGGGGTGGGGTCGCACGACGACGAAGCCGTGCGGATCAGCGGGCGTGTGAAATGGTTCGACCCCGGCAAGGGGTACGGCTTCATCGTTCCCGATGATCCCGGCCAGACCGGCCTCAAGGATGTCCTTCTTCATGTCACCAGCCTCCGCCAGACCGGCCGCGAGAGCGCGCTGGAAGGCTCCACCATCGTCTGCGACGCCGTGCGCCGCCCCAAGGGCTGGCAGGTCTCCTCGATCGTCGAGCTCGACGAATCCTCCGCGCCCCCGCCCACAGAGCGCCCCGAACGGCCGCGCTTCGGCGACGAGGGCGGTTTCCGCCGCGACCGCGGCGACTTCCACGCCCGGCGCGACACCTTCGCCGACCGCGCCGGCGGCCAGCGCAGTCCCGCCGGCGGTTTCGGCCGCGACAGCGCCGAGTCCGGCTTCGCCCGTCCGCCGCGCCGGCCCACCTCGCCTTCCGGCCCGCTCGAGCGGGCCACGGTCAAGTGGTTCAACCGCACCAAGGGCTATGGTTTCGTCGTCCGCGACGAGGAGCCGGGCGATATCTTCGTCCACATCGAGACCCTGCGCCGCTGCGGCGTGGAGGACCTCCAGCCGGGCGAGACGGTGATGGTGCGCTTCGCAGAGGGCCCGAAGGGGCTGGTTGTCGCGGAGATCGAGTGCTCAAGCATCAGTTCGTGACCGTGCGTCGCGCCGGCCTCAGCCTGCTCGCCGCGGCCCTGCTGGCGGGGGGCGCGGCCTGCGCCCAGCCCGGCCCGGCCCCGGTCGCCGTCTCCGGTCCCGGCTGCGTCATGGACGGCCCGCCCCAGGCCGGCCTGCCCGTCGACACCCTGACGGTCCAGACCGCCCGCGGCCCCGCCCGCTTCAAGGTGCAGATCGCCGCCGACGACGCGACCCGCGAGAAGGGGCTGATGTTCGTCCGCAAGATGGCCCCGGACGAAGGGATGATCTTCGACTTCCGCGTCCCCCAGGCGACCGCCTTCTGGATGCACAACACCTACATCCCGCTGGACCTGCTGTTCGTGCAGGCCGACGGGCGCATCCTGACGATCGCCAGGAACGCGCCTACCTGCAACGATGGCGCGATCCCCTCGGGCGGTGCGGTGCGCACGGTGATCGAGCTCAACGCCGGGACCGCCGACCGCCTGGGCATCAAGCCCGGCGACGTGGTGACCAGCGAGAAGATTTACCCGCCCCGTTGAGGCCGCGCCCGACGCGTGGCAAAGACCCCATCATCCCGGCCGATCACGGGGCGTGGCGCAGCCTGGTAGCGCATCTGCTTTGGGAGCAGAGGGTCGCAGGTTCGAATCCTGCCGCCCCGACCATCGGCCGAACGAGTTTGAGAGGACCGCCATGCTCGCGCGCATCTACCGCCCGGCCAAGTCGGCCATGCAGTCCGGCCTGGCCAAGACCCGGGACTGGGTGCTGGAGTTCGAGCCCGCCTCGGCCCGAACGCCCGACCCGCTGATGGGCTGGACCTCGTCGACCGACATGAACGGCCAGGTCCGGCTGGCCTTCGAGAGCAAGGAGGAGGCCGCCGCCTACGCCGAGGCCCACGGCATCGCCTTCCAGGTCTTCGAGCCCAAGGTCCCGCGCCGGATCATCAAGGCCTACGCCGACAACTTCGCCTTCCAGCGCAAGCAGCCCTGGACCCACTGAGCCCCGCCCCCCACTCTAGCGTCGCGGCCAGGCGCCCATAGCTCAACCGGATAGAGCACTCGCCTTCTAAGCGAGCGGTTGCAGGTTCGAGTCCTGCTGGGCGCGCCACCGCCGCATTCGCTGTCAGGACCGCCCGCGTATGATCGTGCTCTACACCTGGACCACCCCCAACGGCCGCAAGGTGCCGATCCTGCTGGAGGAACTGGGGCTCCCTTACGAGGTGCGTACGGTCAATATCGGCAAGGACGAGCAGTTCGCGCCCGCGTTCCTGGCCGTCGCCCCCAACAACAAGATCCCCGCCATCGTCGACCCGGACGGCCCCGGCGGGCCGCTCAGCCTGTTCGAGAGCGGGGCGATCCTGACCTACCTCGCCGACAAGCACGGCCAGTTCCTGCCCGGTTCGGGGGCGGAGCGCTGGAAGGTGCAGGAGTGGCTGCACTGGCAGATCGGCGGGCTGGGGCCGATGCTCGGCCAGTTCGGCTTCTTCGCCAAGCGCTCGCCGGTCCGCAATCCCGGCGCGACGGAGCGCTTCCATCACGAGATGGAGCGGCTGTTCGGGGTGATGGACCGCCGGCTGGGCGAGGTGGAATACCTGGGCGGCGACTATTCCATCGCCGACATCGCCTGCTACCCGTGGATGACGGTCGCCACCGGCTTTCTGGCCGAATTCCTGACCGAGAGCCTGTCCACCAAGCCCAACATCCACCGCTGGATGGCCGCCGTGGCCGCCCGGCCGGCGGTGCAGCGCGGGATGCTGGTCCCGAAGGTCTAGAAGGCGCCGCGCCGCCGGTCGATGCGCCCCACGACGAACAGCAGGGGCGTGGTCAGCACAAGGACGGGAACCAGCAGGATCCAGCCGCCGAACATCAGTTCCATGGCGAAGCCCGCCGCGCCGGCCAGGAACGAGGGGATAGCGTACTTCGCCCAGCCCAGCAGGCTCGGCATCCATTCGAAGTGCAGGTAGAGCGAGGTGTCCATGATCAGGTTGATCAGCCCTCGCACCGCCATATAGGCCATGATCACCCGCGGCAGGGCGGCGACGAGGCCCAGCGGCTTGTTACGCTTCATCCGCCCCCGCGCCGTCCACCAGCCGATCAGGGCTGTCGCGCCGACGCCGATGACCTGCACCACCCAGTAGGGCGCCCAGCCATGCACGGTCTGCGACGGGTGCTTGCCCGAGGAGGGGTGGTAGTAGGACCAGGGATCGCGGGCGTGCATGAACCAGTCCGGCGCGCGCATGGGCTGGCCCATCATCACCACCCAGCCATGCCAGACGGAGAGGAGGCCGAGGACCGCGAAGCCAACGACCAGCACGGCTGTCCCTGGGGCGAGCTGAGCCCGCCGCGCCGCCCGGTCCTCCTTCTGCTTGTCGGCATAGGCGCGGGGCGACGGCGCTTTGGCCGTCGGCTGGGCTCCGCGCCGCCCGAACCCCCCGGCGTCAGGGGCGCTCACGTTGGGCCCTCTCGCGCATGGCGCGGAAATCGTCCGGGGTCACGCCCATGTAGACCGTGGTGGTCCCGGGGGGGCCGTGGAGCGCCGGGTCCGGCTTGACCGGCGTCACCTTGCCGTCGGGTCCGAGCATGACGGCCCGGCCAGCCTCGGCCTCGGCGCGCTCCCGCTCCACACGGTCGCGAAGCTGGCGGAACTTTTCCGGCGTGGGGCCGGGATCGCCCACGATCGCCGGCCTCGGTGGGATGGCGTCCTGCGGCAGCGGCGTCGGGGTCGTGAACTCGAGCTTCGGGAGCAGGCTGGGCCGGGGGGCGTCGAACTTCGCCTTGATCGCGCGGGAGAGTTGGCTGGCGGCGGAGACCTGCTGGGGGGCCAGCCCCTTCTCAAGCGCCGGCAGGTCCTCCACCGCCTTGGTCGCCCCGGCGTCGCGGGCGACCAGGAAGTAGGCGTAGGCCCGTGTCGGGTCAGCCGTGACGCCCAGGCCCTCGCGGTAGGACTTGCCCACGGCGTAGAGGCAGTCGCGGCGGCCCAGGTCTGCGCATTTCGTGAACCAGGCGAAGCCCCTGACCGGGTCCTTGGTCGGCTCGGTCTTGGCCAGATAGAGGTGGATGCCGCCCAGCAACTCCATGGCCTCGGGACGGCCGGCGTCGGCGGCGCGGGTCAGCCAGACGATGGCCTCGTCGAAGGACGGCTCCCAGCCTTGCGCGGCGGCGGCGGCGAGGAACGCGCCCCGCGCCGTCATGCAGTCCAGCTCGCCGCGTTCGGCGCAGACCCGCACCAGCCGTTCGGCCTCGGCCCAGTCCCGCTTCACCCCGACCCCGGAGATGTAGAGGTCGGCCAGACGCATGGTGCCGCGCACCTCGCCCAGGTCGTGCGCGCGCCGGTGCAGCGAGACCGCCTTGGCCGGATCGGTCACCCCGGCCCAGCCGGTTTCGTAGGCGCGGCCCAGGATCACCGCGGCCTGGCCATCCCCCATGTCGGCGGCGCGCTGCAGCCAGTCCCGTCCCGCCTTGTCGTCCGCCGGAAGAAAGGCCGGCGGGGTGATGCGCGAGATGCCGTAGAGGGCCATGGCGGCGGGGCGGCCCGTGCGGGCGGAAGCTTCCAGCAGGGCCAGGCCCTTCTCGGCGTTCTCGCGGCCGCCGAGAGCGATGGTGGCCATGCCGCGCATCAGGGCGACGTCCGGGTCGCCCGCGTCGAGTTTGTCGAGGGCGGCCAGCACCGAGGCGAGCGGCTCGCGCGCGGTGTAGGCGGCGGCGATCTGCGTCAGGGCCGGCTGCAGGGTCGGGTTGGCGCGGGCGAAGGCGCGGGCGTCGATCATATAGTCGGTCGGCAGGGGCGGCTGCGGCGCGGCGTCGGCTCCGCCTGCGTTCTGCATCGCCGTCTTCATCAGTTCGCCCCGGCCGCTTGCGGCCTGCGTCGGCTCGGTCTTGGCGGCGGGGGGAGAGGCCGGCTTGCGGCCGTTCAGGAGCCAGGGCAGGGCGTGGCCGGACAGGGCCATGCACGCCAGGATCAGCCAGCCCAGCACCGCGAAGTCGAGGAGGAAGCGGAAGCTCGGCCGGGTCCGGTAGAGCTTGACCGCGAAGCCTAGCGGCCGCTCGCGCCGCGGCGCCTTGGCGAGGAAGGCCGCCTGCGAAGGGGAAACGGCGCGGACCATGCTCAGGCGGCCGGCCGCCCGGCCGCCCGGGGGGCAGCCTCCGGGGGCCTGGGCGTGCGGGCCAGGACCTGAATCTTGCCGTCGCGGTCGATCAGCTTGATCTCCTCGGCGCCGGCGGCGCGGGAATCGATCAGGCCGTTGGCGACGTCGCGCTCGATGGCGCGGGAGATGTCGCGTACGCCCCCCTGCATCGGGCCGGACAGCCGCTCCACCGCCCCCAGCAGGATGCGGGGGTCGATGCCGCCGTTCTGGATCTTCAGGCCGTATTGCGCGGCCTGGGCCTCGATCTCGAGGGCGACCACGCGGGCGATGTCGAGGCCGGCGAGCGGCCGGAAGGCGAAGGCCTCGTCGATGCGCGAGAGCACCTCCGGGGCGAACTGGGCGTCGAGCAGGGCGGACTTGGTCAGGCGGTCCAGCTCCTCGGCCGTCCCCTGGTGGGCCGCCGCCATCTCGCCGATGCGCCCGGCGGCGGCATTGGTGGTGAGGACGAAGATGGCCTCGCTGGTCGAGATCTTGGCCCCGTCGCTGACCTCGGTGACGAAGCCGTCATTCCAGGCGGTGAGGAAGCGCTTGTGCACCTCCGGGTGGGCCTTCTCGAATTCGTCCAGCAGCACCACAGCGTTGGGGGTGTCGCGCAGGGCTGCGGTCAGGGAGCCGTAGCTGCCCGAGCCGACATAGCCCTTGGCCTGGCCGAACAGGCTGGCCGCCGCGTGCGGCTGGCCGAACTGGCTCATGTCGAAGAAGTGCAGGTGGTTGCGGTCGCCATAGAGCGCTTCGGCCACGGTCTTGGCCAGGTGACTCTTGCCGACGCCGGCCGGGCCGCACAGGCAGAACACCGCCATCGGCTTGTCCTTGCGGCGGGCGGCGACCCGGCGGCGCAGGGAGGTGGCGATGGACGCGATGGTCGCGTCCTGGCCGATCACCTTGGCCTTCAGACGGTCGGCCAGGGCGGTCGCGTCGATGGTGACCAACTCGTTCTTCTTGGCGGCATAGGCCTTTTCGAGCGCCTGGCGGTCGGTGAGCCTGTCGAGGACGTCCATGGCGAACTCCGGCAGATAGCGCCCCTTGACCAGGAAGACGGTCAGGACCGCGAGGGTGGCAAGGGAGACAAAGACCAGGGCCAGCAGCGGCGAGGCCTGGGTGATGGCCAGCATCCCCAGGACGACGAAGATCCGCTCCAGCCAGGGGTTGGCGATCATGGGGCGGCGACCTCGACGCTGTCGCCGACGAGCATGCGCTTCAGCGACATGGCGCCGTGGGCGGTCATCAGGGCGATGGTGACGATATCCTGGCCCCCATCGACGGCGGTGACGCGGATCGTCCCGCCGGGGGTGTAGGGGGTGACCACGGTGGTGATGCCCTTGTTGATGGCCACCGTCTGGTCGACGCCGGCGGCCGAGACCACGACCTTGTCGCCGTCGGCGACCTCGTCGTCGGTGAAGGCCAGCACGCCGAGCTGCATGCGGTCCTGGTCCAGCAGGGCCTCGATCTGGCGCCGGCGCGGCTCGGGTAGGCGCAGGGCGGCCAGGGCCGCCTGTTTGCGCTCCGGGGTGGCGAACCGCAGTGGCGTGACCGCTCCGGAGCCCAGGTCGCCCGCGGTCACGGCGAAGGGCGGCTCGGGAGGCGTCGTCCCGCCCCGGAACCACAGGACCGAGCCCCCCGCGGCGGCGGCCATGGCGGCGAGCGCCACTAGGGCGCCCAGCGCCGAAGGCGCGGCGGCGGGTTCGGCGGCAAGCGGAAGCAGGGCCGGTGCGGCCGGATCGTCAGATGAAACCATGCGCAACCGTCACCTTTACGATGCACGGAAAGGTGGCACGGTTGAGTTAACAACTTGCCCGCGGGGCGTGCGTCAGAACGCCCCGCGCACGCTCGCGCTCACCCCCTGGACGACCAGGTTGGCGTGGGTCGGCGCGACACCCCCGCCGCCTCCATCCAGGCCGTGGCGCTCCAGTTCGAACGTTCGTTATGGAACGTGGTTCGCGAACGCATCCAACCCGCGCCGCAGGTCGGCGATCAGGTCGGCGGGGTCCTCCAGGCCGACGTGCAGGCGCACCAGCGGGCCCCGGGCCGCCCAGGGCTCGGCGGTGCGGGAGGTCTTGAGCTGTGGGTCGCAGTGGATCGCCAGGCTCTCGAACCCGCCCCAGGAGAAGCCCAGGCCGAACAGCTCCAGTGCGTCGAGCATGGCCAGGGCCGCGGCAGGCGGGGCGGGGCGCAGCTCGACGCTGAACAGGCCGTTGGCGCCGCTGAAGTCCCGCGCCCACAGGCCGTGGTCGGGGAAGGCGGGCAGGGCCGGGTGCAGCACCCGCGCCACCTCGGGCTGGGCGGCCAGCCAGCGGGCCACCTCCAGCCCCGAGGCCCCATGCCGGTCCAGCCGCGCCGTCAGGGTCCGCAGGCCCCGCAGCATCTGGTAGGCGTCGTCGGGCGAGACCGCCCAGCCGCTATCGCGCACGGTCGCCTTCAGCCTGGCGGCCAGGCCCGCGTCGGCGGTCGCCGCCGAGCCCATGAAGACGTCGGAATGGCCGCCGACATATTTGGTCAGGGCCTGGACCGAGAGGTCGACCCCGTGCGCCAGGGGCTTGAAGAGGACTCCGGCCCCGTAGGTGTTGTCGATCAGGGTCAGGATGCCCCGCGCCCGGGCCGCGGCGGCGATGGCCGGCACGTCCTGCATCTCGAAGGTCAGGGAGCCGGGGCTCTCCAGCACGATCAGCCGGGTCGCCGGCCCGGCCAGGGCCATGATCTCCTCGGCGCCGGCCCGGGACGGGACGTAACGGGTGGTCACTCCAAAGCGCCCCAGCACCCCGTCGCAGAACCGCCGGATCGGCGCATAGACGCAATCGACCGCGATCACCTCGTCGCCCGCCTGCAGCACCGCCAGCATGGCGCCGGTGACGGCGGCCAGGCCGCTGGAGAACAGCTGGGCGTGGACCCCGCCCTCGACGGCGCCCAGGGCCTCGGCCAGGGCCTTGTGCGACGCCAGGCCGTGGCGGCCGTAGGTGGTGAAGGCCGGGTCGTAGAGGGCGCTCGCGTGGGGCACGAGCACGGTGGAGCCGCGCTGCACCGGCGGACCCACGGTGCGGGCCAGGACCTCGTCGGGACCGGCTCCCGCGCGGACCAGTCGCGTGGCCTCGCCCCAGTCGCGGCCCGCTTCCGGGGGCTTGGCCATCAGGCGGCTCCGATCACGACGGCGGCGTCGTCGCGCCCGCCCCATTCGGCCCAGGAGCCGTCGTAGACCGCCACGTCCCAGAGCCCCAGCCGCGCCAGGGCGAGGGCCGTCACCGCGGCGCTGACGCCCGAGCCGCAGCTGGTCACGATCGGGCGGTCCAACGCCACATGGGCGTGGGCGAAGGCCTTCTGCAGCGCCGCCTTGGCCTTCAGGGTCCCGTCCGGCGCGATCAGCTCGGCGTAGGGGGCGTTCAGGGCGCCCGGCATGTGGCCCGGCCGCAGCCCCGGCCTCGGCTCGGGCGCCTCGCCGCGGAAGCGGGGGGCGGGGCGGACGTCGACCACCTGGGCCGTGCCCTGCTCCAGGGTCTCGGCGACCTGGTCGAAGCTCCTGACCAGGTCCTTGCGAAAGCGCGCCCGGAACCGGGCCGGGGGCCGGCTGGCCGCCGGCCCGGCCTGCAACGGCCCGCGGATCGCGAGCCACTTGGCCAGGCCGCCGTCGAGCACGGTGACCGCGTCGTGGCCCATCACCCGGAACATCCACCATACCCGCGCGGCCGGCAGGATGCCTTCGGAAGCGTAGACGACGATGCGGTGCTCGCTGCCCAGCCCCATCTCCCCCACGGTCTGGGCGAAGGCCATCGGGTCGGGCAACATGTGGGGAAGGGGGATGGCCCGGTCGCTGACGGCGTCGATGTCGAGGCGGACCGAGCCGGGGATGTGGCGTTCCAGGAACTCGGCGTCGGGGTCGCGGCCCGAGCCCGGCAGGAACCAGCTCGCGTCCACCGTCCGCAGGTCCGGCGCGGCGATGCGCGCCTTCAGCCAAGCGGCGGTGACGAGGGGGTCGGCCTGGCTCATCCGGGAATCCACGGGGGGGTCGGCAGGCCCTTCTCGCGCAGGAAGGCCGGATTAAACAGCTTGGACTGGTAGCGCGAGCCGTAGTCGCACAGGGCGGTGACGATGGTCTTGCCGGGGCCCAGTTCCCGGGCCAGCCGGATCGCCCCGGCCACGTTGACGCCGGTGGACCCACCCATGCACAGGCCCTCCTCCTGGACCAGGCCGAAGATGATCTCCAGCGCCTCGGCGTCGGGAATCTGCCAGGCGTGGTCGACCTTCATCCCTTCGAGGTTGGCGGTCACCCGGCCCTGGCCGATGCCTTCGGTGATCGAGGTCCCTTCCGACTTCAACTCCCCGGCGGTGTACCAGTTGAACAGGGCCGCCCCGAACGGGTCGGCCAGGCCGATCTGGACGTCCGGGTTCTTCGCCCGCAGCGCCTCGGCCACCCCGGCCAGGGTCCCGCCCGAGCCGACCGAACAGATGAAGCCGTCGACCCTGCCGCCTGTCTGCGCCCAGATCTCCGGGCCGGTGGTCTGCACGTGGGCTTCGCGGTTGGCGACGTTGTCGAACTGGTTGGCCCAGATCGCCCCGTTGGGCTCGCTGGCCGCCCGTTCCTCGGCCAGGCGGCCCGAGAAGCGGACGTAGTTCATCGGGTTGGAGTAGGGGACCGCGTCCACCTCCACCAGCTCGGCGCCGAGCAGGCGGATGGCGTCCTTTTTCTCCTGGCTCTGCGTGCGGGGGATGACGATGCAGGTGCGGTAACCCAGGGCGGCGGCCACCATGGCCAGGCCGATGCCGGTGTTGCCTGCGGTGCCCTCGACGATCAGCCCGCCGGGGCGAAGCAGGCCGCGGGCCTCGGCGTCGCGGATGATGTAGAGCGCCGCCCGGTCCTTGACCGACTGGCCGGGGTTCATGAACTCAGCCTTGCCCCAGATCTCGCAGCCGGTGGCCTGGCTGGCGCGGTTCAGCCGGATCAGCGGCGTGTTGCCGATGGCGTCGACGACGCTGTTCGAGACCATCATGGGCGGGCGGCTCTCGGAGGCTCCATGGGGCCGTTTCCTACGGCCCGGAAAGCTTGGGTGCAACGGCGGTGCGGCCTTCGGGCCCGCCGCGAACCCCCTTTAGCGCCTCAAGCGCCCGCCGCCGGGCGAAGCCGTGCTCCACGATCGGAGCCGGATAGTCCGTCGTCCCCACCTCCGGCGCCCACCGTCGCACATAGGCCCCGTCCGGGTCGAACTTCTCCGCCTGGGCGGTCGGGTTGAAGATGCGGAAGAAGGGCGAGGCGTCGGCGCCCGTGCCCGCCACCCACTGCCAGTTCATGATGTTGTTGGCCTCGTCGGCGTCGACCAGGGTGTCCCAGAACCAGCGCTCTCCCTCGCGCCAGTCGATCAGCAGGTGCTTGACCAGGAACGAGGCGGCCACCATCCGCACCCGGTTGTGCATCCAGCCCGTCGCCCATAGTTGGCGCATTCCCGCGTCGACGATTGGGTAGCCGGTGCGGCCGCGCTTCCACGCTTCCAGCGGCTCGGGCGCGTCCCGCCAGGGCAGGGCGTCGAAGGCCGGCTTGTAGTTGGCCCGCCCCAGGTCGGGGTGGTGGAACAGGAGCTGGTGGTTGAACTCGCGCCAGCCCAGCTCGGCGAGGAATTTCTCCGCCTGGTCCTCGCTGGCCGCCCCGCGCTCGACCGCGGCCATGACCGCGCGCCACACCTGCCGCGGCCCAACCTCGCCCCAATGCAGATAGGGCGACAGACGCGACGACCCTTGCTCCGCCGGCCGGTCGCGGCCCCGGGCGTAGTCGCTCAGCGCCCCGTCCACGAACCGGTCCAGCACGGCCAGGGCGGCCGCCTCGCCCGGCCTCCAGTCGAAGCCGCCCGACCAGTCCGGCGCGGTCGGATGCAGGCTCCAGGCGTCGAGATCGTCCGAGGCCGGCCAATGCTCCGGCGCGGGCAGGCGGCTCGGCGAAGGCGCGGCGTCGCCGGCCTCGACCAGCGTCCGGGCCGCGCGCCAGAATGGGGTGAACACCTTGAACGGCTCGCCCGCCCTGGTCTTCACCGCCCAGGGCTCCAGCAGCAGCGACCCGTTGCAGCTCTTCGCGCCGCGCAGGGATGCCTTCAGCCCCTTGTCCCGCTCGACGACGCCGGGGTCGTAGAGCCGGTTCCATACCACCGCCCCGGCGCCGACCTCCTCGGCCAAGGCCCTGACCACCTCGGCCGCCGGCCCCCGCCGCAGGATCAACCTGGAGCCTTTCGCCGCCAGCGCGGCCGTCAACGCCCGCAGCGACTTGTCCAGCCACCACCGCCCCGCCGCGCCCGGCGTCCGCACGTCTCGGGCTTCGTCGAGCACGAACAGCGGGATCACCGGGCCCCCCTCCGCCACCGCCGCCGCCAGCGCTGGATTGTCCGCCAAGCGAAGGTCGCGTCGGAACCAGAGTAGGGTGGGTTGGGTCATGACGCTCCGATGACGAGGGCATCTGCGGCCCTCTCCTTGGGCCTCATCCCGGACCTGACGAAGGACGAGGCCGCATCGCCGCCGTTGGACGCAACCCTTTCGCCTCCGCCGCCGAACCGGCTATAGCCGAAGCATGGACCTCGCCACTCTGCAACAGCGCCTATCGCGCGTGGCCCAGGCGCGGGTCGCCTGTGTCGGCGACCTGATGCTCGACCGCTACGTCTATGGCGAGGTGGCCCGCATCTCCCCCGAGGCCCCGATCCCGGTGATGGTGCGCAGCGACGAGGCGACCATGCTGGGCGCCGCCGGAAACGTGGCGCGCAACGCCGCCGCCCTGGGGGCCCAGGCCGCCTTGGCCGGGGTGGTCGGCGACGACGCCCCCGGCCACGAGGCGGCCCGGCTGATCGAGGCAGAGCCGCGGCTGGAAGGGCACCTGATCCCCGAGACCGGCCGCTGCACCACGGTCAAGACCCGCTACGTCGCAGGCGGCCAGCAGCTTCTGCGCGTCGACGCCGAGGACGACCGCCAGGTCGCGGGCCGTTGCGAGGACCAGCTGATGCAGGCCATCGCCGACGCGGCCGAGGGCGCCGGCGCGGTGCTGCTGTCGGACTACGCCAAGGGGGCGGCCACGCCCAAGGTCATCGCCGCGGCCCGCGAGGCCGCCCGCCGGGTCGGGGCGCCGATGATCGTCGACCCCAAGGGCCGCAGCTTCGCCAAGTACGGGCCCGTCGATCTGGTCAAGCCCAACGCGCGGGAGCTGTCGCTCACCGTCGACCGGCCGGTCCACACCGACGCCGAGACCGAAAGCGCCCTGGCCGAGGCGCTGGCCAGCTGCGAGGCCAAGGCCATACTGGTCACCCGCGCCGCCCAGGGCATGTCGCTGGCGGTGCGCGGCCAAGCCGTGCGCCACTTCCGCAGCGCGCCGCGCACCGTGTTCGACGTCACCGGCGCCGGCGACACCACCCTGGCGGCCCTCGGCGTGGCCCTGGCTGCCGGCGCGGCCCTGGAGGAGGCGGTGGAGTTCGCCCTCCTGGCCGCCGGCGTGGTGGTCGGCAAGGTCGGCACCGCGGTGGTCGCGCCCGCCGAGCTGGTCGAGGCCGAGATCGCCGCCCACCGGGCCCCCGCGGGCGCCCGGGTCGCCACCCCCGAGCGCGCCGCCGAGGAGGTGGAGCGCTGGCGGCGGGCCGGCCTAAAGGTCGGCTTCACCAACGGCTGCTTCGACATCCTGCATCGCGGCCACGTCGCCTACCTCGGCCAGGCACGGGGCTGGTGCGACCGGCTGGTGGTGGCGATCAACTCCGACGCCTCGGTGCGCGGGCTCAAGGGCGAAGGGCGTCCCATCAACGACCTGGAATCCCGCGCCCTGGTGCTGGCGGGGCTGGAGGGGGTCCACCTCGTCGTGCCCTTCGACGCGCCCACGCCGCTCGCCCTGATCGAGGCGCTGCGGCCCGACGTCCTGGTCAAGGGCGCCGACTACGCCCTGGACGAGGTGGTGGGCGCCGACCTGGTGCGGGGTTGGGGCGGAGAGGTGAAGCTGGCGGACCTGGTAGACGGCTATTCCACCACCGCGGCCATCGCCCGCATGGGGCCCAAGGCATGAGCCGTCCGCTGGTCCTGGTCACGGGCGGCGCCGGTTTCATCGGTTCCAACATCGTCGCCGCCCTGACCGAGGCGGACTACGACGTGGCGGTCTGCGACCGGCTGCGCGCCGCCGAAGCCGGCAAGTGGCGCAACTTGGCCAAGCACCCCATCGTCGATTTCATCGCGCCCGAGGCCCTGTTCGACTGGCTGGGCGGCCGAGGCGCCGGCGTGGAGACCATCATCCACATGGGCGCGGTCTCCTCGACCATGGAGCCCGACGCCGACCTGATCGCCCACACCAATTTCGGCCTGTCGCGGGACCTTTGGGACTGGGCGGCCAGGCGCGGCCGGCGGCTGGTCTACGCCTCGTCGGCGGCCACCTACGGCGATGGCTCGGCGGGGTTCTCCGACGCCGACGACTACGCCTCCCTGCGCAAGCTGCGGCCGCTCAACGCCTACGGCTGGTCCAAGGCCCTGTTCGACCTCTACGCCCGCCGCGAGGCCGACCGGGGCCACGCCCCCGCGCAGTGGGTGGGACTGAAGTTCTTCAACGTCTATGGGCCCAACGAATATCACAAGGGGCCGATGCGCTCGGTCGCCAGCCAGAGGTGGCCCGAGGCCGCCCGGGGCGAAGCGGTCAAGCTGTTCAAGTCCCATCGCGACGACATTCCTCACGGCGGGCAGAAACGCGATTTCGTCTATGTGCGCGATGCGGTCGAGGTGGTGGCCTGGCTGCTGGCCAACCCCCAGGTCAGCGGAATCTACAACCTCGGTTCGGGGCGGGCGCGGACCTTCCGCGAACTGGTCGAAGCCCTGTTCCGCGCCGCCGACCAGGACCCCCGGATCGACTATGTCGACATGCCCCCGGGCCTGCGCGAACGCTACCAGTACTTCACCGAGGCGCAGATGGGCCGGCTGGCGGCGGCCGGCTACGACCGTCCCTTCACCTCGCTGGAGGACGGGATCGCCGACTACGTGTGGCTCTACCTCAGCCAGGCGGACTCCTACCGATGACGCGCCGGCCTTTGCGCGACTGGGCCATGGTGGTCGGCGGCGTCCTGCTCGCGGTGGTCGCGGTGATGGTGTTCCTGAGGCGCGACGACGTGCTGCGCGCCTCGCTGGACCCGCAACAGCCGTTCCAGACCTGGCGGCCTCCGCCGGCGCCCAACTACGCCCGGCCCGACGCCTGGGCCCTGATCCCCAAGGACCCGTTGCGCTGGGGCGCGGGCGACCCGCCGGCCGACGTCTTCTTCATCCACCCCACCACCTACGACGGCGGCCGCGACTGGAACGCCGCCTATGACGCCAAGGGGCCGGCGCGCCAGCTCGCCCGCACCATGCTGCCCAACTACGCCGGGCCCTATCTGCGGGTCGGGCGGGTGTTCGCCCCGCGCTACCGCCAGGCCAGCCTCTACGCCCAGCTCACCAACCGCGACGACGCCCGCGAGGCCCGCCGCTTCGCCTACGGCGACGTGCGCGCGGCCTTCCTGCAATACCTGACCGCCTATAACCGCGGCCGGCCGCTGGTGGTGGTCGGGGTGGAGCAGGGCGGCTCCCTCGCCGGACGGCTGGTGGACGAACTGATCGCGCCCAATCCGGCCCTGGTGCGGCGCACGGCGGCCGTCTACCTGATCGAATCGGTCGAGCCGGCGCCCCGCTACGGGCCGGCCGCCGCAATGCCGGCCTGCATCGCCCGCGCCCAGGCCCGCTGCATCGTCGGCTGGGTCAGCGCCAGGACCGGCGACGACGAGTCCGCCCGGCGGCTGGTCGACCGCGCCTTCGTCTGGAACTTCGTCGGCGTACTGACGCCCCTGGCCCAGCGCCTGCCGCTCTGCGTCAACCCCTTGACCGGCGCAGCCGACGAGGTCGCCGTCGACACCCGCCAGAACCTTGGGGCCGCCAACGCCACGGGCCTGGAATGGGGCGCGCGGCCGGCCTTCCTGCCGCGGCAGGTCTCGGCCCAATGCCGGAACGGGATCCTGCGCGTCTCCGGCCCGGCCTCGCCGTCCCTGGTCCTGGCCGGCGCCTGGGCCGACCGGCTGAAGGTCCCGCCCTTCAACCTGTTCTACGCCGACCTCGAAGCCGACGCGAAGACCCGGGTGGCGACCCTGATGGGACGTGCGGATTTCCCCGTCTCCGCGCCCTCCATCGACAACGCCGTGACGGTGCGCACCGTCCCGACAAGGCGCATCGACTGAAGTAGCCGTCATCCTCGGGCGGAGGCCTGCAAGGCCGCAGCCCCGAGGATGACGAATAAGCTACCCCGCCGCGGCCCAGGCCTTGTCGGCGCGCCAGTCGAACAGGGCCTCCAGCACCTCCACCGCCTTCGCGCGCGCGCCGCCCGGCCGCGACAGGACCAGGCGGGCGTCGTCGGCGGCCGCGGCGATCAGCTCGGCGTGGACGGCGGGGTCGGCGAAGCGGTAGTCGGGAAAGCCGCTCTGCTTCAGCCCCATCAGGTCGCCGCCGCCCCGGAGCATCAGGTCCTTCTCGGCGATCAGGAAGCCGTCCTCGGTCTGGCGCAGCACGTCCAGCCGCGCCGTCCCCGCCTTCGACAGGGGCGGGTCGTAGAGCAGCAGGCAGGCGCTCTGGGCGGCCCCCCGGCCGACCCGGCCGCGCAGCTGGTGCAACTGAGCCAGGCCGAACCGCTCGGCGTGCTCGACGACCATGATGGTGGCGTTGGGGACGTTGACCCCGACCTCGACCACGGTGGTGGCCACCAGCACCGACACCGCGCCGTCGGCGAAGGCCGCCATCACCGCGTCCTTCTCCGCCCCCGGCATCTGGCCGTGCACGAGTCCGACCCGGGGCCCGAGGGCTTCGCGCAGGGCCGTGGCCCGGTCCTCGGCGGCGGTGACGTCCAGATATTCGGATTCCGACACCAGCGGGCAGATCCAGAACGCCTGGGCGCCGGCCTCGACCGCCTTCTTCAGCCGGGCCGTGACCTCGGCCAGGCGGGTGGTGGGGGCCATGGTGGTCAGCACCGGCTTGCGGCCGGGGGGCTTCTCGTCCAGGCGCGACACGTCGAGGTCGCCGAACATCGTCAGTTCCAGGGTGCGCGGGATGGGCGTGGCCGACAGGGCCATCAGGTGCACCGAGGCGCCCTTCTCCTGCAGCCGCCGGCGCTCCGACACGCCGAAGCGGTGTTGTTCGTCCACCACCGCCAGGGCCAGGTCGCTGAACGCCACCTCGTCCTGGAACAGGGCGTGGGTGCCCACAGCCACCGCGGCCTCGCCCGAGGCCAGCAGGGCCAGCTTGGCGGTCCGGGCGGCGCCCTTGTCCCGCCCCGTCAGCAGAACGACCTTGATCCCTTGCGATTCAAGAGGCTGGGCCAGGGTCTCGAAGTGCTGGCGGGCGAGGATCTCGGTGGGCGCCATCAAGGCCGACTGCCGCCCGGCCGCCGCCACGTCGGCCATGGCCAGCATGGCCACGACGGTCTTGCCGGCGCCCACGTCGCCCTGCACCAGCCGCGACATCCGCTCGCCCGAGGCGAGGTCGGCGCGCAGCTCGGCCAGGGTGCGCGCCTGCGCGCCGGTCAGGGCGAAGGGCAGGGCGGCGTGGACCCGGTCGGCCAGGCCGCTGGCGGCGATCGCCGGCGCGGGCTCGGCCCGCCGCGCGGCCTTGCGCTGCTTCATGGCCAGCTGGTGGGCCAGCAGTTCGTCGTAGGCCAGCCGCTGTCGATGCGGCGCGGTCGGCAGGAGGTCGGCCTCGCCCTGGGGGGCGTGCAGCCGCTCCAGCGCCTCGCGCCACGACGGCCAGCCCTGCCGCGCCAGCCACGCGGCGTCCTGCCACTCCGGCAGGTCGGGCGCCTTGGCCAGGGCTTCCAGGGCCAGCTTGCGCAGCACCCGCGAGGCCAGGCCGGCGGTGACCGGATAGACCGGCTCGATCAGGGGGATCTCGGCGGCGCGCTCGAGCGGGACGATGTAGTCGGGGTGGGCGATGCTCAGCTCGACGTTGTAGCGCTCCGGCTTGCCGGCCACGGCGCGGCGCTCGCCGACCGGGTGGTAGCGCTCAAGATGCGGCCCGTGACCCTTGAACCAGTTGAGGAAAATGAATCCCGTCTCATCGCGGGCGCGGATACGCCAGGGCCGGCCGGGCCCGTTCGCCGGGAAGTGGGCGTCGATGGTCAGGCCGAACACCTGCGGCTCGCCTTCGCGGGCGTCGGCCACGGTGGTGGGCCGGCGCACGATCAGGCTCGCGGGCGACAGGAAGGCCAGGTCCCGCACCAACGGTCCCGCAGCCCGCTCCACCAGGGGCGCGAGCTTGGGGCCGACGCCCTTGAGGGTGCCGATGGAGGCGAAGAAGGGGAACAGAATCTCCGGCCGCATGGCGCGGAGCATAGCGGTCGGGGGCGTCTGTCCTATATAGCTCCGGAACCGAAAGCCTCGTCCTTCCCAGGGCGGGGCTCTGCTGCGTTTGGGAGCGACGATCCATGGCCGAGGACCAGGCGAGGCTGAAGCGGCTGAAGTTCCGGGCCTGGCATCGCGGCTTCGTCGAGGCCGACCTGATCCTGGGGCCGTTCGTGGACAACCACGCCGCCGCCCTGACCGCCGCTCAGCTCGACACGCTGGAGACCCTGCTTGAGGAGGCGGACCACGACATCTATGCCTGGATCGTCGGCCGCTCTCCGGTCCCGCCGGCGTTCGACACCGATGTGATGGAGCGGATCCGCACCTTCCGCTTCGAAGCCCACGCGGTCCGCCGCGACGACCACTGACCGACCGGAGTTCGCGTTTGGACATTCCCCGTATCGCCAAGGCCGCGGGCCGGCTCGAGTTCGTCGGCGCGCCCGAGGGTTTCGACGCCCTGGTGGTCGCCGACATCGCCCGCGCCCGCAAGGGCGTGGTAGTGTTCGTCGCCCGCGACGGCACCCGCGCCAGCGCCTTTTCCGACAGCCTGGCCTTCTTCGCCCCCGACCTGGCGACCCTGCGCGTCCCCTCCTGGGACTGCCTGCCCTACGACCGCATCGGGCCCTCGGCCAGCGTGGCGGCCGAACGCACCGCGGCGCTGTCGACCCTGGCCGCCCGGCCTAAGGACAAGGGCGAGCCCCTGGTGGTGATCGCCACCGTCCCGGCCCTGCTGCAGCGGGTCCCGCCGCGCCAGGCCGTCGCCGCGGCCAGCTACCAGGCGCGCACCGGGCGCGATGTCCAGATCGCCGAGCTGGAGCGCTATTTCGCCGTCAACGGCTACGTGCGCGCTTCCACCGTCTCGGAGCGCGGCGAGTTCGCCATCCGCGGCGGGGTGATCGACGTCTTCCCGCCGGGCGCGGAGGAGCCGGTCAGGCTAGACCTGTTCGGCGACACCCTGGAGTCGATCCGCGCCTTCGACCCCGAGACCCAACGTTCGACCCGGCAGCTCAAGGGCGTCGACCTCCTGCCGGTGTCGGAGGCCCTGCTGGACGCCGAGACCATCTCGCGCTTCCGCACCGCCTACCTCGCCCTGTTCGGCGCCGCCGGGGACGACCCGCTCTACGCCGCCATCAGCGAAGGCGGGCGCCGGGCCGGGCTCGAGCACTGGCTGCCCCTGCTCTATGAGCGGATGGAGACCCTGTTCGACTATGTCGGCGACGGGGCCCTGATCGCGCTCGACCATTTGGCCCTTGAGGCCCGCGACGAGCGGATGGCCATGGTCGAGGACGC
This sequence comes from Caulobacteraceae bacterium, assembly GCA_035493215.1. Taxonomy (GTDB): domain Bacteria; phylum Pseudomonadota; class Alphaproteobacteria; order Caulobacterales; family Caulobacteraceae; genus NCED01. The sequence continues at coordinate 74,061 of DATJIO010000045.1, forward strand.
CTATTCCAGCCGCGTCGACAACGCCAAGGCCAAGGGCGGCGGCTCGGTCTACCGGGCGCCGCCGCCGGCGAGCCTGTACCTGAGCAAGGACGAGTGGGACGAACGGGTCGCCGCTCATCCCTCGCGCCGCTTCTCGCCGTTCCAGCGCGAGGCGGGCGAGGCGGTGGTCGACCTCGGCGCCCGCCAGGGCCGCAGCTTCACCGCCGAGAGGGCCCAGGACAGCGTCAACCTGTTCGAGGCGGTGGCGGCTTTCGCCCGGGAACAGGGCAAGTCCAAGCGGGTGCTGTTCGCCTCCTGGTCGGAGGGCTCGTCGGACCGGCTGGCCTCGATGCTGGGCGACCACGGGCTGAAGTCGGTGCGCTTCGCCAAGGACTGGGCCGACGCCCAATCTTTCGGCGTCGCCGGGACCAAGGCCAAGCCGCTGCAGCGGGTGGTGCTGCCGGTGGACGCCGGCTTCCAGACCGACGACCTCGTGGTCATCTCCGAGACCGACATCCTGGGCGACCGCCTGGCCCGGCCGCGCAAGCGCCGGCGTGCGTCCAACTTCCTGGCCGAGGCGACCTCCCTGTCGTCCGGCGACCTGGTGGTCCACATCGACCACGGCATCGGCCGCTACGAAGGGCTGAAGACCCTGGACGTCCAGGGCGCGCCCCACGACTGCCTCGACCTCCAGTACGGCGGCGAAGCCCGGCTGTACCTGCCGGTGGAAAACATCGACCTTCTCACCCGCTACGGCGCCGAGAGCGAGGGCGTCCAGCTCGACCGCCTGGGCGGCGCGGCGTGGCAGGCGCGAAAGGCCAAGGCCAAGGAGCGGCTGCGCGAGATGGCGGAGGGCCTGATCAGGATCGCGGCCGCCCGTCAGATGAAGAGCACGGAGGAAATCGATCCGCCTCAAGGGCTTTTCGACGAATTCTGCGCCCGCTTCCCCTACGAGGAGACCGACGACCAGCTGAACGCCATCGGCGACGTCCTGACCGATCTGGGCTCGGGCAAGCCGATGGACCGGCTGATCTGCGGCGACGTCGGCTTCGGCAAGACCGAGGTGGCCCTGCGCGCCTGTTTCATCGCCGCCATGAGCGGCAAGCAGGTGGCGGTGGTCTGTCCCACCACGCTTCTGGCCCGCCAGCACTTCAAGACCTTCTGCGACCGCTTCGCCGGCTGGCCGATCAAGGTGCGGATGCTGTCGCGCCTGGTCACCGCCAAGGACGTCGCCGAGACCCGCGAAGGCTTGGCCAGGGGCGAGATCGAGGTGGTGGTCGGCACCCACGCGGTGCTGTCAGAGCAGGTCAGGTTCAAGGACCTGGGTCTCGTCGTCGTCGACGAGGAGCAGCACTTCGGGGTCAAGGCCAAGGAGAAGCTGAAGGCCCTGCGCGCCGACGTCCACATGCTGACGCTGTCGGCGACCCCGATTCCGCGCACCCTGCAGATGGCCCTGTCGGGCATCCGCGAGATGTCGATCATCGCCACGCCCCCGGTCGACCGCCTGGCGGTGCGCACCTATGTCGTGCCCAACGACCCGGTGACGGTGCGCGAGGCGCTGCTGCGGGAGAAGTACCGGGGCGGCCAGGCCTATTATGTCGCCCCGCGGGTGGCCGACCTGCCCGAGCTGGAGCGGTTCCTACGCGAGCAGGTCCCGGAGGTCCGTTTCGTCGTCGGACACGGCCAGATGGCGCCGACGCAGCTGGAAGCGGTGATGTCGGCCTTCTACGACGGCCAATACGACGTGCTGCTGTCGACCACCATCGTCGAGTCCGGCCTCGACATCCCCAGCGCCAACACCCTGATCGTGCACCGGGCCGACATGTTCGGCCTGTCGCAGCTGTACCAGTTGCGGGGCCGGGTCGGCCGGGCCAAGACCCGCGCCTACGCCTACCTGACCACCCCGGCCGAGAAGCAGATCACCGCCTCGGCCGAGAAGCGGCTGAAGGTGCTGCAGTCCCTCGACAGCCTGGGCGCAGGCTTCCAGCTCGCCAGCCACGACCTCGACATCCGCGGCGGCGGCAACCTGCTGGGCGACGAGCAGTCGGGCCACATCAAGGAGATCGGCGTCGAGCTCTACCAGCAGATGCTGGAGGACGCCGTGGCCGAGCTGCGCGCCGGCGGGGCCCAGGCGGTGGTCGACGAGCGCGGCTGGTCGCCTCAGATCAACGCCGGCGTGGCGGTGCTGATCCCCGAGGAGTACGTCCCCGACCTCAACGTTCGCTTGGCCATGTACCGGCGCCTGTCCGAGGCCGAACGGGTGGAGGACCGCGAAGCCCTGGCCGCCGAGCTGATCGACCGCTTCGGGCCCCTGCCGCCGGAGGCCGGGCAACTGCTGAAGGTGGTGGGGATCAAGGGCCTGTGCCGCCAGGCCAACGTCTCGAAGATCGACGTCGGGCCCAAGGGTGCGGTGGTGACCTTCCGCGACGACTACTTCCCCAACCCCGCCGGCCTGGTCGCCCAGGTCCAGCGCCGCCCCCACGACTGGAAGCTGCGGCCGGATTCCAAGGTGGTGGTGAAGGGCGAGTGGGACACGGCGGAGGCCAGGCTCAACGCGGCGGAGCGCATCCTCGGCGAGTTGGCGCGCGTGGCGCAGCAGCAGGCGGCCTAAGGTTTTGCTTGTTATAGATCCGTGATGTTCTAGCCTCTGGTTGAATCCGGGGGGAGAAGACTATGTCACTACGTGCGGGGCTCGCTTTAATTGCCTGCTGCGTCTCTAGTGCTGCGCTTGCTCAGGCTGCGCCCGAACCCGAACGGACCGTCGTGGTGGTGGGCCGGGGAGAAGTTAGAAAGCCAGGCGACTTCGCAAACATTTCGGCTCGACTTTCCGGCCAAGCGCCGGATACAGCGGCCGCGCTGTCGGCTCTAACGCAGACTAGGCAACGGGTAGAAGCGGCAGTGCGCCGGCTTGACGGCGTCACAAGCGTCCAGATCAGCTCGGGGCCTCTGTCCGTACAGCAGCCTGTGAACACCGGCTGTGGTGGAGAAGCGCGGTCAATGCTGGGTGGCGCTCTCTGCACCCCCGCAACGGCAGCCGTGCAACTGAGCGTCAGAGTCCGGCCTGCCGAGCGTGCAGGCGACGTCGCGGCGGTGGCTGCGCAGCAAGGGGCCCTTAACGCCAATGTTCAGGGCGGGGGACTTGATCGCCCCGAGGAGCTTGAGCGGGAAGCACTAAGGGCGGCGCTGAGCAACGCTCGGTCGCAAGCCACTGCCATCGCAGACGCTCTCAGTGGAAGCTTGGGTGCGGTCTTGCGTGTCCAAGACCTTTCCTCAACCAACGCAGGACTGGCCGCGTTCGCGGCTGCGATAACGCCTACAGCACCTACAACTGCGCCTCCTACCCAGGGCGGAGCGGTTGCTGTGGACGATTTCACCCCGGCGCCGGTGGCCCGGACTTCGCTCCTTGCAGTCGTGTTCGCATTCAAACCAGGCCCCCCGGGTCGCTGACCTTCCGCAGGACCGACGATTGGGGAGGGGGCGTTTTTCGTGCGGCTGGCGCCGCGCCCCCTCACCCTTCCATGCTGACGCGTGGGCCCCACCCTCTCCCCACTGGGGAGAGGGGACGCAACACTTACGCCGCCGGGGGCGTGCCGCCGAATTCGCCGTCGAGGACGACGTCGATGTTCTCGGAGATCCCGCCCGCCAGGAAAGTGAAGCCGAACTCCGAGCGCTTGAGGTGCATCACGCCGGTGAAGCCGATCGTCGGCACGCCGCGGCCGGTCTTGCCGGCGCCCACCAGAGAGGCGTCGATGGTCACCGGATGGGTCTGGCCGCGGAAGGTGAGGTCGCCGGTGATCACCCCGGTCGTCGGGCCGGTGCGGCGGATCGCGGTGGAGACGAAGCTGGCCGACGGGAACGTGGCGATGTCGAGGAAGTTGGCGCCCTTGATGTCCAGGCCGTAGACGATCGGGTCGTAGTGGGGCGTCATGTCCACGGCGACGGTGAGCTTGGAGGCCTCGAGCTTGGCGGGGTCCCAGGCCAGGGTCCCGTCGGTCACGCCGAACCGCACGGTCGAGAAGGAGAAGCCGCCGCCGTGGCCGATCCGCGCGATGACGCTGCTGTGGGCCTTGTCGAGCTTGTAGGTTCCCGCCGGGGCGGACATCGGGTCCTTGGTGATCACCGGCGCCGCTTGTGCGGCTCCGCCGCCGCCGCCCTGACCCGGGCGCGGACCTTGGGCGGCGGGAGCCTGGGCGACCGCGGCGGCTGCGGTGAGGCCGAGAACCAGGCCGAACGTGGCCGAAAGCACTAGTCGCGACATGTGAGACGTCTCCAAGGGTTTGTGGTTGCGCGCACGATACGGGCAGGCGCGACTTTCACAAAGCGCCGGCTAAGGTTCGGGCTGCGCCCCCTCGATCTCGCCCTGCCTTCGGGCCGTCAGGCGGTCTGGCGCGGGGCGGCGCGGGCGGCGGCGCGCTCCAGGGTGCGGGCGGCGGTCTCACCGGGTTCGAGCTCGGCGACCCCGAGCTCGAACTCGATGGTGAAGGGCGGGCGGCCGTCGCCGGCCTCGAAGGCGGTGCAGGCGATCACCGCGGCGATCCGCTCGGCGGCGATGCGCCCGGCCCCCGCGGCCGCGGCCGGCAGGGCCAGGGCGAACACCTCCGGCGCCAGCCGGGCGGCGGTGTCCTCGGCCCGGACCAGGCGGCCGATCATCGAGCCGATCTGGGGAATGGCGCGGTCCAGCCAGCCCTTGTGGCGGGCGATGGTGGTCTCGGGCCGGTCGGCGATTCGCAGCACGGCAACCGACAGGTCGCGGCCGCGCTCGCGCGAGGCCCGGGCCAGCCGCGACAGGTGGGCGGCGAACAGCTCGCCGGTGAACAGCCCCGTGGCCGCATCCATCAGCCCCGAGGAGCGAGCCTGCTCCAGGGCCTGGCGGATCGCGGTTTCGCGGCGATAGGCCCGCGCCAGCGAGATCACCCGCCGGGCGGTGTCCTCGGCGGGGGTGTCGGCGGTGGCCACGTCGGCCAGGCCGCGGTTGAAGGCGTCCGCAAGCTCGACCTCGGCGCCGGCGCGCAGGTAGAGGATGGTGGGGATGTGGAACAGCCGGGTGTTGCGTCGCATACCGCCGGCGATCGACAGCGCCTCGGCGTGGGTCTCGCCGGCCCATAGCACCACCGCGTCGAACGGCTCCTCGTGCATGTAGTCGAAGGCGGTGTAGGCGGTCAGGGCCGCGGTAGCCTCGGCCCCCATGGCCGTCAGGGCATGGGCCAGGGCCACGAACTTCGGCGCCGGCTCGCCAATGGTCAGCACCTTCAGGGGCTGGGGCGAGGACGGCGGGGCCACCAGGGTTCGGCCGCGTTCGGCCAGGGTCTCGCGGCGCAGCTCGAACTCCTCCTCGGCCACGGCCGCGCGCACCAGGGCCTCCAGCCGCAGCACCGCCTGGGCTGGATGCAGGGGCGGGCTGAGCGCCAAGTCGAAGCCCATCTGTTCGAGCAGGGGGTCGGGGCGGCCCAGGGCCACCACCGGCAGGCGCCGGGGGGTGCGGGCGGCCTTCAGGGCCTGGGCCAGGGCCAGCCCGTCGAGGGCGTTGTCGCCGGTCTCGACGATCACCACCTCGATGTGCAGGTCCCGAAGGGCGGCCAGGGCCGCCTCGGCCCCGCGGGCGGTGATCGAACGCCAGCCGACGCGGTCCAGCCCCTCGGCCAGAGGGCCGGCCAGGCGGTCGTCGGGCGCTACGATCAGGACTCGGACGTCCATGGAAACGAGCGCTCTCCCAGCGGTTGTCGACTCGAAGGGTACGATACCATCCGTCCCCCCGAACCTATTCAGCGCTTCTCTACCAGAAAGCTAAGGTCCGAATTATTTCCGCCGGCCTCCACCAGCACGTATCGGGCCTCGGCGACGAAGTGGGGCACGTCGATCCGGGCCATCGGGTCGTCGGCCAGCAGCAGCACCCGCTCGCCCGGGGCGGCCGCCTCCAGGGCCCGGCGCAGGCGCAGGGTCGGCGTCGGACAGCGGTGGCCACGGGCGTCGACGACGGTGGTTTCATCCATGGCGCCTCATCCTGACATGCCCTCCACCCCGCAGGGCTGACGCCCCGTCGCCCTCCCCTCAGGGGGAGGGAAAAGCACGCACCTCTTACCCTCCCCCGGAGGGGAGGGCGACTCGCGGAACGCGAGCGGGGCGAGGGGACGCTGGCCGCGCGCGCCCACCCTGAACGAATCGCTCCCGCCGGCGTTGTCCAAACCGTCCCGCCGCCGTTTCGGAGCGCACCAATGGCCACCCGGCCGTCGTGGCAAGGCCACCTCAAGCTCTCGCTCGTCACTTGCCCGGTGGCGCTCTACTCCGCCGTCAATCCGCGCGGGGACGTGCACTTCAACCTGCTTAACCCCAAGACCGGCAACCGGATCAAGATGGTCACCACCGACCCGGACAGCGGCCCGGTGGAGCGCTCCACCCTGATCAAGGGCTACGAGATCGAGAAGGGGCGCTTCATCACCGTCACCGACGACGAGATCAAGTCGGTGCGGCTGGAAAGCACCCGCACCATCGACATCGAGCGGTTCGTCGACGTCAGCGACATCGACCGGCTGTACTGGAACGACCCCTATTACTTGGTCCCCGACGGCAAGATGGCGGCGGAGGCCTATGCGGTGATCCGCGCTTCGATGGAGCAGTCGGGCCGAATCGCGCTGGGGCGGGTGGTGCTGCACACTCGCGAGCGGCTGCTGGCGCTGGAGCCCCGCGACAAGGGCATAGTCGCCTACTCCTTGCGCACCCGCGACGAGGTGCGCGCTCCGGCGGAGTTCTTCCGCGACGTTCCCGACGCGGTTCCCGACAAGGGCATGGTCGAGATCGCCGGCAAGATCATCGAGCAGCTCGAAGGCCCGTTCGAGCCGTCGGAGTTCGTCGACCACTACGAGGCGGCGCTGAAGGCCCTGATCGCATCCAAGGACAAGGGCGAGAAACCCAAGGCCCAGCCCGCGCCCAAGGACACCCCGGCTTCGGACCTGATGGAGGCCCTGCGCCGCAGCCTGCAGCGCGGCGCCGCTCCGCCGGCCCGCAAGACGCCCGCCCGCGCCGCCCCTGCGGCCCGCAAGCCGGCGGCCCCGAAGACCGCGCGAAGGAAGGCGAGCTAAAGGACCCTCCCGCAAGGCGGGCGGACGAGGACGTACCTGGAGAAGCGCCTACTTCTTCAGCCGCTTGTGGTTGGCCGTGACCGTCTTGTGGATCGGGTCCATCACCTGCTCGCCAGTGCGGGTCGCCAGCGTGTTGAGGCCCAGGCCGAAGGCCATGCCGCGGGTGACGAACTCCGACATCAGCCGGCCCTGCAGCGCGAACAGCTCGATCGGGCTGCGGCAGGTGGTCAGGGCCAAGGCGTAGCGGCCGGCGGCGGAGACCTCCTCGGTCGCGTACTGGACGCCGTGGCCGGCCATGTCGCCGGCGCCCTGGGCGAGGGTGGCCCCGGCCTCGGACAGGGCGACGACCTTCTCCGACACCATCAGGTTCATCTCGATCCCGGTGGCGACGGAAGGGTTGGCGTAGGCCAGCGCCGCCATCTCGGTCCGGGCGGCGATGACGTGGCCGGCGGACTCCATGGCCTCGCCGGCCTTGCGGGCCGTGGCGGCCGAGCGTTGCGCAAGGTCGAAGTGGTCGACACGCTTTTTCATCAGGTTCAGACCGAGAAGCTTACGCCACAGCCGCAGCTGGACTTCGCATTGGGGTTGCGCACCCGGAACTCAGCGCTCGCCAGTTCGTCGACGAAATCGATCTCGGAGCCGCGCAGCAGCGGCAGGGACACTTCGTCCACCAGGGCCGCGGCGCCGTCGCGCTCGATCTTCAGGTCGCTGTCCTCGCCGGCCTCGACCAGGTCGAACAGGTATTGGAAGCCGGAGCAGCCGCCGCCTTCGACCGCCACCCGCAGCATCAGCGGGCGGCCTTCCGCGGCGCCGATCTCGCGAATCCGCCGGGCCGCCGATTCGCTGAGAGCGACGGGCGTGCGGCGGGAGACCAGGGTTGCAGCGTCCAGGCTCATCGAACTCTCACTTAAGCGCGCGTCACTCGCGCTGCGACCGTAACCGGGCCTATATGTGGCCCACGGGCGCCCCCTATGGAAGGGGCGCGCCCACCTGGAGGTTCCGATTGAGCGTGTCCGACCCCGCCGGCCCCTATCTGGTCCCCAGGGCCCCATACGCCGAGGACCCCCGCAAGTCCCGCGGGCGCAAACATCCGGAAGCCGAAAGCCTGACCCGCAATCCCTTCGCCCGGGATCGTGACCGCATCATCCACTGCACGGCTTTCCGCCGGCTTAAGGAAAAGACCCAGGTCTTCGTCGCCCACGAAGGCGACTACTACCGCACCCGCCTGACCCATTCGCTGGAGGTCGCCCAGGTCGCCCGCTCGATCGCCCGCGCCATGGGGCTGGACGACGACCTGGCCGAGACGGTGGCGCTCGCCCACGACCTCGGCCACCCGCCCTTCGGCCACGCCGGCGAGGACGAGTTGCAGGCCTGCATGGCCCCCTTCGGCGGCTTCGACCACAACGTCCAGACCTTCCGGGTGGTGACCAAGCTGGAGAGCCGCTACCCGGGTTTCGACGGGCTGAACCTGACCTGGGAGACCCTGGAAGGGGTGGTCAAGCACAACGGCCCGGTGATCGACCGGCTGGACCGTCCGGCCTACCGGGCCCTGGCCGAATACATGGTCGACTACGACCTGCGCCTGGGCACCTTCGCCTCGGTGGAGGCCCAGGTCGCCGCCCTGGCCGACGATATCGCCTACAACAACCACGACGTCGACGACGGCCTCCAGGCCGGGCTGTTCGAGATTCACGACCTGTCGCCCATCCCCCTGATCGGCCCGGCCCTGGCCTCGGTGCAAGCCGACTACCCTGGCATCGACGCGCGTATGCTGCGGCTGGAGGCGGTGCGGCGGATGATCGGGGTGATGATCAACGACGTGATCGCCGAGACCAAGCGGCGGGCCGCCGCCACCGGCGTCGATTCGCCGGAAGCCGCGCGGACGCTGGGCGAGCCCCTGGTCGCCTTCTCCCCCGACATGGCCGAGGACCTGGCCCGGCTGCGGGCCTTCCTGCACGAGCGCATGTACCGCCACTTCCGGGTCAACCGCACCCGCAGCCAGGCGCGGCGGGTCCTGCGCGAGATGTTCGACCTGTTCATGGCCGAGCCGGACGTGCTGCCGGGGGGCTGGTCGAGCCAGGCCGGGCAGCGCCAGGGACCGGCCCGGGCGCGGCTGGTGTGCGACTACATCGCCGGAATGACCGACCGCTTCGCCATAGAAGAGCATCGGCGCCTGTTCACCCTCGACATCTGGCACTGAGCCCGACCCGATCGGATCGGCCCCGATCCGAACGCGAAGCCGGCCCGGGACCATAATCAGGGCAAGATCGCGTTCGATCTTGCCTGGGGCGCCTGCCTTCCGCGCTTCGGCCGGGGCCGGCGTTTCGCTAGACTGATCCGAACTGCGCGCGATTCGCCTGTCGGCGAGGCGCGCCTGCTGGAGTCCGCCGGAATGTCCCAGAACGATCGTGGCGCCTATACGCCCCAGACCGACGCTCCGCTCGCCTTCGACGCCCGCGCCCCGCGCGGAGGCCGGCGGCCCCTGCCCATGGCCCTGATCGGCAGCGCCGTGGTGCTGCTGATCCTCGTGGTGGCGGTGGTGATGTACTACCAGTCCGGGGTGCGCAAACCCGGCGCCCAGACCGCCGCCGTCGGCGAGCCGGTGGGCGTGGTCAAGACTGCGCCGGCCGCCAACGCCCAGGGCGGCGAAGACCCCTTCTCCAACCTCGACGTCTACGCATCGCAGAACGTGCCCAACGTGGCGCCGCCTGCGCCGACCTTCGCTCCCGCGCCCGAGACCCCGCAGCCGCGCCCGGCCCCCGCGCCCGGCCTGAAGGTCCAGACCGTGGAGGCCAACCCGATCCGCCCCGTTCCGGCCCCGGCCCCGGCCCCGCTCCCGGCGGCGGCCGCCCCCGCCCACGACGCGGCGGCCCCGCCGCCGGTGAAGACCGCCACGGCTCCGGCGCCCGTTCCGGCGGCTCCCGCCGCGCCGGTGAAGACCGCGACCGCTCCCGTCGCCGTCCCCGCTCCGGCTCCCGCCGTGGCGGCGGCCGGCGGCGCGGCGGCGGTGCAGATCGGCGCCTTCTCGTCCACGGCCCTGGCCGACAAGGGCTATGGCGACATCGCCAAGGCCTTCCCTGGCCCGATGGCAGGCAAGTCCAAGCGGGTCGAGCCCGTGACCAGGGACGGACAGGCCCCCCTCTACCGCGGCCTGATCGGCGGTTTCGCCAGCCGTGAGGCGGCGCAGGCCTTCTGCAACACCCTCAAGGCCGCCGGGCGCACCTGCCTGGTCCGGGGCTGAGGCCCCAGGGCGGGTGAACGCCGCCTGCATCCTCGGCTGCGCGGGGACCGAACTCGGCGAGGCGGAGCGCGCCTTCTTCCGTGAGGTGCGGCCGTGGGGGTTCATCCTGTTCGGTCGCAACATCGCCACGGCCGACCAGACCCGCGCCCTGATCCAGTCCCTGCGCGACGCGACCGGCGACCCGGGCGCGCCGGTGTTCCTCGACCAGGAGGGCGGGCGGGTGCAGCGGCTCAGACCGCCGCTGGCCCGGGGGCGCCGGCCCGCGGCCCTGTTCGGGGCCCTGCACGCCGACCGGCCCGAAGCCGCGGAGGAGGCGGTGCGTCTGAACCACCGGCTGATCGCCCATGAGCTCGCCGCCCTGGGCTTCGACGCCGACTGCGCCCCCTGCGTCGACCTGCGGGCGCCCGGCGCCCACGACGTGATCGGCGACCGCAGCTTCGGCAGCGACCCCAACGTGGTGGCGGCCCTGGGCCGGGCGGCCATCGACGGCCTGCTGGCCGGCGGGATTGCGCCGGTGGTCAAGCACATCCCCGGCCACGGCCGCGCCGGCGCCGACAGCCACTTCGACCTGCCGGTCGTCGACGCCCCGCTGGAGGTGCTGGAGCAGACCGACTTCGCCGCATTCCGGGCCCTGGCCGACGCGCCGATGGCCATGACCGCCCACGTCGTCTACGCCGATATCGACCCGGACGACTGCGCCACCCTTTCGCACCGGGTGGTCGGGACGGTGATCCGCGGCCACATCGGCTTCGATGGCCTGCTGATGACCGACGACCTGTCGATGAAGGCCCTGGGGGGCGCGTTCGAGGCGCGCACCCTGGGCGCCCTGGCCGCCGGTTGCGACCTCGTGCTCCACTGCAACGGCGACATGGCCGAGATGCGGGCCATCGCCGAGGTCTGCCCGCCCCTGGCCGGCCGCTCGGCCGAGCGCGCCGCCGCCGCCCGCGCCGTCGCCCGCCGGGTGCAGCCCTTCGACCCGGACGCCGCCGAGGCGCGCCTGGCCGACCTCGGTCTGGAAGGGCGGCTGGCATGAGCACCGACGCCCCGGAACTCGACTTCGACGCCGCCCGCAACGCGGCTGAGGACGGCGAGGCACTGGTCATCGACCTGGAAGGTTTCGAAGGCCCCCTGCACGTGTTGCTGGCCCTGGCCCGCACCCAGAAGGTCGACCTGCTGAAGCTGTCGATCACCCGGCTGGCCGACCAGTATCTCGCCTTCATCCACGCGGCGCGCAAACGGCGCTTCGCCCTGGCGGCCGACTATCTGGTGATGGCCGCCTGGCTGACCTACCTGAAGTCGCGCCTGCTCCTGCCCCGGCCCGAGCGGCTCCGCGCCGACGAGCCCCCAGCCCAGGACCTCGCCGCCTCCCTGGCCTTCCGCCTGGCCAAGCTCGATTCCATGCGCCAGGCGGTCGAGGCCCTGAAGGACCTGCCCCAGACCGGGCGCGACGTCTTCCTCCGCGGCGACCCCGACGCCGTCATGATCGCCAGCACGACCCGGCTGGACGCCGACCTCTACGGCCTCATCCAGGCCTATGTGCAGCAGCGTCGCCGCGAGGGCGCCCGCCGCTACCGCCCCCGCCCGCCGCAGGCCTATCCGCTGGAGGCCGCCCGCACCCGGTTGAAGGGGCTGATGCCCGAGCTGGCGGCCTGGACGCCGCTGTCGGGGGTCGCGCCGACAGCTCACGAGGACGGGCCGACCCGGGCCTCTTACCTCGCCTCGACCCTCTCGGCGGGACTGGAGATGGTCAAGGACGGGGCCCTGGAGGTGCGCCAGCTCGAGGCCTTCGCCGACCTCTACCTGCGCGCCCGCAAGGTCAAACCCAGGGCCGTCGCATGAGCGACGCCGAACGCATGGTCGAGGCGCTGCTGTTCGCCGCCGCCGAGCCCCTGAGCGCCGCCGACCTCGCCGCCCGGATGCCGGCCGACGCCGATGTGGGCCGGGCGCTCGCGGCCTTGCGCGTCCGCTACCAGGGCCGGGGGGTGGAACTGGAGTGCGTGGCCGACCGCTGGCGCTTCCGCACCGCTCCGGACCTGGCTTTCCTGATGACCGAGGAGCGCGAGGAGCACCGTCGCCTGTCCAAGGCGGCGATGGAGACCCTGGCCATCATCGCCTACCACCAGCCGGTGACCCGCACCGAGATCGAGTCGGTGCGCGGGGTGGGGCTGAGCCGCGGCACCTTGGACCTGCTGCTGGAGATCGGCTGGGTGAAGATGCGCGGCCGCCGCCGCTCGCCGGGCCGGCCGGTGACCTATGGGACCACCGACGGCTTCCTGGAGCATTTCGGCCTGGCCTCCCTGGTGGACCTGCCCGGCGCCGCCGACATGAAGGCCGCCGGCCTGCTCGACCTCGACCTGCCGCCCGACTTCGCCGTGCCCAACCCCGCGGTGGCCCCCGCCGACGAGGACCCCCTGGACGGCGACGAGAGTCCAGAGTTCCAGCAGGACTTCCTGGGGGAGGAAGTGAAGTAACGCCGTCCGCTTGCACCGGACCGGCCTTCCTGTAAGAGCCGGACCCATGGATCGCATCGCCATCACCGGCGGCGCGCGGCTGGAGGGGGAGATCCCGATCAGCGGCGCCAAGAACTCCGCCATCAAGCTGATGGCCGCGAGCTTGCTGACCGACCAGCCCCTGCGGCTGACCAACATGCCGCGCCTGGCCGACACCCGGTTCCTGGCCAAGCTGCTGCGGCGGCTCGGCGCGGCGGTGATCGAGATGGACGGGCCGGCCGGGCCCGAGACCGTGCTCCACACCCCCGAGATCGTCTCGGCCCTGGCCCCGTACGACCTGGTCCGGCAGATGCGGGCCTCGTTCAACGTGCTGGGGCCGCTGATCGCGCGCACCGGCACCGCCAAGGTCTCGCTGCCGGGCGGCTGCACCATCGGCGCGCGCCCCGTCGACCTGCACCTCAAGGCGCTGGAAGCCCTGGGCGCGGTGATCGACCTCAACGAGGGCTACGTCTACGCCCAGGCCCCGCGGGGGCTGAAGGGCGCCCACATCGTCTTCCCGATGGTGTCGGTGGGGGCGACCGAACACACCCTGATGGCCGCGGTCCTCGCCGACGGGACGACGGTGCTGGAGAACGCGGCCTGCGAGCCCGAGATCGTCGATCTCGCCGAGTGCCTGAACGCCATGGGCGCCAAGGTGGAAGGCGCCGGCACGGCCGTCATCACCATCACCGGCGTCGCCAAGCTGAAGGGCGCGACCCACGCGGTGGTCCCCGACCGGATCGAAGCCGGCTCCTACGCCTGCTGCGTGGCGATGGCCGGCGGCGACGTGCGGCTGACCGGCGTGCGGCCCGAACACCTGCGCGCGCTCCTGGCCGCGATGGCCTCGGCCGGGGTGGAGATCGAGGAGGGCGCCGACACCATCCGCATCCGCCGCGGCGACGCCAAGCTCCGGGCTGTGGACATCACCACCGCGCCCTATCCCGGCCTGGCCACCGACCTGCAGTCGCCGTTCATGGCCCTGATGACGATGGCCGACGGCGTCAGCGTGATCAGGGAGACCATCTTCGAGAACCGCTTCATGCACGTGCCCGAACTGGCGCGACTGGGCGCCGACATCGCGGTGCATGGCGGCGAGGCGCGGGTGCGCGGGGTCGAGGCCCTGAACGGCGCCCAGGTCATGGCCACCGACCTGCGCGCCTCGGTCAGCCTGGTGATCGCCGGCCTGGCGGCCCGCGGCGAGACCACCGTCAACCGGGTCTACCACCTCGACCGCGGCTTCGAGCGGCTGGAAGAGAAGCTATCGGCCTGCGGGGCCAATGTCCGCCGGCTCAAGGACGGCGGCGGGGACGACGAATGACCACCACTGCGCGGCTTAAGCTGCTGGCCCTGGACGCTGACGACCTGGGGGTGATTTCGGCCGCCCTGCAGGATGCGGTCGCCCACGTCGGCGACATCCGGTTCGAGCCCCAGGCCCGGCGACTCACCGTGGCCTTCAACCGCTTCCGCTGGGAAGGCCTCAAGGGCGAGCGCGTCCGCGCCGGGCTGCAGTTCGGCGGGGTGCTGTCGTGTCAGGCCCGCCACCTGAAACGCGAGCCCGCCGAGGCGGTGGTCGAACTGCTGGCGATCGGGTTCGAGCCGGCCGGGGAGGGCGACCCCGGCGGGACGGTGGTTCTGCACTTCGCCGGCGACGCCGACCTCAGGCTGGCGGTCGAGTGCATCGACGCCGCCCTGGCGGACGTCTCCGACCCCTGGCCGACGCGAAGGACGCCGGGGCATACGTAAATCCCTCTTCCGGTTCGGGGGAGGGAGGGGCCTCTAAAGGCCTGCCGCGCCCTCACCCTCCCAGCTTCGCTGGGCCCCCCCTCTCCCGAACCGGGAGAGAGGTATCCATCTGGACATTCCGCACCGAAAGCCGTTTGAACCTACCCATGCGCCGCTTCGACCACGAAAGCCCGGATTTCGAGACCGCCTTCGCCGCCTTCCTGGACGAACGGCGGGGCTCGCCGCCCGACGTCGACGCCGCGGTGGCCGAGATCGTCGAGCGGGTGCGGCGCGAGGGGCTCCCGGCGGTGCTCGACTACGCCCGCCGCTTCGACGGCGCGGCGCTCACCGAGACCACCATCAGGGTCACCGCCGAGGAGATCGCCGCCGGCGCGAACGCCTGCGAGCCGGCGGTGCGCGAGGCCATAGCCTTCGCCGCGGAACGCATCCGCCGTTACCACCAGCGCCAGCGCCCCGCCGACGCCCGCTTCACCGACGAAGCGGGGGTGGAGCTGGGCTGGCGCTGGACTGCGCTGGAATCGGTCGGGATCTATGTGCCGGGGGGGCGGGCGGCCTATCCCTCCACCGTGCTGATGAACGCCGTGCCGGCCCAGGTCGCCGGGGTCGAGCGCATCGCCATGGTCACCCCGCCCGGCCGGCTGCAGCCGGCCGTCCTGGCCGCGGCTCAGGAAGCCGGGGTCACCGAGATCTGGCGCGTCGGCGGGGCCCACGCGGTCGCCGCCTTGGCCTATGGCGCCGGCCCCATCCGCCCCGTCGACAAGATCGTCGGGCCTGGCAACGCCTATGTCACCGCCGCCAAACGCCGGCTCTATGGAGTCGTGGGCATCGACGCCCTGGCCGGTCCGTCGGAGATCGTCGTGGTGGCCGACGCCGACAACGACCCGGAATGGATCGCCGCGGACCTGCTGTCCCAGGCCGAGCACGACCCGGACGCCCAGTCGATCCTGATCGCCGACGACCGCGCCTTCGCCGAGGCCGTGACGGCGGCGGTGGAGCGTCAGCTCGCTCTGCTGGCCACCGGCGAGGACGCGCGCGCGTCGTGGCGCGACCACGGGGCGGTGGTTATCGCACCCCTGTCGGCCGCCGCCGGCCTAGTGGACCGCATCGCCCCCGAGCACGTGGAATTCGCCGTCGCCGACCCGGAATCCATGGCCGCCCCGGTGCGCCACGCGGGGGCGATCTTCCTCGGCCGGCTCACCCCCGAGGCCATCGGCGACTATGTGGCCGGCTCCAACCACGTCCTGCCCACCAGCCGGGCCGCGCGGTTCTCGTCGGGACTGTCGATCTACGACTTCCTCAAGCGCAGCTCGATCGTCCGTTGCGACGCGGCCGCCTTCGCGATCCTGGCCCCGCACACGGTGGCCTTGGCGCAGGCCGAGGGCTTGCCGGCCCACGCCCGCTCCGCGGCGATCCGGCTGGAGCGGAAGTAGCGCCTCCATCCCGCTTGCTGCGGCGCACCACAAGCGCCACTCTGGCGGTGCATGGACGGGGACCCCAACAGGCGGCGGTTGCGCAGCGTCGAAATCGACGAAACCTCGCTCGCGCCGGCGTCCCGTGACGTCCAGGACGAGCGCCAGGTCGCCGTGTTCGACCTGGTCGAGGCCAACAGCTTCTCGCCCGAGGGGGCCCCCGACGGCCCCTACGACCTGAGGATATCCCTGATCGACAACCGCTTGGCGCTCGACATCGCCGGCGGCGGCTACGCCAAACGCCACCTTCTGTCGCTGTCGCCGTTCCGGGGGGTGATCAAGGACTACTTCATGGTCTGCGAGAGCTATTACGAGGCGATCCGCCACTCGACGCCCAGCCAAATCGAGACGCTGGACATGGGCCGGCGCGGCCTGCACGACGAGGGCTCGCGGCGGCTGCGCGAACGGCTGGAGGGCAAGGTCGCCGTCGACCATGACACCGCACGGCGGCTGTTCACCCTGATCTGCGCCCTGCACCGGCGGAACTGAGCTTGGCGGCGCCGAAGAGACCCGCAGTGCTGTTCGCCTGCAATCTGAACCGGGTGCGTTCGCCGATGGCCGCGGCCCTGATGCGCCGCCGCTACGGCCAGGCCGTGGTGGTGGACAGCTGTGGCCTCAGGCCCGCCGATGAGGTCGATCCGTTCGTCGTGGCGGTGATGGACGAGATCGGGCTCGACCTGGAGCACCACAAACCCAAGGGTTTCGCGGACCTGGACGAAGACGCGGTGTTCGACGTGGTGGTGTCGCTGACGCCCGAGGCCCAGCATCGGGCCGTGGAGATGGCGCGGGGCGGCCCGGTCGAGATCGAATATTGGCCGACCTTCGACCCGACCCTGGTCGAGGGCTCGCGCGAGCAGCGGCTGGACGCCTACCGTCAGGTCCGCGACGAACTGGACCGGCGCTTGCTGGAACGATTCGGCCGGCCATCGACCTTTGGCGGCTGATCCGTCTATAAGGCGGCTTGCCCGAGACATCCCATGCCCTCCCTTCCGTGAGCCCCCTGGTCCTCGCCAGCGCCAGCCCTCGCCGGCTAGACCTGCTGCGCCAGATCGGCGTCGTCCCCGACGCGATCGAGCCGGCCGACCTCGACGAGACGCCGCTGAGGAAGGAGACGCCGCGCCTGCTGGCCCTGCGGCTCGCCCGAGCCAAGGCCGCCGTGGTCGCCGCCCGCCGCCCGGACGCCTTCGTCCTGGCCGCCGACACGGTGGTGGCGGTCGGCCGCCGGGTTCTGCCCAAGGCCGAGACGCCGCAGGAGGCCCGCGCCTGCCTGGCGCTGCTGTCGGGCAAGGGCCACCGGGTCCTGACCGCCGTCGCCGTGCGCGCCCCTGACGGGCGCGAGGCGACGCGGCTGGTGGAGGCCCGGGTCGAGGTCAAGCGCCTCACCGACCGGGAGATGGAGGCCTACCTCGCCTCCGACGAGTGGCGCGGCAAGGCCGGCGGCTATGCCGTGCAGGGCTTGGCCGGAGGCTTCATCATCGGCCTGCACGGCTCCTATTCCGCGGTGGTGGGCCTGCCGCTCTACGAGACCCGCTGCCTCCTGGAGGGCCTCGGCTGGCGCGGCGGGGCGCTGCACGGGTGAGCCGGGACACCCGACGGCTTTATCTCGACGAGAGCCTGGGAGAGGCGAGGGGGGTCGTGCAGCTGGACGGCCGTCCCGAACGGCTGCTGATCGTCCGCGACGGCGACCTGCCCGTGCAGCAGGCCGGGGCCGCGGCCGTGGCCCGGGTGCGCCGGATCGAGCGCGGCCTTTCCACCGCGTTCCTCGACCTGGGACAGGGGCCCGACGCGGTCCTGCCCCTGTCCGGCCCGCACTCTGCGATCAGCGAGGGCCAGGCCGTGGCGGTGGAGATCGTCGCCCCGGCCCGCCGGGCCAAGGGGGCGGTGGCGCGGATGCTGGGACCCCAATTCGGCGAGCCCCGGCTGCTGACGCCGGGCCCGACCCTGGCCGAACGGCTGCAGGCCTTCGCGCCCGGCCAGGCGATCGTGCGCGGCGAAGACGCCCGCGACGCCGCCGACGAGGCGGAAGAGGCCGTGCTGGCGGTCGAACATCCCCTGGGCGGCGGGGCCAGCCTGGCCATCGAGCCCACCCGCGGCCTGATCGCCATCGACGTCGACGTGGGCGGGGCCGGAGGCGGCGACGCCCGGCGCGGCGCGGGACGGGTGAACCGGCTGGCCCTGGACGAGGGCGCTCGGCTCCTGCGGCTGAAGGCGCTGGGCGGGCTTGTGGTGTTCGACCTCGCCGGCGGCGGCCAGGACGGACCCGTCCTGCTCGAGGCGGCCAAGCGCGCCTTCGCCCCCGACATGCCGGGTGTGGTCTTCGGGCCGGTCACCCGGATGGGGACCTTCCAGCTGACCCTGCCGTGGCGCGCCCGGCCGGCGGGCGAAATCTTGGGCGACACCGACGGGCGGCCCTCGGCCTTGACCGTCGCCCTGCGCCTGGCCCGGGCCGTCGAGCGCGAGGCGAGGGGCTGCACCCGGGTGCAGGCCTATTGCGCCCCTGAGGTCGCCCAGGCGATGCAGACGGTCGAGCGCTTCCTGGTTGCGCGGATCGGCGCGCGGTTCGATATCCAGGGCGACCCCGCCCGCGGCCGGGCGGACTTCGAGACCAAGCCCCGATGACCGTTCCCGCTTGCCCGATCTGCGCCAAGCCGCAGGACCCCGCCTATAAGCCGTTCTGCTCGCGCCGGTGCGCCGACGTGGACCTTCAGCGGTGGTTTTCCGGCCGCTACGCCGTGCCGGTTGTGGAAGGCGATGACGAGGCGCCCGAAGAGGAGGCGGAAGGCGGCGCCTGACGCCTAGACACGGGGCGGTCTCGTCCCCTATAGACGCGGGCTCCGCGAGGAGCAGGCAGCGCCTGGGTAGCTCAGTTGGTAGAGCAGCGGATTGAAAATCCGCGTGTCGGTGGTTCGAATCCGCCCCCAGGCACCACTCCCTAATGCCGGCCCGCCATGCCGGGCCTATGCCGGGCCTATGCCAGGCCTTTTGGGGCCCCGGCGGGTCGGCCCGGCTCGCCGCTCGCGCCACGTGCGAAGAGTCGCTGCGCGGCCCTCGCTGATTTCCCATCCTGCTGCGACCTTTCGCCGGCCCGGCGCCCGGCCTGAAGTTGTTTTCGCCGCCCTCGAAACCCCTGGCGGAGATCAATGCTGCACTGCAGCGATTTTTCATGCCCCAGGCGAGTATCCCGAGAATGAACCGTGGCTGCGGATGCTTACGTATTGTGCAGCGCAACCAACGGACCGGGCTGAGAGCGACGTAAGGAAAGAGTCACTTGACGTGAACCAAGGGGATTGCCAAAGGAACTCGGCCGCAAACTGTTAAAATGCGGCAACCTGGGCCGGTTAACGGTGTAGGTTGAAGATTGCGCCTTCGAAACGCTAGCCCTGGACCCTATGGTCGAGGCGGCGGCTCGGGTCGGTGCAGCGAAAGCGTCTTGGCGCCGCGGCTGAACAGTCGGGTTCCAAGTGCGTTAGTGGGGTAGACGCTCTCGCGCGACGACCCTGGGTCCTCAATGTGCTAGACCAACCAGGAACTGGCGAAAGATGCTGGAAACCAAAAAAGCGACAACTCTCCTCGCCATCGTCGGCGCGATAGCGCTGATGACCGCGAGTGCGCCTGCTCTCGCTCAGGCCCCGGCCGCGCCGGCCGCTGAGGCGGCGGCTCCCGCCGCCGACGCAGCCGCCGCCGACGCCAATGCGACGGCTCCCGACGCCAACGCAACCGCCCCCGACGCCAACGCTACGGGCGACGCAGCCCCGGTGACGATCAAGAACGCCGGCAAGCTCACGCCGGTCCAGATGTTCATCGACGCGACCCCGGTCGTTAAGGCGGTGATGGTCGGTCTTCTCCTCTGCTCGATCCTCTCCTGGACCCTGCTGGTCGTGAAGACCTTCGAGTTCATGTCGCTGAACAAGGCCTCGGACCGCTTCGTCGAAGCCTTCCGCGGCGCCCGTTCGATCACCGACATCAACCGTCTGGCCACCTCGGAAGAGTTCGAAGGCAACCCGCTGGCCGACATGGCCGCCGCGGCTTCGGGCGAAGTCGAGCTGTCCCGCCAGGCGGGCCTGCAGGTGACCGGCGAACACCGCGACACCACGCTCAGCCGCGCCTCTTCGGCCGTCTCGGCGGTGCAATCCAACCTCGCCAAGCGCCTTTCGGGCGGGATGCAGTTCCTGGCCTCCGTCGGTTCCTCCGGTCCGTTCATCGGACTGTTCGGCACCGTCTACGGGATCATGAACTCGTTCATCGGGATCGCGAACACCAACACGACCAACCTGGCCGTCGTGGCGCCCGGCATCGCCGAAGCGCTCCTCGCCACCGGGATCGGTCTGTTCGCCGCCATTCCCGCAGTTATCTTCTACAACTACTTCCAAACCCGGATCGCCGCCTTCGGCTCCCGGACGGAAGGGTTTGTGGCCGAACTGATGAACGCCATCTCGCGGCAGCTCGACAAGGGGGCCTGACCTAGATGGGCGCCAAACTCTCAGGGGGAGGCAGCTCGAAGTTCCAGATCGAGCAGAACAGCGAGATCAACGTCACGCCTTTCGTCGACGTGATGCTGGTTCTCCTGATCATCTTCATGGTGGCGGCTCCGCTCGCCTCCGTGTCGGTGGTCCTGGAACTGCCGCCTGCTACGGCTCCGGCTTCGCAGAACCCGCCGAAGCCGATCTACATCTCGATCCAGCGGTCGGGGAGCGTCTACATCGGCGACTTCTCGACCAATCTGGGCCGGATCGGCGAAGACCTGCGCAAGCAGATCGGAACCCGCAACCCGGAGAAGGAGCGGATCTTCATCCGCGCCGACAAGCAGACGATCTACGGCGACTTCATGGGGGTCATGAACGCGCTGCAGGACAACGGCTTCTATAGCGTCGCCCTGATCGGCACCGATCAGAACCGGCCTACGTTGAAGAACTAGCGGGAGGTCCAATGGCTGAGCAGCAGGAAGCTCCCGAGCACCACTACGATCCGCTCTGGGATGAAGGACGAGGGAAGAAGAAGGGCCAAAAGGCCATGATCGCGATCGTCTTGTCGGTCGTGGTCCACTCTGCCCTGTTCTACTACATCTATAAGACCAAGTTCGTCGTGCATTACAAAGAGTACTCGGATGAGGCCGTGAAGGTCGACCTGGTGAAGGCTGCTGCGAAGCCGCCTCCGCCTCCGCCGCCCCCGCCGCCTCCGCCGCCGACGGACAAGCCGCCGCCTCCGCCGCCGCCGATCACGCCGCACATCACCACGGCGCCGCCGATCGACATCGCTCCGCCTCCGCCGGTGTTCGTGGCTCCCACGCCGCCGCCGCCGGCCCCGCCTCCGCCTCCGGCGCCTCCCGCGGCGCCTCCGGCTCCGCGCGTCATCTCCAACCCCGACTGGTCCTCGCGGCCTTCGGGCGAGGACATGGCCCGGTACTACCCGGAACGGGCTCAGCGTCTGGAGAAGACCGGAAACGTGGTGCTGCAGTGCATGGTCACGGCCAAGGGTACGGTCGCCGGCTGTGCGGTGCTTTCCGAGGATCCGAGCGACTTCGGGTTCGGCGACGCGGCCGTGAAGCTTTCGCGGCTGTTCAAGATGAAGCCGAAGACCGAGGACGGCCAAGCCGTCGACGGCGCTACGGTGAAGATCCCGATCGCCTTCCGCATCGCGGGCTGAGTCTTCAGCCTTCGTTCGACCTGATAGACCGCCCCGGGGCTTCCCTCGGGGCGGTCTTTCTTTTTCCGGTCCGGCGCAATCCCCGCAGCCCGGCTTGATCCCAGCGGGGCGGGCCTTTAGAACCGGTCGCTCGACGGATATGCCGCCTTAGCTCAGTTGGTTAGAGCGCTAGATTGTGGATCTAGAGGTCCTCGGTTCGAGCCCGAGAGGTGGTACCATCGCCCGCAGACGGGAGCCCCCCGCGCCGGCGTGACTGCGCCCCGCGCGGTCGCCTCACCAAGACGTGAGGCAAAAATGGCGCCGCACTGCCGCATAGGTGCTGCGTTGCGGCAAAACCCATCTGGACTCGGAACTCGCCAGACCCCACTGTCGTTGGCAGGCGTAATGGTTTCTTAACAAGGGGTGTCGAATGGGGGACGTCGTTCTCCAATTGCCGGTCGAAACCAACGAGGACCTTCTGTTCGGGGCCTATGTCGACCGCTTCATGGAAAGCCGGTCGAACGACGTCGAGCGTTTCGCGGTATCCAGCGACGCGCCTTACCTGATGATCCGCTCCGACCCCGCCGTCGGCGCCGCGGTGAAGATCCTGATCTTCCAGGAGCACGGGGCGGCCACGGCCTTCTCGTCGGGCTGGGCCAAGGCCCGCGCCAAGGGCGATCCCCGCACTCCTTGACGCTACAATCCCGTCTGAGGCCTGGACGCCCGCCGTCGGCCCTGGCATCGCGGTGGCGATGAACGCTCTCGAGGGACGACCCATAACCGTGGCCGGCGCCGGCGTGCTGGGGCTGGCCTGCGCGGTGCGCCTGGCGCAGGCGGGGGCCCGCGTGACCTTGTGCGATCCGGCGCGCGCGGCCGACAACGCTTCGGGGGTGGCCGCCGGGATGCTCGCCCCCGCCTTCGAGACTGCACTGGACGGGGGCGGCGTTGGACGGCCCGAGCTGCTGCTGGCGGCGCGCGACCGCTGGCCCGCCCTGCTGGAGGCGATCGGCGCGCCCTCTGCGGCCATCGACCGGTCGGGCGCGGTGCTGGTGGGGCGGGACGACGACGCGGCCAGGCTGGCTGCGGTGCGCGACCGTTTCGCCGCCCTCGGCCTCGAGGCGCAGGCGCTCACGGGCGACCAGGTGCGCCGCCTGCAGCCCGACGCGGCGGCAGACCTCGCCTGGGGCCTCCACAGCGCCGACGACTGGCGCCTTGAGCCGGCCTTCGTCATGGCGGCGCTGAGCCGCGCCTTCGAGGCCGCCGGCGGCCGTCTGGTGCGCGCGTCCCTGGAGCGGGAGGCGCAGGGCTGGCGGCTGGAGGGAGCGCCGACCAGCGAGCTGGTCCTGCTGGCGACCGGGGCCGACGCCGCCGGCCTGGCGGAATGGGCGCCGGAGCTGGGCGTGCTTCAGCCGGTGAAGGGCCAGATCATCCATTTCGTCGGCGAGCCGCGGGGCGGTCCGACCCTGCGCGACCGCCACGGCTATGTCGCTCCCCAGGCCGGCGGGGCGATCGCCGGGGCGACCATGGAGCCCGGCCGGCGCGACCGCGAGCTCGACCCTGAGGTGCTGGCGACCTTGCGGGCCCGGGCCGCCGGCCTGATTCCCGCCCTGGCCTCCGCGCAGGCCCGAGGCCTGGCAGGGGTGAGGGGAGCCACGCCGGACGGTCTGCCGCTGGTCGGCCGTTCGGTCGGCGACCCCCGGCTGCTCCTGGCCGTGGGCGCGCGGCGCAACGGCTGGCTGCTGGCGCCTCTGGTGGCGGAAATGATCGCGGGCCTGGCGGCGGGGCAGAGCGACACGCCCTTCGCGGCCGCCCTGCACCCGGCGCGGTTCGACGTCTAGAGCGCGACAGCGGAAAGTGTGAGCGGTTTTGCCGCCCGGACGCGCTCTACACCAACCGCTCTAGAGCAACCGGGCGCCGGCTTGGCCGTTGCGGGGCGATGGACAAGCTGATGATCGATGCCGTGGGCGTCGCCGCGGCCCTGTGCTCGATGTCGAGTTTCGTGCCGCAGGTCGTGAAGATTTGGCGCGAGCGCGACGCTGGCGGGGTCTCACTGCGGATGTACGTAGTGACCGTGACCGGCTTCGGCCTGTGGACCGCCTATGGGATGATGCTGGGAAGCTGGCCTCTGGTGGGGTCGAACGCGACCTGCCTGGGCCTCTCGGCGGCGATCCTGGCGCTGAAGGTGAGGTTCGACCGCGAGGCGGCGAGCGGCCAACGAAAAAGGGCCGCGGATTGCTCCGCGGCCCCTCTCTCAAACGCCCGGCCGCCGACTAGCAGCCGTAGTACATGGCGAATTCCACCGGGTGCGGATGGAGCGTGAGGCGCATGACCTCCTCCATCTTCAGCTCGATGTAGGCGTCGATGAAGTCGTCGCTCATCACGCCGCCCTTCTTGAGGAAGGCGCGGTCCTTGTCGAGGTTCTCCAGGGCTTCGCGCAGCGAGCCGCACACCTCGGGAACCTTCTTCTGCTCGCGCGGCGGCAGGTCGTAGAGGTTCTTGTCCATGGCGGGGCCCGGATCGATCTTGTTCTCGATCCCGTCGAGGCCGGCCATCAGGAGGGCCACGAAGGTCAGGTAGGGGTTGCCCATGGGGTCGGGGAAGCGCGCCTCGATGCGCTTGCCCTTGGGGCTGTCGACGTGGGGGATGCGGATGGAGGCCGAACGGTTGCGGGCCGAATAGGCCAGCTTCACGGGGGCCTCGTAGCCCGGCACCAGGCGCTTGTAGCTGTTGGTGGTCGAGTTCGAGAAGGCGTTGATGGCCTTGGCGTGCTTGATGATGCCGCCGATGTACCACAGGCAGGTGTCCGAGAGGCCGGCGTACTTGTCGCCGGCGAACATCGGCTTGCCGTCCTTCCAGATCGACTGGTGCACGTGCATGCCCGAGCCGTTGTCGGCGAACATCGGCTTGGCCATGAAGGTGGCCGTCTTGCCATAGGACACCGCGACGTTCTGGATCACGTACTTATAGAGCTGCATCCGGTCGGCCATGGTGATCAGGTCGGCGAACTTCAGGCCGAGCTCGTGCTGGGCCGGCGCCACCTCGTGGTGGTGCTTTTCCGGCTGCATGCCGAGCTCGCCCATCACCGCCAGCATCTCG
>DATJIO010000046.1:0-2342 GCA_035493215.1 Caulobacteraceae bacterium
AGCCTTCTTCCCCTTCCCCGACGGCCTGATCCAGGCGGCGGACGCGGGCGCCACGGCGGTGATCCAGCCCGGCGGCTCGATGGGCGACGACAAGGTGATCGAGGCGGCCGACGACCGCGGCCTGACCATGGCCTTCACCGGGGTGCGGGTGTTCCGGCACTAGGACGGGGTCCATAGAGGTCAAATCATTCGAGGTCATGCTATGCAGTAGGCATGACCTCGACCCCGACCCCGACCATCCGTGAATGCACCCCCGCCGACGCCGGCGCCCTCGGCCTGATCGGGGCGGCGACGTTCCTGGAGACCTTCGCCGGCGTGCTGGACGGCCAGGCGGTGGTGGCCCATTGCGCCAACGCGCACGACCCGGACCGCTACATCCAGCTGCTGGGCCTGGGCTGCCGCATCTGGATCGCCGAGGCCGAGCCGGGCCGCAGCCCGGTGGGCTATGTGGTGGTGGGTCCCAGCTTCCTGCCCATCGCCCGCCCCGGCGAACTCGACGTCAAGCGCATCTACGTGCTGAGCCGCTGGCACGGGAACGGCATCGGCCGGGCCCTGATGGACAAGGCGGTCGACTACGCCCGCGCCGACCATCAGGAGCGGCTGATCGTCGGCGTCTACATCGGCAATAGTCGCGCCCAGGCCTTCTACGAGCGCTGGGGCTTCGCCAAGATCGGCGAGCGCACCTTCAGCGTCGGGACCAGGCAGTACGAGGACTACGTCTACGCCCTCCCGCTCACCTAGGCTGAGGGCAAGACTCTCGTCCTAGCTGGCGGCGTTGGCCTTGGCGCAGAAGGCCTTGCCGGCGCGGGCCGGGTCCGCGCACCAGGCGGCGATGGCGTCGTAGGCGCCCGGCGCCCCGAGCTTCACCTGCTGGGCCAGGCCCAGCACGTCCGCCGGCCGCGTCGTGGCGTAGTCGACGCTCTTCAGCGCCTCCAGCGGCGCCGCGAAGATGACCAGCTGGGCCATCACGTCCTGGCCGAAGCGGTTGGTCGCCTGGCAGCGGATGGAGAAACGCACGGTTCGGGCCCCCTTGAGGTCGTCGGAGACGCCGCGCTTCAGGGCCTGGCCGACGGCGCTTACGGTGGCGGCGGTCTTGTCGAAGTTGTCGGCCGCGTCCTTGGCGCCTGTGATGTCTGCGTAGACGACCACCGCCCCACCGCCGACCTCGGTCAGGCGGATGGCCGGGTCGGCCGACTGCAGGGGCTGGACGTCGGAGTCGGGCGCGGGATTGTACAGCACCGGGATCAGCTGCTGGGCGGCCAGGGCCAGGCCCAGGGTCATGGCGGCCACGCCGAGCCACAGGCGCCAGCCGGTCGGCGCGGGAAGCGCCATCCTAGACGGTCGCCTGGGCGGTCGCGGCCAGCTGGCGCATGGCCCCGTGGACGATGGTCAGCTTGGCGAAGCTCCAGCCCTCGCCGATGGCCTCGATGTCGGCGATCAGGGCGGCCGCCTGGTCGACCTGGACCTGGCGGGCCGGGGCCCAGGCCATCACCGCATCGCGCGCCTCCTCCTCCGACACCGCGCCGGTGTCGCGTTCGGCCGAGGCCATGATGCTGCGGGTGATCGACGCCTGCTCGGCCAGGAAGTCCTCGATCAGCTGGCGCACCGCCTGGCGTTCGTAGGCGTCGGACGCCATCAGCCCGCCCGCCGCCGCCCGCAGCCGGTCGAAGCCGAAGATCGCCCCGGCCTGGTGGTAGATACGGCCGGCGGCGAGGAACGCCCAGCCCGCCGACAAGGCGAGGTCGGCCACGTCCGAGGTCGAGGTCAGGGGGCTGAGCGCGCCGATGCTCAGCGCCAGATCCTTCGGCGCCCCCAGGTCGATGAAGCCCTGAGCCCGCGCCTGGGCCGCCTGACGCTCCAGCGGCGACATGAGGTCCAGGCCCTGGGCGCGCATCTCGTCCGCCGCAGGACGGTAGGCCTGCACCAGGGTCTGCACGCCGGCCTCGCCGCCCACCACCCGGCGGGCCAGCCACCAGGTCTGCCGCCGCAGCACCAGCGACGTCTCCTGGTAGAGGGCCAGCTGGGCCGCGGCCGGGCAGTGGCCGTGATCCAGGGCGGTGATGGCGGCCCAGGCCTCGTCCAGCCGGAACACCCGCCAGGCCGCCTCGAAGGCGGTGACCAGCCCGCGGGTGTCGCAGCCGGTGGCGGCCTTCAGCCGATTGGGGAACGTGGGGCCGGCGATGTCGACGATGGCGTTGGCAAGGTTGGTGGCGATGATCTCGCGCCGGAGGCGGTGGCCATGCATGGCCTCGCGCCAGGGCTGAAGGGCGGTCGGGAAGTAGGCCTCCAGCGTTCCTTCGAAGAATGGGTCGTCCGGCGCCGTCGAGGCGACGATCTCGGCC
>DATJIO010000047.1:0-140599 GCA_035493215.1 Caulobacteraceae bacterium
CATCCGAGCCCCCATCCCTGGTCGGCAACCGGGCGGTGCTGCCCCACCCGCCCCGCGACCTCAACAGTCGCGAGGCCGCCCGCATCCGCGGCCTGGCCGACCAGATGGCCCTGCGCCTGTCCCACCACGACGGGGCCTCCCACGCCCGCCAGCGCCCCGTGGACCCGGACGCGGCCGAGGTCTTCGACGCGGTGGAGACCGCCCGCATCGAAGCCATCGGCGCCAATGCGCTCGGCGGGGTGCGCCAGAACCTGCGCGCGGCCCTGGAGGCGCGGCTGGAGCGGCCGCCATCCCCGTCCGGCGCCAAGAACGACCCCATCCGCCACCCCAGCGGCGTCTACCTCAAGCCCGCATCTCCCATGGCCGACGCCCTGGGCCTGATGGTGCGCCAGCGCCTGACCGGCGACGCGCCCCCCGACGGCGGCAAGGCCCTGGTCGAGGCGCTCGGTCCCGAGATCGAGCAGAAGGCCGGCGCCGACCTCGACCGCCTCCTGGCCTCCATCGACAACCAGTCCGCCTTCGCCCGCATCGCCCGCGAAATCCTGCGCGACCTCGACCTCGGCGAAGAGCCCCCCGACAATACGGACAATTCGCCGGACGAGGAGAGCGAACAGGAAGACGCCGACAAGGACGAGAACGAGGGCGGCGACGAGGGCGACCCCTCCGACGGCGCCAGCCCCGAGCTGGGCGACGCCTCCGACAGCCGCTCCGACACCGGCGACGACCAGGCGGCCCAGGCCGACGAGACCGATTCCAGCGAGCTCGACGACGACGCCCCCGACGGCGGCGACACCAAGCGGCCCTCGCGCCACGACCCCAAGGACCCGGGCCAGGCCGAGCCGGCCTACAAGGTGTTCTCCACCGCCAACGACGAAATCGTCGAGGCCGAGGATCTGTGCGAGCCCGAGGAGCTGGCGCGGCTGCGCGCCTACCTCGACCAGCAGTTGGCGGCCATGTCGAACGTGGTCTCGCGCCTGGCCAACCGGCTGCAGCGCCGGTTGCTGGCCAAGCAGAACCGCGCCTGGACCTTCGACCTCGAGGAAGGGGTGCTGGACGTGGCGCGCCTGACCCGGGTGGTGATCGACCCCACCGCGCCCCTGTCGTTCAAGCAGGAGGAGGACACCGAGTTCCGCGACACGGTGGTGACCCTGCTGCTCGACAACTCCGGCTCGATGCGCGGCCGGCCGATCATGGTGGCGGCGGTCTGCGCCGACATCCTGGCGCGCACCCTGGAGCGCTGCGGGGTCAAGGTCGAGGTGCTGGGCTTCACCACCCGCGCCTGGAAGGGCGGCTCGGCCCGAGACGAATGGGTCAAGGCCGGCAAGCCGCCCCACCCCGGCCGGCTGAACGACATCCGCCACATCATCTACAAGGCCGCCGACCTGCCCTGGCGCCGGGCGCGCAAGAATCTCGGCCTGATGATGCGCGAGGGCCTGCTGAAGGAGAACATCGACGGCGAAGCCTTGATCTGGGCGCATCAGCGTCTTCTGGGCCGGCCGGAGCAGCGCAAGATCCTGATGGTGATCTCCGACGGGGCGCCCGTGGATGATTCCACCCTGTCGGTGAACTCCGGCCACTATCTGGAGCGGCACTTGCGTCAGGTGATCGGGGAGATCCAGGCCCGGTCGCCGGTGGAGCTGATCGCCGTGGGCATCGGCCACGACGTCACACGATATTATCGCCGCGCCGTCACCATCCTCGACGTCGAGCAACTGGGCGGGACCATGGTGGAGAAGCTGGCCGAATTGTTCGACGAGGAGCCCAAGCGCGCGCGGGCCGTGCGTGGCGCCCAGCTCGATGCGCCGCCGACGGTGCAGGCCGGCGCGGCCCGGCCGCTGACCCGCCGCGGCGCCACCGTCCCGCCCCCCGCCGCATGAGGCCGATGCGCTGGCTTTTGCTGGTCGCCGGTTACGCGATCCTGCTCGCACTGGTCGAACCGACGGCCAGCGCCGAGACCGATCCGCACGCCATCCTCGTCGTCGCCAAGCCCCTGCCCTTCGACCGCGAGCGGCCCGAGGAGCGCCAGCTGGGCG
The DNA here is from genome assembly GCA_035493215.1 of Caulobacteraceae bacterium. Lineage (GTDB taxonomy): Bacteria > Pseudomonadota > Alphaproteobacteria > Caulobacterales > Caulobacteraceae > NCED01. Next base: position 2,034 of record DATJIO010000047.1, read on the forward strand.
CCCTGACCTACGCCGGCGGCCTGGCCCTGACCGCGCCGGGAACCGGCGGTTTCGGCGGCCTGTCGGGGATCGACGTGCAGCCGGACGGCCGCTTCATCTCGCAGAGCGACATCGGCGACCTCCTGACCGGCCGCATCGCGCTCGATGGAGACGGCCGGCTGACAGGGCTGTCGGACACCGCCTGGACCAAGCTTGTCGACGAGCAGGGCCAACCCTTCGTGGGACCCAAGGACAAGGCCGACGCCGAGGACATCACCTACCTGCCAGGCGGCGGGTACGCCGTCTCGTTCGAGCAGGATCATCGGGTGGAGGCCTATGTCGGTCCCGGCCCGTCGCGCCGCCTGGGCGTTCCGGCCGAAGCCGCCGGCTTCCCGGGCAATACCGGGCTGGAGGCCCTCACCGCCTGGACCGACCCGCAAGGGCGGCCGCGGCTGGTGGAGGGCTCGGAGGACGGGCGCGCCTGGTCCTGCGACGCGGACGGGCGCGACTGCGAGCAGATCCTCGATCCCGTGCGGGACGGCCCGGACAAGGACTTCAGCCTGACCGGCCTGGACGCCCTGCCCGACGGCGGCGGCATGGTGGCGGTCTACCGCGCCTTCGACCTGCTCCACGGCGTCCGCGCCCTGGTCGCCTGGGTCCGGCCCGAAGCGGCGCAGAAGGTCACGGTGCTGGCGCGGATCACGGCGCCCTACACCGTGGACAACATGGAAGGGATCGCCGCCGTGCGGAATCCCGACGGCTCCATCCGCATCTACCTGATTTCCGACGACAACCTGAACAGGGTCCAGCGCACCATGCTGCTGGCCTTCGACTGGAAGCAATCCGCGGTAAGATAAGGCCGCGATGACCCCCGCCTCCTTCTCCGACTACCGCGAACTGGCGCGCCGGCGGCTGCCGCGGATGCTGTTCGACTATATCGACGGCGGCTCCTACGCCGAGATCACCCTGCGCCGGAACACCGAGGCGATGGAGGCGGTGCAGCTCCGCCAGCGGGTGATGCGCGACGTCTCCACCCTGTCCCTGGCCACGGAGGTGTTCGGCCAGAAACTGTCGATGCCGGTGGTGCTGGGCCCGGTCGGCATGGCGGGAATGTACGCCCGGCGCGGCGAGGCCCAGGCGGCCCGCGCGGCGGAGGCCGCCGGCGTCGCGTCGTGCCTGTCGACCATGTCGATCTGCGGCATCGAGGAGGTGCGCCAGGCCGTGCGGGCGCCGGCCTGGTTCCAGCTCTACATGATCAAGGACCGGGGCTACATGCGCGAACTCCTGGCCCGCGCCCGCCAGGCCGAGGCGCCGGTGCTGGTGTTCACCGTGGACCTGACGGTTCCGGGGACCCGATACCGGGACGTGCGCTCGGGCCTGACCGCCCCCCTGCCGTTCTGGGCCCAGGTGGCGCGGGGGATCGACGGCCTGTCCCACCCCGCCTGGCTCTACGACGTGATGCTGCGCGGCCGGCCGCACGGCTTCGGAACCCTGGCCTCGGCCCTGCCGCACGCCCGCGGCGCGTCTGAGTTCTGGGTCTGGATCCGCGCCAACTTCGACCCTTCGATCACCTGGGCCGACCTTGCCTGGGTGCGCGAACAGTGGCCGGGCCCGATCGTGGTCAAGGGCATCCTCGACGTCGAGGACGCCCGCGACGCAGTGCGCGCCGGCGCCGACGGGATCGTGGTCTCCAACCATGGCGGACGCCAGCTCGACGGAGCCGTGGCCTCGGTCGAGGCCCTGCCCGCCGTCGCCGACGCGGTGGGCGACCGGCTGACGGTGCTGATGGACGGCGGCGTGCGCAGCGGCCTCGACGTGATGCGAGCGCTGGCGCTGGGAGCCAAGGCCTGCATGCTCGGCCGGGCCTGGGCCTTCCCCCTGGCCGCCCGCGGCGGGCCCGGCGTGGCGCACATGCTGGAGACGATGCGCGGCGAACTCGCCACGGCCATGGCGCTGACGGGCTGCACCGACGTGCGCGCGGCGGACCGGACGCTGCTGGCCCGCCCCTGAGGCGATGATCGGGTCGTCGGCGGGATGAACCGCAGCCGTCGCAGCGCGTTCAGACCGGTTCAGGCCGGCAGGCGCAGAAACCTCCTCGACGACATCAACGTCGCCGAGCTCCGCCATCTTGGCGCGGCCCAGACGAAGGACTCCCTCCATGAAGACGCTTCTCATCGCCGCGGCCGCCCTGTCGGTCCTCGGCGCGACCGCCGCCTCGGCCCAGCCTTACGGCCAGAACCGCGGCTACGACCCCGACGCCCGATACAGCCAGGCCCCCAACGGCCAGTACAATCGCGACAACAACGGCCAGTACCGCCGGGACAACAATGGCCAGTACCTTCGCAACGACAATCGGGGCCGTCCCCAGGCCGAAGGCCGCCACGACAACGGCCTGCATCGCGGCTGGGCCAAGGGCGACCACCTGCCGCGCAACTACTGGACCCGCCAGTACGTGGTCAACGACTGGCGAGCCCGTCACCTGCGCCAGCCCCCCCGCGGCTACCAGTGGCGCCAGGTCGACAACGACTATGTGCTGGCCTCGGTCGCCACCGGCCTGATCGCCAGCATCATCGCCGGGCGCTAAACCGCGATAACGGCCAAAGAAAAAGCCCGCCGGAGCGATCCGGCGGGCTTGTTCGTTGGGGCGAGGCCCGGCCGGTTCAGGCCTGGGGCGGAGCCGCCGCGAGCTTGGCCTTCACCTGGCGCTTGATCTTGCGCGCGCGGGGCGAGAGCAGTTCGTCCTTGCTGTTCAGCAGCACCGCGTCGAGTCCGCCCCGGAAATCCAGGGTGCGCAGGGCGGCGTTGGTGATCTTCAGCCGGAAGCTCTGGCCCAGCGCTTCGGACGCCAGCGAGGTGTCGGCCAGCGACGGCAGGAACCGGCGCTTGGTCTTGATGTTCGAGTGGCTCACGTTGTGACCCACCATGGGGCCAACGCCCGTGATTTCGCAGCGGCGCGACATGGCGACTACCTTCGGCGCAAAACAATAGGGGCGCGCGGGACCGAGAGCCCTGCGCGGGAGGCGGGCATATAGACCGGGGGCTTTCGCCGGGTCAAGCGGATGGGGGATTTCTCCCCCCTCCAGCCGTCGTCCTCCGGTCACGCGAAGACGCGATCGGGGGATTCAAGCGACAGCCGCCGTTCTAACGCCTCGCTTGGGTCCCCGCGCTAGCCCGAGGACGACGAATTGGGAGGCCTTGTGCGACTCAGCAGCCGAGAGCACTATATCTAGTAGGGAACAAAGGCCGAATCGGCGGGGATCGCTGATTCGGTCATGATTCGTTTTTCGCCTGTTCACTGGCGACGCGCACCGACGTTAAGCCCTTCCGTTTCGCTTGCGACTCGGCCCGGCCTTTCCCACTTTCAAGTCATGAGCGACCGCCCCTCCGGAACCGCGGCCTCGCGCCTGGTCGCGGTCCTGGGCCCCACCAATACGGGCAAGACCCACCTGGCGGTCGAACGGATGCTGGGCCACGCCTCGGGCATGATCGGCCTGCCGCTGCGCCTGCTGGCGCGGGAAATCTACGACCGCATCGTCAAGCTGCGCGGTCCCCGGTCTGTGGCCCTGATCACCGGCGAGGAGAAGATCGTCCCGCCGCACGCGGCCTATTTCGTCTGCACCGTCGAGGCCATGCCGCTGACCCGCGAGGTCGAGTTCCTGGCCGTGGACGAGATCCAGCTCTGCGCCGACCCGGCCCGCGGCCACGTCTTCACCCACCGGCTGCTGCACGCCCGCGGCCGGTTCGAGACCATGTTCATGGGCGCAGCCGCCATCGCCCCCCTGATCCGCCGGCTGCTGCCCGAGGCCGAGGTCGTCGGCCGCGAGCGGTTCTCGGCCCTGGCCTACGCCGGCTCCAAGAAGCTGACCCGCCTGCCGCGGCGCTCGGCCGTGGTCGCCTTCTCCACCGACGCCGTCTACGCCATCGCCGAGCTGATCCGCCGCCAGCGCGGCGGCGCGGCGGTGGTGATGGGCTCGCTGTCGCCCCGCACCCGCAACGCCCAGGTGGCGCTGTACCAGTCCGGCGAAGTGGACTTCTTGGTGGCCACCGACGCCATCGGCATGGGCCTGAACATGGACGTCGACCACGTGGCCTTCGCCGGCCTGCGCAAGTTCGACGGTAAGAAGACCCGCTGGCTCCACGCCCCCGAGATCGGCCAGATCGCCGGGCGGGCCGGGCGCTACCGCACCGACGGGACCTTCGGCATCACCGCCGACTGCCCGGACATGGACGACGACCTGGTCGCGGCGGTGGAGAACCACGATTTCGAGCCCCTCGCCGCGCTGGAATGGCGCAGCGCCGCGCTGGATTTCGATTCCCTGGGGGGCCTGGTCCGTTCGCTGACCCAGCCACCGACCCGCGCAGGGCTGAAACTGGCCGAGGAGGCCCTGGACGAGAAGACCCTCAAACACCTGTCCCAGGACGAGGACGTGGCCCGGCGCGCCCGTGACCGCACCAACCTGCGCCGGCTGTGGGAAGTCGCCCAGACGCCGGACTTCCGCAAGACCACCCTTGACGAGCACCTGCGCCTGACGCGGGCCCTGTTCGAGCACCTGACCATGCGCGACCGCCGCCTGCCCGAGGACTGGATGGCCGGCCAGTTCGCCGCCCTTGACCATCCCGGCGGCGAGATCGACGTCCTGGCCCAACGCCTGGCCGGGGTGCGGACCCTGACCTATGTCGCCAACCGCCCGGACTGGCTGCGCGACGCCGGCCATTGGCAGGCCAAGACCCGCGCCCTGGAGGACCGGCTCTCCGACACCCTGCACGAGAAGCTGATGCAGCGCTTCATCGACCGGCGGACCAGCGTGCTGATGAAAGCCCTAAGCGTGCGCGAGCAGGTCGAGGCCTTCGTCGCCGCCGACGGGGCGGTCAGCGTCGAGGGCCATTTCGTCGGCAGCCTGGAGGGCCTAAGGTTCGATCCCGCCCAGGGCGCCTCGGCGCTCGAGGACAAGGCCCTGCGCGGCGCCGCCCAGGCCGCCGTGGCCCCGGTGCTGGCGCGGCGGCTGGGGGCGCTGGCCGCCGATCCCGACAGCGCGTTCGCCCTGCAGCCGGACGGCATGATCCTGTGGAACGGGGCGGCGGCCGGGGCCCTGGCCTCGGGCGATCCATACTCGCCGCGGGTGCGGCTGTTCGGCGAGCTCGGGCCCGAGCCGGCGCGGGAACGGGCGCGCCGCCGGCTGGAGGCCTTCGTCGCCGCCGAGGCCGGAGTCAGGCTGGGGCCGCTCAAGCGCCTGCGGGCCGCTGTGGCCGACGGCGTGCTGAAGGGCTTGGCCCGCGGCGTCGCCTACCGGCTGATCGAGGCCGGCGGCTTGATCGACCGCCGCGCCATAGCCGGCGAGGTGACGGGTCTGAGCCAGGCCGAACGGCGGGCGCTGCGCAGCCTGGGGGTGCGCTTCGGCGCCTTCAGCCTCTACATGCCGGGCTTGCTGGAGCCCGGCTCCCGCGCCTTCGCCGGCGCCTTCGCCGCCCAGGAGGCGCCGCAGTGGGCCCCGCCCCTGGACCGGCCGAGCGCCCTGCCTCACCCCACTCCTGGCCCCAAGGTCCTGGCCGCCTGGGGCTTGCGGGCGTGCGGGGCCTACGCCGTGCCGGCGGAAGCGCTGGAACGCCTCGACGATATCCTGCGCGCCGCCCCTCGGGAGGCCGGCGGGGCGGCCCTGTCGGACCGGGCGCTGGAGCCCCTGGGCTGGCCACGGGCGGCGGTCGCGCCGGTGCTGCGGTCGCTGGGCTACGCGCCGGCCCGCCGCAAGGTCGAGGGCGCGGCCGAAGTATGGCGCCGGCGGGCCGAGGCCTCGCAGCCCGCGCCGATCGCGGTCCGGCCCGATTCGCCGTTCGCGGCCCTGGCCGTGCTCACTGCGCCGCCCGCCGTTCGCCGCAAGCGTCGGCGGGCCCGAAAACCGAAGACCGCCGCAAGCCCATGACCGAGGACGCCTGCCGCATCGACGTCTGGCTCTGGCGGGCGCGGTTCTTCAAGACCCGCAGCCTGGCGGCCCGGGTCGTCGAGGAGGGGCGCATCCGGCTCACCCGGGCGGGCCACGACAGCCGGCTGGACAAGCCCAGCCGCACCGTGCGCCCGGGCGACGCGGTGGTGTTCGCCCTGGACGGGCGGCTGACCGCGGTGCGAGTCGAGGCCTTGGGCGCGCGGCGCGGGCCGGCGGCCGAAGCGCGGGCGCTCTACACCGACCTGGAGGCGGCGGCCCCATCCTCGCCGCCCGTATAGGCCGGGGCCCGGCATTGACACAGGCGGCTGCGGACTGCATGTCCCGCGCGCCCGGGACAGTTCGATCAGCATCGAGACCATGACCTACATCGTCACAGACCCCTGCATCAAATGTAAGTACATGGACTGCGTGGAGGTGTGTCCGGTGGATTGCTTCTACGAGGGCGAGAACTTCCTGGCGATCAATCCCGACGAATGCATCGACTGCGGCGTCTGCGAGCCGGAATGCCCGGTCGACGCCATTAAGCCGGACACCGAGGACGATCCCGACGGCTAGTGGCTGGTGATCAACACCCAGTACGCCAAGGTCTGGCCGAACATCACAGTCAAGGGCGAGCCCCCCGCCGATCGCGACGAGTGGGAGCGGGTGACGGACAAGTTCGACAAGTACTTCGACCCCGCCCCCGGCAAAGGTTCCTAGACCCGCGCCTAGACGCCGGCCTGAAAAGCGCCGACCCAAGCCTTTGAAACGGCTTCCGGTTGTGTTATGGTCTCGCCACGACAAGGTGAGGCTGCAAGAGCGCCTGCCGCGTCGCACAACAGCCGGTCGATCAAGACGCGCTCCATCCAGACCGCGGATGGCCTGAAGACAAATTCAGAGATGAGCCAGCGGATTCGCCCCTGTGAGGCGGACCTCGTGTCCTGGTTCTTCCGCGCCTGATCTTTCGGCCTGCCTTGCGCGCAACCCGCGTGGAACATGAAGGAATGGCGATGACCCAGAGCGTCCAGGATTTTATCGTTGGCGATTACGTCGTCTACCCCGCGCACGGCGTGGGTCTGGTCCACGGCGTGGAGACTCAGGAAGTCGCCGGCCTGGCGCTGGAAGTCTATGTCATCACCTTCGACCATGAGAAAATGACCCTGCGGGTGCCCACCCGCAAAGCCAAGACCGCCGGCCTGCGCCCGCTGGCCACCGGCGACGTGGTGTCCCAGGCCATGGTGACCCTCAAGGGCCGCGCCCGGGTCAAGCGCACCATGTGGAGCCGCCGCGCCCAGGAGTACGAGGCCAAGATCAACTCCGGCGACCTGATCTCGATCGCCGAGGTGGTGCGCGACCTGCACCGGGCCGACAACCAGCCGGAACAGTCCTATTCGGAGCGTCAGCTCTATGAATCGGCCCTGGACCGGATGGCCCGCGAAGTCGCCGCCATCGAGCAGATCGACCGCGACGCGGCCATCGGCCTGCTCACCAAATCCCTGATCAAGGCGGCCTGAACCACCTTCCGACTCGACCCTTTGCGGTTTGCGGAACGCCCGGCCCCAGCGCCGGGCGTTTTCGTATGTGGGCCGCCCCTAGAGCGTGGTCGCCCCCGAGCCGTTGGCCCCGCCCACCGCGCCGCCATGGGGGGTCTTGCCCCTCTTGCCGGAGGCGGGCTTTTCCTTGGTCTTCCGCCCCACCGGGGCCCCGTCGTTCCCCGCTGTGCCGGGGATGTTCAACTGCGGCTGTCTGGTCTGCGCCATGACGCGTCTCCTCTCGCCCGCGGGGAAACGCTTCAGGGGCCCATCGGTTCGGGCCGTGCCGGGGCCTCACGGCGCGTCGGTCAGCCGCTCCACCTGCTCGGGATGGTCGAGCCGGAGGATGGGACGGCCACGGTCGCTCCGCACCCCGCCGCGCAGGCGCACCAGCCGGCCGGTCAGCGACGCCAGCGCCACCCCCGCCGCCGCAAAATCGTCCCAGGCCGCGCGCGGGACCTCGGCGGCCAGCCCGCCCGGCGCTTCGGCGAAGTCGAGCCGCGCCCGCCCGCCGTCACGGACGACCGAGCGCACCCGCCCCTCCACCACCACCAGGCCGCTGCCGCCCAGCCCGACCTCCTGCGGCAGCCGCACCCGGTAGGCGGCCAGCGCCCACAGGCCGCGTCCGGCCGCCCGCGCGCGGGCCTCCTCCAGCAGCATGGACCGGGCGAGCGCGCGGTTGTCGGCATAGGTGCGCACCCTGACCGCGCCCTGGCGCAGCAGGGCGCCTTCGAGCCAGAGCCGGCCGCGGGTCTCCCGCACCTGGGCCAGGACGCGGCCGAAAGCGTCCTTGGGCTCGCCGCCGTGCAGCAGCTCCACCTCGCGGCCCAGGGCCAGCCGCGCCAGGGCGGCGCGGGCCTCGGCCGCATAGGGCTCGTCGCCATGGGGCGCCTCGACCCCGGCCAGGCGGACCCGCGCGCCTGTGGCCAACACCAGGGCGTCGCCGGAGGTAGCCGCGACCACCCGGCCCCGGCCGCCCGGCGCCAGCGCGTCGAGGGTCGCATCCTGCCCGCAACCGCAAACCAGGCCCGCGGCCAGCAAGGAAGCTATCGCCCGACGCATTCGATTTGCTATCACGGCCCCCGTGCGGCCCGGTAGCTCAGCAGGATAGAGCAGTGCTTTCCTAAAGCAGAGGTCGGGGGTTCGAGTCCCTCCCGGGCCGCCAATCGAATCCTTGACCCACAACGGCCCGGCGGGGCGCAACACCAAGCGCCGGGCCTCCTTGGCGGTTGCGCTCCCGACCCTGTCCGCTAGCCGGCGGAGGTCGGGAAGGACGCCGCCAAGCGCGGGGCGCGATAAACGATCTGGCCTAGCCTTCACTTCGCGCCTTACAAACGAAGGGCTAGCCGATTCCGGATCGCGGATCGGTCGGGGGCGACGGTCATGACGAGCTGGCTTGGGGCGAACCTGCCCACCGACAGCGAGCGGGCGCGCAGCATCTTCCACTCCCTCGACGGGATGGAGGGGCTGGACGGGTTCGAGGGTACGCCGGCCGCGACCAGGCCGAGGATTTCCGGCCTCGAGGCCCTGCGGCTGATCTACCCCGGCGCCGTGGCCACCGTCACCGCCGGCCTGGCGGCCACCTGGCTGTCGCAGCACTACAACGCCCCGGTCATGCTCTACGCCCTGCTGTTCGGCATGGCCTTCCACTTCCTCCACGAGGAGGGCCGCTGCATCCCCGGCATCGAGTTCTCGTCCAAGATGATCCTGCGCCTTGGGGTGGCCCTGCTCGGGGCGCGGATCACCTTCGAGCAGATCATGGGACTGGGAATCGGCCCGATCGCCATCGTCATCGTCGGGGTGGCGACCACCATCGGCCTGGGCGCCTTGGCGGCGCGACTGCTCGGGCTGCGGCCGACCTTCGGCATCCTCTCGGGCGGCGCGGTCGGGATCTGCGGCGCCTCGGCCGCCCTGGCCATCGCCTCGGTCATGCCCAAGACCCCGGAGCACGAACGCGACACCATCGTCACGGTGGTGTCGGTGACCGCGCTCTCGACCATCGCCATGATCGTCTATCCGATGCTGGTGCCCCTGTTCGGAATGAACCCCGTCCATGCCGGCATCTTCCTCGGCGGCACCATCCACGACGTCGCCCAGGTGGTCGGGGCCGGCTACGCCGTCTCGGTGCAGACCGGGGACATCGCCACCTACGTCAAGCTGTTGCGGGTCAGCCTGCTGCTGCCGGCGGTCTTCGCCATCGCCATGTATATGCGCAACCACGCGGGGGGCGGCGCCGTGCCGCCGGTGCCCCTGTTCCTGGTCGGCTTCGCCGCCCTGGTCGCGGCGCGCAGCATGGGTTGGCTCCCCCCCCTCGCCATCGACGGCGCGGCCGTCGTCTCACGCTGGTGCCTGGTGATCGCCATCGCCGCCCTGGGGATGAAGACATCCTTCAAGAGCCTGGTCACCGCCGGCTGGCGCCCGGTCGCCCTGATGATCGCCGAGACCTTCTGGATCGCCACCTTGGTGCTGGTCGCCCTGTTGTTCATCCATTAGACCGACGCCATGGGATGGCGCAGGTCATGCGTAGCGGTTCTGGCGCTCCTGATCGTCGGCGCCCCGGCATGCAGCCCTCCTGACGATCCCGGCGCCGCGCCGGCTGTCCGGTTGGGCGGGAGCAAGCGCACCGACGCCCCCTATCTGGAGGTAACCGGCCTCGGACGTGACGCCGTGCGCGCCCTGGCCAAGGCGCGCTTCACGCCGACGCAATGGGCCGAGCTGCTGCAGGTCTCGACCGGCCCCGACGAGCCGCCGGTCGCCGGCGCCTATTCGGTCGCGGGCGGAGCGGTGCGGTTCACGCCGGCCTACCCTTTCGACCGGGGCCTGCCCTATCGGGTCCGTCTCGACCGGGCCCGTCTGCCCGGTTCTCCCGCCGCGCCCCTCGCGCCCCTGGTCTTCACCTTCGAGCGGCCCGCGCCCGCGACCCCGCCGTCGACGGAGGTGGCCGCGGTCTATCCCACCGCCGCGGTCGTGCCGGAGAACCTGCGACGGCTGTACGTCCAGTTCTCCGCGCCGATGAGCCTGCGCTACGGCGCGCGCAACCTGCAGCTGTTGGACGGCCGCGGCCGGGGGCCGCCCCAGCCGCTCCCGCCGCTGGAAAGCGCTTTCTGGAATCCCGCCCGCACCCGCTTCACCCTGGTCTTCGACCGGACGCGCGGGAAAGACCCGCGGATGGGACGGCCGCTCCAGACCGGGCGCAGCTATACCCTGGTGATCGGACCGGACTGGCGCGACGCCAACGGCCTGCCGTTGCGCCAGCCCTATCGGCGCGCCTTCCAGGTCGGCGAGGCCCAGCTGCAACCCTTGGATCCGAAGGCCTGGCGGATCACCGCGCCGCCTGCGGGCGGCCGCGAGCCCCTGATCGTCAGCTTCCCCGGGCCCCTCGACCAGGACCTCATGAGCAGCGCGCTCGGCGTGCAGGACCGTGGCGCGCCGGTCGAAGGCGAGGCGGTCGTCGCCCCCGGCGAAATGGAATGGCGATTCATCCCGCTCGACCCCTGGCGAGCCGGCGACTACGCCTTGGTCGCCCAGCCCATCCTCGAGGACGTCGCCGGCGCCCAGGTCGCCCGCGCAGCCGGGATCGACACATCCAGCGACCCCAAAGGGGCGGCCCCCGGGACCGCGACCCTGGCGTTCAAGGTCGCGCGCTAGTGGGTCAAGACTCCGGGCTGAAAACCGCTCGCACTTTCGCCTGGCGTGCTCAGCTCGCGTGTTCTTCTAGGACGTCCTCGGGCACGGGAACGGGGACGTTGACGCCCCGGCCGGTCTTCAGCACTTCGAGGTGGAGCCGGGCGCGATCCTTCCGGGCCGCCTCCAGGGCGCCGGACGCCAGGTGGCGCTCGCTGCGTTCGCGCTCGACCGCCGCCGACAGGGTCTTGGCGCGGGCGTCCGCGGAGGAGCGCTCCTTGATCATGTCATGGGCCAGGCCGTCGTAGCGGCTGTTCAGCACCTCGACCTGCTCTTCGAGCCGCTGGACGTCGGCCAGCCGGGCTTCGGACGTCTCGGCCAACCTGTCGCTACGGTCCACCGCCGCCGCGCGGGCGACCTCCACCGACGCCAGCTCCTTGCGGGTGACGGTCAGGTCCGACGCCAGGCTGGCGATCTGGTCTTCCGCCTGCTTCAGCCGCAGCTTCAGCTCGCCGTTCTCGCGGTCGGCGTTGCGGTCGCGGGCTATGGACTCCTGCAACTGGCGCCCGAGCTCGGCGTTGTCTTCTTCGAGGCGCGTGGTGCGGGCCTGCGAGGTCGCCATGCGCAGCTCGGCGAGCTCGACCTGCGAACGCATCTTCTCGGCCTGCTCTTCGATCAGCCGTCCAAGCCGCTCGGCCTCGGCGCTCGAGGACTGGGCCGTGACCTCCAGGCCCCGGACCCGGACCTTGTCGGCCGCCAGTTGCGCCTCGAGATCGGCCACGGCGCGGCTGGCGCGGCTGAGCTCGCCCATGATGGTCTCGACCCGGCGCTCCAGCACGCCGCGCTCGACGTCGAGCAGGCCGCGCGCCTGGACCGCCGTCGCCGCCTGGGCTTCGGCCTGCTGGCGCCGGACCTCGGTCTCGTCGACCTTGACGCGCAGACGGCCGTTGTCGTCCTCGAGCCGTTGGGCGTGGGCGATGGCCTTGTCGCCGCTGTTCTTGAACTCGAGGCTTTCGGCGCGGACGGCCGCCAGGCTGGTGGTCAGGCGCGAGACCTCGGCCTCGCGGGCGCTCGCCGTCAGCTCGATCTGGAGCTTGGCCGCCCGCAGTTCGACCAGGGCGTCTTCGAGGGAGCCCAGCCGCCGCTGCAGCTCGGCCTCGCGCTGGCGCAGGGCGTCGAGCTCCTGGCTGGTCTGATCGTACAGGGCGGTCAGGGCGACCAGCTCGGAGCGGTCCGACCGCCGCGCTTCGAACTCGCTCGTCAAGGTCGAGCGGGCGCGGGCCAAGGTCTCTTCAACAGACCGGACGCAGGAAAGCGCCCTGCTCGTCTCTTCAAGCGCGCTTTCTATAGATTCGTGGGACTCGCCAATGGAGCGGGTTCCTTCAAGCATCTTTTGGGAGGTGTCGCGCGCCCGGTCCTGATCTAGGATGGACAGCAGCTTTTCCAGCTTTTTCGTGCTGCCGTCTCGAACTGCCCCAGTGATCTGCAACAGGTTCACGACCATCCCCCGAGCCGGCCTAAGCGTTACCGAAAGCTTAACGGGAATCGGGGGCGGGGCAATCGGCTTGGCCATTCCATCCCCAGGCGCAGAGGTTGACCACGCCCCGCACCGGCTGACGGTGCGGCCCCAACCCGGCCGCTACTCGCTGGGGGCGCACCGGGGTCATGCGCTAGACCTGTTTGATCCGACGCAGTTTCCCCGCGCGAACCGGCGTCCACCCCGCTCGAGAATTCTCAGCCGCCGCTATTTCGGCGGCAGCAGCGACGGCCGGTCGACGGGCAGGTGCTGGTCGGCGGCGATCAGCAGGACCGCGGCCAGAGCGTAGTCGCCCATGATGGCGGAGATCTCGACAGCGCCCTGCTGGCCGAACAGTTCGACCGTCTTGGCCCACAGGGCAGGGCTGATCCTGTGCTCGCGGAACAGGGCGCGGCCGAAGCTGATGACCGTGGCGTCCTTCTCGGGCAGGCCGGCCACCGGGCGGTCGAACTTGACCGCGTCGATCACCGCCGCGTCCAGCCCGGCCCGACGCCCCGCAGGCTCGTGGCCGGTCCATTCGTAGAACTGGTCGAACTCCCGGGCGGCGGTGAGCGCCGAGAGCTCGAAATAGCGCGGACCGACCACGGTCTTGCGCAGGTATTGGTTTAGGCGGTCGATGGGCTCCGCCGCGCCCGGGCTGTACATCGAGATGGGCGCGGGACCGTTCAGGGGAATGGCGGCGTTCGCGCCGCGGATCACGTCATAGACCCGCTGCCCCTCGGGGCTCAGCGCGGCCCGGTCGAGGGGCGCCAGGCGCGACAGCGACTTCGGATCGATGTCCGCCGGAAGGCTCGGCGCGGTCGTCGCGGCGACGGCGGCGGCCGCCAAAAGACTTGCGAACATAATCTTGTCTCCTCCTGTTGCCGCGACCTTGCCGCCCGCCGGGTGGGGATGCAATCGCCGCCGCGCCGCCCCTGCCGCCTCCCTGGCCTTGCCGCCGGATTTCGGGGACAAGCTTGCTGCACACCGCCCGACCGCTTCACGGAACCCAAACTTGAGCGCTCCAGCCAACGCCGCCATCTCATACAACGACGATTCATTCGTACCCGGCGCCCAGCCGATGGGCCGGCGCACCGCCGGCCTGGGGTTCCTGCGCGGCTTCGTCGAGCATTCGGGCGTCGACGCCTTCGTCGGCCACGGCGAGAACCAACAATCGCGGGCCAGCTTCGAACAGGCCGTGCGCCAATTCGGCGGCGCGGCGCCGACGCACTGGTGCGACCAGCTCGAGGTCGACGCCATGATCAAGGCCGGCGCCTTGCATGTGGCGGGTCCCGTCGGCGCCGCCCACGCCTTCCACCGCCGCGCCATCGACCAGCGGGCCTGGAGCCTGACCGGCGTCACCCACACCATCTGCAGCCACACGGCGATGGACGCCTTCGCCTCGCTGATGACCGGGCCGGTGCAGAGCTGGGACGCCCTGATCTGCACCTCGCGCGCCGTCCGCTCGGTGGTCGAAGGCGCGATCGAGGAACAGGCCGACTACCTGCGCGCCCGGCTCGGCGCCCAGGCCCGGACCGCCGGCTTGCAGCTTCCCGTCATCCCGTTGGGGGTCCGCTGCCAGGACTTCGCCGCCGACCCGACAGCGCGCACGGCGATCCGCCAGCGCCTGGGCGTGCCCGACGACGCGGTGCTGGTCCTGTTCGCAGCCCGGCTGAGCTTCCACGCCAAGGCCCACCCCTATCCCCTGTACCTCGCCCTGCAGCGGGCCGCGGTGCGCACCGGGGCGAAGGTCCATCTGCTGCTGGCGAGCTGGTTCGCCGACGCCTTCCAGGAGGGGGTGTTCAGGAACGGCGCCGCCGAACTCTGCCCCGACGTGACCCTGCACGTGCTCGACGGCCGCGAGCCGGGGGTGTGGGAGCAGGTGTGGCAGGCGGGCGACATCTACACCCTGCCCTCCGACAACATCCAGGAGAGCTTCGGCCTGTCGCCGGTGGAGGCGATGGCCGCCGGCCTGCCGGTGGTCGGCTCGGACTGGAACGGGCTCAAGGACACCATCGTCCACGGCGAGACCGGCTTCCTGGCCCCCACCCTGACCCCGCCGGCGGGGGGCGGAGCCTACATGTCCCAGGCCTACGACTTCAGGCAGATCGCCTACGAACAGTACGTCGGCGCCACGGCCATGGCGGTCTCGGTCGATGTCGAGGCGATGGCCGAGGCCTTCACCGCCCTGATCGCCGACGCCGGTCTGCGGGCGCGGATGGGCGAGGCGGCGCGGGGTCGGGCCTGGGCGGAATACGACTGGAGCCGGGTGATCGCCCGCTACCAGGAGCTCTGGGCCGAGCTGGGCCACCGCCGCAAGGTCGACGCCGAGGTGGCGCCGCGCGACCCTTCCAGGGCGGGCAATCCGGCGCGTGCGGATCCGTTCCGCAGCTTCGCCGCCTATCCCACCCGCATGCTCGCGGGGACGGACCGGATCACCCTCGCCCCCGGCTTCGTCTCGGCGGTGGAGGCCCTGGCCGGCCGGGCCGGGGTCGCGCCGGTGCGGGGGGTGGTGGTCGCCGGCGAGGACCTGCAAGCGCTGGCCGAGCGGATGGCGGCGATGCCGCAGGCCACGGTCGAGGACGTCCTGCGCGCGGCGCCGACCCAGCCCCGGTGGCGGGTGGTGCGCACGGTGACCTGGCTGCACAAGCATGGCCTAGTGACGATCGACGCCGCCGCGCCTTCGCCGGGAGCGCCCGTCCGCTGACGGCGTATGCGAAAGCGATGATAGGTTGACGCCATGACCCTCCCCGTCCGCCTGAACCGGTCCCAGCTCGCCGTGCCCGGCCATTCGCCCCGGTTCATCGAAAAGGCCGCGGCCAGCGCCGCCGACGTGGTGCTGCTCGACCTGGAGGACGCGGTGGCCGCGGGCGACAAGGCGGCCGCCCGCAAGACCGTCATCGCCGCCCTGAACGATATCGACTGGGGCCGGCGGGCCGTCTCCGTACGGATCAATGCGCTGGACACCCCCTTCATGTACCGCGACCTGATAGAGGTGGCCGAGCAGGCGGGGCTGCGGCTGGACCTGATCATGCTGCCCAAGGTGGGGACGCCCGCCGACGTCCACGTCCTGGACATGCTGTTGAGCCAGATCGAGGCCGCCACCGGGCGTGGGCGGCCCATCGGGCTAGAACTGCAGATCGAGACCGCCCAGGGACTGCAGAACGTCGACGCCATCGCCCGCGCCTCGCCCCGGATCGAAAGCCTGCATTTCGGGCCCGGCGACTACGCCGCCTCGATCGGCGCGCGCACCACCTCGATCGGCGGGGCGGTCCCCGACTACGCCCTGCTGTCCGATCCGGACGTTCAAGGCGCGCGGACCACGCATATGGCCGACCCCTGGCACTACGCCCTGTCGCGGATCGTAGTGGCCGCCAGGGCCGCAGGGGTGAGGCCGCTGGACGGGCCCTATGCCGACTTCAGGGACGCCGAAGGGCTGGCGTGGAGCGCCCGGCGCGCGGCGGCCTTGGGCTTCGAGGGCAAGTGGGCGATCCATCCCGACCAGATCGCCGCCGTCAACGCCGCCTTCAGTCCCCGCGCCGAGGAGGTCGAGCAGGCCCGCCGTATCCTGGACGCGCTGGAGACGGGAGCCGCCGCCGGGCGAGGCGCCGTGGTGCTGGACGGACGGATGATCGACGCCGCCTCGGTCCGCCAGGCGCAGGTGCTGGTCGAGAAAGCCCGTCGCCTCGAAGGTCGAGCCTGAGCGTCGCCGGCGGGCCGGCGGCGCCGTTCGGCCCGATCCGCGTCCCACCCAGGCAGGAAAATTGTTAGCACACCTTAGAAGTGGGACGACATCCGCCTCGAAAAGTGGGAGACGGTTTCTCCGCCGCCTTTTACCGTCGCGGCGCCGCAGAGATGGCCGTTCCATGAGCCCCAGTCCCGCCGCTTCGCGCCCGATGCGCCGCAGCACCGACCGCATCCTCACCTCCCACGTCGGCAGCCTGATCCGGCCCGAACACCTGCTCGACCTGTTCAAGCGCAGGCAGGAAGGCGAGGCCGCCGCAGAGGCCGCCTATGACGCGACGCTGCGCCAGGCCGTGGAAGAGGTGGTGCGCCAGCAACTGGACGTCGGCGTCGACGTCGTCGACGACGGCGAGTTCGGCAAGTCGACGAGCTGGTCGCTATACGCCCTGACGCGCCTGGGCGGCTTCGAGCAACGCCCGATCAAGCCCGGCGCCGACCCCTTCGCCCGCGGCGCCGACCGCGAACGCTTCGGCGAGTTCTACGCCGAACTCGAGTCCGGGGGCGACGGCGGCAAGTGGTCGAAAGTGACCCGGACCGACGCCGTCTGCGTCGCCCCCATCGAATACATCGGCCAGGCCGAGCTGCAGCGCGACATCGACAACCTGAAGGCCGCCGTGGCCGCCACCGGGGCGGTCGAGGCCTTCATGCCGGTGGCCGCCCCGTCCAGCGCCATCCCCGACCGCAAGAACGAGTACTACAAGACCGACGACGACTTCCTGTTCGCCCTGGCCGAGGCCCTGCGGGTCGAATACCGGGCCATCGTCGACGCGGGATTCCTGCTGCAGATCGACGACGCCCGCGCGGCGGTGACCTACGACCGCATGGTCCCCCCCGCCGGCTTCGACGACTACCACCGCTGGCTCGGGCGCCAGGTCGACGTGCTCAACCACGCCCTGGAGGGCATCCCCGAGGACCGCGTCCGCTACCACGTCTGCTGGGGAAGCTGGCCGGGGCCGCACACCACCGACGTTCCCCTGGCCAAGATCGTCGACATGGTGCTGAAGGTCCGGGCCGGATCCCTGCTGATCGAGGCGGCCAACCCCCGCCACGAGCACGAGTGGAAGGTCTGGAAGGACGTCAAGCTGCCCGAGGGCCGCATCCTCACCCCCGGGGTCATCAGCCACTCGACCAACGTGGTCGAACACCCGGAGCTGGTGTCCGACCGCATCCAGCAGTTCGCCCGCCTGGTGGGGCGCGAGAACGTCATCGCCGGGACCGACTGCGGCTTCGCCCAGGAGCAGTTCAACCGGCGGCTCCACCCGTCGATCCAGTGGGCCAAGCTGGAGGCCCTGGCGCAGGGCGCCCGGCTGGCCAGCAAGGCGCTGTGGGCTTAGCCGGCCTTGGGCGCTACTGGATCAGCGAGGCCGGGACCGAACTGTTGGAATCGCGCACGTCCGAGCAGTAGGAGCCGATGATGGCGTTCTTCTCCAGCGGTACGCGGGTGTAGGTCCGCCGCACGGTGAAGGGTTTGGCCAGCATGACGGGGTCGTCGATGGTCATGACGTTCTCCAGCTTGTCCTTGGCGATCATCCGCATCCGCTCGACCATGTGGATCTTGTCGCTGAAGGGCGCGCCGGTCTGGTCGTAGGCGCCGGGGAACATGCCGACGGTGTCGACCACCAGGGTGTCGCCCTCCCACTTGCCGACCGAATGGCCCATGTAGGTCGGCCACAGGTCGTCCGCCCCCGGATGACCACGGCCGTCGGTGTAGATCCGGCGCGTGGCGTTCAGCCAGTCCCACACCAGCCGCACCTCGCCCGGGCGCACCTGGATATCGACGCCGCCGTTGATGTCGAAGGCGGTGGTCATGGCGTCGGGGGTCGGATGGGGGGCCAGGCAATTGTCGGGGTCGATGTCGCCGCCGCGCTTGGCCTTCTCGATCTTGTCGTCGTAGACCTTCATGTATTCAGCGTTGTAGGGGATGCCGAGGTCTTTGGACCCCATCGGGAACGAGGGGTTGCGGCCGGCGGAATCCGCCGGCGCCAAGTCGGGCGCCAGGCGGAAGTCGGCGCAGGTGGCGCAGTAGGCCCGCATGCCGGGGAACCGGTCCCCAGCCCACATGCCGTTCCAGTCCGGCAACCTGGCCAGGGCGGCGAGGTAGTCCCGGCCCACCCGCGGCGCCACGTATCGGGCGTCGGCCGGCGAGGGCGGCTGGTAATCCCGCGCGCCGGCGGTCTGGCCGGGCTGCAGGGGCACGCCCTGCGCCGCGGCGGCCAGGGGGGCGCAGGCCAGGGCGGCGGCCAACAGGGCTGAGCGGGCGCGGCATGGGATCATGGTGTCCTCCGGAATGGCTTCTTGTGGCTTTGCGCGAGCATCTGGTTCCCAGCCCCGCAGTCAAGCGTCGCGGCGGTTTTGGTCCACCGCCGTTGACATGCTCATGGCCGAGGCCATGCTGGAAAAAAAGTTGCGGAGGAATTTTGTCGATGAAAGCCCGTTTCCTGGCGGCCCTGGCCGCAGCCCTGGTCCTGCCGGCCGGCGCCGCCCTGGCCCACCACTCCGCGGCCATGTTCGACCGGGCCAAGACCGTGACCCTGGAAGGCACGGTCAAGAGCTTCGCCTACACCATGCCTCACTCATGGGTGGACATGGTGGTGGTCCCCGCCGGCGGCGGCGCGCCGCAGGAGTGGGGCATCGAGTGCGGCACGCCCCCCGCCATGCGCGGCCAGGGCCTGACCCCCAGCGTGCTCAAGGCCGGCGACAAGATCATAGCCCGCATCCATCCCCTGAAGGACGGGCGCACCCAGGGCAGCTTCATCGACATCACCGTGAACGGCCGCGTCTACGGCAACGGCCGCCCCGTCACCGGAGAACCGGTGGGCTGACGACGCCCCGCCCCTCAACTCTTGACCATCGCCTCATGGACGCGAGCCCAGTTTTCTGTTGGCTTGGCGGCCGGGGACGCGAAACAGGGGCGGGACATGGGTGCGTTGAAGTGGCTGAAGAAGCTCTATGTGCAGGTGCTGATCGGCATCGCGCTGGGGATTCTGGTTGGGGCGCTCTGGCCTGAGACCGGGGCGGCGCTGAAGCCCCTGGGCGACGCCTTCATCAAGCTGATCAAGATGATCATCGCCCCGGTGATCTTCTGCACGGTCGCCGGCGGAATCGCCCATATGGGCGACCTGAAGAAGTTCGGACGGGTCGGCGGCAAGGCCCTGCTCTATTTCGAGCTGGTCTCATCCTTCGCCCTGATCCTCGGCCTGGTGGTCGGCGAAGTGGTGCGCCCCGGCGCGGGCTTCGGCATCGATCCCGCCACCCTCGACCCCAACATCGCCGCCGGCTACCTGAAGCAGGCCAAGGCCGACACCGTCGCCGGCCACCTGCTCAACCTCATCCCCGACACCTTCCTCGGCGCCTTCACCGGCGGCGACCTGCTGCAGGTGCTGCTCATCGCCATCCTGACCGGCTTCGCCTGTTCGCGCCTGGGGGCCTTCGGCGGCCAGGTCGCCGGCTTCTTCGACTCGGCGGCCAAGCTGTTCTTCTCGATCATCCACATCGTCGTGCGCGCCGCCCCGGTCGGCGCCTTCGGAGCCATGGCCTTCACCATCGGCAAGTACGGCCTGGGCAGCCTGGTCCAGCTCGGCGCCCTGGTGGGGACCTTCTATCTCACCGCGGCCCTGTTCGTGGTGGTGGTGCTGGGCCTGATCGCCCGCCTCGTCGGCTTCTCGATCTTCCGCTTCCTCAACTACATCCGCGAGGAGATCGTCATCCAGCTCGGCGCCTCGTCCTCGGAGGCCGCCCTGCCGCAGCTGATGGAGAAGCTCGAACGCCTGGGGGCGTCCAAGACCGTGGTCGGCCTGGTGGTGCCCGCCGGCTACAGCTTCAACCTCGACGGCACCAATATCTACATGACCCTGGCAACCGTGTTCCTGGCCCAGGCGACCGGGACCCACCTGACCCTGGTGCAGGAGGCGACCCTGCTGGGGGTGGCGATGCTGACGTCCAAGGGCGCCGCCGGGGTGGCCGGCTCCGGCTTCATCACCCTGGCCGCCACCCTGGCGGTGGTGCCCACCATTCCGATCCAGGCCCTGGCCCTGCTGGTCGGGGTCGACCGCTTCATGAGCGAATGCCGCGGCTTCGCCAACCTGGTCGGCAACGGGGTGGCGACCCTGGTGGTGGCCCGCTGGGAGAACGAGCTAGACATGGACCACCTCAGGACCGAGCTGGCCAAGGGCCCCGGCCAGGCCGAACGCGCCCGCGACCACGAGGCGATGCTGGAGGGCGTGGAGCCCTGACGGTCAGTTGGTGAGGCCGTACGCCGCGCCCGTCTGCCTTATCCGCGCGATCTTCTGCTCGAACGGCCCCCAGTCGTCGTGGTCGGCGATGGCCGCCCAGATCGACTCGATCTCGTCGTAGAGCAGCTCCTCCGGCTCCGGCCGGGCGAAGGCGTCGAGCTTCAGCCGGCCGGCGTCGCCCGGCTTGAAATCCGCGAGCAGCGTCCGGAAGGCCTGCGCCTGCTCGCCCGCATAGAGTCCCGCCCGCGGCCCGGCCAGGGCGCGGGCCTCGGAGGCCGCACCGCCGAACCAGTCGAAGAACAGCGGTTCCCAGCGCAGGGCCTCGCCCCCTTCGCCCAGGACCCGGAAGGCGGCGTTGGCCAGGGCCAGGTCGGCGTCCGGGCCGCGGCTCGTCAGCCCCAACCGCGCTACGATCGCCCCGGCCAGCGCGTCGCGGTAGTGGGGCGCGAACCGGTTCAAGGCCTCGATCAGGGGCTCCCGGTCCGCCGCCAGGGTGAGGCAGCCGCCGAGCTGGCTCAGGTTCCACATCACCGTCTCCGGCTGGCGGCCAAAGGCGTAGAGGCCGGAGTGGTCGAAATAGGCGGCGGTGAAGCCGGGGTCGTTGCGGGGCAGGAAACGGTAGGGGCCGTAGTCGAAGCTCTCGCCGTTGATGTTCATGTTGTCGGTGTTAAGCACCCCGTGGACGAAGCCCGCGGCCATCCAGCGCGCGGCCAGCCGGGCGCTGCGTTCGACCACCGCTCCCAGCAGGGCGACCGCGCGAGCCTCGCCCTCCAAAACCAGCAGCTCGGGATAGTAGAGCTCGACCACATGGTCGATCAGTACACGGATCAGGTCGTCCCGGTCGGCGTGGGCGTGCCGCTGGAAGGTGCCGAACCGGACATTGCTCCACGACAGGCGGGTGAGCACCGCCGAGCGGGTCGGCGACGGCTCGTCGTTGCGGTAAAGGGCCTCGCCGGTCTCGATCAGCGAGAAGCTGCGGGAGGTGGGGACGCCCAGGGCCTCGAGCATCTCGGTCGCCAGCACCTCGCGCACCCCGCCCTTGAGGGTGAGCCGTCCGTCGCCGGCCCGCGACCAGGGGGTCTGGCCCGAACCCTTGGTGCCGAGGTCGAGCAATCGGCCGGCGCCGACCTCCCGCATTTGCGCGAACAGGAAGCCGCGGCCGTCGCCGAGGTCGGGGTTGTAACTGCGGAACTGGTGGCCGTGGTAGCGCATCGCCAGGGGCCGGGGCTGGTTGTCCGGCAGGGGCTCGAACCGGGCGAAGTGCGCCACCCATTCGTGCTCCGTCAGCCCCTCCAGGCCGACGGTGGCGGCGGCGCGGTCGTTGCGGAAGCGCACCAGGGCCTTGGGGAAGGCCGCCGGCTCGACCGCATCGGCGAACTCGGGACCCAGCGCCATGAAACGCGGGTCGGGACGGTAGGCGGGAGAGACCGGCATCGGCTTGAGGTGAGCCATGAGGCCCGCCCGCGCAAGTGATCAAAAATCATTGTCACCTCAAGGCCACGGCCGGCGGACGACAGGCTTGGGCGCGGTTGGCAGGCCCCAACGGCTGAGCTAGTTCGCCGGGCGCCCCGTCGGGCTTGAGAGAAAAAATGCACCTCCCCACCCTGCTGCTGGCCTCGGCCTCCCTTATCGCGCTCGCGGCCTCCGCCCAGGCCCAGACCGTCCCCGGCCCCTTGAGCGAGATCGTCGTCACCGCCGAAAAGCGTGAGGCGCGCCTGCAGGAGACACCGATCTCCGTCACCGTCCTGTCCGCCCAGCGCCTGCAGGACGCAGGCGTGCGCGACATCAAGGACCTGGCCGTCGTCACCCCCGGGCTGCTGGTCGCCTCGACCTCCAACGCCACCTACACCACCGCCCGCATCCGCGGCGTCGGCACCGTGGGCGACAATCCCGGCCTGGAATCCTCGGTCGGCGTCGCCGTCGACGGCGTGATGCGCCCCCGCAACGGCGTGGCCCTGACCGACCTGGGCGAGATCGACCGCATCGAAGTGCTGAAGGGCCCGCAAGGCACCCTGTTCGGCAAGAACACCTCGGCCGGCGTGATCGGCGTCCTGACCGCGCCGCCGTCCTCGACCTTCAGCGCCGCCGGCGAAGCCACCGCGGGCGAGCACGGGACCTGGGGCGGCTCGGCCTCCGTGACCGGGCCTTTATCGCAGACGGTTTCCGCGCGGTTGTACGGAGCCGTGCGCCAGCGCGACGGCTACTATGGCGTGCGCACCGGCGCAGGGCCGCGGACCGAGACCCGGGACGACGACCAGGACCTGTGGACCCTGCGCGGCCAGCTGGCGATCGCCGCCAGCCCCAAGGCCAGCCTGCGGCTGATCGCCGACTACACCCGGCGCGAAGAGAACTGCTGCGTCGGCGTCCAGCTCAACGTCGGTCCCTCGGCCCGCTACCTGGCCGGGCTCGCCCCCGACGGCGGCGTGGCGCAAGGCGCGGCCGACCCCTGGGCCCGCGTCGCCTACTCCAACCGCGGCACGGCCGAGCACATCCACGACGGCGGCGTCTCGGCCCAGGCCGACATCGACCTGGGGTGGGGCCGCCTGACGAGCCTGACGGCCTGGCGCGAGTGGAAGGCGTCCCTGGGCCAGGACTGGGACTTCACCAGCGTCGACGTCGCCTACCGGCCCGACGACGGCAGCTTCTCCAACCGTTTCCGCACCCTCAGCCAGGAACTGCGCCTGGCGGGGACCAGCGGCCGGCTCGACTGGCTGGTGGGCGGTTACTACCAGCATGAGACGCTGAACCGCCGCGACCGCTTCCTCTACGGGACCGACTACGAGCGCTACCTGTCCCTGGTGCTGACGGGCGGCGCCAACGCCAACTCGCTGCCCACCACCACCGGCCGCGCGGCCGGGACCATCTTCCCCGCCGGCCAGGGCCTCGACGACCGTTACGACCAGCGCGAGGAGAGCGTCGCGGTCTTCACCCACCAGACCCTGCGCCTGACCGACCGTTTCTCCCTGTCGGCCGGCCTGCGCTACACCGACGAACACAAGCGCGTCGTGGCGAACTTCTCCAATTCCGACGCCGGGGCCGGCTGCGCGGCGGCCCAGGCTCAACGGGCCGCCAGCGTGGCGACCCTGTGCCTGCCCTGGTCCAACCCGGCCTTCAACAACCTGGCCCAGACCCAGAAGCTGACGGAAGGCGAATGGTCCGGCTCGGCCCAGGCGCTCTACCGGGCGGGGCCGGCGGCCAGCCTCTATGCGAGCTACGCCCGCGGCTACAAGGCCGGCGGTTTCAACCTCGACCGCAGCCAGACCGGCCTGGTCCCCGACGCCTCCACCGCCTTCGCCCGCGAGCTGGTGGACGACTACGAGGTCGGCGCCAAGACCAGCTGGCTGGGAGGCGCGCTGTTGCTCAACGCCGCCCTGTTCGAGCAGGACTACAGCCACTTCCAGCTCAACACCTTCCTGGGCACCACCTTCACGGTGCGCTCGATCCCCAAGGTCACGGCCAAAGGCCTGGACCTGGACTTCCTCTACCGTACGCCGATGGCCGGCCTGACCCTGCAGGGCGGGGTGGTCCACGCCCAGACCGAATATGGGCCGGACGCGATCGCCGGCCTGCCCCGGCTGTCGGGCTCTCGGCTGTCGTTCGCGCCCTTGTGGTCGGCCTCGCTGGGGGCGGCGCTGGAGCGGCCGGTCGGAGCCGGCCTGACCGCGCGGGCCAGCGCCGACGTCAAATACTCGTCGAGCTACAACACCGGCTCGGACCTCGATCCGTTGAAGGTCCAGACCGGCTTTGCGCTGGTGAACGCCCGGGTGGGGGTGGGCGCGGCCGACGGGGCGTGGCGCCTTGAGCTGTGGGCCCAGAACCTGTTCGACCAGCACTATGTCCAGGTCGCCTTCGGCGCCCCGTTCCAGACGGGCACCATCGGGGCGTTCCTCGGCGCGCCGCGGACCCTGGGTGCGACCCTGCGGGTGGCGACGCGCTAGCTGAACTCCTTCCCCCGGCCTCTTCTGGCCGGGGGAAGGAGGACCGCCAAAGGCGTGGAGGGGGCTGCAGGGCGCATGACGGATCAAGCGAACCCCGCATCCTGCAGCCACTCCCCCGCGCGTAAGAGCGCGAGGGAAGAGCTAAGCCCTAAAGCCGGATCTCGCCGGCCTGAATCTTGGCGAACACGCCGGGGGTCAGCTTGGCGTAGCCCTTGTTCGGCAGCTTGACGTAAAGCTTGCACTTGGTGCGGGCGGGGTCGAAGCCGTCGGCCACCAGGTCGGCCTTGCGGTGCTTGAAGGTGCCGGTGGTGTCGATCTGCGGCTGCAGACGCAGGAACACCGGCTGCGAGAAGGCCGGCAAGTTCCCTTCGACGAAGGCGGTGAAGGCGGCCGGATCGAAGCTGTCGTCGACCACAAGGGCGGCCATGCCGGCGCGGCCGTCCGCATCGGGAACGTGCACGCCGTAGACATTGGCCTCGAGCACGCCCGGCGCCTCGTCAAGCCGGCCGGCGACCTCGGTGGTGGCGACGTTCTCGCCCTTCCAGCGGAAGGTGTCGCCGATGCGGTCGACGAAGTAGAAATAGCCCTCGTCGTCCTGGCGCAGCAGGTCGCCGGTGCGGAACCAGGCGTCGCCCTTCTCGAACACGTCCTTGAGGATCTTGGCGCTGGAGGCGGCCTTGTCGGCGTAGCCGGCGTAGGCGGTTCGGGCCTCTGCGCCGATCTTGCCGAGGGCCTCGCCGACCTCGCCAGGCCGGCACTCGACGCACAGGCCGTTGGCGGCCCGCATCGGCTGTTCGGTCTCGACGTCGAACTTCACCAGCTTCACGTTGAAGCGCTTGCGGACGTATTTGGGGATGCGGCCGACGGCGCCCAGCTTGCCGTCGAAGTTCAGGATCGAGATGTTGCCCTCGGTGGCGCCGTAGAACTCCAGGATCCGGGGAATGCGGAAGCGGGCGGACATCCGCTCCCACACGTCCGGGCGCAGGCCGTTGCCGAAGGCCAGACGCAGCTTGTGCATCCGCTCCTCCGACCGCTCCGGCTGGTTGACGAGGTAGCGGCACAGCTCGCCGATGTAGACGAACATGGTGCATCGCTC
Organism: Caulobacteraceae bacterium; assembly: GCA_035493215.1. Classification (GTDB taxonomy): domain Bacteria; phylum Pseudomonadota; class Alphaproteobacteria; order Caulobacterales; family Caulobacteraceae; genus NCED01. Next base: position 27,613 of record DATJIO010000047.1, read on the forward strand.
GGCCATCACGTCGTCCCAGAACTGGGTGGCCGAGAACTTGCGCTTCAGGACGATGGCGGCCCCGTTCAGCAGGGCCGCGCCTACGGCGCAGAGCCCGCCGGTGGCGTGGTAGAGCGGCAGGGCGATGTAGATCCGGTCCTCGGGCGTGGCCTCGGTCGCCGCCGCGAAGCCGCGCATATAGAGCTGCGCCCGCATGTGGGTGACCTTGGCGGCCTTGGGCATACCGGTGGTGCCCGAGGTGAAGATGTAGAGCGCCGTGTCCTTGGCGGTCATGCCGGCGCGCGCGGTGATGCGCTCGGGGCGCAGGGCAGAGACCCCCTTGAGGGTCTGGTCCAGGTCCCGGTCGGCGCGCGGCGCGCCGCCGCCGACGATCCATTCGGTCATGGAGCGGGCGAGCTCGCCGCGGATCGCCTCGAACAGCGGGGCGGTCTCGGCGTCGGCGATCAGGTGGGAGGCCCCGCTGGCGTTCAGGCAGTGGACCAGGGCCGCACCGCTGAGCTGGTTGTTGATCAGGGCCGTCGACATCCCGACCTTGGACAGGCCGTACCAGACCGCCAGATATTCGATCCGGTTGGGCATGAAGAGGGCGACGGTGTCGCCGCGCTTGATCCCTCGCCCCTTGGCCCAGTTGGCGTAGCGGTTGGCCATGGCGTCGAGCTGGGCGTAGGTGACCGAGCGGCCCTCGAACACCACGGCGGTGCGCGCTCCGAACTTATCCACGGCGGCTTCGAGATCGTCGCAGGCCAGGTCGGCCGAATCGGGCGCGATCGAGCGCACCCGCGCCAGGGTGCCGAGCAACCCCCGCAGGAACCGCATCTCGCGCGAGACCCTGGCCCAGAACCTCATGAATCCCCCTGGCGCCGGATACGCGCACTGGCTGCGATTTGAACGGGGCGACGACGACGGGTCAAGCAACCGCAGGCGCGCCGGCGCAATCGACACGCCGGGTGGCGCGCAAGCCACGCCCCATGCCCGCATACTGCCGGCTGCGCGGCCGTGTCGCAGCGACCCGAGGGGCGAAGCTCTTCATGTTGCGGCGCACCAGTTTTTCGCCGCGCCGATGAGTAGGTCATGGTCAGACTGATTCGTTCCCCCCGCGTCGCCGAATGGGGCTCCGCCGCCCTGGTGGTCGTCGCCAGCCTGGTCGTGGGCCGCTACGCCGCCATCGGCATGAGCCCGGAACAGTGGGCCTGCGGGGTGTTTTCCGTCCTCGGCTCGGTCGGGGTCGCGGTGATGGTCCGCGCCTGGCCGGCGCCGCAGCGAGCGGAATAGGGCGGAGGGCGGCCTCGTCCCCGACAAGCTCAGGATGAGGCCGACTTTGACGACCGGGCAGTAGAAGCCTCATCCGCGGGCCTGTCGAAGGATGAGGCTTTCGGCCGGCCCCTCACACCTTCTGGTAGATCTCCCCGCCGGCGTCGCGGAACTTGCCGGCCATCTCCTCCATGCCTGCCGCAGCCACGTCGTTCTGGGCGGCGGCGTCGCGGCGGATGTCCTGGCTGATCTTCATCGAGCAGAACTTCGGCCCGCACATGGAGCAGAAGTGGGCGGTCTTCATCGCCTCCTTCGGCAGGGTCTCGTCGTGGTATTTCCGCGCCGTCTCCGGGTCCAGCCCCAGGTTGAACTGGTCCTCCCAGCGAAACTCGAAACGCGCCCGCGAGAGCGCGTCGTCCCACGCCCTGGCGCCGGGGTGGCCCTTGGCCAAGTCGGCGGCGTGGGCGGCGATCTTGTAGGTGATGACCCCGTCCTTGACGTCCTGGCGGTCGGGCAGGCCCAGGTGCTCCTTGGGCGTGACGTAGCAGAGCATGGCGGTGCCGAACCAGCCGATCATCGCCGCGCCGATGGCCGAGGTGATGTGGTCGTAGCCGGGCGCGATGTCGGTGGTCAGCGGCCCCAGGGTGTAGAACGGCGCCTCGTGGCAGTGCTTGAGCTGTTCGTCCATGTTGGCCTTGATCTTGTGCATCGGCACATGGCCGGGGCCTTCGATCATCACCTGGCAGCCGTGGTCCCAGGCGATCTTGGTCAGCTCGCCCAGGGTGCGCAGCTCGGCGAACTGGGCCGCGTCGTTGGCGTCGGCGATCGAGCCCGGGCGCAGGCCGTCGCCCAGGCTGAACGACACGTCGTAGGCGCGCATGATCTCGCAGATCTCGGCGAAGTGCTCGTAGAGGAAGCTCTCCTTGTGGTGGAACAGGCACCACTTGGCCATGATCGAGCCGCCGCGGGAGACGATGCCGGTGACCCGCTTGGCCGTCAGCGGCACATAGGCCAGGCGAACGCCGGCGTGGATGGTGAAATAGTCCACCCCCTGCTCGGCCTGTTCGATCAGGGTGTCGCGGTAGACCTCCCAGGTCAGGTCCTCGGCGACCCCGTCCACCTTCTCCAGCGCCTGGTAGATCGGCACCGTGCCGATCGGCACCGACGAGTTGCGGATGATCCAGTCGCGGATGTTGTGGATGTTGCGGCCCGTCGACAGGTCCATGACGTTGTCGGCGCCCCAGCGGGTGGCCCAGACCAACTTATCGACCTCGTCGTCGACCGAGGACAGCACCGCGGAGTTGCCGATGTTGGCATTGATCTTCACCAGGAAGTTGCGGCCGATGATCATCGGCTCGACCTCGGGGTGGTTGATGTTGTGCGGGATGATCGCCCGGCCGCGGGCGATCTCCTGGCGCACGAACTCCGGCGTCACATAGTCGGGGATGGAGGCGCCGAAGTCCTCACCGTCGCGCACGCACGGCGCCGACTGTTCGCGCCGCGTGTTCTCGCGGATCGCCACATATTCCATCTCCGGAGTGACGATCCCGGCGCGGGCGTATTCGTACTGGGTGACGGGGCGGCCAGGGACGCCCTTGAAGACCTTGTGGTTGGAGGTGTCGAAGCGCGGCGCCAGGTGCTTGCCCGAAGCGTTGCCGTTGTCCTCAGGCCGGACCTCGCGCGGGTTGGCGACGGGGGCGATGTCTCCGCGGTCGAGCTGCCAGGACCCTTTCACCAGGGGCAGGCCGCGCTTGATGTCGATGGTGACGGCCGGGTCAGTGTATGGCCCCGACGAGTCGTAGATCGTCACCGGGGGTTCGTTCGCCGACGGATGCACCGCCACCTCGCGGAACGGCACCCGGATTTCGGGGTAGAGCGCGCCGGCGACATAGACCTTCCTGGAACCGGGACGCTCGCCGGTAGGGATCGAACCCGTCTCGCGCATCACCGCGGTCTTGGCGTCGGCCAGGGGCAGGGACGCGTTGGCCAGGTCGTGCTCGGATTCGGCGGGCTGGGCGGGGGGGGTGACGGCGATGTTCACGGACGGTCTCCTGGCGACGAGGAGATCCGCGGCGGCCGCCGAAAAGCGGGTGGACGGGCATGGGGCCCGCGTTCCCTCCCTTCGCCGGCATGACCCGGATCAGGTTCGGCGGGTCACGGCTTCAGCCGCCTCTCAGGCCCTTGGGCGGGCCCCCCCGGAGAACGGGGCCACGTTACGGGAGGCGCATCAAACCCACAAGCTGGGCGGTCGGTTCCGACGATTTAACCTGGGCTAAGGCGCAGGTTGAATTCAGCTTCCATCGGCCCCGCCCATGGAACTTGGGCGGGGGTTCGGGCGTCAAGCATCCAAATCGCCGGCGAGAAACCGCCCGGCTTAGCTCCCAGTGACGAGTGGTTCATGACCCTGTTGACCGAAATCCCGACCGCCGAAACCCTGGCGGCCCGAGCCCTGCGCGACCCGCAAGCCCTGCACCGGCGCCTGGCCCACTGGAACCACCGGCGCCTCGCCGCGGCCCTACCGTCCCCCGACTGGCGCGAGGATCTGCGCGAAGAGCACGAGATGCGTTTCCTCGAAGGGAGCTGGATCGAGCAATGCCGGTCCGAGGTCGCCGAGGAGATGGCGGCGGTCCCGACCGATCCGGACGGCTTCCTCGCCTGGTTCGAGGCCTTGAAGGCCACCGGCCCCGGCCAGGGCGATCCTCTGTTCCAGTGGCTGGCCGATGAGGCCACGCTCGAGGAGCTATGCTGGTTCCTGACCCAAGAGGCCGCCGGCGAGGCGGGTTTCGACGACCTGGTGGCTCTGACCCAGGTCAAGCTGCCGGTTCCGGCCAAGCTGGAGCTGGCCCGCAACTATTGGGACGAGATGGGCCGTGGCGCCGAGGGCGGAATGCACGGGCCGATGCTGGAGCGGACCGTGGCCGGCCTAGGGCTGACGCCTTCCATCGACGAGACCCTGTGGCCATCCCTGGCCCTGGCCAACACCATGACCGCCTTCGCCACCACCCGGCGCTACGCCTACCATTCGGTCGGCGCCCTGGGGGTGGTGGAGCTGACCGCGCCGACGCGCGTCGCCCTGGTGGCGGCCGGCCTTAAACGGCTGGGCTGCGAGCCCAAGGTGCGGAAGTATTTCGACCTGCACGCCATCCTCGACCTCAAGCATTCCGAGGACTGGAACCGCGAGGCGCTCCGCCCCCTGGTCGAGGAGGACCCGGCCCGCGTCCGGGGACTCGCGGAAGGCGCCCTGATGCGCCTCATCTGCGGCCGCCGCTGCTTCGACGCCTACCGCGCCCACCTGTGGAACGGCGAACGGGCGAAGCGGGCGTAAAACACCGCGCCACCGCCGGGCCGAGGCGAGGCGAGGATGACAGCCTATAGGTCTCCGTAGTCCGGCTGGAAGGTGTCGCACATCTCGATGCGCCCGCTGTCGAAACCGCGGCGGAACCAGCGCATGCGCTGCGCCGACGTACCGTGGGTGAAGGCGTCGGGGACCACGCGGCCCTGGGTCTGGCGCTGCAGGGCGTCGTCGCCCACGGCGCTGGCCGCGGCCAGACCCTGCTCGACGTCGCCCGGTTCGAGCACCTTCTCGCGCTGGTTGGTGCGCATGGCCCAGACCCCGGCGTAGCAGTCGGCCTGCAGTTCGACCCGCACCGAGATACGGTTGGCTTCGGCGCGGTCGGCGGCCTGCTGCTCGGCCTGGGTGCGCGCGGCGTCGCCCAGCAGGTTCTGGACGTGGTGGCCCACCTCGTGGGCGATGACATAGGCCTCGGCGAACCGGCCCGGCGCCCCGAACCGGCTCGACAGCTCATGGAAGAAACTGAGGTCGAGATAGACCCGGTGATCGACCGGGCAATAGAACGGCCCCATCGCCGACTGGCCGAAGCCGCAGCCGGTAGGATGGCCCTCGTCGTAGAGCACCAGGGTCGGCGGGTCGTAACGGGCCCCGTGCTCCTTGAAGATCTCGCCCCAGGTGTCCTCGGTATAGGCCAGCACCGCCCGCGAGAACCGGGCGTCTTCGTCGTCGGCGCGCGGGCCGGCCGGCGCGGTCTGCACCCCTTGGGTCTCGTCGCCGCCGCCCTGGAGCAGCACCCGCGGATCGACCCCGAACAGCAGCGCCAGGCCCACCAGCACCACCGCGCCCAGGCCGCCGCCGCCCAGCATCAGGCCGCCGCCCCCACCGCCGCCGAAGCTCACGCCCCGGTCGTCCTGGACGTTGTCGGATTGGCGTTCGTCGTCCCAGCGCATCCGCGTGCCTCTGACATGCCCCGCGTTGAATGCGCCAGCGCGGCTATGGCTCCACCTAGAGCGCCGGCCTCAGCTGGCCAACGGGTTGGGCCGGATCTGGAAGTGCAGCGCCAGGGGCTTGTTCCCCTTGCCGCCTTCCATGTGCCAGGGGACGCGGTCGCCGCTGGACGTCCACAGCCCCCGCCCCTTCCAGCCGGCGGCAGGGTCGTCGATGCGGCCGTCGAGCCCCTTGGCGTAGAAGCCCAGGGGATAGGGGGTGCGCAGAGTTATGAAGCGGCCCCCGACATAGGCGTGCAGCCCGTCGAACAGGTTGCCGGTGACCACCGGCACGTCCTTGCCGAGGCCCAGGGTGTCGTGCTGGTCGACCCAGGTGTAGTAGCTCGACTCGACGCTCTGCTCGGGGACGGCGGCGAAGGCGGGCCCCGGCAGGCGGTGAAAAGTCCACCCCTCGGGGCATTGGTCGCCGGTGGCCTGGGGCCCGTTCAGGGGGCCCTTGCATTTGCGGCGGTCGAACTCGCCCAGATGGCCGCTGCCCAGCGAGACCCAGACCACCCCCTTGCTGTCGATGTCGGCGCCGCGGACGCTAAACCCGGGCAGGGGCACGTTGTAGACCTCGGCCAGCGCTGTCCGCGACGGGTCCGCTCCCGGCGCCAGCCGGATGATCGATCCGGGGTAGGAGAAGGCGACCGACCCCCAGACCGAGCCGTCCGCAGGATTGGGCATCACCGCATAGAAGCCCATGCCGAGGCGGCGGTCCTTGGCCGGATCGGCCGGGGCGTTCGGCTCGACGAAGGCGTCGCGGCGGCCGTTGCCGTTGGTGTCGAGGATCAGCGGGGTCCAGCCCTGGGACTGCGCCGCGTCGCCGGTGCGGTCGAGGGTCTTCATGTCCAGCCAGCCGACCACCGGACCGCCGCCGCTGGTCCACAGCACGTCGTTCTTGTCGAACTGCAGGTGGTGGGTGCCGAAGCAGGTGTCGATGAAGGTGTACTTGCCCGTCTTCGGGTCCAACACCGCGAGCTGGCGGCCAGACCGCGCGTTCGGGAAGGCCTTGGCGGACGGGTGGTCCGAGCCCGCCTTGCAGAAGGCGGGGTTGTCGGGGCCGCGGCCGGCGGCGGTGAGCCAGACCCGGCCGGTCTGGTCCAGCATCGGGTTGTGCATGTTGGCGCGGCTGTCCCAGATCGCCTTGTCGCCCCAATAGGCCGAGGGCTGCAGCGGCGTCTCCCGCGCGGCGATAGGGGCGGTCCCGAACGGGGCGGAGAAAGTCGTGGCGACGTTGGTCTTCGGGTCGAGGATGGGGATCTGGTTGGTGCTGAGCTCGGTCGCCCCATAGAGCTTGCCGTAGCCGTTCACCGTGGGATTGCGGCGGTCGGTCGAGATCAGGTCGTGCAGGTAATGCTGGCCGTCCAGCCAGTCGCGGACGGTGACCACGACGTTGCGCTCCAGCCCCTGCGGGCGCTCGGGCTTGGTCGCAGGCAGCTCGCCGGCGGCGATGCGGTCGGTCCAGTCGGCGAAGTTCCGCGCCGCGGTCGGGCCCATGCCGACGAGCTGCTGGATCATCTCCGGCCCGGCCTGGCCGGACTGCACCCGGCGGACCCAGGCGTCGGTCGAGCCCAAGGTGCGGAAGGCGGCGGGAAGGGTGCGGGTGGCGAGGTTGCCGAGCTGGTGGCAGCCGACGCACCCCTCGTTCTTGATCTGGCCCAGCCACTGGCCCTGGCTGGTGTAGGTCGAGGCGATGCCCGGGTCCCGGCCCGCCCCGGAAAAGGCGCTGGCCGGAGGCACCTTCAGCATCGAGAACCAGTAGGCGGCGGGATAGACCTTGGCCGCCTCGGCGGGGGTGGCGTCCCGCGCCGTCAGCCGCACGACGGCGCCCGGCCGGGCCTGGACCGCGGCGGTGTCGACAAGGCCGTAGCCTCGGGCCCAGACCTTGTAGTCGCCGGCGGGCAGGTCGGGGACGACGAAGCGGCCGCTGTCGTCGGTGACGACGATCTTGGCGTAGCGGACGGGTTGGCCGGCGGTCTCGGCGATCACCCACACCCCCGCCTCGGGGCCGCGGGCGCCGGTGAGCACGCCGCCGATGTCGTCGGCGTCGACCTTCGGCGCCTCGACGGGCGATTGGGCCCGCAGGCTGGAGGCGACGACCGCGGCCACCGCCAGGGCGCCCAAGGCCAAGCCTGCACCGCGTAAGCCAACCCGCGCCATGGCCGTGCTCCCCAGCATCTCGCTCTTACCGCGACGCTACCCCCAATCCTCCGGCTCGTCGACCGAGGCGGGCTAGCCCTGCGCGCCCATCCGTCCTAGTTAGGCCCGGCGCGACCGAAGCTCGAGAGACCAACGCCGCCCGATGACCGGACCCAACGGCCAAGGCCGTCGCTCGCTTTATCCGGACAACGAGCCGTTCGGCTTCGGCTGGCTGCCGACCGGCGGCCCGCACGAAGTATTCTACGAGGAATGCGGGGCGCGGGCGGGCAAACCCTGCGTCGTCCTGCACGGCGGCCCCGGAGGGGCCATCAACCCCACCATGCGGCGGTTCTTCGATCCGACGCGCTGGCGCATGGTCCTGTTCGACCAGCGCGGCTGCGGACGCTCGCGTCCCAACGCCAGCCTGGAGGACAACACCACCTGGGACCTGATCGCCGACATCGAGCGCCTGCGCGAGCAGCTCGGCGTCGAGCGCTGGACAGTGTTCGGCGGTTCCTGGGGATCGACCCTGGCGCTGGCCTACGCCGCCACCCATCCCGACCGGGTCGAGGCCCTGATCCTGCGCGGCGTGTTCCTGCTGACGACCCGCGAGCTGCGCTGGTTCTACCAGAACGGGGCCTCAATGCTGTTTCCCGACGCCTGGGAGCGGTTCGTCGGGCCCATCCCGGCCGAGGAACGCGGCGACCTGCTGGAGGCCTACCACCGCCGCCTGACCTCGCCCGACCGCAAGGTCCAGGCCCAGGCCGCCGCGGCATGGAGCCGCTGGGAGGGCGACACCATCTCGATCCGCGGCCCCGAGGCCCGGCCGGCCAAGTTCAACGAGCAGGACTTCGCCACCGCCTTCGCCCGCATCGAGTGCCACTATTTCAAGAATGGCGGCTTCTTCCCCTACGACGGCTGGCTGCTCGACCAAGTGGACAGGATGCGCCACATCCCGACCTGGATCGTCCAGGGCCGCTTCGACGTGGTTACGCCGATGGACGCGGCCTGGCGGCTGAAGCAGGCCTGGCCCGAGGCGACGTTCGAGGTGGTCTGGGACGCCGGCCACGCCTCCACCGAGCCCGGCATCATCGACGCCCTGGTCCGCGCCACCGACGCGGCGCTCAAAGGGCGGGCTTGACGCCTCGGCGCGCGGAGGCGAGGCTTCCGGCCTGACGTCGAGGAGACCAGCCATGGGATGGCCGGGTATGATGGTCTGGTTGGGCGTGGCCGCCGCGGCGGCCCCGGCCCTAGCCCTGGCCCACCACAGTATCGGCGCGGTCTACGACCGCGAGCGTACGGTGGAGGTCGAGGGCGTGCTGTCCAAGATCGAGCTGGTCAATCCCCACGCCCAGTTGCAGGTCACCGTCCCGGCGCGGACCGGGCCCGCTACGGTCTGGATGGCCGAGAGCCGAGGCGTCGCGGGTATGACCCGGATCGGCTTCGACCGGGGTGTCGTCGCCGTGGGCGACAAGGTGACGCTGAAAGGCGCTCCGGCCCGCAGCGGCGAACATTCCCTGTGGCTGCACAGCCTGGAAACGGCGGGCGGCAAGACCTTCGACTTCGACCGCGGCTTCGGGCCGCGCCAGCCCTGAAGCGGATAGCGGAAGACGGCTAGAACAGCGCGCCGCGACCGCTGGAGATCTCCGAATAGCGGTGGACGCGCACGGCCATCACCAGGCCGAAGCCGACCATCACCGTGACCATCACCGTGCCGCCGTACGAGAGCAGCGGCATGGGCACCCCCACCACCGGGGCCAGGCCCATCACCATGGCCGCGTTGATCAGCACATACAGGGCGAAGGTGCAGGTCACCCCCGCCGCCGACAGCCGGCCGAAATGGCTGTGACTGATCGAGGCGATCCTGAGCGCGATGACGATCACCCCCGCGTAGAGCAGCAGCAGGCCCAGGCAGCCGACGAAGCCGAACTCCTCGGCGAAGGTGGCGAAGATGAAGTCGGTGTGCTTCTCCGGCAGGAAGTTGAGCTGGCTTTGCGAGCCGAGCCCATAGCCCTTGCCCAGCAGGCCTCCCGAGCCCAGGGCGATCTTGGACTGGAGGATGTGGTAGCCGTCTCCGGACGGGTCCTTCTCGGGGTCTAGAAAGGTCGTCAATCGCTTGACCTGGTAGTCGTGCAGCACGAACAGCACCGCGGCTGGCACCGCCGCCACCGCCCCGATCGCGCCAATGACCAGCACCCGCCAGCTCAGTCCGGCCATGAACATCACCCCCGCCCCGGTCAGGACGATCAGGACCGCGGTGCCCAGGTCCGGCTGGTGGGCCACCAGGACCACCGGCGCCATGATCAGCCCGGCCGGGATCAGCAACTTCCACGACAGGCGCGCGTCCTTGGCCGAGATGCCATGGTAGAATCGCGCCAGCGCCAGCACGACGCCGATCTTCATGATCTCCGAAGGCTGGATGGTCACCGGCCCGAACTTCAGCCAGCGCGTGGCGCCGAGCGCGTTGTGCCCCACCAGCTCCACCGCAATCAGCAGCAGGAAGCCGATGACGTAGACCGGGTAGGCCGAGAGGAACCACACCCGCAGGTCCACCAGGGCCAGGATCAGCATGACGACGAAACAGACGCCGAAGCGCATCAGGTGCCGGTCGGCCCAAGGCTCCCACGAGCTGTTGGCGATGGAATAGAGCATCATCGCCCCAAGGCCGGCGATGATGCAGAGCAGCAGGCCGAGGCGCCAGTCGATCTCCAGCAGCTTGACCGAGAGCCGTTCGCGCTCGCCGGGGCGGGTGAGGGCCGAGGCGGTCATGTGACGGCTCCTGGGGGCTCGGGCCCGATGGGGGTGGGCGGCGCGGGCGCGACGCCGCCATAGCTGTCCGGGGAGTCCAGCGGCTGCTCGATGCGGGCGCGGACCTCGGGATCCTTGAGCAGGGCCACGCGCATGATCTCGCGCGCCCGAGGCGCGGCGGCCTGGGCCCCGAACCCGCCGTGCTCGACCAGGACGCTGATCGCATAGCGGGGGTCGTCGTAGGGCGCGAAGGCGATGAACCAGGCGTGGTCGCGCCCTTTCCAGTCGCCCACCGCCCCGTGGGCGCCGCGGCCGTTGGTGTAATTGAACGCCTGGGCCGTGCCGGTCTTGCCCGCCATCTTGACCGGCCCGAGCCTCAGGTCGCCGGTCGAGGCGGCGGTGCCGCTCAGCACCACGTCGGCCATGGCTTTGCGGACGAAGGCGAGGTGCTCCTTGTTGACGTCGAGGTCCGGCACCGCCGCCCCCGACGGCCGCTCCACGCCGCCCACCGAGCGGATCAGCCGCGGCAGCAGCGCCTTCTGACCGTTGGCGATCCGCGCCACCTGTACGCACAGCTGCAGGGGGTTGAGGTTGGTGTAGCCCTGGCCGATCCCCATGCTGGGCGTCTCGCCGGGGTGCCAGACCGGGTCGCGGGGAAAGTTCCTCTTCTTGTAGGCGCGGTCGGGGACGAGGCCCTTGCGCTGGCCCGGGATGCCGATGTCGAAGATTTCGCCGAGGCCGAACTTGCGGGCCGTCTCGGCGATCTTGTCCGGCCCGATCGAAAGCGCGCACTGGTAGAAATAAATGTCGCAGGAAGTGACAATGGCCCCGTGCAGGTTCTGCGCACCATGGCTGTCGTCGCAGTGCCAGGTGCGGCCGCCCCAGAACCAGGACCGATTGCACACGTGCACGGTGTTGGGGTCGTAGCCGGCCTCGAGCGCCGCCAGCGCCACCATGGTCTTGAAGGTCGAACCGGGCGGATAGGTGCCCGACAGCGCCTTGTCGAGCAGGGGCTTGCGCTCATAACCGGCCAGGGCGGCGTATTCGGGGCCCGGAATGCCGGTGGCGAAGCGGTTCACGTCGAAGGACGGCGCCGACATCAGGCACAGGACGTCGCCGGTCTTGATGTCCATCAGCACCGCGCCGCCGCTCTCTTCGCCGAACACCTCCAGGGCCCGGTTCTGGATGTCCGCGTCCAGAGTAAGCTGGACGTCCTTGCCGGGGATGGCCTTGATGTCGCCGGCGGGGTCCTCGCGGATCACCCGCCCGCGGGCGTCGACCTCCACCTTCTGGGCGCCGGGACGGCCACGCAGCTCGAGGTCCAGCGACTTCTCCACTCCCTGCTTGCCAATGCGGAAGCCGGGATGCAGCAACAAGGGCTCGGGGTTGGGGCCCTCCTTGTCGAGCTCGGCCTTGTTGATCTTGGAGACGTAGCCGATCACGTGGGCGAAGGCGCCGCCGTAGGGATACAGCCGCGCCTCGCCCATCTCGGCGGTCACCCCCGGCAGCTCCGGGGTGCGGACGTTGATGCGGGCGAACTCGTCCCAGGTCAGGCCGTTGGCGACCTGGACCGGCACGGAACGGGGCGAGTTAGCGATCTCCTTCTTGAGCTGCTCGCGGCGCTGGTCGGGGATGGCGATCAGCTGGCTCAAGGCGTCCAGGGTGGCGTCGACATCCTTCACTTCGTCGCGAAGGACCAGGAGGCGGAAGTCCGGCCGGTTGGAGGCGATCTCCACCCCGTTGCGGTCCAGGACCCGGCCGCGCGGGGGCGGCCGCAGGCGGAAGTTGAACTGGTTGGACGCCGACAGGAGCTGGTAGCGGTTGGCCTGGAGCAGCTGCAGCTCCATCAGCCGCCCGGTCATGGCCAGGAGCCCGACCCCGGCGAAGCCCCCGAGCAGGAAGGTCCGCCTATGGAAGGCGCCCTGCCGCTCGTTGACCTCGTCGAAGAAGATGGATGGTTCCATCGGCACGCACTCTGGGGTTAGGCGAAGCGCCTGCGGATACTAGCGGAATCGGACGTCGGCGTCCTCGAAACGATCGATCAGCTGGTGAGCCAAGGGATACAGGACCGCGGTGGCCGCGAACTGCAGGCCGGTCGCCGTCAGGCTGGGGATGACCCCCGAACCCAGGGTGCTGACGCCGTAGGCGCAGCCGAAGGTCAAAAGGGTGAGCACGACGTACCAGCCCCACAGGACCGCGCCGCTCTGGCCGGCCATCAGGTTGCGGGTCAGGAGCGCGACAAGGTAGGCGACCAGCAAAGACAGGCCCCACAGGCCGATCGGCCCGCCCCAGAACAGGTCCTGGAACAGGCCGATTAGCAGCAGGGCGACGGGGCCGAGGACCGAAGGCCGGATCACCGCCCAGGCGAAGGCCAGCACCATGGGGAACAGGGGCTCGGGCAGGGACAGGCCGAACGCCCTGACCGGGGTGGCGAACATCAGGGTGGCCAACATGCACGCCAGCATGGGCAGGCCGAGCCAGAACAGGGGCTGAAGAGGCTGCGAGCTCTGTCGGCTCATCAGAGCGGCCCCGGCCCGGCCGCCGACGCCGGCGCCGCGACCGACGCCGGCGCCGCGGCCGGCGGCCCCCCCGTCTCGGCGGCGGGCGAGACCGTGGCCGGACGAGTCGCCGGCGGCTGACGGGGAACGGGCGGGCGCGGCGCGACGGAAGCAGGAGCCGGAGCAGCCGGGGCAGGACGAGCCGCCGCGGCGGCCGGGCGAGGCGGGGCCACGGCGCCCGGGACGGCGGGACCGGGCGGAGTCGCCGCGGTAGGCGCGGGCAGGATGCGGGCGGGCGCGACCGCCACCGGAGCGCGGCCGGCGACCGCGGCGTCGAGATTCTCGCGCTCCTGGGCGGTCAGGCTCGGCAGGGGGGCGTTGGCCAGGGCGGCCTGGTCGACCATCTGCGAGAAGTCGTCGAACACCAGCATACGCACATAGTCGATTCCGGCCGCGTCGGTGTAGAGGCGGACCCGCCAGACGCCGCGGGCGTCCTGGGTCGCCACCCCCACCGGCAGGCCGCGCGGATAGACCCCGCCGTCGCCCGATGTGAGGACGCGGTCGCCCTCCTTCACGGCCTCGCGGCCGCGGACGTACTCCAAACGCGGTATCGGCCCGCCGTCGCCGGTCAGGATGGCGCGGGCGTTGGTTCGGTCGATAAGCACCGGGGTGCGGCTGTCGACGTCGGTGAGCAGGAGCACCCGGCTGGCGTTGCTGCTAACCCCGACCACCCGGCCGACCACGCCGCGCTCGGACAACACCGGGTTGCCGACCTTCACCCCCTGGGCGGATCCCGCGTCGGCCAGGCGCGCGTTGGAGAACGGGCCCCGGGCGTCCGAGACCACCCGCGCCGACACCATGGGGATCGGCGGCTCGGTCCGCAGCTTCAGCAGCGCCTCGTAGCGGGTGTTGATGTTCTTCAGGGCGATGGCCGCGTCCCGCCAGCGCTCGAGTTCGGCGACCCGCTTCCTCAGCCGCCGGTTTTCGGAGATGGCGAAGAAGTAGCCGCCGACATAGCCGACGCCCTGGCCGACCCAGCGCACGGGAGCGGCGGCGACCCCGGCCACCGGGGCGATCATCAGGTCGAATTCGTTACGGGCAGCGCCGTAGCCGCCGGGACCGATGCTTTCGCGTCGGTCGGTGAACAGCAGGGCGAGCGCCACCACGATGGCGACGATGGTCGCCCCCGCCCCGGTCCAGGTCAGCGGGACCCTGAGATCCTGGAATGGGCCTTCCCTGTACGCCAAGCACGCCTCCGCAGCGCCCTTGAGTCACCCGACTCAGCCGCCGACGACCAGCTTAAGCCAGAGACGCGTCCAAGACGCCCTTCATCCACTTCGGATGTTCGAGAACCCGTCCGCAGCCCAGGGCCACGCACGACAGGGGGTCGTCGGCAACGGTGACCGGCAGGCCGGTGTGGTCGCGGATCTCGGCGTCGAGCCCCCGCAGCAGGGCGCCGCCGCCGGTGAGCATGATGCCCTTGTCGGCGATGTCGGCGGCCAGTTCCGGCGGCGTGGCTTCCAGCGCCACCTTCACGGCCTCGACGATCTGGCTGACGGGTTCGGCCAGGGCCTCGGCGGCCTGTTTCTCGGAGATGCGCACTTCGCGCGGCACGCCCTGCATCAGGTCGCGGCCCTTGACCTCGATGGCCAGGCCGTCGCCGTCCACGGGCGGGCGGGCGGTGCCGATCTCCTTCTTGATCCGCTCGGCGGTGGTCTCGCCGATCAGCAGGTTATGGTGGCGGCGCATGTAGGAGATGATGGCTTCGTCCATCTTGTCCCCGCCCACCCGCACCGAACGCGAATAGACGATGCCGGAGAGCGACAGGACGGCCACCTCGGTGGTGCCGCCGCCGATGTCGACCACCATCGAGCCGGTCGGCTCGTGGATCGGCAGGCCGGCGCCGATGGCCGCGGCCATCGGCTCGTCGATCAGGCCGACCCGGCGGGCCGAGGCGTTGAGGCAGCTGTCGTTGATGGCGCGGCGCTCGACGGCGGTGGCGCCCGACGGCACGCACACGATCACCTTGGGGTTCACGAAGCCCTTGCGGTTGTGAACCTTGCGGATGAAGTGCTTGATCATCTCCTCGGCGACTTCGAAGTCGGCGATGACCCCGTCGCGCATGGGGCGAATCGCTTCCATGTGGCCGGGGGTGCGGCCCAGCATCTGCTTGGCCTCGATGCCGACGGCATGGACGACCTTGCGGCCGCCGATGTTCCGCAGAGCCACGACCGAGGGCTCGTTCAGCACGATGCCCTTGCCCTTCATATAAATCAAAGTGTTGGCGGTCCCCAGATCGATCGCGATGTCGTTGGAGATCATGCCGAAGAGTGAAGCGAACATGGGCGGCCTTGTCGCAGCTTAGGCGGGGGAGGCGTAGCGGACCGGCAAGCTTTGCAGTGGAACCGGCGCGCCCCCACGCCTCGTTTCCACTCGCGTAGATCGCGAACCGGATGGGTCGGTGTGCCCTGCGGCCGTCACGATTTCAAGCACCTTATGTGCGCGGCGCGGTCCAGGCGGTGCGTCAACCCAGCGCGGTAAGCACCACGCCGAGCGCCGTGAGGGCGCCGGCGGCCAATTTCCACGGGCTGAGGCGTTCGGCGAACAATCTGCGCCCCACCGCTGCGGCGATCGGGGCCTCGATCACGCCCACCGCCCGCACCGCAGCCGCCGGCGCCAAGACCAGGGCGAAACCCCACGCCGTCGAGGCGCAGGCGCCGCAGAAGCCGGACATCAGCGAGGCGCGCCAGTTGGTCAGCACCGCCTGGACGGTAGCGGGGTAGCGCACCGCCAGGATCGCTCCCAGGACCAGCGACTGCACCATCTGGGTGAAGGTGACGGTGGCGGCGGCGGAAAGCAGCGGATGGTGCGGCTCTAGGACCAGGCTGGCGTGGCGATAGGCGTTCAGCGAAAAGCCGAACAGGAGCCCGGACAACAGGGCGAAGGCGGCCCCGGACACCGGCCGCGCGCCCGGCGCGCCGAGGTCGATCGCCCGCGCTTTCGGCCAGCTCAGGCACACCAGCCCGGCCGTGGCGATGGCGATGCCGACCCAGGCCGGGCCGCTCAGCCTGTCATGGAACACCAGCCAACCCAGCAGGCCCGACAGCGGCAACGAGCTCTGCTGCAGGGCCGTGCCCACCGCGAAGCCCGCCCGGTGCATCGAGGTCAGCAGCGCCGCAGTCGCCAGCACTTGGGCCGCCGCGCCGGTCAGGGCGAAGGCCAGGTAGGTCGAACTGGGATGGATCGTCACGGGGCGGACGAAGCCCCAGACCAGGACGGTGAAGGCCAGGGTGAAGGGAAAGCCGAACAGGAAGCGGGTCAGGGTGGCGCCCCACGGACCGGCGTTCCCCATCAGCCCGCGCTGGGCCGCATTGCGGGCTACCTGGAAGGCGGCGGCGGCGACGGTGACGGGAATCCACAGCATGGGTGGGCGCTCACATGAACTTGCCCCCTCCGTCCGCCTTCGGCGGGATGGTCTCCCCCCGCTTCGGCAGTGGAGGAGGAGATGCGGTGCGTCCTGCTCCCCCGTCCCGAAGAGGACGGGGGAGCTGTCGCCGCAGGCGACTGAGGGGGCGTGTCAGCCTAGCTGACTGGAACGAATCAGAACCCGCTCGGCGCCAGCTGGCGGTCCGGGGCGGAGCGGTCGCGGCGGGCGATGAGGTTGCCCAGGGCCTTGGCGTAGGCCTTGGCCGAGGCCACCAGGGTGTCGGTGTCGGCGGAATGGCCGGTGGCGATGTAGCCCTCCTCCTCCAGCCGCACCGTGACCTGGGCCTGGGCGTCGGTGCCCTCGGTCACCGCATGGACCTGGAACAGCTGCAGCTTGGCCTCGTGCGGCAGGAGCTGGCGGATGGCGTTGAACACCGCGTCCACCGGCCCGTCCCCGTGGGCGGTCGCGCGCCGGACCTCGCCGTCGACCACCAGGGCCAGTTCGGCGGTCTGCGGGCCTTCGGTGCCGGCCACCACGCGCAGGTGCACCACCGATATGGTCTCGGCCTCGTGGGCCAGGCTGTCGCTGACCAGGGCGATCAGGTCGTCGTCGTAGACGTGCTTCTTCTTGTCGGCCAGGTCCTTGAACCGGCCGAAGGCCTCATTCATGGCGTTGTCGCCCAGCTCGTATCCCAGGGCCTTCAGCTTGTCCTTGAAGGCGTGGCGGCCCGAGTGCTTACCCATCACCAAGCTGGTGCCGCCCTGTCCCACAGACTCCGGAGTCATGATCTCGTAGGTGTCGCGGCTCTTCAGCATCCCGTCCTGGTGGATGCCGCTCTCGTGGGCGAAGGCGTTCTTGCCGACGATGGCCTTGTTGAACTGCACCGGGAAGCCGGTGACGGCCGAAACGTAGCGCGAGGCCCGGGTGATGTGGGTTGTCTCGATCCCGGTCTGGTAGGGCAGGCGATCGCGGCGCGTGCGCAGCGCCATGACGATCTCCTCCAGCGCGGCGTTGCCCGCCCGCTCGCCCAGGCCGTTGACGGCGCATTCGACCTGGCGGGCGCCGGCCTGGACCCCGGCCAGGGAGTTGGCCACCGCCAGCCCCAGGTCGTTGTGGCAGTGGGTGGAGAACACCACCGTGTCCGCCCCCGGCACGCTTTCGATCAGGTCGCGGAAGATCTCGCCGTACTCGTCCGGGTAGGTGTAGCCGACGGTGTCGGGCACGTTGACGGTCCCGGCGCCGGCGCGGATCGCCGCCTCGACGCAGCGCTTGAGGAAGTCCCGCTCGGTGCGGGTGGCGTCCTGCGCCGACCATTCGACGTCGCCGCACAGGTTGCGGGCATAGGTGACCGATGCGGTGATAGCCTCCAGCACGTCCTGGGGCGACATGCGCAGGATGTTGTCCCGGTGCTGAGGGCTGGTGGACAGGAAGGTGTGGATGCGCCCGCGCGCGGCCGGCCTGATCGCCTCGGCCGCCCGGTCGATGTCCTTCTCCGACGCCCGGGCGAGGCCCGCGACGGTCGAGCGGGTGATGATCTTGGAGACCTCGCGCACCGCCTCGAAGTCGCCGTTGGAGGCGATCGGGAATCCGGCCTCGATGATGTCCACCCCCAGGTCCTCGAGGATTTTGGCCAGCTCCAGCTTCTCGGCCAGAGACATCGAGGCGCCGGGCGCCTGTTCGCCGTCGCGCATGGTGGTGTCGAAGATCAGCACACGATCTTTGTCGCGCGACGGAGCGGCCTGGGCGGTCATCGGAAATCTCGTTTCTGGAAGACTTTGCGGGTTCGGGCGGAAGGGTTCGTCCCCTGGGCGCCCGGCCCCGCTGGCACGGGGCCTTAGAGGCGCAGCGCCCAGGGGCGGCTAAGGCGCAGCGGCCCGCGCCCGAACGGGGCGCAAGGCAGGGCGACGGCGATGGCGCGCATCCGTGTCATGGGGCGCTATCTAGCGGGGCACGGCCAATTGCGCAAGGGCATTGCGCCAAACCCGACATCATTCGTCATTTGCGCAATATTTTTTCCTGATACGCCGCACTTTCGCATCAATCTTCTCGAATCTCCGGAGACTCGGGCGCAGCGCGCGCCTCGCGCCGCCGGATCCACTCGCGCGCGAGCAGCCCCGAAGCAACCCACACCGCCGCCGCCAGCCCCAGGACCAGCCAGTTCCCGCCCCCGCCGCCGCTGAGCGCCTTGACCACCGAGGCGCCGGCGAAGGCGGTCAGGGCGATCTTGGGCACGATGCCGACGGCGGTGCCCGCGGCGAAGTCCGATAGCCGCATCGGCGTCACGCCGGCGGCCATGTTGACGACGATGAAGGGGGCCGACGGCGCCAGCCGCACGATCAGGCTGGCCAGGAAGCCGTTGCGGCCGATCATGGCCATGAACCGTTTGAGCCCCTCCCCGCCGACCTGGGACAGGGTCCGGGCGCCGAAACGGCGCCCAAGTCCGAACCCCACCAGGGCCGACACCAGGGTCCCGATCCAGCTGTAGGCGAACCCCGCCCACGGCCCGAAGGCCACCACCGCCGCGGCGATCAGCACGAACTGCGGCACGCCCAGGAAGGCGAAGGCGGCGAAGCCGGCTACGGCGGCCGGCAGGGCCCAGGGCCCGCGGACTCCTGCGCCCATCCACCGCTGGACCTCGGCCGCGCCGTCGAGCCCCAGGAGCGAGGCGCCGAACAGGAACACCAAGCCCACCCCGCCGAACAACACGAAGGACGCCGCGACGCCGCGCCAGGCGCGGGCGTCCATGTCCATCATCAGGCGTAGCAGTCTGCGCATCGGGCGCCTTATAGCGCGCCTGCCAGGTTTTCGAGCGGGTTGGCGAACGGCAAAAATCGCCTCGACGGCCTGAGGGGTGCACGCGACGGGCGAGCGCGATAAGGATGCTGGTTCGGTCCATGTGCGGGTTGTGTGGAGGAGTGATGGCGTCGCGTGCGTCCAAGCTGGGCCAGGTCATCGCGCCCGTCGTCCTGGCGGCGGCCATAGCGCTGGGCGCGGGCGCCGGCGCGGCCATGGCCCAGGGCGCCGACGGCCCGGCCGCCCGGGCCAACGATCCCTTCGAGCCGCTAAACCGCGGGCTCTATGCGGTCCACCGCGGCATCGACAAGCTGGTCCTGCGGCCCGTCGCCCTGGCCTACCTCGCCGTGGCCCCAGAGCCCCTCCGGGACGGGCTGCACAACGCCCTGCTCAACCTGGGTGAGCCGGCGACGGTCGTGAACGACCTGTTGCAGGCGCGCATCGGCAAGGCGGCCACCGCCACCGGCCGCTTCGTCACCAATTCGACGATCGGGGTGCTGGGCCTGTTCGACGTCGCCTCCGGCGGCGGCCTTCCCTACCACTACGCCGATTTCGGCCAGACGCTCGGCCGCTACGGCGTGCCGGCGGGGCCTTACGTCTTCGTGCCGGTGTTCGGCCCCTCGACGATCCGCGACCTGGGCGGCCGGGTGGTCGATACCGCCGCCGACCCGGTGAGGCAGGTCCGCTTCCAAGGCGACGGCGACGTCTACGTCGGCCGGGCGGTGTTGGGCGCGGTGGACATCCGGGCCATCTTCGACAAGGATTTGCAGGAGTTGGACCGATCGGCCACCGACCCTTACGTCACGGTCAGGTCGGCCTATCTGCAGTTCCGCCAGTCGCTCGTCACCGGGGGTCAGGTGGACGTCCAGTCCTTGCCGAGTTTCGATTCGGAACCGGCCGTCGCGCCGACGACGGCGGCGCAGGCGCCCCCAGCCGATGCGCCGTCGGGGGCGGCTGAGGCCGCAGTCAGGAGCGCGCAATGACGTCGAGATGGTTCCCGGGTTTCCGCGCCGGCCTGTGCGCCCTGGCCCTGGCGACGCCCGGTGCGGCGACGGTCGTCCTGGGCCACCCCGCCGTGGCCCAGGCGGCGCGCGACGCCGGCGCCGAGGCCTTCGTCCAGGCCCAGGCGGCCCGGGTGTTGCAGGTGCTGAACGACCGGGCCATGCCCCGCGAGGCCAAGCGGCGGACCTTCGAGGCCCTGGTCGACCAGATCGCCGACGTCCCGCGGGTCACCGACTTCGTGCTGGGCAAGTACAACCGCTCCATCACCCCGGCCCAGAAGCAGCAGTTCACCGCCCTGTTCCGGCGCTTCGCCACCAACGTCTACGAGAGCCGGCTAGGCGACTACGGCGGCGAGGCGGTGAAGGTGACCGGCTCGACCGTGCGCGCCCCCGGCGACGTGATCGTCGCCACCAAGGCCAGCGGCGGCGCCCTCAAACAGCCCACGGACCTGAACTGGCGGGTGCTGAAAGGCGCGGACGGCCGCTGGCGGGCAGTGGACATGCAGGTTCAAGGAGTGTGGCTGGCCATCACCCAGCAGCAGGACTTCGTCTCCTCCATCGACAATGCGAAGGGGGACGTGGGCGTCCTGATCGCCCAGTTGCGGGCCCAGGTGGCCCAGCAGGACGCCGCCGCGCGCTAAGCGTACACCAGCCAGTCGCCCATGGCGCCGATGGACACGCCGACCAGACCCAGGCGGTCGCCGTTGCCGAGGTCGATGACCGCCTGGCCCTGGTAATCGACGACGACATAGGCCGTCCCCGGGGCGAGCTGGACGCGGTCGCCGGCGGCGCTGGAGAAGTCGGCCACCCAGTCCGCCCCGCTGCCCGGCCGGAACAGGAAGCGGTCGGCGCCGGGCCCGCCGGTCAGGACGTCGGCGCCGAGGTCGCCTGAGAGCCAGTCGTTTCCGTCCTCGCCGTACAGGCTGTCGCCACCTTGGCCGCCGAACAGGGTGTCGTTCCCTGCCCCGCCGAAGACCACGTCGTCGCCGATGTTGCCGTTGACGTGGGAATCGTCGCCGTCGTCGCCGTAGACGGTGTCGGCGCCCTGGCCGCCACGGACATAGTCGGCCCCCGCGCCGCCCCGGACTAGGTCGGCGCCCATGTTGCCGTTGACGTCGTCGTTCCCGGGGCCGCCGTTGATCTGGTCGTTTCCGTTGAGGCCCCGGACGAAATCGGGCCCGTCGCCGCCGGTGACGATGTCGTCGCCGCCCGAACCGTCGATCCGGTGGTCGCCCGCCCCGGTCGCCGTCAGGCTCAGACCCTGGAGCCCCAGACCCACGATGGCCGTCACCGGCCCGGCGACCACCGCCGAAACCGAGGTCCTGAGCTCGGTCCCGTTGACGATGTCGATCTTGGCGTTCGTCGCCGAGCCCAGGTTCACCGCCGCCGTCACCGCCCCGGCGAGACCGGCCCCGCTGAAGACGACGGTCTGGGGCCCGGTGGCGGCGGTCTGCAAGGTGTAGCCGCCGCTGGCCCAGCTGGCGGCGCTGGCGCCCGCCAGGCTGACGTTCAGCGTGCCCTGGCCCTCGCCGGGGGAATAGAAGCCGTCGCCGCTGAAGTCGAAGAAGGCCGCGCCCAGGATGAAGTTCCCGCTGCCGAACCGGGTCCCGAAATCCTCGGTGACAACCTGCGGACCTACCTGGGTAGCCGGGTTGGTCTCGGCCACGATCCCCACCCCCACCTCGCGGAGGCTGGCGTTCATGATGTTGTCGCGATGCCCCGGCGGGTCCTGCATCCCTCCCGACCCGGGTCCCCAGTCGATCATGAATCCGGCGTGGCCATACAGCGTGCCGGTGGAATAGGCGTAGACGTTCTCGGCCAGGACGCTCCAGCCGGTGTAGCCCGCCGCATTGCTCCGGGCGCCCAGGTCCCCCTCGCCGGAAACCTGGTGCGACTGCTGGTCGGCGGCGATCATGGCGGCGTCGTGCCCGCGCGCGGCCGCGGCGAGCTGTTCGTTCCAGGCCACCGGCTGGACCGGCGCCAGGGCCGCGAACTGGTTCAGCAGGGTCGGACCCGAGACGCCGAAATAGTTGATCGCCGACTGGATATCGAAGACCGGGGAGGTCAGGGGAGCATAGTTGCCGAGGTAGCGTGCGGCGTCGCCCAGGGGGTTCAGCCGAGCGTCGTTGATCAGTTCGAGCAGATACTGTTCGTCGTTGGAGGGGCCCGGCATCAGCGGCTCCGTGTCAGGCGCGGCGACCCGCCCGCAGGTCTTCCCCCGCCCTAAACACGCGCCTGCCGGAGTAAACGATCGGTTTCCCGGTCCGCCCTCACCCGGCTAGCGGCTGAATTTCTGGAACTTGATGCGCCGGGGGATGAGGCTGTCGGCGCCAAGGCGGCGCTTCTTGTCCTCCTCGTAGGCTTCGAAATTGCCCTCGAACCATTCCACGTGGCTGTCGCCCTCGAACGACAGGATGTGGGTGCACATGCGGTCCAGGAACCAGCGGTCGTGGCTGATGACCACGGCGCAGCCGGCGAACTGCTCCAGGGCGTCCTCGAGCGCCTGCAAGGTCTCGATGTCCAGGTCGTTGGTCGGTTCGTCGAGCAGCAGGACGTTGCCGCCAGTGGTCAGGGTCTTGGCGAGGTGGACACGGTTGCGCTCCCCCCCCGACAGCAGGCCGACCTTCTTCTGCTGGTCGCCGCCCTTGAAGTTGAAGGCCGACAGGTAGGAACGGCTGTTGATCTCGCGGCTTCCCACCTTGATCAGGTCGAGGCCGCCTGAGACCTCCTGCCAGATGTTCTTGTTGGGATCGAGGGTGTCACGGCTCTGATCGACGTAGGCCAGCTTGACCGTTTCGCCGAGCTTGACCGTGCCGCCGTCGGGCTTCTCCTGGCCGGTGATAAGCTTGAACAGGGTCGATTTCCCGGCGCCGTTGGGCCCGATCACCCCGACGATGCCGTTGGGCGGCAGGCGGAAGGTCAGGCCGTTGAACAGAACCTTGTCGCCATAGGCCTTCTCCAGGTTCTCGACCTCCAGCACGAGCTGGCCCAGGCGCGGGCCGGGGGGAATCTGGATGGTGGCGTGGGTCTGGGCCAGACGGGCGTTCTCCTGGGCCAGCACCATCTCCTCGTAGGAGGCCAGGCGGGCCTTGGACTTGGCCTGCCGCGCCTTGGGGGAGGAGCGCACCCACTCCAGTTCGCGGGTCATGGCGCGCTGGCGGGCCTCGGACTCGCTCTGCTCCTGGACGATCCGCTTGGTCTTCTGCTCCAGCCAGCCGGAGTAGTTGCCCTCGTAGGGGATGCCCTTGCCGCGATCCAGTTCCAGCGTCCACTTGGTCACCTGGTCCAGGAAATAGCGGTCGTGGGTGACCAGGATCACGCAGCCTGGGAAAGCCTCCAGGTGGTGCTGCAGCCAGGCCACGGATTCGGCGTCGAGGTGGTTGGTGGGTTCGTCGAGCAGCAGCATGTCCGGCTTTGACAGCAGCAGGCGAGCCAGCGCGATGCGCCGCTTCTCGCCGCCCGAGAGCTGATCGACCGGCCAGTCGGCGGGCGGGCAGCGCAAGGCCTCCATGGCCTGCTCGATGCGGCTGTCGATATCCCACAGACCTGCGGCGTCGATCTTCTCCTGGAGGGTGTTCATCTCCTCCATCAACTCGTCGGTGTAGTTCTCCGCCATCTCCAGGGCGATGGCGTTGTAGCGGTCGAAGATCTGCTTCTCGACGCAGTCGGAGATGACGTTGCCCCAGACGTTGAGCTGCTCGTCGAGCTGGGGCTCCTGGGCGAGATAGCCGCGCTTGATCCCCTCGGCGGCGCGAGCCTCGCCGGAGAACTCGTTGTCGAGCCCGGCCATGATCTTCATGAGGGTCGACTTGCCCGAGCCGTTGACCCCGACCACGCCGATCTTGGCGTCGTTGAAGAACGACAACCAGACGTTTTCGAAGATCTTCTTGCCGCCGGGGAAGGCCTTGGTCAGGCCCTGCATCTGGAAAATGTACTGTGCGGCCACGGGCGGGCTCCGGGTAGGTCGAGTGGGGATGGATTGGCCGGGTGGTTACCCGGCGCGGGGGGCCGGCGCAACAGCAGCCTTGGCTCCGCCGGTCATTCCTCAAGCCACCGACTTCAGGTTAAGCTTGATCGAGAACAAACGCCGCGACGACCGAAGAGCCGTGCGGCCATGAGGAGACCACCATGCACCGTCGCTCCATCATCACGCTCGGACTGCTCGCCGCGGGCGCCGCCGTCTTCCCGCAAGCCGCGTCCGCCGCGGCCCGGGGCCGACGCTGGACCACCATCTTCGACGGCAGGAGCCTGAAGGGCTGGACCCCGGTGGGCACCGCCAACTGGACCCTCGCCGACGGCGCGGTCCAGGCCGACAAGGGCAACGGCTTCCTGGTCTCGGACGCGACCTACGGCGATGTCGAGATCCGCGCCGAAATCTGGACCGACGAGAAGGCCAACAGCGGCGTCTTCGTGCGCGCCACCAATCCTGCGCAGATCGGCACGGCCACCGGCTACGAGTTCAACATCTTCGACACCCGCCCCGACCCGTCCTACGGCACCGGCGGCATCGTCGACGTGGCCAAGGTCACGACCCCGACCAAGGCGGCCGGCAAGTGGAACGTGCTGGAGATCACCGCGGTGGGACCGCACCTGACCTTCAAGGTCAACGGCGTGACCACCGCCGACGGCCAGGACGCCAAGCATGCGCACGGCCGCATCGCCCTGCAGTACGGCACGGGCGTGGTGAAGTTCCGCAAGGTTCAGGTGCGGGAGCTCTAGGCGCGGAATCCCCGTCCCCGTGCGGGGACGGGGGGGGCGGGCCTTCGCCTAGGCCAGCGACGTCCCGGTGAGGGTCGAGGTTTCAGGCCGGGGCACGCCGCCGGACTTGTAGGCCGTCGTCAGCCGCTGTTTCTCGTCGGCCATCTGCTGGCCCAGGGCGTCCATGTCGAGGCCGGCTTTGCGCGCTTGGGCGAACATGCCCTCGACCCGCTTCTCCTCCTCCTCGACGTGGTGCTCGATCATCTCCGACAGCACCTTGACCTTGGCGTCGTAGAACTTTTCGTCGGGGCCGCCCGCCTCGATCTCGGCGATCAGCACCTTAGCGCCGTCGTGCTCGACATAGGCCTCGTCCAGCAGGTCCTCCTCCACCTTGCCCTCGCAAGCCGGGTAGAAGACGTCCTCCTCGATCTGGGTGTGGACCGTCAGCTCCATGCAGATCTGTTCGGCGAGCGCCCGCTTCTTGCCGTCGCCCTTGGCGGCCTCGAAGCTGGCGAACAGTTGCTCGACCTTGCGGTGGTCGGCCTTCAGGAGGGCGATGGCGTCGGGCTTGGCGGGTTCGGGCATGGGGAAGCTCCACTTGAGACGAACCGCAAACGTGGCGTCGCCCCCAAGAGTTCCAGCCCTTTCGGCGCGACAGACCTTTCCCGCCGCCCCGTTTAACCTTTGATACGACTGGGCGCCGCCCTCAGGCCAGGGTGGCCTTGTACAGCGCCGTCAAGGCGGCCCAGGCCCGCTCGGCTTCGGCCTCGTTGTAGGTCTGGCCCCCCTTGACGCACCAGCCATGGTTGGCGCCGTAGACCTCGACCGTGGCCTTGTGTCCGGTGTCGGCGAAGGTCTTCTTCAACACGTCCTTGGCCTCAGGCTGGGCCTTGTCGTCGTTCTGGGCGACGGCGCAGATGAAGGCGGCCTTGGTCTTGGCCACCAGCAGGTGCGGGCTCGACGCCTCCTTGGTCACCAGGTCGCCGCCGTGGAAGCTGCCCACCGCCGCAACGCGGTCCGGCACAGCCGCCGCTGTGCGGAACACCAGCGGCCCGCCCATGCAGTAGCCCTGGGTACCGACCTTCTTGGCCTTATTGGTCTGGGGCTGGGCGTCGAGAAAGGCCACGAAGGCCTTGGCGTCGTTGTCGACGCCGGCGTCGGTCATCGCCGCGCGCAAGGCCATCACCTTGTTGCGGTCCTCGGCCTTGCCGAAGTCGAATGGCCCTTCCACCACCGGCGCGCGCTTGGAGCGGTAGAACGGGTTGGGGACCAGGACCACATAGCCCTGCTCCGCCAGCCGGCGGCCCATGTCGCGGAAGACCGGGCGCAGGCCCAGGATGTCGGTCCAGATCAGCACGGCCGGCCAAGTCCCGCGGCCTTCCGGATAGAAGAGCGCGGCGTCGGCGGTCCCGTCGGCGGTCTTCACCTCGACGTCTTTCTCGACCACTTTGGACTGGGCGTAGGCGGTCCCGGCCACGCCGGTGGCCGCCACGGTCATCAGCCCGAAAGCGCGGCGCGAGACGGTAGGGTCCTGGACCAGGCCCTGGTTGTTATGCTCGTCACACATGGTCGATCTCCTCCCGGATTTGCGGGCGATGTTGCGACGACGGCGTCGCGAAGGAAAGAGGGGATCGGCGGGGATAGCGGGCCCGCCTGGACCCTACCGGAGAGGGTCAGGCGCCTCGCGGCGATCTAACCCGCCTGGCCGGCGCCGCCTCGGCCGCCGGCCCGTCCGGGCGAGGGGCGTCCGGCGATCCATGCGTATAGGCTTCGCGGAAGACCGGACCGCCGATCCCGCCCGCCAGGTCCTTGAACGCCTGGCCGTGCGCCCTGGCGTATTCGGCCCACAGGGCGTCGGACTTCTTCTTCATGAAGCGCGACTGTCCCTGCAGCGCCTGGGCGACCGCCTCCGGCGCGAGACCGGCGAGGACTGCCTCGGCGGCGGCCTGGGACGCCGCCGCCAGGCGCTGGTGATGGTCCCGCACGTCCTCGAATGAGGCGCGCACCGCCGCGTCGCTGGCGAGGAACCCCTCCTGGCGGGCCTGCAGCAGGTCGATGGCCACCCTTTGCGGCCGCGCCCAACGGAAGGGGTTGTTGTCGACGGCCTGGACCGCCGTCCACTCGAGACCGAACTCGGCCTTGGCCCGGGTGCGGTCGTCGACGAGCTTGCCGAGCCCCAGGACCATCTCGCGGTAGATCGCCCCGAGGCGCCGCATCACTTCGGTCGGATCCTCGGCCGAGAGCACCGAGGAGTCGATCTGGGCCCCGCCGCAGAAGGCGTCGAGCAGCCTCCCGGCCGGAGTCTCGTCGGCCGGCTCCGGCCGTCCGTCGGGCTGGGCCTGGCCTTCCGGCTGCGGCTCGACCCGGATCAGGAAGGCGCCCAGGACGACGACCTGGCCCATGGCGACCGGAGTGGGCGCCTTGCTGGACAACCGCTCGCCGTCGTCAAGAAAGACTCCGTTGGTGCTGTCGTCGCGAACCGTCACCACCCCGCCCTTGAGGCCGAACAGACAGTGCCGGCGCGACAGGGTCCGGGTGGGGTCGGCGATGGTCCAGTCCGCGCCGCGGTCGCGGCCGACGACGATCTCGCCCTCGGTCAACAGCCGGCGGTCGATCTCCTGGACCGGATCGCTCTGCTGGAACAGCCTCAGGGTGACCGTCATCGCGTCGCCTCCAACGCGCGCAGGCAGGTCGGCCGCGGCGTCGCCAACCGGGCCAACCACGACCGGTCGCGGACGGTCGACGCGAAGGCGGCGGCGTCCATGGGCCGGGCGAAGAAGTAACCCTGAAACAGCCGGCATCCCATCGCCCGCAAGGTCTCGACCTCTTCGAGCGTCTCCACCCCTTCGGCAAGGACCGAGATGTCCAGACCGTGCCCCAGGGCGATCAGGGTGGCGCAGATGGCGCGGCTGTCGCGGCGGCTCCCGACGTCGGTGACGAACTCCCGGTCGATCTTCAGCTTCGAGAACGGCAGGTTCTTCAGATAGCTCAGGCTGGAATAGCCGGAGCCGAAGTCGTCGATCGCGACGCTGACGCCCTGTGCGCAAAGCTCCCCCAGCAGCCGGCGGATATGGTCGGCGTCCTCCATGGCCGCCGTCTCCGTCAGCTCCAGTTCGAGGCTCGACGAAGGCAGGCCGTGCCGCTCCAGCGTCCGCATGACCATCTCGTTCAGCCGCGGGTCGCGGCACTGGGTCGTCGACAGGTTCACCGCGATCTTCAGGTCGTCGAGGCCCTGCCTGCGCCAGGCGCAGACCTCGCGGCAGGCGGCGTTCAGCACCCACAGCCCCACCTCCGCCATCATCGGCGACTGTTCGAGGATGGGGATGAAGCGGCTGGGCGCGATCAGCCCCAGAGTGGGATGGCGCCAGCGCAGCAGGGCTTCGGCGCCGACCACCTTGCCCGCCTCGGTGTCCACCACCGGTTGATAGTGCAGGAGCAGCTCGTCGCGGCTGACCGCGCCCCGAAGGTCCTGCTCCAGCGAGAACCGCTCTCTTGCGGCCGCCGAGCCCTGGGCGGAGAAGAAGGCCACCATCTTGCCGCCCTGAGGGCCGATTTCGAGGGCGGCAATCGCCCGAGTAAGCAGCTCGCCCGGCACCGCCCCGTCCTGCGGGAACACGGCGGCCCCCATGGCGATGTTGGGGGTGAGCTTCAGCTCGCCCGCTTCCAATTCCTGGGCCAGCACGTAGCTCAGGGCCTTGAGCTCCTGCGCGGCGGCCTGCTGGTCGCGGGCGCCTTTGAACCAGATGGCGAAACAGTCCCGGTCGACCTGGGCCACGGGCCGGGCCGTGGGTGCGGAGCTCCTCAGCCTGACGGCGAACGCGCGCAGCGCCCTGTCGGCGGCAGCCTGGTCGAAAGCGGCCAGCCGGTCGTAGTCGGAGAAGCGGACCACACCGAGCACAACGGCCCCTTCGACGACCTGCACGTCGTTCATCAGCTCGGCGAGGAAGGGCTCGCGCGTCGGCAATCCCGTGACCGGGTGGCGGTTGGTCAGCCGCTGACGCATCCCGTCGATACGCGCCGACACTTCGGCGACGGCGCCGACCATGCCGCCGGCGCCGCGGGGGTCGCCAGCCGGCCGGAGCGCGGGCGGATCGTCGGCGAGGCAGTCACCTAGGCCGCGCGCCACGGCCGCCAACGGCCTCACCAAGGCGGCCAGGAGGACGATCGCGATGGCGCTGCCGCCCAAGGCGAAGGCGACGGCGGCGGCCGAGCCGGTGCGGAGCCAAAGCGCGACTGCAGGAAAGGCTGCGGCCACGACGGCGCACGCCACGATCGCGGCTCCGAAGCGGCGGACCGGAATCGACGTCGGCCCAGCAGTGGAAAACGGCTTCTGCATGTACTGACGACAGGCCTCGGCTTGTGACGGGTAGTTTTAGTCGCAAGGTGCTGCCGCGAAGTGAACGCCGATGCTTAACTCGGGCGAAAGCCTACACTGCTATGAGGGCCTCCAGCTCCGAGGACGACATGCGATTGACGGCTGGATTCCTGCCCCACGCTCAGGCGCTCAAACCGCGGCCGCGCCGCGGGGCCGCCCGATGAGGCGGGCGCCGGCCGCAGACGACCGCACCATCTTCCAGCCCGAGGCGTCCCCCCCTCCCGTGGCGACCGTCGTCCCTGCGCCGCGTCGGGCCCAGGGCCCTCTGCCGTCGGGGGCCCTGCTCAACAACATCTACGAAGTCCGCCGCTTCATCGCCCGGGGCGGCATGGGCGAGGTGTACGAGGGCGTCAACGTCAACACCGACGAGCGCGTCGCCATCAAGGTGATGCTGCCGCACCTTGCCGCCGACCCGAAGGTCCAGGCCCTGTTCCGCAAGGAGGCGCGCATCCTTACGGAGCTCGCCCACCCGGCCCTGGTGCGCTACCGCGTCCTTGCCCACGAGCCGCAGCTCGAGGTCTTCTACATCGTCACCGAATTCATCGACGGCCGCTCCCTGTCCGAGCTGCTGGGCGAACTGCGGCCCTCGGCGACGCAACTCAAGGCTCTGACGCGCCGCCTGGCCGAGGGCCTGGCCGTCGCCCATGCCATGGGCGCAGTCCACCGCGACATGTCGCCGGACAATGTGCTGCTGCCGCGCGACCGGCTCGACCAGGCCAAGATCATCGACTTCGGCATCGCGCGGGAAACCGGCCTTTCGCACCAGACCGTTGTCGGCGACGGCTTCGCCGGCAAGCTCGGCTACGTGGCCCCCGAACAGTTCGGCGACTTCGGCCGGCGGATCGGTCCGTGGACGGACATCTACAGCCTGGGGCTGGTGGGCCTGGCCCTCGCCGCCGAGCGGGCGCCCGACATGGGCGTGACCCTGGTCGATGCCGTCGACCGCCGCCGCGAAGGCGTCGACCTGGCGCCCCTGCCCGCCTGCCTGCGGCCGGTGTTCGGCAAGATGCTGGCGCCCGATCCCAGCAACCGCTTCCAGACCATGGCGGAGGTGATCGGAGCCCTCGACGACGTCGACACCGAAAACCCCGCCGCAGTTCCCGCGTCCCCGCCCGCGGACCCGGACGCGGGCGCCCCGGTCGCCGCCGATGGCGCGGCCCCTGCTCCCGAACCCGAAAAGGACGCTGCTGCGCAGGCGGAAGGTGAACGCCGCGCACTGAATCCGTGGCTGGTCGGAGCCGTCGGTTCTGCGGTCCTCGTCGCCGTAGCCCTGGGGATCAGCCTGACCGCCCAGCCCTCCCGCAAGGCCGGAACGGCGCCGGCCTCCGCTCCCGTCGTGCCGGCGGCGAGCGATCCCGCCATCCCCGCGGCCGTTCCGATCCCACCCGAAGCCGTCGAGACGGCGGTCCCGGCAAAGGCGCCGAACGCCGCGGTCAACCCGGCGCCCCCCGTCCACCCGACCAAGCCGAAGACGGCGCGTGCAGCCCCGCCGCTGCGGTGGATCGAACCGCCCCCGTCGCCGTTCGCCGTCGCCGCCGCCTCGCCCCCGGTCGCCGCCACCATCGTCCCGGCGGAGCCCGTCGCCCGGACCGCAGCGGCGGCGCCGGCCGCGCCCGTCGCCGCAAATCCGGTCGAGGCTTGCTGGCGCGCGGAAGGAAATGGCTGGAGCTACCTCGGCTACGCGCCTCGTCCGGCCTGCGTCGCCCAGGTGTTCAGCACCTGCTCGGCCGTCCACGGCCGCTGGGGCAAGACCCAGCTTCGGCGCTACGACGACAAGCTCCAAGCCAAGGGAGCCGGCCTGCTGTCCAACTGGCAGGCGGTGGGGCCCTCCAATTGTGCGGCCGCCGCGGCGGGCGGGGAGTGAACGGGCCGCTGCGCCAGCCCGGTCCGGCCGGAGAGGCCCGCTGGCGCGTCTCCACCTCGGGCTGGCGAGTGACCGACGCCGGGTGCACCGACGTGGGGCTGGTCCGCGCCTCGAACGAAGACGCCCTGGTCCGCCGTCCGGAAGCCGGGCTGTGGGCCGTCGCCGACGGAATGGGCGGCCATGAGGACGGCGAGTGGGCGTCGGGCGTGATCGCCGAGGCGATCGCCGCCGCCCGGATCGCCGGCGACTTCGAGACCGACTGCCTCGCGATCCGCGAGAGCCTCCAGGCGGCCAACGGCGCCATCTACCGCCAGGCGGCCGCCAAACAGCTTCGGATGGGATCGACGGTCGTGACCCTTTTGCTCGGCGACGAGCGCTTCGCCGTCTTCTGGGTGGGGGACAGCCGCGTCTACCGGCTTCGGGCGGGCGGCCTGGCGCAGCTGACCACCGACCACACCCACGTCCAGTCCAAGGTCGCCCGCGGCCTCCTGAGCCCCGGCGAGGCCAGAGTCCATCCCATGAGCCACGTCCTGACCCGCGCCGTGGGCGTCGAAGCCATGCTCGACCTGGCCGACGTGCGTGGCGTCATCGAGCCGGGGGACGTCTTCCTGCTCTGCAGCGACGGCCTGCACGGGGTCGTGACCAATCACGAGATCGGCGGCCTCCTGGCAGGCCGCTCCCCCGCGGAAGCCTGCGAAGCCCTGCTGGGGCTGAGCCGGGCCCGCGGGGGGCCCGACAACGTCACCCTTGTCGCCGCGGCGGTCGGCGACCTGGTTTTGGGCTGAGGCGAACGCGGAGCGGCAGACCGGCCGGCAGTCAGGATCTGGGCGTGTTGGACGCGTCCGGAAATGACAAAAGCCCCACCGGTGCCGATGGGGCCTTCGTTCCGCTGGGCTTGGAGAGCCTGACCTGCAGTCTAGGCCCGGGATGCCCGTTAGCGCAAGAAAAACAACCTATGGCCCCGACGGAGGTGCTTTCCGTCGGGGCCGTTAGGTTTGTCTCGCCCATGAGGGTGGGCGGGGACCTATCCCAAGGACGTCACAGGGTGACCAAACCCGTAACCACGGCCCGACTACCGGCTCGGTTGGGGGTCGGGAACAGCACCCCGCCATCGGCACGCCGGAGGCCCCAGCGCCAAAAGAGCGGGTCAACCGCCAGCGGCAAGTGAGGGCGCTGGGGAACCCGTGTCGGGATTCCCGCCGAACTCCACTGCGCTGGGGCGGCGCCCGCTCCCAAGGATCAGCGGACGGCCGCCCGGTCCGGGCCCACCACCAGGAACTCGAAGGTCCCGGGCACGGCGGGGGCCCGCCCGCCGCCGGGAGGGGCCGCCCCCGTCTGGAAGGCGGGAAGGTAAAGCTTGCCGGTCTTGGGGTCGAGCGCCCCCAGGCGAGCGGTCGTCATGGTGGCTACGGTCTGGATCACCTTCGCCTGGCCGGGGCCCGGAACGGAAATCACGGCCAGGGTCCCGTCGCCGCTGCAGGGAATGAAAGCGAGCTTGCGCGCCGGATCGACGATCACTGCGTCCGGCCGGGGGCCTATGGGCAGCATGGCCAAGGTCTTGCCGGCGACAGGATCGACCACGGCGGCCACCCTGTTGGCGCAGGCCGCGATCAGGATTCTGCCGGAAGGAACGAAAGCCAGGCCGCCCGGCCGCTCGCAGCCCTCGAGCTTGAAGCGGGCCGACACCGTTTTGGACCTGATGTCGATCTCGGCGATCTCGCCCCGGTCGGCGACATTGACGAACAGGTGGCCCCGGCCGTCGAGGGCCAGGAACTCGAGCGTGCCCCCCACGATCACCCTTCCTACGCCGGTGTGGGCCTTGGGGTCCACGAACGCCACCTCGCCGCCATCGTGGTCGGCGACGAAAGCCAGGCCGCTGGAAGGATCGTAGATGGCGCCGTCCGGCCCTTTCCCGGTCGGGATGGCCGCCAGCAGCCTACCGCTCGCCGTATCGACGATGGTCGCAGTATCCGATCCGCCATTGGTGATCAGCAGCCGGCCACCGGGCAGCGGGGCGGCAATATGGGCCTCGTCGGCCAAGGCGACCTGGGGATTGAGCCGACCGGTGTCGACGTCGACGCTGACGATCTTGCCGCCCTTGGCCAAGTAGATACGCCGGCCTGCCGGATCGAAGGTCGCGTAGTCCCATCCGCCGTCCGGTCCAGGGACATGGCCGACCACCTTGTAGCCGGGCGGGGTCTGCGCCCCAGCCCATGCGGGACCGCCCGGTCCCAGGAAAAGGCTGACCAGAAGTGCGCCAATCAAGACGAAGTGCCTCATGTCGATCCGTTCCTATCCGCTGGGTCGCCTTCGTCGGTGCGGCCGCACTGCGATCCGCCGCCATCGCTTCCGAACGGGTCACCATTACCGCCAGCGTCGGCCGCGAGAAGCCAGATAAATCAGAATATTCAGAAATATCAACATTGAAAAAAATCAATATTTCATCTCGACATAAATCATAAAAACCCCGACAAGGCAGACTATTATTGAAATGATGTTATATACGCGCGGCGCGGATAAAACGCATTCTCAAGTCCATCTTGCGTGAACACCCATTCGCGACGGCCGGCCCCTCGCGCCGCCTATCGAGGGCACGAGCATTAAGCCCGGCCCGGCAAGCCCGCATATGGGCGGGGGCGGCCCAGGCGATCCACACCCACACCCACACCCACACCCACACCCACACCCACAAGCGTAATAATCCTGAAATGATTCAGCCAGTTTAGAAGTATAATTATGTCAAAATATGACTGAATATGCTTATTCAATATAATACGTGATACATTTCCGCTTGAATTCATAATATAGCTAGACATACGCTCCGCCACTGACGCTTTATTTTCGGCAAACCACACCGATCCATCAAGCCAGTGCGAGCCCGTGTCGATCTCAATTCGACGAATCTGGGTGAAAAAGCGCACGATTGCTTGAGCGTGTGTTGACAGGCGGACTTCGAGACCCATAAAGGGCATATGTCTGATGTTTTAGTTTTTATCCCTCCGCTCTGGGTCGCCGCCGAAGTCGTGGAAGCGGTCCCCCGTGTCCGCGCCCAGAAAACGGGGAGGAATACGTCGGCGGCGGCAGCTTGGCCCGCATCGTCCGAAGCTTGCGTCCACCCAAACGACCCGAGGTGAATCCGATGAAATCCATTCTCCTGGCCGCGATCGCCGCCAGCGCCTTTACGGGCGCGGCGCTAGCTGCGCCGGTCGCCGGTGCAGGCGTTGCGCCCGCCGCGGGGGCCTACGATCCCCGCGACCTGGCCGGGGTGTGGACCCAGGCCACGGCGCCCACCTTCGGGCCCTTTCCGTTGACCCCCGCCTACGATGCGATCCTCAAACAGCGGATCGAAGACGAAAAGGCGGGCAGGCCTTATGTCCATGCCGGAAATCCCTGCGTCCCCGCGCCGCTGGTCGGGATGATGGTGTTTCCCACCGGGCCGTTGGAGTTCGCGACCGTCCATGACGACCGGCTGGTGATCGCCAAGTCGAACGGCTCGATCTACCGCGTCTATTTCAACCGCCCGCATCCAGCCCCGGAGGACGTTGAGCCGTCCATGTTCGGCGACTCCGTCGGCCGCTGGGAGGGCGACACCCTGGTC
Source organism: Caulobacteraceae bacterium (assembly GCA_035493215.1). Classification (GTDB taxonomy): domain Bacteria; phylum Pseudomonadota; class Alphaproteobacteria; order Caulobacterales; family Caulobacteraceae; genus NCED01. The sequence goes on from DATJIO010000047.1 coordinate 62,286, forward strand.
ATCGACACCATCGGCCTGGGGGGGTCCGGCGACATCGACGGCAAGACGCCGCACTCCGACGCCACCCATGTCGTACAGCGCATACGTCGCGTCGCCTTCGACAAGCTCGAAGACCGGATGACCGTCGAGGACCCGATCGCCTTCACCCGGCCGGCCAATAGCGTCGTGACCTACAACCTGACCCCCAAGATCGAGTTGGCCGAATTCTACTGCACCAACGACCGGATGCGCTACGACCCGGACGGGAAAGTCAGCATCGCGCCCCCTCGGTAAAGCGTCCCGAGGCGATTGTTCTTCAATAACGGAGGTTGATACATGAAGCGCCTACTCCCGCTCATCACCTTGACCGCCGCCCTGCTCGCGAGCGGACAAGCATCGGCGCACCATTCGGGCGCCATGTACGACGACAAGAAGACGCTGGTGTTCGAGAGCGCCACTGTGAAGGAATTCCAGTGGAGCAACCCCCACGCCTGGCTGGAAATAAGCGTGCCGACCGCCAAGGGCCCCGAGAACTGGTCGCTGGAGATGGTCGGCCTGGGCGGCATGCGGCGGGCGGGCTGGAAGTTCAACTCCGTAAAGCCCGGCGACAAGGTCAAGGTCACCGTCAACCCGATGCGAGACGGCAGCCACGGCGGTCGCGCCGACCTGGTGACCCTGGCCGACGGCACGGTGCTGCGTGGCCAGGGCCCCGTGCGGCCCGGCGCGGGCCCGCCCGAATAGCAACCCAAAGGCCGCCCGAAGATCTCCGATCGGCAACTCGGCGGCGGAGGACTCCTTCCCTTTCTCGACTGAGTTGCGAAATGCGATTGGGTCCGATGGCGCGGAGCGGGTGAGCAGCGAAGACAGTCAACAGCTTAGAGTTACGACGAAATAACAGCAGGCGCGCCTGGAATTCGTTGATTTATAAAAATACCTACCAGCAATATTTAGCATCGTTCGCCGACAACTTCATAACTTCAAATATCGATGCGGAACACGACATCGACGGAGAGAAACCGATGAAAGCATTCACGTCTACAATCGGCGTCGCACCTTGGGCGCTGCGCCGGCGCGGCCAGGCGACGGTCATGTGGGGCGCGGCCTTGGCTGCGGCGATGCTGCTGGCCGCCGCGTCTACGCAATCGGCCTACGCCGCCGACGCGCCGATCCTTAGGAAGGGCTCCGTCAGCATCGGCGGCGGCATGGCCGGCGGGGAGCGGAGCTATTCCTACTACGTGTCGCCGGGGGCCAACCGCTTCGGCTACAACCTGGTGGTCTACGCCCTGCACGACAACGGCCAGTCGGCCGAAGAGTTCGCCCGGTCGTCGGGCTGGCTCAAGGTCGCCGACGAGCACAACCTCGTGGTCGTGTTCCCGGAAGGCCCCAACAAGACTTGGTCCCCCTACAGCACCGACAACAGTATCTATCTGAAGGCGGTCTACGACAACGCCAGCAACCACATGACTGTGGACCGGCCGACCGGCGCCGCTCCCCCTCTTCCGGCTCCCGATGCGGGCGCGCCGCGCGTAGTGGCCCAGGGGGACGAACCGGCCGCCGCCCGCCGCCCCGCAGGGCCGATACGCATCGGCACCTGGCAACCGTGGCAGTACTTCACCGGCGCCGGCGCCGGCGCCATCGCCGCCCAGGAATTCGCCATCGACTATCCGGGGGTGGTCACCGCGCTCGCGACCCTGGACGGCGTGGCCTATGACGCCGCCTACAGGAAGGGCGAAGAGACCGTCCAGGGCTTCCTGGAGAACCAGCGCGGCGGCCACATGGCCAAGCCGCAATACCAACCGGCGAAGAAGGACGTGCCGGTCCCGACCTGGCTGTTCACCAGCGGTCCGCCGAACGCGGCCGAGAGCCGGCTGGCGAACTACTGGAAACACAGCGACGCGGTGACGCCGGCGGCGGCCACCCGCGTCGTCGGCGGCTTTCAGACCGTCGTCTACACCAACGCCGCCCATCCGGAACAGCAGGTCCGCACCACCGCAGCGCCGGAGGGGACCAAGTACGACGCAGGAATGGCCGAGGCGATCTGGAGCCAGTTCTTCGCGCACATCGCCCGGTGGACCGATTCCCCCAACGGCACGCTCGGTCCGATGATGACCGAACCCGAGGTGAACCAAGCCTTCACGATCAAGACGCTCGCCAGCGGCGACCGCACCTACAAATATTACGTCAAGACGCCTTCCAGCTATCGGAAGGGCCAGTCGGTTCCCTTGGTCATCGCCCTTCACGGGGGAAACTATCCGGCCTGGATGTACCTCAGCCAGATCCGGATGCACGAGGTCGGCGAGAAGGAAGGCTTCGTCACCGTCTACCTGAACGGCCAGAACAATTTTTGGGACTTCACCAAGGCCGACGGGGCCGACGCCCAGACCATCGAGAAACTGATCGGCCAAGTGGCCACCGACTACGGGATAGACCGAAGCCGCGTCTATCTGCAGGGCTTTTCGTTCGGCAGCGGGATGACCTTCATGATGGGCATGGCCCATCCCGAACTGTTCGCCGCCGTGTCCCCCAACAGCGGGATCGGCGACACGCCGGTGGACGTGGACGCCTGGGTCCGGAACCTAAAGGCCAAGAGCGACATCCGCATCCCCGAGATGATGATCTACGGGGCGATGGACCCCGGCGGGAGCACGGACGGGAAGATTCCCGCCACCGGCATCCTGCGGACGGCGATCGACCGGATGAAGACGTACAACCACATCACCACGCCGGACCGTACCGCCAAGTTCGTCAGTCCCAACACCGCGCCCTACGACATCCTGGTCCCGGGCGCCAAGCTGACGGTGAGCGGCGTCGACGCCCATTTCCCGGCCGGCCGATTCCTCCGTTACGACTATGTGAGCGCCGACCCGAAACCGTTGCCGCTGTTCAGCTTCGTGCTGGTCAATGACATGCCGCACGGCAGCGACCTGCGCCAAGCGCAGATGGCCTGGGACTTCTTCAAGAACTGGCGCAGGAACCCCGACGGTTCGGTGGTCTACGTCGGAAGCTGAACCCAGGCTGCGGCGACGGGCCGACGCCCGTCGCCGCTCAGCGACCTCGAAGGATTAGCGCCGCGGTCCGGACAAACGGATCAGGTCCTCAAAAGCTATAAATCTAGCTTATCAGTCAATAGGTGCGGCCCGACCCTGCGACAGGTTCGGAAAGGATTGAGACCAGGCCGGAGGAAACGGGGAGCGCCTCTCCGAGATGAAGGCGCGGTTAGATTCCCAGGGGAACAAAATGACCAAGAGACTTGTGATTGCGCTCCTAAGCGGCGTCAGCGCGGTGGGGCTGGCGACGGCCGCCTTCGCGCAGGCGGCGGACCCAGCCGAAGCCGGGCAAGTGGCGTCGGTGGTGGTGACGGCCACCCGGATCCAGACCAACGGCTATACCCAGCCGACCCCGGTGACCGTAGCGTCGGTCGCGGAGCTGCTGCAGACCACGCCCTCCAATATCCCGGACGCCCTGAACAAGCTGCCGCAGTTCTCGGGCTCGGCCCAGGGCGCCGGCAATGGAAACGGCAGCGGCCCCCAGAGCATTTTCACCGGCAATTTCCTGAACCTGAGGAACATGGGAGCCATTCGCACCCTCATCCTGTTGGATGGCCGGCGCGTGCCCTCGACGGCCGGCAACGGCTCTGTGGACACCAACACCCTGCCACAGATGTTGGTCCAACGCGTGGACGTGGTCACCGCGGGCGCCTCGGCGGTTTATGGATCCGACGCCGTCACCGGAGTGGTCAACTTCGTCCTCGACAGCCGCTACACCGGCTTGAGGATGCAGGTTCAGGACGGCATTTCCGATCGCGGGGACGTGCCCTCGTTCAAGTTCGGCATCGCGGGGGGCGCCAAGGTGTTCGGCGACCGCGGCCACCTCATCTTCAGCGCCGAACACTATCAGAACGCCGGCTTGAAGACGATCGAGGCCCGGGATTACACCTCGCCGATCTACATCTACGAGGGCGCCGGTACGGCCCAGAACCCGTACCGGCTGACGAGCGACGCCAGGATCGCCACGACCGCATACGGCGGTCTGGTCGCCACCGGGCCCTTCGCCGGCCAGCAGTTCGTGGGAAGCGGCGTCCTGGCGCCGTTCAATCCGGGAACCCCCACCGCCACCGGCGGCATCTCGGTCGGTGGAGACGGGACCTACCTGTACAACGCGGTGATGAGCTCGCCCCTGCGGAGCGATCAGGTCTTTGGCCGCTTCGAATATGAGTTCGACGGCAACACTGTCGGCTTCATGCAGCTCAACTGGACCGAAGGCGGCAACTTCAACGTCCACCGCTCGAACCAGCCCAGCGTCGCCCTCACTATATTCAGCGGCAATCCCTACCTGCCGGCCAGCGCCCAGGCCGCCCTGACCGGGGCCAACGCGCCCAGTTTCGTCATGAACCGTTATCCGCGGGACCTCACGCTGGGGTCGTCCCTGACCCAGCTCACCGGCGCCCTGGATTTCACGACCGGGCTCAAGGGCAAGCTTTTTGGCGAATATCGCTGGGACGCCTACTACACCCACGGCGAGGCCAGGGTCCGTTCTCGCCGGAACAACAATATCAACTGGGTGAAGTTCTACGCCGCTCTCGATGCGGTCAAGGACAGCAGCGGAAACATCGTCTGCCGCGTGACCGTCACCAACCCCGGCCTCTATCCCGGGTGCGCGCCCATCGACATGTTCGGCCAGCTCAACCAGTCAGCCGCCGCGCTGGACTACGTCTATGACGACACCAACTTCCAGGTGTTGAACAAGATGGACGACTTCGCGGCCAGCCTCTCCGGCGACCTGCTGCAAGCCTGGGCTGGACCGCTCTCGGTAGCCGCCAACTTCGAATACCGCCAGCAGAGCATCGCCCAAACCAGCACCGCCGACCCCAATCAGGCGCTCAACCTGACGGGCGTCCGGCTGGGGGCCTTGCCCCGCTCGGTTTATGTGTTCGACCTGCTGGCGCCCCAATACGGCCAGAACTCCGTCTGGGAGGTCAGCGGCGAAGCGGCCCTGCCGCTGCTCAAGGACATCAGGGCGGTCAAGCGTCTCGATATGACCGGAGCAGTCCGCTACACTCAGTACAGCTCGAGCGGGCCGGCCACCACCTGGAAGGTCGGCCTGAACTACGCCCCCTTCGACGACCTGCGGTTCCGCTACACCGAAAGCCGCGACATCCGCGCGCCCACCCTGAACGACCTCTATTCCGGCGCGACCATCGCCGGGGTGACCGTCAACGACCCGCACACGGGCCGGACAGGCAACACCTCCCTCCTCGGCGCGGGCAATCCGGACCTCGCGCCGGAAATCTCGCGAACCACCACCCTAGGGGCGGTCTACCGGCCATCTTGGGTTCCGCGCTTCCAGATGTCGGTCGACTACTTCAACATCGACATCAACAACGCGATCGGCACCTTGGGAGGCAACAGCCCCGCGGTGCTGCAGGAGTGCGAAGTCTCGGGCGGCGCCTCGCCGCTCTGCGCCCTGATCGTGCGGCCCCTACCGTTCAGCGACCGTTCGGCCGCCAACTTTCCCACCTCCGTCCGCAGCACCAACCTGAACGTAGCTTCGCAGTTCACCCACGGGATCGACGTGGAGGCGAGCTATCGTTTCGCCCTGGCCGACCTTGCGGCCAACCTGCCCGGAACGATCGACCTGCGCCTGCTGTACACCTACCAGCCGGTCCTAAAGAGCCGGTCGTTCCCGAGTTCCCCGGTGGTGAACGCCGCCGGGACGGTCGACCCGGCGGCGAACCGCGCATCGTTGACGGCCGGCTACCAGGCCGGGCCGTTCTCGCTCCGCTGGCAGGCCGTCTACTCGGGTAAGATGAAGCGCACCGGCAATCCGCTGCAATTCTACGCCGACCCCGCCCTGCCTGCGAGCATCGTGCACAACATCAACGCCGCTTACCGCTTCAAGGTGGCCGGCCATGATCTGCAAGCCTCGCTCGCGGTCTCCAACCTGTTCGACAAGGCGCCGCGGATCGCCCCGTTGGCCGGCGCGGCCGGGACTCCCGGGAACAACCCTTCGGTGGCCGTCGCCGACGACCTGATCGGCCGCTACTTCACCTTCGGCCTCCGCGCCGAGTACTGATCCTCCCCGCCTGGCCGGTCGCCGCGACGAAATCCGGTTTGCGGCGGCCGGCCGCCTTTCCGACCGGTCCGGGAGGGGGCTTTCGCTTCGGGACCCACGCCCCATCGGAGCGCGCCCGTCGGGAAAAGAGGCAGGCCGCGGGTTCTACCCGTCCCTAGGGGGGACCGCCACCGACCCGCGCGCCGTTGACCGACACGCTGACCAGCGATCCGCCGGCGGCGCCGTCCTTCAGCGGGTGGATCACCACCACCGCCCTGTCGCCCGCCTTCAGCGAAGTCCGCTTCCAGCCATTGCGGGCCAGGCCGTTGGGGCTGCCGCCCTCGATCGACCATTCCACCTCCCTGCCGGTCGCGGGATCCTTGACCAGGACCTGAACCCAGCTGTGCGGGTTGGTCCATTGGAACTCCTTGATCGCACCCTCGATCGTGACGTTCTTCTGGTTGTCGAACATCGCGAACGAATGGTGCGCGAGCGCTGGCGTAGCCGCCAAAGCAGCGCCCACAACGCCGGCCGACGTCAGAAATATCTTCCTCATTGGCTTCCTGCTTTTGTCCGCGGCGCTTTCCCGCACCTACTCTTCAAGTGTTAGGGGGCTTCCCCTGGCGCTCAGTTCGCCGAATAGGCCAAGGAGCCGTCGGCGTTTCTTTTCCAGTGCTTGAAGTAATCCCAGATCATCTGGGCCTGGCGGGGATCGCTGCCGTGGGGCATATCCGTCACCCAGACGAAACTGAGCAGGGGAAGCGGCTTCGGATCGGCGCTCACATAGTCGTACCGATGAAAACGGCCGTCGGGGTAGTGGGCGTCGACACCGCTGACCGACGCTTTCCCGCCGGGTATCAGCACATCGTAGGCGTCGGTGTTGGGGCTGTTGAAGCGCTCGACTCGATCTGGCGTCGTGATGTGGTTGTAGCCCTTCAGGTAGGCCAGGGCCGTCTGCAGGACGCCCCGAGCCGGAATCCTCCCGTCGGTGCTGGAAGCCACGTCTATGCCGCCATAGACGATGAACGTGGGCACCCGCACGTCGTTCTTGGCCCTCATCTCGTCGATGGCCGCCAGCACGGGCGGGGTGAAGTCGCCGATCCCGCTGTTTGGCGAGATCGCCGCGAAAAGTTTCGGATGCAGCAGGCCCTCGACGTGGGTCATCCCGCTCCCGAACGAAAAGCCCTGCATGTAGATGCGCGAGCGGTCGGCGCCATATTTCACGACCGTCTCGTCGATGACGTTCTGGATCGCCTGAATGTCGGGACTGGCCGGCGTGGTGAAATCCCAGAAATTTCCCGTGCCGTTGAGGTAGACGGTGATGAAGCCTTCGCGCTCGCCGACCTCATGCATCCGGATCTGGCTCAGATACATCCAGGCCGGGAAAAGTCCTCCGTGCAGCGATATCACGACGGGGAGCGACTGCCCGGTGCGGTATGAGGCCGGCGTCTTCACGTAATATTTGTAGGCGATGTCGCCCACCTTGGTTTCCTTGACTTCGAAGGCCCGATTCACTTCGGCCTTCGTGGTCATCGCTCCCAAGGTGCCATTGGGTGAATCGGTCCATCTGGCGATGTGGCTGAAGAAGTCGTCCCAGATCGCTCCCGCCATGGCCGGGTCGTATTTCGCCGTCGCCCCCAGCGTCGTGGTGCGCACCTGCTGCGCGGGGTTCCCGGGCGCGGCGTAGAACGCGGTCCGGAAGGCTCCCACCGTCCGCGTCGTCGCGGATTCTGCCACCGCATCGCTGCGCTTCCAGTAATCGGCGAGCCTTTCCTCGTCCTGGGTCGGGGCGCCGCTGGTGAAGAGCCAGGCCGCGACCGGGATGTCCTTCTTTTGCGGCCTCCACGCGGGGATGGCGGTTTTCCCGCCGCGCTGATCCTGGAGGTAGCCCTGGGCGAGCTCGCTGCTGCGGGTATAGGCGGCGGGGTAAGCCTTGCCGTCCAGAGTGGCCACGCCGGCCATCAAACCGGGATTGTTCATCACGAACTCCTGGGCCGCCACCCCGCCGGCGCCGGCGCCGGTCATGTACTGCCACGCCGCCCAGGTGCTGATCCGATTGGGGACAGGGCGGCGAAGGGCGCCGGGTTCGTCGCCCGCTATGCCCCCCGCCGTGGCCGGCGCGCGGGCCTGGTCGGGCCGGGGGACGGGGTCTTCCGAGGCTGCGGCGAGGTGGGTCTGGACGTGATCGTAGACCGCCTTGAGGTAGGCGTTCTCATATCCGCTGTAAGGCGACCAGGTCTTGTTGGCCGGTTCGGGGAAGACCACGACGAAACCGTTGTCTTCCGCAAGCTTCACCCAGCCCGACTGCTCGGCGAACTGCTCCACCGTCTGGTCGTTGTCGCGCAGGGCGAACACGACGGGATTGAAGCCCCGCGGCTCGGCCTTCGACGATATGTAATAGAAATAGGTCCGATCAGCGCCCGCCAGCGCCGATCCGGGACTCATGACGGCGCGCCGAAGAGCCGGCGCGGCGGCGTGCGACGGCGCGGCGATCATGAGCAAAGCGCAGAAAGCCAGCGCGGACGCGAGACAGCTTGGCCATGGCCGGCCGGTTCGGAAGTGCAAGATATTTCCTTTTCATAATGGCGGCGCTCTATTGAGTTAGAGCGCACATGGCGAAGCGATTACATGAGTTCGCGTTGTCAATTCGGCGCGTTTGGGTCGATTCCGCGATTGTTCTCCTCGCAGACGAACTCCATGATCTGCCAGTTCGGCTTGCGGTCGTAAGTGCGCACGACTTCCCAGGGCTTGGTGAACGCGACGGGGTCCTCGATCGTCATGCGAATCTCCAGACTGTCCTTCGAAGCCAGACGCGCCCGCTCGACCACATGCATCTGGTCGCTATGCGGCGCGCCGGACGCGTCGAACACGGTGTCGTCGCGAAGCCCCACGGTGTCGATCACGAGCGTGTCTCCCTCCCAGCGCCCGACGGAGTCGCCCAGGAACGTTATGGGAAGATCGTCTTGGGCTGGGTGCTTGCGCCCGTCGGTCCAGACGCGGCGAACGCCGCCGATCTCGAACAGGACCAGCACGCGGTCCTTCTCCATCGAGATCTCGAACGGGAAGGGCGTGGACATTGTCCGGGGCATCCCGGGCGGCAAGCATTTCGCGGTCGGGTCGGCGCCGACCTTGCCGGCCCGGCTTTCCGCCACCATCCGCTGATAGCGGGCTTCCCAGTCGGGCCTATAGGGCGGCAGATTTCGCGGCCCGGGCTGCACCGGCCCGCCGGGCACGTTTTGGGCGGACGCCGGGACGAAGAAATTCCGGTCCGACGGCAGCCAAATCCCGTTCAAACCCGATTTCGCGTCCGGCCCGGCGTTGGCGGCGCAGGCAACGGCCCATATGACCGACCCGGTAGCTAAGCCCACAAAACGCACGCGCACCTCCACCGCAAGCCCAGGGCAGTCAGCCTGGAATGTCCCGTTCCTTGGGCAGCCGATTATCGCTTCCGATAGTTCAATTCAATTACTTACCTAGAAAGGTGCCGACATTTCTCAATACAAATATTTATTTTAAAGTATAACACCCGCCCTTGTCGTCAGAAATCTTTCCCACCCCTTCCGGAGGGAAACGCCCGAGGGTAGACAGGGTCGATCGCATAAATTCCTGCGGAACCTTTCGCACAGCGACCCCAGAGAGATTATGTCGTACTATAACGTGACTTGCGGCGATGAAATAATCACCATGCTTCTCGCTTTGAATTATAAGAAAGACGCGATACATTTTGTTGTGTGGCGGACTTCGAGCCTTGGGTCCGCGATTGCAAGGGAGCGGGCCGTGCCTGCAAACCGCCCCGCCGGATTAGCGGCTCCAACGGTCAGGGCGGGCCGCCTCGCCGGCCGGGCGCCGCCGGCCTTTCAGGCCCGCTGCGGCGATGGGCAGGCCCACTTACGGCGGCGAAAGGACGACCCCAGATGATCCTTTGGCGCTACTTCGATTCCATGGTGGGGCGCCTTTTCCTGTTCTTGCTCGTTAGCGTCACCGCTTCGGCCTGCCTGGCCCTAAGCTTAGCCAGCTCATATAGACAGGCAGATATTGAGAAAATTCGATTAGATCAGCTAGTCAACCGAGTACAAGATTTCGTCTTTTTCGCGAACAGCGCTCCACCGATGCTGAGGGTGAAGCTGCTTCAAAATGGAGTTCCGGGCTTTCATCCGCCCCATGCGGACGAAAAGGTCTCGGGCATCGACGTCGAACTCACTCGCCGCCTCTCTCAACGCCTTGGGACCACCGCAAGGGCGGAACACGTCATTCCCACTTCCTGCTTCCCTTCTACCGTCGTTCGTTTGACGTACGATCGGATGCATTGCTGGTTGATCTCCACGCGGCTCGCAAATGGGGCCTCCATTCGGCTGACCGCCGTCAGCCCGACGACCGACTTCCATGCGACAGGCTTCGACCCCGTCTATATCTCCGTGCTGATTTTCGGCGTGGGCGTGCTCGCGTTTTTCGCGGCGCGCATGGCCGCCGCGCCTCTTGGCAGTCTATCGGAAGCCGCCCGCACGCTGGGCGGAGACGTGCATAGCGCTCCGCTGCCGGAGCGTGGGCCGCGTGAGGTGAGAGACGCGATCGGCGCCATCAACACCATGCGGGCCAAGCTGCGCAGGCATGCGGACGAGCGGACCAAGATCCTGGCCTCCATTACCCACGACCTGCAGACCCCCCTGACCCGCTTGCGGTTGCGGCTGGAGAAGGTCGAGGATGTCGGGCTGAGACGTCGCCTGATCGACGATTTGCACGGGATGCAGATTCTGATCCGCGAAGGACTCGACTTTTCACGGGGCAATCAGGTTGACGAACCCTTCGCTCCGGTCGCGCTGGACTCCCTCATCGAGAGCCTCGTCGAGGAGGCGCAGGAACGAGGGCAGGCCGCCAGCGTCGTCGAGTGTTCCGGCTACGACGTCGAGGCCCGGCCACGGGCGCTGCAGCGATGCTTGGCCAACCTTCTCGACAACGCCCTTAAGCACGGCGGGGCCGCGGAGGTCTCGGCCAGCGTGGACGACGGCGCGCTCGCCATTCGGATCCGCGATCGCGGGCCGGGCATTCCTCCCGACCAGATCGAGGCGGCGTTCGAACCGTTCGTACGTTTCGAGAACCCTCATCACATGGCCGAAGGCGTGGGGCTAGGTCTCACCATCGCCCGCATGATGGCGAAAGAGACCGAAGCCGAGCTCTCCTTATCCAATCATCCAGACGGCGGCCTTTTAGCGTGCCTGGTGCTTCGACGGGGGCTGACGAGAACTGAGCGACATCCTACGTGGACAGGGCGGAGAAGTTTTGAGCCGGAGACGCTTCCAGGATGATGAGGCGGTCGCCGACCCGCCCAAGCCCAGCGAGGGGTGATTTCTTGTCAACCTCAGCCGTTAGGGGGCGGGCCGAACCGGGAGCCCGCTGCGATGACTGAGAAACGTCGATACGCCCCTTCGATGGGAGAAAACCAGTGGCCGCCGCCTTGACCCTTCCAGCACCCTTCGATCCATGGACCGCACCGCCCGGGCTCCAGACGCTCCTGATCGTCGATGACGACGCGGACATCCGCTCGTTGTTGAGCGAGCAAATGGAAGCCGCGGGCTATGCCATCAGGACGGCCTCAAACGGCGCTGAAATGTTCACCGTGCTGAACAACAGCCAAGTGGACCTGATTATCCTCGACCTCAACCTGCCCGGACAGGACGGACTCGCCCTCTGCCGTGAAAGTCGCAGCCGCCGCAACATTCCGATAATCATGCTGACGGCCCGCGGTGAAGCCATCGACCGCTGCATAGGCCTCGAGGTGGGCGCCGACGACTACATCACCAAACCATTCGAGCCCCGCGAGCTGGTGGCGCGGGTGCGCAGCGTGATGCGGCGCTCGTACCTGGCGCCCGCCGCCGGCGAACCCGCACTTCCCAGGTGCGCCAATTTTGGGACCTGGACCCTGGACTTCGAGACCCGGCGATTGACCGACGCCAAGGGGCGCGTGGTGATGTTGTCCGGGACGGAATTCAGTCTGCTCAGATTTTTTGTCGAGCACGCCAACGAGGTGCTGACGCGAGACCAGTTGCTCGCCGTCGCATCGCATTTGACCGTTGGCGACAGCTCGGGACAACGGGCCGACCTGCAGGTCTGTCGTCTACGTCACAAGCTAGAGGACAATGCGAGGAATCCGGAGCTGATCATGACGATTCGCGGTCAAGGCTACGTTCTGGCCGCCACCGTGACGTTTGAGTAAAGCGCCCAGGGCGACTTGGCTGCGCAGCACGACGCGAGAAGCGCCGCAGCATCCGTCCCAATCGGAGGGCGGAAAACTGGGCGGTCGTTATCGCCATTCGACAACCGACCTAAGAATCTCATGAAAATGATCTTGCCCCCCTATTGTCGGGGTAGAGCGGGGTCCTTGGCAGGTTTCGGGCCTCCACGCGGCGAGGCTGGACGCCAAGCCGACGGGGCCATTTTGATAGAGTTCGTGCGACTTGAGGAAATTCGCAACTCCGACGTGGGCCCTGTCGTCCCGGCAGAGGACCGAACAACCATGATATTTGGCTTGGAGAGGCGTCATGCCTAGCGTCTCATACTTCGAAGGGAACACGAACGGCGCCCACGCGGCCGCGCGCGTGAAAAGGCTGTTGAGTTGCCCCGGCCGAAGTCGTGCAGAGACATAGATGCTGCTGCGCTGGAGGCCCGCGCCGCGGACATGGTCGCGATACCGGTCCGCGTCCGGCGCACCGCCCGCAGCAATAAAGGCGGATGCCTGCTTGCCTCCGCTTTCCAACACTTTGCAAGCTTCGACAATTTCCGACAGATTCTTGAAGCTGTCGATCCTCGCACAGGCGGTGAACAGCCTTGTCTCCGACCGGTCCGCAAGCCAACGCTCCGCGCTTTCCGGAAGGGGCTCGGCCTCGGGCAGGTATGGCGCGGTGGGCATTAGGAAACGCACCCGCGACCTGGGAACGTCGGCGCGAAGCAAGGATTGAACTTGGATCGGCGAGATTTCCAGCGACAGGAAGGCTGGTTTGGCCTTGAGCTCCCTTAACCCCTCTTGCTGGGAGCGTCGTAGCGCAGTGATTTTCTCCTCCCCGCCGTCGTAGGCGCGCACCGCCTCCCAGGCGCCCAGGGCCTTTTCGACCTCGTCGACGAATGGCCCGTGATGGGTGAAGACCGCCGCGCGGTCGGGAAGATACGGCGCGTAGACGCCGGACTGCGCGTAAATATGTATTTGCCCGCAGCCAAAGCGCTTTAGGGCGGCGTCAAATCGTGCCGCGATGATTTCCCGATCGGCGGTGAAGCTGAACGGTAGAAGCACCGCCGGGCAATCGTGAAGATCGCAATCCTCCGAGCCCCTCTCCCGCCAGCCGGCCTCGTCCCTATCGAACAAGATCATCGCCACGGGCAGATTCGCCACCTTAGCTGCGGCGATCAGCGACCTCACAAAGCTTGTTACGCCCGCCGCGTCGGCGGGTCTCGAGCGCAAAGGCGCATAGCGCCGGTTCAAGACGATGACAATCAAGCAGAAAAGACCCAGTCCTCAGTCGCCCACCAAAATCTTTGTCGAATTCCTGATGCGTATCGACACGGTGGCGCGGATGGTCAACAGGACGAAGGCCAAGCATATCATATTGATTATATCAATATACATCGGGTAGCTCTTGTAATACCACCCCATGATCCGAAACCCCGAGCCGAATCCGACATAGTTGGCCACGGGCAGCAGGAAGAACGCGATAATTGGAACAATGTATCGACTCAATATAGACGAGCCAATATAGCGCGATCTATAACGGGGAGAGGCGTCCCAATTGTTGATAATGGCGCCGCCATTCAACTCCTGCTCCCGCTTCGACAAGCTCGCAACATAGTCTGACAAATATCCTATCGCATTATTCTGAATTGCATAAAGTGCACACAACACCAATGCTATTGTAGACGAAAATATCGCCGGAATTGTGAAATTAGTAGGAGCTTTTATCTCGAACATCTCAACCTGGTTCGCAAGGGCGGCAATCACCACCTGGGCCACCAGCCCCATCATGAGCAGGTTGTCCCTCTTTCGGATGCGCATCATGCCCTCCTCATGCGAGAGCTTGAAGCATTCGATGAGATATTGAGTACGCGCATCTCCGGCATGGCTGGGAGGCGTCTGGTCTTGCTTGACCGACTCAGCGCGCGGTGCGTTCGGGCTCGAAGCTGTCGACGGCGTTGTGGTTTCAGGCTCGCTCACGGACAGTCCCCGTCATGTCGCAACGCATCCAACCGAAACACCTGTCCGGTTGGAAAATATCGGAGACGTCGGCACGGCGTAGGCGCTTGACGCCGGCTCCGCGCCCCTCGTCCTGAGGCGGCTCTTCCGGGCCCCAAACGTCGTTATCGGCATTTCCCCGGCGAGCGGTTTTCGCGTGGACGCTTCCCACTTCCTATTAGCTGTCCGGCGGCTAACGTCCAACTCCGGACGATGCGAAGGGCTTTGAGCCGGCATCCCAGGTCTGATTCCGTTCCGGCGAAATGCGGGGCGCCTGCTGGTGGTCATGCCTCTGTGGACGGCGTCGACATTCTCACCGGCGAACGACCGGCTACGGCCTCAAGCGGACCGCCCCGCCGCTGCGGTAGCTAGAAGGCGGGCGGGATGCTGGCGACGATCGAGCTGTCCAACGCCTCGTAGTCGGCGTAGCCGATGGTGGCGTAGAGTTCGGTGCGGGTCTGCATCCGATCGATGAAGTTCCGGGTCCCGCCGTCGCGGCGGATGCCGGCGTAGAGCTCCTCCTGCGCCTTGGCCGCCACCCGCAGGCTGGAGACCGGCCAGATCACCATCTTGTAGCCCATGGCCTCGAACTCGGCCGCCGTGAAGAAGGGCGTGCGCCCGAACTCGGTCATGTTGGCCAGGAGCGGCGCGTCCACCCGCCGGGCGAACTCGGCGAACATCTCGGCGGTGGTCAGGGCCTCGGGGAAGATCGCGTCGGCTCCGGCCTCCAGGTAGAGCTTGGCGCGGGCCACGGCGCCGTCCAGGCCTTCGCCGGCGGCCGCGTCGGTGCGGGCGATCACCACCATGTCGCGCCGGGCCCTGGCGGCGGCGGCCACCTTGGCCGCCATCTCGCGGGGGTCGGCCAGCTTCTTGTCGTTGAGGTGGCCGCACTTCTTGGGCAGGAGTTGGTCCTCGATATGGACCGCGCCGGCGCCGGCCTCCTCGAAAGTGCGCACCATGTGCATGACGTTGAGGGCCTCGCCATAGCCGGTGTCGCCGTCCACCAGCAGCGGCAGGCCCGCGGCCCGGGCCAACTGACGGACGAAGAACGCCACCTCGTCGACGGTGATGACGCCCAGGTCGGGCAGGCCCATCGAGGCGCTCATGGCGCCCCCGGACAAGTACAGGGCGTCGAAGCCGGCGGCCTTGGCCTGCTGGGCCGCCAGGCCGTTGTGGGCGCCGGGAAGCTGCAGGATGCCGGGCCGCTGCAGCAGATCGCGGAACCGCTGGCCGGCGGAGGCGCGGGGAAGGTCGCTGGCGACGAGATAGGGCATGATGCGCTCCGCTGCTCAGACGACGTAGAGGTCGACGTAGTCGTTGACCGCCATGGCTTCCAGCCGCTCCTGGTCAAGGGACGGGGCCGCGATGGCGGCCTGCCGGGCCGCAGGGAACCGCCGCGACAGGTTGGTGCGGAACTTCGCTTCCAGGAGCGGTATGCCCTCGGCGCGGCGACGCTTGTGGCCGAGCGGATACTCCACCACCACCTCGTCCAACACCACGCCGTCCTTGAAGGTCACGGTCAGGCCGTTGGCGATCGAGCGCTTGTCCGGGTCGTGGTAGTCGGCGGTGAACTGGGGGTCTTCCACGCAGCGGATTTTGTCGCGAAGGGCGTCGATGCGCGGGTCGAGCGCGACCTTGTCCTCGTAGTCGTCGGCGGTCAGCCGGCCGAACACCAGGGCCACCGCGACCATATACTGGATGCAGTGGTCGCGGTCGGCGGGATTGGCCAGGGGGCCCTGCTTGTCGATGATGCGGATGCAGGCCTCGTGGGTGCGTACGACGATCGAGGCGATGTCGCCGGCCTTGCGGCCCATCGACGTCAGGCAGTGGTGCAGGGTCAGGGCGGCCTCCACCGCCGTCTGGGCATGGAATTCCGCGGGGAAGGCGATCTTGAAGAGGACGTGCTCCATCACATAGCTGCCGTAGGGGCGCTGGAAGGCGAACGGCTGGCCCTTGAACGAGACGTCGTAGAAGCCCCAGACGGGCGCGGTCAGCACCGACGGGTAGCCCATCTCCCCGGTCCTGGCGATCAGGGCCAGGCGCACCCCGCGGGCGGTGGCGTCGCCGGCCGCCCAGCTCTTGCGCGAGCCGGTGTTGGGGCTGTGGCGGTAGGTGCGCAGCGCCTGGCCGTCGACCCAGGCCTGGGACAGGGCGGCGATGAGCTGGTCCCGGCTCAGCCCCAGCATGGCGCCCACCACCGCCGTGGTGGCGACCTTGACCAGGACCACGTGGTCGAGCCCGACCCGGTTGAAGGCGTTCTCCAGCGCCAGCACCCCCTGGATCTCGTGGGCCTTGATCATGGCGGTGAGCACGTCGCGCATGACGAGCGGCGGGCGGCCCTCGGCGACGGCGGTGCGCGACAGCCAGTCGGCCACGGCCAGTATGCCGCCCAGGTTGTCGGAGGGGTGGCCCCATTCGGCGGCCAGCCAGGTGTCGTTGAAGTCGAGCCAGCGGATCATTGCGCCGATGTTGAAGGCGGCCTGGACCGGGTCGAGCTGGTAGCCGGTCCCCGGCACCCTGGCCCCGTTCGCGAGGACCGCGCCGGGAACCACGGGGCCCAGGAGCTTGGTGCAGGCGGGATAGTCCAGGGCTTCGATCCCGCAGCCCAGGGTGTCGATCAGGCAGTTGCGGGCGGTGACGTAGGCGAGCTTGCTCTCGACCCGGTAGTCCAGGACGTAGTCGGCGATGTCGACGAGAACCTTGTCCGGCTCGGGCCGGACGTTGCTGGTGGAGGCCATAGGGTCAGGGACGCTCCGAGAGGGGGACGAAGGGGCGCTCTTCGGGTCCGACATAGACCGCCGAGGGCCGGATGATCTTGCCCGATATCCGCTGCTCGACGACGTGGGCGGTCCAGCCCGAGGTGCGGGCGATCACGAACACAGGCGTGAACAGGGCGGTGGGCACGCCCATCATGGCGTAGCTGACGGCGCTGAACCAATCCAGGTTCGGGAACATCCGCTTGGCCTCCCACATCACCGCCTCGAGCCGCTCGGCGATATCGAACAGGCGCATGTCGCCGGCCTCTTGGCTGAGGGCGCGGGCGACCGCCTTGATCACCCGGTTGCGGGGGTCCGACACGGTGTAGACCGGGTGGCCGAAGCCGATGACGATCTCCCTCGCCTCGACCCGGCGGCGGATGTCGGCCTCGGCCTCGTCGGGGCCCGGGTAGCGGTCCTGGATCTCGAAGGCGACCTCGTTGGCGCCCCCGTGCCTGGGTCCCCTGAGCGCCCCGACGGCGCCGGCCACGGCCGAATAGATGTCCGAGCCGGTGCCGGCGATCACCCGGGCGGCGAAGGTCGAGGCGTTGAATTCGTGCTCGGCGTAGAGGATCAGCGAAGTGTGCATGGCCCGCACCCACGACGGCCGCGCTGGTGCGCCGTGCAGCAGGTGAAGGAAATGGCCGCCGATGCTGTCGTCATCGGTCTCGACCTCGATGCGCCGACCGTCGCGAGCGTAATGCAGCCAGTAGAGCAGCATCGAGCCGGTGCAGGCCAGCAGCCGGTCGGCAATGGCGCGGGCGGCCTCGATATCGCGGCCATCCCCTTCCGGCTCGACGCAGCCGAGGGCCGAGACTCCGGTACGCAGGACGTCCATCGGGTTGGCGCTGGCCGGCAACGCTTCCAGCACCGTCCGCACCGGGGCCGGCAGCCCGCGCAGCCCCTTCAGCCGGCTCTTGTAGGCCGCAAGCTCGGCGGCGTTCGGCAGCCGTTCATGCACCAGGAGATGGGCGATCTCCTCGAACTCGGCCCGGTCGGCGAACTCCAGGATGTCGTAGCCGCGGTAGTGCAGGTCGGCGCCGCTGAGCCCCACGGTGGACAGGGCGGTCTCGCCGGCGGGCACGCCGGACAGGGCGACCGACTTCTTCGGCTTCGGCCTCGGCGCCGGTGCGTCGGACATGACTTCCTCCCCGATCCTCCGGCGGGCCAGACCATACGCTCGCCATTATGCATGACAAATATATTTTGAATCCATTATTGATACGAATTACATATATATATGGACCTGCGTCAGCTCCGCTATTTCGTCACGGTCGCCGACGAGCGGCATTTCACGCGGGCCGCCGCACGCCTCGGAATCTCCCAACCCCCCCTCACCCAGCAAATCCAGGCTTTGGAACTGGAAATGGGACTGAAACTGTTCGTCCGCTCCACCCGGCGCGTGGAGCTGACGGAGCCCGGGCGCGTGTTCGCCACGGAAGCGCGGGCGATACTGGCGCGTTTGCCGCAGGCCGTGGCGCTGGCGCAGCGTACCGAGCGTGGCCTTGCCGGCAAGGTTCGGGTGGGCTTCACGGAATCGGCCTCGTTCAACCCCCTGGTCATTGACAGCCTGCGCGCATTCCGGGCGGCGTTCCCGGAGATCGAACTGGAGATCGAGGAAAACGTTTCGACGCGGATGGCGGCGGCGCTGGAAGCAGGCGAGTTGGACGCCGCCTTCCTGCGTCCGCCGTTGCAGAGCAAGGGCGTTGTCGTGTTGGACCCGATCGGCAGCGAGGCCCTTGTAGCCGCCCTTCCCAGAGACCATCGCCTGGCGCGGCGGCGGTCGCTGTCCCTGCCCGACCTCGCCGACGAACGGTTCATCCTCTACCGGCGCATGGTCGGACCGGGGCTCGCCGACCAGGTGATGGAGGCCTGCGAGGCCGCCGGTTTTTCCCCGGTCGTGGCGCAGGAGACGCCCCAGCTTTCCTCCACCATCGCCCTAGTGGCCGCAGGTTTGGGGGTTTCGATCGTGCCGGAAGGAATGGCCCAGGTGCGCCCGCAGGCTGTGGCCTATGTGCCCATCACGGGCCTCGCCCTTCGCGCCCGGCTGGCCTTGGCCCGCCGGAGTGGCGAGATATCGCCAGCAGTTCAGAACTTCATCGCCGTCGTGAAGGGCGGGGAGCACTGACGGTGGCCAAGATGGACAAGCCGGCGGCGGACGGCCCCGTCGGGGTGGGCGGCTCAGGACAGGCGAGGACCGTCAGTCCACAAGACGTTTTCGGGTTTCAGCGACTTAGCGGCCTGCAAGGAGCAGGTGGTAGGCCCGGCTGGACTCGAACCAGCAACCAGACCGTTATGAGCGGCCGGCTCTAACCAATTGAGCTACGGGCCCCCTGAGGGGAGCGCGTCGGTTAGCATCGGACGGAGCCTCGCGCAAAGCTCAGCCGTTCAGGAGGGGTTCAGGGCTCGGGCTCCTGAGTGGATTTCGCCTTCGACCGAACCTTGGGAACCCCGCCGATGAAGCGCTTCGCCCTGATGATCGCCCTCGCCGCCGTGCTGTCGGCCGGCGCCGCGGCCCCCGCGGCCCTGGCCCAGTCCGCCGAGGAAGCCCTTTTCCAAGCCACCACCCTCAACCTCTCGGCCTATGGCGAGACCCGCGTCGCGCCGGACCAGGCGACCATCACGCTCGGGGTCTCCACTCAGGGCGCCACCGCCGCCGAAGCCATGGCCGCCAACCGCACGCGGATGAACGCCGCCATCGCCGCGTTGAAGGCCCAGGCCATCGCCGAAAGGGACATCCAGACCTCCGGCCTGAACCTGAACCCGCAGTACGTCTACGAGCAGAACAAGCCGCAGCGGCTGACCGGCTACCAGGCCTCCAACGACGTGACCATCACGGTGCGCGACCTGGCCCGCCTGGGGCCGACCGTGGACGCGGTGGTCGCCGCCGGCGCCAACCAGATCAACGGTATCTCGTTCGGCCTGGCCAACCCCCGGGCGGCCGAGGACCAGGCCCGGCGGGCGGCTGTCCAGGCCCTGGCCGCCAAGGCCGCCCTCTACGCCGACGCCACGGGAATGAGACTGGCGCGGCTGGTGAACCTGTCGGAGGGCGGCGGTTATACGCCCCAGCCGCCGCGGCCCGTGTTCCGCATGGCGGCCCAAGCGGCCGATTCCGCGCCGACCCCGGTCCAGCCGGGCGAGCTGTCGGTGCGCATCGACGTGACGGGGATGTACGAGCTGGCCGCGCGGTAGGCGCTACGCCAGCTAGGCCGCGCGCTTGACGTCGTTGCGGTCGTCCAGCAGCACCACCGAAGGGTGGTAGTTGCGGGCCTCGGCGGCGTCGATCTGGCAATAGGCGACGACGATGACCTTGTCGCCCTTCTGCACCAGCCGGGCGGCGGCGCCGTTGACGCCGATCACCCGAGAGCCGGCCGGCGCGGCGATGGCGTAGGTGGTGAAGCGCGCCCCGGTGGTGATGTTCAGCACGTCGACCTGCTCGTGCGGCAGGATTCCGCTCGCGTCCAGGAGCTCGCTGTCGATGGCGATGGAGCCCTCGTACTCGAGGTCGGCCTGGGTCACCGTGGCCCGGTGCAGCTTGGCCTTCATCATGGTGAGCAACATGAGGGCTCCTGGGGGCGAAGGCGGCGACCGCCGGCGACCCGCTTGATGTTGCGCTGCATATAAGCCGAGCACGGCCGGGGTTCAATCGGCACGGCGGCGCTGCTAAACCTGCCTGCGCCCTTCAAGCCCCGCGAGGCCCCGTGCCCTTTCCCGAAATCGACCCGGTGCTGATCCACCTCGGCCCGCTGGCGATCCGCTGGTACGCCTTGGCCTATGTGGCGGGAATCCTACTTGGCTGGCGCTACACGGTGGCGCTTTGCCGCAACCTGAAGATCTGGGGCGCCGGCGCCCCCACGGCCGACGAGAAGCAGGTCGACGACCTGGTGCTGTGGGTGACCCTCGGCGTCATCGTCGGCGGACGGCTGGGCTATGTGCTGTTCTACAAGCCGGCGCTGATCTGGACCGACCCGGTGGAGATATTCCGCACCTGGAACGGCGGCATGTCGTTCCACGGCGGCCTGATCGGGGTGAGCCTGGCCCTGGTGGGCTTCGCCTTCGCCAACAGGATCGACCTGCTGCGGCTGGCCGACCTGACCGCGCCGGCCGTGCCGGTGGGCCTGTTCTTCGGCCGGTTGGCCAACTTCATCAACGGCGAGCTGTGGGGCCGGCCGACGTCCCTGCCCTGGGGGATGGTCTTCCCCCGCGCCGGGCTGGAGCCGCGCCATCCTAGCCAGCTCTACGAGGCCGGGCTTGAGGGCGTGGTGCTTTTCCTGGCCCTGCGCTGGGCCACCCACGGCGCCAAACAGCTGCCGCGCCGGGGTTTCGTCACCGGCCTGTTCCTGGCCTGCTACGGCCTGTTCCGCATCCTGCTGGAGAACGTGCGCGAGCCCGACCGCGACATGCCGGCCTTTCCCCTGGGCCTGACCATGGGGATCATGCTGTCAGTCCCGATGCTGCTGACGGGCCTGGGGCTGATCCTCTATTCGCGCCGGCCTGGCGCCCTCGCCGCGCCCGCCCCTCCCGTCGTCGCCCCTCCCCCCGCCGCCGATGAACCTGCTCCGGAGGCTTGAGGCCCGCATCCTCCAGGACGGGCCCCTGACCATCGCCGATTACATGACCGCCTGCCTGCACGACCCGCAGGACGGCTACTACGCCACGCGGCCGCGGCTGGGGGCGGAGGGCGATTTCATCACCGCGCCCATGGTCTCGCAGATGTTCGGCGAACTGATCGGCCTGTGGTGCGTGGAGGTGTGGACCCGCATGGGCGCGCCCTCGCCGTTCGCCCTGGTGGAGATGGGGCCGGGCGACGGGACCCTGATGGACGACGCCTTGCGGGCCGCCCGCCTGGTCCCGGCCTTCGCGGCGGCGGCCGAGGTGTGGCTGGTGGAGACCAGCGCGCCGTTGCGGGCGCTCCAGGCCGAACGGCTGGCGGGGGCGGGGCCGCGCTGGGCGGCGAGCCTGGACGACGTCCCGCGCGGGGCGCCGCTGATCTTCGTCGCCAACGAGTTGCTCGACTGCCTGCCCGCCCGCCAGTTCGTGCGCACGCACGATGGCTGGGCCGAGCGGCGGGTCGGCCTGGACGGGCAGGGCGCCCTGGCCTTCGGCCTCGCCCCCGCGCCAGCCGGACTGAAGCTGGCGCCGGCGGCGCGGGGCGCGGTCATAGAGGTCTCCACGGCCCAGGTCGCCCTGGGCGCGCGGATCGGCGAACGGATCTCTGCGGACGGCGGCGCGGCCCTGTTCATCGACTATGGCCGCGACCGCCCGGAGACCGGCGACACCCTTCAGGCGCTCCGGCGCCATGTGAAGGTCCCGCCCCTGGAGGCGCCCGGAGAGGCCGACCTCACCGTCCACGCCGATTTCCCCGCCTTCGCCGCCGCCGCTCGCAGCGCAGGGGTCGAGACCACCCCGATCCGCACCCAGGCCGCCTTCCTGCAGGCCCTGGGGATCGAGGCGCGAGCCGCCGCCCTGTCGCAAGCTCGCCCCGAGCGGGCCCAGGCCATCGCCCGCCAGCTTGCGCGCCTGACCGCGCCGGGCGAGATGGGGGCGTTGTTCAAGGCGGTGGCGATCCATTCGCCGGGGCTCGCCATGCCCGGATTCGAGGCCTGAAATGACCCAACTCGCCGTCCTGGCCGATCCGAAGCTTTCCGCCCTGCCGGGAGTGCGCCACGCCTTCTTCACCCGCCAGGGCGGCGTCTCGATGGGCCTCTATTCCAGCCTCAACGTCGGCCTGGGCTCCAAGGACGACTCCGCCGCGGTGCTGGAGAACCGGCGCCGGGCAGCCGCCCATTTCGGGGTGGAGCGGGGTGGCCTGCTGACCGGCTTCCAGATCCATTCCTCCACGGTGCTGAGCGTCGCCGCCCCCTGGGGCGATGCGCGGCCGGAGGGAGACGGGGTGGTGACGGCGACGCCGGGCCTGGCCTGCGGCGCCCTGGCGGCCGACTGCGCCCCGGTGCTGCTGGCGGATGCGCAGGCCCGCGTGGTCTGCGCCGCCCACGCCGGGTGGAAGGGGGCGATCGGCGGCGTAGTGGAATCGGCGGTGGCGGCCATGGAGCGGCTGGGCGCCCGCGCCGACCGGATCGTCGCCGCAGTCGGTCCTTGTATCGGCCCGGACTCCTACGAGGTCGGGCCGGAGTTCCGGGAGCGGTTCGTCGCCGAGGCGGCCGGCTCGGAGCGGTTCTTCCGGACCGGGGCTGGGGACAAGTCCATGTTCGACCTGCCCGGCTTCGTGCTCGACCGGCTGGCCCGGGCGGGGGTGCGCGACGCGGCCTGGACCGGCCACGACACCTATGCCGACGCCGCCCTGTTCTTCTCCAACCGCCGCGCCGTCCACCGCGGCGAGGCCGACTACGGCCGGCTGCTTTCGGCGATCGTGCTGACCGGATAGACCGTCCCTACCGCGCACCCTCCGCATACAGCCCGTCCAGCCGGCCGGGCACCGCCCAGGCGACGAGGTTGAAGGTCCAGCCCAGGTCGTCGACCCGGACCTTGGAGAGCAGCTGGTCCTTGGGCGTGCCGGCCTTCACCTGTTCCTTCACCCGGGCCAGCAGGGTCGCCACCTTGCCGCGGTAGGTCTGGACATAGTCGCGGGTCAGGGGCTCGTCGCCGTGGCCGGCGATGGCGGTGTCCCAATCGAGCTTCAGCGCTTGGTCCAGGGAATTGAGCAGGCCGCCGATGTCGCCGCCGCTGGGGTAATCGACGGTGGGAGAGCCCGTCACCAGCTCGTCGCCCATGGCGATGGTCCGGAGATCCGGGAAATAGACCAGGGTGTCGCCGCCGGTGTGGCCGCGGTCGTAGTGATGCAGCTCGGCCTTGGCCGGCCCGACGGCGAGGGTCAGCGCCGTCTTGTAGGTCTGGGTCGGGGCGGCCGGCGCGTTGGGGTTGGCCGCGGTTGGGACATAGTTGGCCAAGCCGGCCTTGATGGCCTCGTGGGCCACCACCGCCGCGCCGGCGGCGATGAAGCGGCCGTTGTTGCCGGTGTGGTCGGCGTGGCTGTGGGTGTCGACCACATATTTGACCGGCGCGGCCGAGACGGTGCGGATCTGGGCCATCAGGGCGTCGTAGACCGGCTGGCCGGCGTTCTTGGTGTCGACCAGGATCAGACCCTCGGGCGCGACCCGGACCGTCACGTTCCCACCGTTCCCGGTGACCATGTAGAGCCCCGGCTTGACGGGCTTGATCGCCAGCCTCACCGGCGTGCCCGGCGGGGGCTCGGCGGCGGCGGCGGACAGGCCGACGCCGGCGACGGCGATCAGGACCGCGACCGAAGCGGCGAAGCGGAACAGGCTGGACAAAGGACGCGTCTCCCACGGCTCGCCCTGTGCTCCGGGCGCGTCACCTTAGCGCCAACCGTCGCCTGCGCCAGCACCCCTCTTTTGCCGGAGGCCCGGCCCCTGCTAGAAGCCCCGTGGGCGCGTCGAGCAGGGCGAGTCGGACGGGGACGCGACGGGTCGATGAAGCTTCTGGCCGGAAACTCCAATCAGTCCCTCGCCAAGGCGATCGGCGACTATCTCGACACCCCGCTGACCCACGCCCAGGTGCGGCGGTTCGCCGACAACGAAGTGTTCGTCACCATCGACGAGAACGTCCGCGGCGAGGACGTGTTCGTGATCCAGTCGACCTCGTTCCCGGCCAACGACAATCTGATGGAACTCTTGATCTGCATCGATGCGCTCAAGCGCGCGTCGGCCCGGCGGATCACCGCGGTCATCCCCTATTTCGGCTACGCCCGGCAGGACCGAAAGACCGGCGGTCGCACGCCGATCTCGGCCAAGCTGGTGGCCAATCTGATCACCCGCGCCGGCGCCGACCGGGTGCTGACCCTCGACCTCCACGCCGGCCAGATCCAGGGCTTCTTCGACATCCCCACCGACAACCTGGTGGCCATCCCGGTCCTGGCCGCCGACGTCCGCCGCAGCCACAAGGGCGACGACGCCCTGATGATCGTCTCCCCCGATGTCGGCGGGGTGGTGCGCGCCCGCGCCCTGGCCGATCGCATCAACGCCGACCTCGCCATCGTCGACAAGCGCCGAGCCCGCGCCGGCGAGAGCGAAGTGATGAACATCATCGGCGACGTGACGGGGTGGCGGTGCATCCTGTTCGACGACATCGTCGATTCGGCGGGCACCCTGTGCAACGCCGCCAAGGCCCTGATGGAGCGGGGCGCGGAATCGGTCTCGGCCTACGTCAGCCACGGGGTGCTCTCGGGCGCAGCCTGCGAGCGGGTCGAGAAGTCGGTCCTGGCCGAGCTGGTGATCACGGACACCATCGAGCCGTCGTCCGTCGTCAGCGGTTGTGGAAAGGTGCGCCAGGTCAGCGTCGCGCCGTTGATCGGCGAAGCGATCCGCCGTATCGCCAACGAAGAGTCGGTCTCCAAGCTTTTCGACTGACCTCCGGAACGGCCGTGCAAGCTTAGCCGTAACAAACGATTAACCCATCCGGCCGCCACAGTTCCGCTCCAAGCCTCTGCCTAAGCTTGGCCATTGAAGTACAAGGGGAAGCCGCCGGATGAAGTTCTCGCCACGCCTGGTCCGTCTCCTGGCCGCCGCCTCGGTGGTCGCCCTGGCCAGTTGCGCCAGCCAGCCCCCGCCGCCGCCCCTCCCGCCCGTGGTCTTGCCCCCCGCAGCGCCGCCGCCGCCGCCGGTGGCCCTGTCGGGCTCGGTGCTCGAGGCCGCCGGGGCCTACCGCCTCTATATCCGCCGCGCCGCCGAGATTTCGCCCGCCTTCGCCAACGGCGACGCGGTCGAGCAGTCCCTGGTCGCCGCGGCCTCCTACGAGCCCAAGCAGTTCCTGCGCGGCGCCATCGCCTACGCCGCCCTGGTGGCGCTGCAGAGCCCGCAGTTCGTGGCCGGGGTGCGCACCTTCGCGGTCGATCCCGCCGGCCGCGCCGACCTCGCCGCCAAGCTGATGGCCGACCCATATTACGCCGCCGCCCTGCCCAGCTCGGCCGCCGCCGCAACCCTGGTCTCGGCCACCCTCCACGCCGACGCCGACAAGGTTCGCCGCGCCGGCGAACTGGTGAAACAGGCCGCCTACGACGTCCAGCACCAAGCCTGGTCCAAGGGCGACATCCCCGCCCGTGACCTGCGGCTGGCCAACGCCAAGACGGTCTCGGGCGTGCCCATCTCCCCGCCGCCCGCCGACGTGCAGTTGCTGAAGGCGTCGATCACCGGGGTCGACACCTCGGGACTGACCCTGGCCGAGCCCGTCGGCGATCCGTTGACGGCGCCCTTCAGCGCCGTGGTCTCCCGCGGCCTGGCGGTCGCGGCCCTGGCGGCGCTGGGCGAAGGCGGCGAGGCCAACGACGCGGCCCTGTCGCATATGCTGGACGACACCACCAACGCCTTCTGCCTGAACCTGGCCAAGCTTAACCTCTACCAGTGCCTTTCGGTGGCCAAACCCTACTATGAGGACGTGTTCTGCATCGGTCAGCACATCCTGCTCGACACCGCCCAGTGCGTCAGCAAGGCCGCCGGCGGCAATGTGGTCGTCGTGGCCGAGGCCGCCCCGCCTCCCCTGTCGCCGACGGCGCAACCCTACAAGCCCACGCCCCCGGCGAAGAAGCCGGTCGCCCGCAAACCGGCCGCCAAGAAGTAGGGCGCCGCCCACACGGCCCGGCCCGTTGCGCGGTCGGGCGGAAGTGTGTAAAGACGCGCACTCTCGATTTCAGCGCCGCGCGTGCTTTCGCGCGGCGGTTTCGTTTTCCGACCAAGAGCTCATCCCATGGCCGAGATTGTTCTGAACGTCGAAGTGCGCGAGCGCACGGGCACCGGCGGCGCTCGCGCCGCCCGTCGCGAGGGCAAGGTCCCCGGCGTGCTGTACGGCGGCCCCCGCGGGCCCGTGCCGGTGGCGGTCGAATTGAACGCCTTCCGCAAGGCGCTTTTCACTGGCAAGCTCCTGGGTCACTTGGTGACCCTGTCGCACGGCGGCGAGAACCAGCAGGTCATCGCCAAGGACGTCCAGTTTCATCCGGTCTCCGACCTACCCGTCCATTTCGACCTGTTCCGGGTCGAGGAGCACCAGCTGGTGAAGATCGCCGTGCCGGTGCACTTCAAGAACCACGAGGCCTCGCCGGGCCTGAAGCGCGGCGGCGCCCTGAACATCGCCCGCCACGACGTCGAGATCTGGGCGCCCGCCGACGAGATCCCCGAAGAGCTGGTGATCGACCTGACCGGTCTGGAGATCGGCGATTCGGTGCGGATCGGCTCGATCGTGCTTCCCGCAGGCGTGGAGCCGGCCATCGCCGGCCGCGACTTCGTGATCGCCACCGTCACCGGCTCCTCGGCCCAGGCTTCCGAAGACGCCGCGGCGGAATCCGCCGCGGGCTGATATAGCCCACGGCCATGTTGATCCTGGCCGGGCTCGGCAATCCGGGCGCCCAATACGCGAAGAATCGCCACAACATCGGCTTCCTGGCCGTGGACGAGATCGCGCGCCGCTGGAGCTTCGGCCCGCCCCGCGCGCGGTTCCAGGGTTTGGCCAGCGAGGGGTCCATCCCCACGGCCGACGGGCCGCCGGTGAAGGCCCTGATCCTCAAGCCTCAGACTTTCATGAACGACAGCGGCCGCTCGGTGGCCGCGGCGCTGAAGTTCTTCAAGCTCGCGCCGAAGGACCTCGTGGTGTTCCACGACGAGCTCGACCTGGCGCCGGGGCGCTTCCGCATGAAGCTGGGCGGCGGGGTGGCGGGCCACAACGGCCTGCGCTCGATCGGCGGCCAGATCGGGCCGGACTTCCGGCGCGCCCGGATGGGCATCGGCCATCCCGGCCACAAGGACCGGGTGCTGGGCCACGTGCTGTCGGACTTCCACAAGGTCGAACACCCGTGGGTCGTCGCCCTGTGCGAGGCCTGCGCCGAGGCCGCGCCGATTCTGGCCGCCGGCGAGGACGAGCGCTACCAGGCCGAGGTGATGCGCCTGGCCCCGGCCGAAAAGCTCGACCCGCGCAAGGCCGCGCGCGAGCCGCTTTAGCGCCCGCCGCCGCAATCCCTATATTCGGTCCATGTTCGGCCTTCCCCTCCCCCTCCTCGTCCTGTCCGTCGGCTTCTCGATCGGGCTGTGCTTCCACGCTGTGCGCACCGGCCAGGACACCTTCTGGCTGTGGATCATCCTGATGTTCCAGCCGATCGGCGGCCTGGCCTATCTGGCGATCATCGTCGTCCCAGCCCTGTTCCGCGGCCGCGGGGCCCGCACCGTCGCCAAGGGCGCGCGCGAGGTGCTCGACCCCCACCGCGACTACCGCGAGGCCAAGGCGGCCGCCGACGACAGCCCCACGGTGCACAACCGGATGCGCCTGGCCGCCGCGGCCAGCGAGCTCGGCCGCCACGACGAGGCCGAGGCCCTCTACCGCGAGGCCGCGCAGGGCGTGCATGCCCAGGACCCGGCCCTGCAGCTCGGCCGGGCCAGGGCCCTGGTCGAGCTCGGCCGCCACGGCGAAGCCCTGGCCCTGCTGGAAGTCGTCGAGCGCGAGGGCGAGGCGACCGCGCCGGTGAGCCTGATCATGGCGCGGGCCTACGAGGGGCTGCAGCGGGTGGACGAGGCCGACCGCGCCTACCGCATAGCCGTCGAGCGCATCCCCGGGCTGGAGGCCATCGCCCGCCAAGCCGCCTTCCTGCGCTCCGTCGGCCGCAGCGGCGAGGCCGCCGAACTGGTCGCCGAGATCGACCGCCGCGCCGCCCGCACCATCGGCCCGTTCCGCAAGGAAGCCCGCGCGTGGCGGGAGCTGGCGGCGCGGGGCTAGAACCGCCCCGACTGGAAGTCCTGGTAGGCCTGCATCACCTCTTCGCGGGTGTTCATGACGAAGGGGCCACCCCACGCGACCGGCTCGCCCAAGGGCTTGCCGGCGATCACCAGGAAGCGGGCGTCGTCGTCGGCGGTCACCTCGATCTCGTCGCCGGGGCCCATGAAGGCCGCGCTGACCGGCTCCATCAGCCGGCCTGCCACGGTGATCATGCCCTCGTAGGACACGATCATGACGTTGCGGTCCGCGCCCACGGCTTCCGAGAAGGTCTGGCCCTTGATCAGCGAGACGTCGAAATAGAGCGCGTCCACCGCCCCGCCGCCCACCGGACCCCTGGTCCCCCGGCCGGTGGTCCCGGCGATCACCTTGACCGCCCCGCCGCCTTGGCGCTCCTCGACCGGAATCTTGTCGGCGTCGAACTCCTGGTAGTCGGGGTCGCTCATCTTCAGCTTGCCCGGCAGGTTCACCCACAGCTGGAAGCCACGCATCCGGCCTTCGGTCTGCTCGGGCATCTCGGAATGGACGATGCCCCGCCCGGCCCGCATCCACTGGATGCCCCCGGTCTGGATCACGCCTTCGCGGCCGGTGTTGTCGCCATGGCGCATCTTGCCGTCGAGCATGTAGGTCACGGTCTCGAAGCCCCGGTGGGGATGCTCGGGGAAACCGCCGATGTAGTCGTCGGCGTTGTCGGTGTTGAAGTGGTCGAGCATCAGGAAAGGATCGAACATCCTGGCGTCGGGGGTGCCCAGCACCCGGGTCATCTTCACCCCGGCCCCGTCCGAGGTCTTCTCACCCCGGGTCACCTTCATCACCGGCCGAACGGTCATCACCCTGCTCCTGACGCTAGGCCTTCGATATCGGTCACGGTTGCGGATCGTTCAAGCGCGCCTGCGTTGTGATCGGGCGCCAAAGCCGCCATAAAGCCGGCCGCATCGCGCGCGTTCCGCCCGCTCCCAATCTCGAGACCTGAATGGCCCTCAAAGTCGCCATCGTCGGCCTGCCCAACGTCGGCAAGTCCACCCTGTTCAACGCCCTGACCCAGACCGCCCAGGCCCAGGCGGCCAACTATCCGTTTTGCACCATCGAGCCCAACGTCGGCGACGTGGCCCTGCCCGAGCCGCGGCTGGACGTCCTGGCCAAGATCGCCGGGTCGAAGGAGATCATCCCCGCGCGCATCAACTTCGTCGACGTGGCCGGGCTGGTGCGCGGCGCCAGCAAGGGCGAGGGCCTGGGCAACCAGTTCCTGGCCACCATCCGCGACTGCGACGCGGTGGCCTTCGTCGCCCGCTGTTTCGTCGACGACGACGTGACCCACGTCGAGGGCCGGGTCGATCCCCTGTCCGACCTGGAGATCATCGAGACCGAGCTGATGCTGGCCGACCTCGATAGCCTGGAGAAGCGCAAGGACAACCTCGAGAAGCGGGCCAAGCAGGGCGACAAGGAAAGCGCCAAGACCCTGGCCCTGGTGAACCTGGCGCTGGAGCAGCTCATCGCCGGCCGCCCCGCCCGCGCCGCCAAGGTCGCCGACGAGGACGCCAAGGCTTGGCGGATGCTGCAGCTGCTGACCTCCAAGCCGGCGCTCTACGTCTCCAACGTCGACGAGGGCTCGGCCGAGAACGGCAACGCGCTGTCGGCCCTGGTGGCCGAGCGCGCCGCCCGCGACAAGGCCAAGGCGGTGGCCATCTCCGCCAAGATCGAGAGCGAGATCGCCATGCTCGACGTGGGCGAGCGGGCCGAGTTCCTGGAGACCCTGGGCCTGGCCGAGCCCGGCCTGAACCGGCTGATCCACGAGGCCTACGCCCTGCTGGGCCTGCAGACCTATTTCACCGTTGGGCCGAAGGAGGCGCGGGCCTGGACGATATCGGTGGGCGACACCGCCCCCCAGGCGGCCGGGGTGATCCACACCGACTTCGAAAAGGGCTTCATCCGCGCCGAGACCATCGCCTATGACGACTACGTCCGGCTGAACGGCGAAGGCGGGGCGCGGGAGGCCGGAAAGATGCGCCTGGAAGGCAAGGACTACGTCGTCCGCGACGGGGACGTCATGCACTTCCGCTTCAACACCTAGGTCCGATCAGAGGCCGAGCCACACCAGAGGGGAGCGCCCATGGCCGAGTTCATCAAGCTCAACTCCAAGGTCGACGACGCGGAGTTCGCCGCCCTGCACGCCCAGCCCAGGGGCCGCCGCCGCGGCGGGCTGATCGTGCTGCAGGAGATCTTCGGCATCGACGAATTCATCCGCAAGGACGTCGAGCGCTGGAGCGAGATGGGCTTCGAGGTCCTGGCCCCGTCCCTGTTCGACCGCCAGGAGCCGGGCTTCGTCGCCGCCCACGACGCCGAGGGGGTCGCCACCGGCCGCCAGTATCTGCAGGCCAACGGCTTCGACAACCCGATCGACGACATCTCGACCTGCATCGACTACCTCGCCCCTCGCGGCCCGGTGTTCCTGGTCGGCTACTGCTACGGCGGTTCCCTGGCCTGGATGGCGGCGTGCCGGCTGGGCGACCTGGCGGCGGCGTCCAGCTACTACGGCAGCCAGGTGCATCTGCACGCCAAGGACACGGCGCGCTGCCCGGTGATCCTGCACTTCGGCCGCGAGGACCAGGCCATACCGCTGGCCCAGGTCGAGGGGGTCATGGTCGCTCGGCCGGACCTGCCGATCCACCTTTACGACGCCGGCCACGGCTTCAACAACCAGGATGGGGCCGCCGCCCACCTCGCCCGCAAACGCACCCTGGAGCTGTTCGAGCAGAACGGCGCGGCCTGATGCGCCCGGCGCCGGAGCAGGGCCAAATCATCCGGCTGCGCGGCCGGGCGGACGGCTTCGGCTTCGACGCCTACCACGTGCGCGCCGGCGACGCCCGCCGCGGCGGCCTGGTGATCCTTCACGCCATCTGGGGGGTCACACCGCACCTGCGCGCGTTGGCCGACGGCTTCTCCGACGAAGGCTACGAGGTGATCGTCCCCTCCCTGTCCGACCGCTTCGAGCCGGGGTTTCCCGAACAGGACATCGACGAGACGGCCAGGGCGCGCCGGCTGGCCTGGGCCGACGCGACCGACTGGACCGTGACCGTGGGCGACGTCCAGGCGGCGATCGACGCCCTGACCGGCCCGGTGTTCGCCTTGGGCTTCTGCTGGGGCGGGACGGCGGCCTGGATGGCGGCGGCGCGCTGTGAGGGCCTGACGGCGGCGGCGTCCTTCTACGGCGGCGCCATCGCGGCCCACCTGGACGAGACCCCGCGCTGCCCGGTGATCCTGCACTTCGGCAAGCACGACGAACTGATCCCGCTCTCCGACATCGAAGCGATCAAGGCCGCCCATCCGGACGTTCCGGTTTGGCTCTATCCGGCCGGCCACGCCTTCATGGCCCCCAGCGACTACGACGCCGACTCCGCCCACCTGGCGCGGCTGCGCACCCTGCAGCTGTTCCACCGCTCGGGCGGCGCGCGCGGCGAGATGGGGGGGTGAGTGCGTGCTTCGAGAACGCTCAACTCGTTGCGCTCCTCGGCATGACGAAGGTTTGTGCAGTCCACCCACGCTCGTCATCCTGAGGAGCCGGATGAAATCCGGCGTCTCGAAGGACGCGCCACGGCCGATGCCGCCTACCGCTCGATGATCTCGCGGATTTTCGGTTCGCGCTCCAGGACCAGGACGAGGAAGGCCTGGGCGAACAGGATGCCGATGCCGGCGCCGTAGCCCGAGAACACCCCGGCAGGATAGCGGCCGCCGCTGGCGACGCCGGCCACCTGCAGGTAGATGAACACCGCCGCAAAGGCGAGCAGCCCCAGGCCGGAGATCACCGAGACCGGGGTCTGGCCGAAACCGGCGGCGAAGCTCATCCAGACATAGCGCTTGAGCAGGCGCCGCAGCGGCCGGATCTGCAGCGGCAGCAGCAGGGCGGCGAGGAAATAGCAGGCCGGGAAGGCCAGGGTCACCGCCAGTTTCAGCCCCACGGCGCCCGGCAGGACCCGCCAGGCGTGCAGCACCGCGGCGGCATAGATCAAGGTCGCGAACACGCAGGTGCTCGCCTGCATCCGCTTGAAGTTACGCCACGCCTGCACATGCATGGGTGAGCCTCGGGCCGACCATGCCCCAACCCCTAGAATAGGCGCCGATCGGGGTTTGTGTAGGGGGCGGCGGGGTTTCAGTGACCTTCGAAGGCGACAAGGGACGCCACCGGCACGCCCATGGCGCGGATGCGCTCGGCCCCGCCCAGCTCGGGCAGGTCGACCACGAAACAGGCGCCCACCACCTGGACGCCGGTCTGGCGCAGCAGCTTGATCGCCGCCTCCGCCGTGCCCCCGGTGGCGATCAGGTCGTCGACCAGCATGACCCGCTCGGGCGCGGCGCAGGCGTCGTCGTGCATCTCCATGGCGTCGACGCCGTACTCGAGCATGTATTCCACCGCGATGGTCCGGTGCGGCAGCTTGCCCTTCTTGCGAAGGGGCACGAAGCCGGCCGAGAGCTGGTGGGCCACGGCCCCGCCCAGGATGAAGCCCCTGGCCTCGATCCCGGCCACCTTGTCGATCTTCTGGCCCGCGAACGGCTGCACCAGCTCGTCCACGGCCTGGCGGAAGGCCCGGGCGTCACCCAGCAGGGTGGTGATGTCGCGGAACATGATCCCCGGCTTGGGATAATCGGGGATGGTGCGGATGGCGTCGCGCAGGTTCATGGGCTTCCTCGTGCAACGCTCTGTCCGCTCACCCTTTCAGCATCCTACCGGCGACCGCGTCGAGCTTGGCGACCAGCTCGGGGTCGCGGGCGCCGGGCGGGGTGATCAGGGCCGCGTCCAGGCAGGTGTCGATCGGCGACGGCTCGCGCGTCCCGGTGGTGGCGGCGGCCAGGTGGCGTACCAGGGCCTGGGCCTTGCCGGCGTTCGCCTGCATCACCGCGACGATCTGCGAGACCTCGACCTCGGCCTCATCGCCCCGCCAGCAGTCGTAGTCGGTGACCATGGCCACGGACGCGTAGGGAAGCTCAGCCTCGCGGGCGAGCCGGGCCTCGGGCATGTTGGTCATGCCGATCACGTCGCAGCCCCAGGTGCGGTAGAGCGCGCTCTCGGCGCGGGTCGAGAATTGCGGGCCTTCCATGGCCAGGTAGGTCCCGCCCTCGATCACCTTCGCGCCGGCGGCCCGTCCGGCCTCGGCGGCCAGGCGCGACAGCCGCGGGCAGACCGGGCGGGCCATGGAGACGTGGGCGACCAGGCCCTCGCCGAAGAAGCTGTTGGCGCGCGCGAAGGTGCGGTCGATGTACTGGTCGACCACCACGAAGGTCCCGGGGTCGTACGTCTCCCGCAGCGAGCCCGCCGCCGACAGGGAGATCAGGTCGGTGCAACCGGCGCGCTTGAGGGCGTCGATATTGGCCCGCGCATTGATGTGGCTGGGGGACAGCCGATGGCGCCGGCCGTGGCGCGGCAGGAACACCAGGGGCGTCCCCACAAGCTCGCCGAACAGCAGCTGGTCGGAGGGTTCGCCCCAGGGGCCGGACACGCGTTCCCACCGCTGGCCGGTCAGGCCGGGGATGTCGTAGAGCCCCGACCCGCCGATGACCCCCAGGACCCAGCCGGCCATGTCGCGCAGCTAGTGCGCGACGTTGCGCCAGATGCGCCGGTAGCTGACGTACATGATGCCCGCGAAGATCAAGAGATAGGCCATCACGCCGATGCCGGCCTGCTTGCGCTCCTCCTGGTGCGGTTCCGACGCCCAGGCCAGGAAGGTGACCACGTCGTGGGCCTCCTGTGCGCTGGTCGACTTGGTGCCGTCGTCGAAGCTGACGCGGTCGGGCGGCAGCTGGAACGGCATGGCCAGGACGCCGCCGACAGGGACCTTGTCCTTGGGCCCGCTCCAGGCGGCGCCGAGGTCGCCGGGGATATAGGGGTTGTAGTATTGGCCCGGCGCCACCGTCAGGCCCTTAGGCGGGGGCGCATAGCCGGTCAGCAACGAATAGATGTAGGCCGGGCCGCCTTCCCGGGCCTTGGCGATCACCGACAGGTCGGGCGGCAGCGCCCCGCCGTTGGCCGCCCGCGCCGCCGCCTCGTTGGCGAAGGGCGCGCGCAGGTGGTCGGCCGGGGTGGCCGCGCGCATGACCGCGTCGCCGGTGTCCGGGTCGATGTCGGGCACCATGGCCTCGGCCGCGATGGCCTTGGCGTAGGGGCTGTTGTTGGGGTTGGGCTGCTTCGGATCGTAGAAGGGCCCGCCCTTCTGGGCCAGGTTGCGGTAGTAGACCAGGTTCATCGAGTGGCAGGCTGAACAGACCTCCTGGTATACCTTGAAGCCACGCTGCAGCGCCGCACGGTCGAACTTGCCGAGCGGGCCTTCGAAGCTGAACTCCACGTCCTTGGGCTCGGCCGCATGGGTGGCGGCGACGGCCGGAGCCGCCATGGCGAGCAGCGCCGCGACGAAGGCGCCGGCGGTCAGACTTTTGACGGCCATCGGCGTCAACCCTTCTTCTCAGGCGAGGCCGCCGAACCGGCGGGCATGGCGGGCGCGCCGCCGCCCGAAAGCACGGGGCTGGAGATGGAGTCAGGCACCGGCAGGGGCGTTTCCTTCAGCCCGAGCAGCGGCAGCACCACCAGGAAATAGGCGTAGTAGT
The DNA here is from genome assembly GCA_035493215.1 of Caulobacteraceae bacterium. GTDB lineage: Bacteria > Pseudomonadota > Alphaproteobacteria > Caulobacterales > Caulobacteraceae > NCED01. The sequence goes on from DATJIO010000047.1 coordinate 97,611, forward strand.
AGATGGCCAGGATCCGCGACGCCCAGGTCACGGTGAAGCCGGTCGGATCGCCATTGGCGGTGCGGCCGACGGCGATGATCACGTCGTCGGGCTCCTTGCCGCCGCACCAGCCGAGCAGGAAGACGGTGGCGATGAAGATCAGGAAGAACCACCGCGCCGTCGGCCGGTAGCGCATCGACAGCACCTTGGACGTGTCCAGCCACGGCACCGCGAACAGCAGGCCGATGGAGCCGAACATGGTCAGCACGCCCAGCAGCTTGTCGGGGACCGCCCGCAGCATGGCGTAGAAGGGCAGGAAGTACCACTCGGGCACGATGTGCGCCGGTGTCTGCAGCGGGTTGGCCGGGGTGTAGTTGTCGGCGTGGCCCAGGGCGTCCGGGGCGAAGAAGACGAACCAGGCGAACAGGATCAGGAACACCACGATCGCGAACCCGTCCTTGACCGTATAGTACGGGTGGAAGGGCACGGTGTCGGCCTTGGACTTCACCGCCACGCCGGTCGGGTTGCCGTTGCCCGGCACGTGCAGCGCCCAGATGTGCAGCCCCACCACGCCGGCGATCATGAACGGCAGCAGGTAGTGCAGCGAGAAGAAGCGGTTCAGAGTCGGCGCGTCCACCGCGAACCCGCCCCACAGCCAGGTGGTGATGGCGGTCCCCAATCCCGGGATGACGCCGTCGAAGGCCGAGAACAGGCTCGTGATCACCACCGCGCCGGCATAGGACATCTGGCCCCAGGGCAAGACGTAGCCCATGAAGGCCGTGGCCATCATCAAGAGGTAGATGATGCAGCCGAGGATCCACAGAACCTCGCGCGGCGCCTTGTAGGAGCCGTAGTACAGCCCCCGCGCGATGTGGACGTAGACCGCCAGGAAGAACATCGAGGCGCCGTTGGCGTGGACGAAGCGGATCATCCAGCCGCCGTTCACGTCGCGCATGATGTGCTCGACGCTGTTGAAGGCGTGGTCCGCGCTGGCGACGTAATGCATCGCCAGGATCACCCCCGTGACGATCTGCACCACCAGCATGAAGGCCAGGATGCCGCCGAAGGTCCACCAGTAGTTCAGGTTTTTCGGGGTCGGGTAGTCGACGATGCTGTCGTAGGCCAGCCGGATGATCGGCAGCCGGGCGTCGAGCCAGCGCTCGATCCCGGTCTTCGGCTCGTAATTGGAATGTCCGCTCATCTGCTCAGCCGATCTTGATGCGGGTGTCGGTCAGGAAGGCGTATTCCGGCAGGTCGAGGTTCCTCGGCGCCGGACCCTGCCGGATGCGCCCAGAGGTGTCGTAGACCGAGCCGTGGCAGGGGCAGAGCCAGCCGCCGTATTCGCCGCTGCCGAAGTTGGGCACGCAGCCGAGGTGGGTGCAGACGCCGACCAGGATCAGCCACTCGTCCTTGCCCTTCTTCACCCGGTCCTCGTCCTTGGCCGGGTTGCGCATCGGCGCGCCGTCGTCCTTGCGGGCCGCGGCGATCTCGGCCGGGGTGCGGTGGCGCACGAACACCGGCTTGCCGCGCCACTTCACCACCGCCTGCTGGCCCAGGGCCACCTTGGCGATGTCGAATTCGGTGGAGGCCAGGGCCAGGGTGTCGCCAGAGGGGTTCATCTGGTCGACCAGGGGCCAGACCGTCGCAACCACCCCGCCCGCCGCCGCCGTGGCGGCGGCGATATGGATGAAGTCTCGCCGCGTGGGCTCGTCGGCATGGTGGCCGGCGTCCGCCGTCGGGTTGGCGTTATAGATTTCGACCACCTGTCGGGCCCTTTGCAAGCCTGCCTCGACCCCCGGGCTGTTCGCCCCGCGCCGAGCTCCTAATGTTGACACCACGACCCGAACGGGTCCGACCACGCACGTCGAGCCTCGCGGCGGCCATGGCCGCGGTCCGCAAAGCTCGGCGCGTTTGTCTGGGGGACCGCTTAGAATGCGTCTGGCGCTTTTTCAACCTGACATTCCGCAAAACCTCGGCGCGGCCATCCGACTGGCGGCCTGCCTGGGCGTTCCGCTGGAGATTGTCGAGCCCTGCGGTTTCCCTTTGAGCGATAAAAGCCTCAAGCGCGCGGCCCTCGACTACGGCGGCAAGGCGGAGACGACGCGGCGCCCGTCATGGTCGGATTTCCTGGCCGCGCCCGAGCGTCGGGACGGGCGGCTGGTCCTTTTCACCACCGAAGGGGCGATTCGGCTGCATGACTTCGCCTTCGCGCCCGGCGACACCCTGCTGTTCGGCCGCGAGAGCGCCGGCGCGCCCGCCGAGGTCCATGCTGCGGCCCATGCGCGCGTCTTGATTCCGATCCGCCCGGAAACTCGGTCGCTGAACCTGGTGACCGCCTGCGCCCTGGCGCTCGGCGAGGCGCTGCGGCAGGTCCGGGGCTTTCCTTCCGGCTAGGTTTGGTTTCTATCGCCGCGATGTCCGGCCCCGATCCAATCCTCGACGACCGCAAGGCCCAGGCCTCCACCTGGTTCGCGACCCTGCGCGACCGCCTATGCGCGGCCCTGGAGGCCCTGGAGGACGCCGCCCCCGACGATCTCTATCCGGGCGCTCCCGGCCGCTTCGAGCGCAAGCCGTGGACCCGCGAGGGCGGCGGCGGCGGCGTCATGTCGATGATGCGCGGCCGGGTGTTCGAGAAGGCGGGGATCCACGTCTCCACCGTGCACGGGACCTTCAGCCCGGAGTTCGCCCGGACCGTGCCCGGAGCGGAAGCCGACCCGCGCTTCTTCGCCACCGGGGTCAGCCTGATCGTCCATCCGAGGAACCCGCGGGTTCCGGCCGCGCACATGAACACCCGCTTCATCGTCACCACCAAGAGCTGGTTCGGCGGCGGCGGCGACCTGACCCCCCTGCTCGACGTCCAGCGTAACCAGGACGCTCCCGACGCTGTGCGCTTCCACGCCGCCATGAAGGCCGCCTGCGACGCTCACGACCCGGCCTGGCACGCCCGGTACAAGGCCTGGTGCGACGAGTACTTCTTCCTGCCCCACCGGAACGAGCCGCGGGGGATTGGCGGCATCTTCTACGACCATCACGACAGCGGCGACTTCGAGCGCGACTTCGCCTTCACCCGCGACGTCGGCCTGGCCTTCCTGGGAATCTATCCGGACATTTGCGCCGGCCGGCTGGCCGAGCCTTGGACGGACGGGGAGCGCCAGGAGCAGATGGTCCGCCGTGGCCGCTACGTCGAATTCAACCTGCTCTACGACCGCGGCACCCTGTTCGGGCTGAAGACCGGCGGCAACGTCGAATCGATCCTGTCGTCAATGCCGCCGGTGGTGGAGTGGCCCTAAGCAAAGCCTCTCAGCGCCGCCCTTCCAAAAACCGCCGCAGCCACTCCCCCACCCGGGCGTGGTCGTTGGGGGCGTCCAGGGAGGCGATGGCCGCGTCGGCTTCGGCGTCGGTGAAGCGGGTCCCGCGGCGGCTCTCGATCAGGGCCTTGGAATAGGCGGGGTCGAACTCCGGGTGGAGTTGGATCGAGACCGCCGGCTGGTCGTCGTAGGCCAGGGCGCCGTAGGGTGTGAAGGCGCTGGCGGCGAAGACCGTGGCCGCCGGCGGCAGGACCACCACCTGGTCCTGGTGGGTGGCCGAGACCGCGACGCGTGGGGCGCCGTCCATCCACGGCCGCCTGTCCATCACCTCGTAGGTGTGCAGGCCGACGCCCCAGCCCTTGGGCGACTTGACCACCTTGCCGCCGAAGGCCTCGGCCATGACCTGGTGGCCGAAACAGACGCCGATCAGGGCCGCCCGGCCCTTGGCGGCGCGCAGGAACCCCTTCAGAGGCTCGATCCAGGGCAGGTCGTCGTAGACCCCCGCGGCCGAGCCGGTGACCAACCAGGCGTAGCAATTCTCCGGCGAGGCCGGCAGCGCGCCGGCCGCCACGTCGACCACGGCGTAGTCGAATCCGTCGCCCAGCAACCGCTCGAACATGGCCGAATAATCGCCGAACGGGACCTCGTAGGGCTCTGGCGGGCCCCCGGTCTCCAAAATGCCGACCTTCACCCCTTGGCCTCCCGGATCGCGGCTTCCAGCCGGGCGATGGCGGCCGCGCGGTCGTCGGGGAAGTCCGCCTCGATCCACCAGTCCAATACCGCCCGCAGGGCCGTTCCCAGGGCCGGCCCCTGGGCGACTCCGAACCGCTTGGCGTCCGCGCCGGTCACCGGCGGCGCCGGCCGGGTCCAGCCTTCGGCCTGGGCGAGCAGTCCCCGCCAAGGCTCGGCCGGCCCGCCCGACGCTGCCCAGGCCAGCCGAACGCGGTCGCCGAACCGCTGGGCGCCCAGGCGATAGAGGGCGCGGCGCACCTGCGGCGGCGTGAGGTCGGCGCTCAGGGCCGGCGTCGGATCGAGGGCGGTGGCCAGCCGGTCGCGGTACGGGTTCGACAGTCGCAGCCGCCGGGCCAGGTCCAGGGCCGCGTCCGGCGCGTCGGGCATGAGCGCGGCCAGCCGCAGCACCGGGTCGCCCTCGATCCCGACCATGGCCTCGAACCGCGGCAGGTTCGGCGCCAGGGGCAGGAGCACCGCCAGGACGCCGGTCCGCTCCATCAGCCGCAGGGCGGCGCGGGGGTCCGGCGCGGCCAGAAGCTTCAGCAGTTCCTTGGCGACCCGCTCGCCCGACAGGGTGGCGACGCCGTCCTTCAGGGCGGAACAGGCGGCCAGCGCATCGGCGTCGGGCTCGCCGCGGCCGTACCAGGCGAAGAAGCGGAAGAACCGCAACACCCGCAGATAATCTTCGCGGATGCGCATGGCGGCGTCGCCGACGAAGACGATCCGCCCGGCCCGTGCGTCGGCCACGCCGCCGCCGACGGGGTCGTGAATCACCCCGTCCCGATCGAGGTAGAGGGCGTTGAGCCGGAAGTCGCGCCGGGCCGCGTCCTGCGCCCAGTCGGTGGTGAAGGCCACCACCGCCCGGCGGCCGTCGGTCTCCACGTCCCGGCGCAGGGTGGTGATCTCGAACGGCCGGCGCTCCGATATGGCGGTGACCGTGCCGTGCTCGACCCCGGTCGGCACGGCGCGCAGGCCGGCGGCCTCCAGGGCCGCGGCGGTCTGGGACGGGGTAAGGCGGGTGGCGATGTCGATGTCGAGCACGGGCCGGTCCAGCAGCGAATCACGCACGCAGCCGCCGACGAAGCGGGCGCAGTCGGGCCCGCCCGCCGCCTCGAGGGCGGCGATCACCGCCCGTGTAGCCGGGTCGGTCATCCAGGGCGGGGGCGGGATCGGTTCGTCCATGCGGTCAGGGCGCGGTGTTGGGCGAGGCTTCGGACGCCGGCGGCGGCCGGCGCGACGGATCGAAGCTCCCAGGGGTGACCGCCCCGCCGGGATGAGCCTCGGCCGGCACATAACCCTCGCCGCGGTTGTCGTGGTGGAAGGCCACGGTGGCCATCAGCGACAGGCCCGCCAGGGCGAGGCCGGCCCCGACCAGCCAGCCCCACGGCGTGGCGCCCATCTCGCGCCCCGAACGGCGGGCGGCCTCCCGCCATAGGAAGTAGACCCCGAAGGGCAGGGCCACGAGCAGGACGCGGGACAGCAGAAGCCTGAGCACGGACTCACCTCGAGAGCGCAACCATCGCTCGGGGCCATTTGTCGGCCAAGCCCGGCGCCATGTACACTGGCCCCATGACCGCCCCGCCTTCGCCCGAGACCCTGGAACGCCTCAAGACGGCTCTGGGGCCCGGCGGCTGGTCCGACGACCCGGACCGGCTGGCGCCCAAGCTGGTGGAGTGGCGCGACCGCTGGCAGGGGACCACGCCCCTGCTGCTGCTGCCGCGCACCACCGCCGAGGTCGCGGCGGTCGTCCGCCTCTGCGCCGAGACGCGGACGGCGATCACGCCCCAGGGCGGCAACACCGGCCTGGTGGGCGGCCAGATCCCCCAGGGCGAGGTGCTGCTGTCGCTGGAGCGGATGCGCGCGGTCCGCAGCCTCGATCCCCTCGACGACGCGATGGTGGTCGAAGCCGGCGCGACCCTGGCCGCGGTACACGAGGCGGCGCTGGAGGCGGACCGGGCGTTTCCGCTCAGCCTGGCCTCGGAGGGTTCGGCCACGGTGGGCGGGCTGATCTCCACCAATGCCGGGGGCACCGCGGTGCTGCGCTACGGGACCATGCGGGCCCTGGTGCTGGGGGTCGAGGCGGTGCTGCCCGACGGCTCGGTGTTCGAGGGGCTGAAGCGGCTGCGCAAGGACAACACCGGCTATGACCTCAAGCAGTTCCTGATCGGGGCGGAGGGGACCCTGGGGGTGGTCACGGCCGCCAGCCTGAAGCTGTTCCCGCGCCTGAGGTCCCGCGCCGTGGCGGTGGTCGGGTTGGACAGCCCCGGCGACGCCCTGGCGCTGCTGGCCCTGGCCAAGGCCGCGAGCGGCGGGGCGGTTGAGGCCTTCGAGCTGATGGGCCGGCGCGGCGTGGACTTGGCGGTCAAGAACATCCCCGGGGCCCGCGAGCCCCTGGCCGAGGCCCACCCCTGGTACGTGCTGGTCGAGTTCGCCATGGGCCAGGCGGGCGCCGCCGAAGCGGCCCTGGAGCGGGTGCTGGCCACGGGATTCGACGCCGGGCTGGTCGGCGACGCCGTGGTCGCCCAGAACCAGGTCCAGGCCCACGCCCTGTGGGCCCTGCGGGAGAACCAGTCGGCGGCGCAGAAGCCCGAAGGCGTGACCTGGAAGCACGACATCGCCGTGCCGGTGGGCGCGGTCCCGACGTTCATCGACCGGGCGACCGCCGCAGCCCTGGCCCTGACCCCGGACGCCCGCGTGGTCGCCTTCGGCCACCTCGGCGACGGCAACATCCACTACGACGTGATCCAGCCCGAGGGCGGCGACGGCGCGGCCCACGCGGCCCTGCGCGACCAGGGCTCGCGGGCGATTCACGACATCGCCGTGGCCCTGGGCGGCTCGATCTCGGCCGAGCACGGGCTGGGGACCATGAAGACGGCCGAGGCCCTGCGCTACAAGGCGCCCGCCGAGGTCGCCGCCCTGCGCGCGATCCGCGCCGCCCTCGACCCGAATCGGATCATGAATCCGCGCGTGCTGTTCTAGCCGCGGACCCCCGACCCGAATGCTGTTCGTCCTTTCGCCGGCCAAGACGCTGGACTTCACGCCCGGCCCGGCCGAGTTGCCGGCCACCGCGCCGCAGATGCGCGGCGACATCGCCCGGCTGGCCCGGACCACCCGTCAGCTGAAGGCCGCCGACCTGAAGCGGCTGATGGACATCTCCGACGCCCTGGCCGAGCTGAACGTGGCCCGCTTCAAGGCCTTCGCGCCCAAAGCCGAGGACGCCGGGGTCCAGGCGGCCCTGGCCTTCGCCGGCGACGTCTACCTCGGCCTGCAGGCGCGCACCCTCGACGCCGGAGCCCTGGCCTGGGCGCAAGACCGCCTGCGGATCCTTTCGGGCCTCTACGGAATCCTGCGGCCTCTCGATCGCATCCAGCCCTATCGGCTGGAGATGGGGACAAGGCTGGCGACCGACCGCGGCTCCAACCTGTACGACTTCTGGGGCGACCGCCTGTCCAAGGCCCTCAACGCGGCCGCCAAGGGCCACGAGGACCGCACCCTGGTGAACCTGGCCAGCCAGGAATATTTCGGCGCGGTGGACGCACACGCGCTGAAGCTCCCCCTGGTGACCTGCCACTTCAAGCAGGAGCAGGACGGGCTGGTGCGCAACTTGGCCTTCTACGCCAAGACCGCCCGGGGGCTGATGGCCCGCTTCGCCATCGAGGGGCGGGTCGAACACGCCCGGGACCTCAAGGCCTTCGACGCCGTCGGCTACCGCTTCCGGCCCGACCTGTCGGACGCCCGGGACTGGGTGTTCAGCCGCCCGCACCCCCTGGGCGCCTCAAGCCCGCCTTGATCTGATGTGCTATGCCGCGCTGCAACAACGGCCCGGCCAGGATTCGCCCCCATGCCCCCAGCGCTCGCAGGACACGTCGCCATCGTCACCGGCTCGACCAGCGGCATCGGCCTGGCCATGGCCGAGGCCCTGGCGGGCGCCGGCGCAAGCGTGGTCCTGAACGGCCTTGGCGACGCCGCCGTGATCGAAAAGGTCCGCGCCGAGGTCGAGGCCAAGCACGGGGGCAAGGTCGCCTACCACCCCGCCGACATGACCAAGCCCGACGAGATCGCCGACATGGTGGCCTTCGCCGCCAAGACCTTCGGGCGGCTCGACGTCCTGTTGAACAACGCCGGCGTCCAGTACGTCGCACCCGTTGAGGACTTCCCCGTCGCCAAGTGGGACCAGATCATCGCCATCAACCTGTCCTCGGCCTTCCACGCCACCCGCGCGGCCGTGCCGATCATGAAGGCCCAGGGCCGCGGGCGGATTGTCAACCTGGCCTCGGCCCACGCCCTGGTGGCCTCGCCGTTCAAGTCGGCCTATGTGGCGGCCAAGCACGGGGTCGTGGGCCTGACCAAGACCGTGGCGCTCGAAGTCGCCCGCGACGGGATCACCTGCAACGCCATCTGTCCCGGCTATGTGAAGACCCCCCTGGTGGAGGGCCAGATCGCCGACCAGGCCAAGGCCCGCAACATGACCCCCGAGCAGGTGCTGAACGACGTGATCCTGGCGGCCCAGCCGACCAAGCGGTTCGTCACCTACGAGGAGCTGGCCGGGTTGCTGCTCTATTTGGTTTCCGACGCCGGCGCCTCGGTCAACGGGGCGGCGGTGTCGGTCGATGGCGGCTGGACCGCGGCGTAAAGGGGTTGGCCATGATCGAAGAACTCGTGCAGGAGGCCTCGACCCGGTCCGGCCTCAGCCTGGACCAGGCCCGGCTGGGATTGTCGGCGGCGTTGGCCCTGCTGGAAAAGCACGGCGACCAGGCCAAGGTCGGCGAACTGCTGGAGGCCATCCCCGGCAGCGCCGCCCTGGCCGCCCAGGGCCAGGCCCTGACCCAGCAGAAGAGCGGCGGGCTGATGGGCGGGATGATGGGCAAGCTCGGCGGCGTGGCGGGCGCGGCCATGTCCGACGCCATGGCCATGGGCCCCAAGCTCGCCCGCCAGGGGATAACCACCTCGGACATGCAGGCGATCCTGCCGGTGGCGATGGAGTTCGTCCGCGCCAAGACCGGCCGCGACCTCCTGCGCGAGGTCCTGGTCACCATCCCCGGTCTGGGGAAGCTGCTGACCGGGCAGGGGTAAGGCCCCCTCAGCCCCCCGGCCGCGGCATCGCGTCCGCGTAGGCCGCGCAGCCGGTCAAGGCCCGGCCGCCGGCGTTGACCGTGGCGGTGAAGGGATAGTTCAGCCCCGACGTGGGGTCCTGGCATACGGACGCCTTCAGCACCGCTGTCAGGGGCGCGCCGTCGCCGCCCCGCGCCGTCCAGGTCGCCTCGTCGGCTTCGACCTTGGGGCCGTCGTTGCGGGCCAGAACGTCCTTGGCGGCCGCGGCGGAGAACACCAGGCCCTCCGGCCGGATTTTCAGAGCCCAGAACGGCTCGGCGCCCAAGGCGTTGAGCGGGCGCGAGAAATCGACGCCGGCGGCCGGGGCGTCGGCCGGCGGCGGCGGGGCGGCGGGGGTGGAATCCTGGCTCTTGCCGCAAGCGGCGAGCGCCAGGGCGGCGGCGATCAGGATCGGGGCTGCAGGGCGCATGGATCGGCCTAGCGATTCAGTCCAGGCTCGGATGCTAATGAACCCGCCGCCATTCACCTACTACGAGTTCTTCGCCGGCGGCGGCATGGCCCGCAGCGGCCTGGGCGAGGGCTGGCGCTGCCTGTTCGCCAACGATTTCGACGCGCACAAGGCCGAGAGCTACCGCGCCAACTGGGGCGGCGACCATCTGACGGTCGGCGACGTCTGGGACATCGGCCCGGAGCAGCTGCCCGGCCGCGCCGACCTGGCGTGGGCCTCCTCGCCCTGCCAGGACGTCAGCCTGGCCGGCCGGCGGGCGGGGCTGTCGGGCGCGCGCTCCTCGGCCTTCTGGGGCTTCTGGCGGCTGGTCGAGAGCCTGGAGCGGCAGGGCCGCGGTCCCCGGCTGATCGTGCTGGAGAACGTGGTCGGCCTGCTCAATTCCCGCGGCGGCGCCGACTTCACCGCCCTGTGCGAGACCGTCGCGCGTCAGGGCTGGCGCTTCGGCGCGGTGGAAGTCGACGCCGCGCTGTTCACGCCCCAGTCCCGGCCGCGGATGTTCCTGGTGCTGACTCGCGACACACCGCCCGCACACCTCACCCAGGCCAGGCCGGCCGCGCCGTTCCACGGCCGCCGGGTGGTCGAGGCCCACGCCCGGCTGCCGCAGGCCGCGCGCACAAGCTGGCTGTGGTGGCGGCTGGCCGCGCCGCCCTCGCGCAACGAGGACCTCGCCGCCCTTCTGGAGCCGGATGGCGCGGTGGCATGGCATACTAAGGCCGAAACCGATCGGTTGGTCGCCCTGCTGGGACCGGTGCATCGCGCCAAGCTGGCCGCAGCGACCGCGGCGGGCGAGCGGCGGGTCGGGGCGGTGTTCCGGCGCATCCGCAGCGAACACGGCCAAGCTTGTCAGCGCGCCGAGGTTCGATTCGACGGGCTGGCCGGCTGCCTGCGCACGCCCCGGGGGGGATCCTCGCGCCAGTTCCTCATGGTGGTGGACGGGCCGCGGGTGCGCACCCGGGCGCTCAGCCCCCGCGAAGGCGCCCGATTGATGGGCCTGCCCGACAACTACCGCCTGCCGCAGCGGGCGACGGCCGCCTTCCACCTGATCGGCGACGGGGTGGCCGCGCCCGTGGTCCGCCACCTGGCCGAGCAGCTGCTCGAGCCCATGCTGGCCCCGCGGGCCGTGCTGGCGGCAGAGTAGCCAACCCCCGCGACAAGCTCGCCGCGGCGGCCTATCAATGCCGGCAAGGGCCCATCACCGACGAGACACGCCATGAACGCCACGCCTGAGGCTCAGAACGACGCCTCCCGCTTCCGCCGCTCCGGCCGGGGCAAGATCTACGATTCGGTCGTCGACCTGATCGGCGACACCCCACTGGTGCGCCTGCCCAGGCTCACCGCCGAGCTGAAGCCCAAGGGCGTGGTCCTGGCCAAGCTGGAATTCTTCAACCCGCTCCACAGCGTCAAGGACCGGATCGGCGTCGCCATGGTGGAGGCCCTGGAGGCCAAGGGCCTGATCAAGGACGGCACGACCATCATCGAGCCCACCAGCGGCAACACCGGCATCGCCCTGGCCTTCGTCGCCGCGGCCAAGGGCTACAAGCTGATCCTGGTCATGCCCGAGAGCATGTCGATGGAGCGGCGCAAGATGCTGCTGATCCTCGGCGCCCGGCTGGAGCTGACCCCGGCCGAGAAGGGTATGCGAGGGGCGGTCCAGCGCGCCCAGGAACTGCTGGCCGAGATTCCCGGCTCGGTCATGCCGCAGCAGTTCGAGAACCCCGCCAACCCGCACATCCACCAGATCTCCACCGGCGAGGAGATCTGGAACGACACGGCCGGCGCGGTCGACGCCGTGGTCTCCGGCGTGGGGACCGGCGGCACCATCACCGGGGTCGGCCACTTGCTGAAGAGCCGCAAGCCGTCGGTCAGGATGATCGCGGTCGAGCCGGAGAACTCCGCGGTGCTGTCCGGCGGCCAGCCGGGCCCGCACAAGATCCAGGGCATCGGCGCGGGCTTCGTGCCCGGCATCCTCGACCGGGGGGTGATCGACGAGGTGGTCACCATCTCCAACGAAGAGAGCTTCGACATGGCCCGCCGGGTGGCGCGCACCGACGGGATCCCGGTTGGCATCTCCTCGGGCGGGGCGATCTCGGCGGCCTTCCGCGTGGCGGCCCGTGACGACATGGCCGGCAAGCTCATCGTCGCGATCGTGCCGAGCTTCGCCGAGCGTTACCTGTCGACGGCGCTGTTCGAAGGGCTGTGAACCGGAGACCCGGGGGGACCACCGACGTCTTCACCCCCGAACAGCGCTCGGCGGTGATGCGCAGGGTGCCGGGCAAGAACAGCTCGGCCGAGATGACGGTGCGTCGCCTGCTGACCCGGATGGGGCGGCGCTACCGGCTGCACCGCAAGGACCTGCCGGGCTCTCCCGACGTGGTGATGGCGGGGCGCAAGCTGGCGGTTTTCGTGCACGGCTGCTTCTGGCATGGCCACGACTGCAGGCGCGGCGCCCGCGCGCCCAAGGCCAACGCCGCCTACTGGAGCGCCAAGATCGAACGCAACCGCGCCCGCGACGCGGCGGCGGTGGCGGCCCTGGAGGCGATGGGCTGGCGCCCGGTCACGATCTGGGAATGCGAGCTGAAGGACGAACCGGCGCTGGAGGCGCGGTTGGGGGAGGTGCTCAAACCCTCCACGGCCCCCTGATATCCGCGGATTCGGTCAGGCCGCGGCCGAAGCCGCGCCGTCCTGGCCCACGAGGGCGCTTTCGATGGCGTCGTAGAGCTGGCGGGCGTCCACGGGCTTGCCCACCCAGCCGGTCATGCCGGCGGCGCGGCAGGCTTCCACATCCTTGGCCTCGGTGCGGCCGGTCACCGCCAGCACCGGCGTCTTCTGGTTGGCCCCCGGCGTGGCCCGCAAGAGGCGGCAGGCCTCCAGCCCGTCCATCCCGGCCATGGTCACGTCCATCAGCACCAGGTCGAACCGTTCGGCCGCCAGCAACTGCAGCGCCGGCTGGGCGCCCTCGGCCAGGGTGACGGAGGCCCCCAGCGGGCTCAGCAACAGGGACAGGGCGCGCCGGCCCATTTCGTGATCGTCGACCACCAACACCCGCGCGGCGATAGCCGGCGGCGGCGGCGGTAGCGGAACGGCCTCGCGGGAGGCCGAATTGGTGCGCGAGAGGCTGGCCAGAAGGGTGAAGCGCGAGCCTTCGCCCACCCGGCTCTCCACCGTCAGGTCGCCCCCCATCAGCCGGGCCAGCTCGCGGCTGATCGCCAGGCCGAGCCCGCTGCCGCCGTGGGTGCGGGCCGTCGAGACGTCTTCCTGCTCGAACGGCGTGAAGATCCGCACCAGCCTGTCGGCCCCGACGCCGCGGCCGCTGTCGGCGACGCAGGCCCTGAGGACCAGCTTCTGGCCGGGAATGTCGTGGTGGGCCACTTCGAGCCGGACGCCGCCGGTCTCGGTGAACTTGACCGCGTTGGACAGCAGGTTGTTGAGGATCTGGCGCAGCCGCATCGGATCGCCTTCGGCTCGCACCGGCAGGGTCTCGGCCCCGTGCAGGGTCAGGGTCAGGCCCTTGCGGTGAGCCTCCGCCGACCAGAACAGGGCCACGTCTTCGACCAGGAGCTGCAGGTCGAAGGGGATGAGCTCCACCCGCATCCGCCCGGCCTCGAGCTTGGACAGGTCCAGCAAGTCATCCAGGAGCGCACGCATCAGCCGGCCGCCCTGGGCGATCAGGCCGGCGCGCTCGCGCACCTCCGGCTCGGCGGCCCTGCGCTGGATTTCGCCGGCGGCGGCGAGGATGGCGCTCAGCGGGGTGCGAAGCTCATGGCTGACCATGGCGGCGAAGGCCGACCGGGCCTCGGCGCTGGCCTCGGCCCCCGCGCGCCGGGCGTCGAGGTCGGCCACGGTCCGGGTCTGGGCCTCCGCCAGGCGCTCGGCGGCGCGGAACACCAGCACCGCGGCGACCAGGAACAGCACCTCGGCGAGGAGGAAGGGAACGCTGAAGGGGTCCGAGCCCCGGAGCGCCCGATCGATCAATGGCGCCGACATCAGATAGGCGGCGTAGGGGATGGCGCCGGCCATGAAGGCCAAGGGCGAGCCGCGACTGAGGCTCAGGACGTTCAGGATGCTCCCAGCCAGCAGCAGCACCGCGCCGGCCGGGCCCAAAGAGCCGGGCACCAACCAGACCGGAAGGGCGACCGCGCCGAAGACGGCGGCCAGGACGAAGATCGAGCCTACCGCCACGGTCATGCGCCAGACCGGAGGCGCAGGCGCGTCGGAGCGGAACGGCCACAGGGCCCAGAACTCCACGGCCTGGGCGACGACGTACACCCCGAGCCAGGTCCACAGCCAGGCGTTGTCGAGCTGGGTGCGGAAGCCGATGGCCAGGACGACGGCGATGAAAAAGCGCAGCGGCGCCTGCCCCCGGCGGGCGACCGCCGTATAGGTCAACCCCCGGGCCGTTCTTTCGCCCAGCGTCATCGATTTCGGCCATGTCCCCACGCCGCGGAGGCTAATCGGCTTGGGCTAACGGGTGGTGAAGCCCGCGACAAATTGTCGGCTTAAACCTTTATTCAGGCCGCCCTGGCCTTGCCGCCGACGCCGTAGAAGCTCTCGCCCTTGGCGGCCATGTCGCGCAGCAGCTTGGGCGGGGTGAAGCGCGGGCCATAGGCCTTGGCCATACGGTCGCACACCTCCACGAACGCCGCCGCGCCCACCATGTCGATCAGCGACAGCGGCCCGCCGCTCCAGGGCGCGAAGCCCCAGCCGAAGATGGCGCCAACGTCGGCGTCGCGAGCGGCGGTCACCACGCCCTCCTCGAAACAGCGCGCCGCCTCCACGGCCTGTCGGTACAGCAGGCGGGTCTTGAGCTCCTCGACCAGGGCCGGCTCGGCGTGGAGGATGGTGGGCGGGACGATCCCGGCCAGGCCCGGCCACAGCTGCTTGGGGCCGCTTTCGGGATAGTCGTAGAAGCCCTTGCCGTTCTTGCGGCCGTTGCGCCCCAGCTCGACCACCAACTTCTTCAGCAGGGCGTCCATGGGGCCGGGCTTGTAGCGGTCGCCGAGATCCTTGGCGGTCTGGTCGACGATCTTGTAGGCGAGATCGAGGGCCACATCGTCGGTCATCTCCAGCGGCCCGCGGGGCATGCCGGTCATGCGGCCGACGTTGTCGATTATGGCGGGGGCGATCCCCTCGATCAGCATCTCCATCCCCTCCTGCAGGAAGGTCATGAAGCAGCGGGAGGTGTAGAAGCCGCGGGCGTCGTGGACCACGATCGGGGTCTTCTTGATCCTCATCACATAGTCGATGGCCGCGGCGACCGCCTCGTCGCCGGTCTTCTCGCCCCGGATGATCTCGACCAGCATCATCTTGTCCACCGGCGAGAAGAAGTGGATGCCGATGAACCGCTCCGGCCGCACGCTCGCTTCCGCCAGGCTGGTGATCGGCAGGGTCGAGGTGTTGGAGCCGAAGACGGCCTTGTCGGAGAGCTGGGCCTCGGCCTTCTTCGTCACGTCGGCCTTGATCTCGCGGTTCTCGAACACCGCCTCGACCACCAGGTCGCAGCCCTCGACGTTGGCGTAGTCGGTGGTCGCCAGCACCAGCCCCAGCACGGCCTGCGCCTTCTCCGGCGTCATCTGGCCCCGGCTGACCCGCTTCTTCACCAGCTCCTCGACGTGGGCCTTGCCCTTGTCGGCCGCCTCTTGGCTGACGTCGATCAGCACGGTCTCGATCCCGGCCATGGCCTGCACATAGGCGATGCCCGCGCCCATCATGCCCGCCCCCAGCACCGCGACCTTCTTGATGTCCGTAGGCGGAACATCGGCCGGGCGGGCGGCTCCCTTGCCCAGCTCCTGCAGGGAGACGAACAGGGAGCGGATCATCGCCTTGGCCTGTGGCGTCAGCATAGTCTTGACGAAGTAGCGGCTCTCGATGCGCAGGGCCGCGTCCATAGGGACCTGCACGCCCTCGTAGACCGCCTTCATCATGTTCACCTGGGCAGGGTAGTTGCCGTAGGTGGATTTCCGCAGCAGGGCGTTGCCCATGATGAAGACTTGGCTGCCCGAAGCGGTGTAGGGACCGCCGCCGGGGAGGCGGTAGTCCTTCTTGTCCCAGGGCTGGACCGCATCGCCCTTGGCCTTGATCCAGGCCTTGGCCGCCTCGACCTCGGCGCCCTTGGCCACCACCTCGTGCACCAGGCCCTGGGCGAGCGCCTCCTGAGGCCGCAGGATCTTGCTCTCGAGCAGCAGGGGGCCCGCCGCCATCACCCCGATCAGCCGGGGGGTGCGCTGGGTGCCGCCACCGCCGGGGATCAGCCCGACCTTGCCCTCCGGCAGGCCCAGCTGGATCTTCGGGTCGTCGCCAACCACCCGGTAGTGGCAGGCCAGGGTCATCTCGAAGCCGCCGCCGAGCGCCAGGCCGTTGATCGCGGCAGCCACCGGCTTGCCGCAGGTCTCCAGTCCCCGCAGCCCCTTGTTGAGGACGAACAGGGCCTCATAGGCTTCCTTCGGCGACCCGCCGCCGGCCGCGGCCAGCAGTTCGGTCAGGTCGGCGCCGGCGCAAAAGCCGTTGTCCTTGCCCGAGGTCAGGACCGCGCCCTTGACGGCGGCGTCGGTCTTCAGCCGTTCCACCAGCTCCGACAGCTCGGCCATCACCTTGGCGGTGATGGTGTTCATGGTCCGGCCGGGCACGTCGAAGCGGACCAGGGCGATCCCGTCGGCGTCTACCTCGATCTTGAAGTTTTCCACGGCGGGGCTCCTCAGACGCGTTCGATGACGGTGGCGACGCCCATGCCGCCGCCGATGCACAGGGTGACCAGGGCGGTGGCCTTGCCGGTCCGCTCCAGCTCGTCGAGCGCGGTGCCCAGGATCATGGCCCCGGTGGCGCCCAGGGGGTGGCCCATGGCGATGGCCCCGCCGTTGACGTTGAGCTTGTCGGGGGGGACGTCGAGGGCCTGCATGTAGCGCAGCACCACCGCGGCGAAGGCCTCGTTCAATTCGTAGAGGTCGATGTCGCCGACCGTCATGCCCAGTTTCTTCAGCAGCTTCTCGGTCACCGCCGAGGGACCGGTGAGCATGATCGAGGGCTCCGAGCCGATGGTGGCCATGCCCTTGATCCGCGCCCGGGGTTTCAGCCCCTGCGCCGCGCCGGCCGCCTTGGTCCCGACCAGGACCGCCGCGGCGCCGTCGACTACCCCCGACGAATTGCCGGCGTGGTGGACGTGGTTCATCACCTCGATCTCGGGGTAGCGCTGGATCCCCACTGCGTCGAAGCCCATCTCGCCGAAGCCCGCGAAGGACGGGTTCAGCGCGGCCAGGGTCTGCATGGTGGTCTCGGGCCGCATGTGCTCGTCGCGGTCGAGGATCGGCAGGCCGAGCTGGTCCTTCACCGGCAGGATCGAGCGGGCGAACCGCCCTTCGGCCCAGGCGCGGGCGGCGCGCTTCTGGCTCTCCACCGAATAGGCGTCCACGTCGTCGCGGGAGAAGCCGTAGATCGTCGCGATCATGTCGGCCGAAATGCCCTGGGGCACGAAGTAGTGCTTGAAGGCCGCCGACGGATCGACCGCCCAGGCCCCGCCGTCGGCGCCCATGGGCACCCGGCTCATCGATTCGACCCCGCCGCCGATGGCCATCTCGGCCTCGCCGGAGATCACCTTGGCGGCGGCCATGTTCACCGCCTCCAGCCCCGAGGCGCAGAACCGGTTGACCTGCACCCCCGAGGTGATCTGGTCGTAGTCGGCGCCCAGCACCGCGGCGCGGGCGATGTCGCCCCCCTGCTCGCCCACCGGCATGACGCAACCCAGGACCACGTCGTCCACCCGGGCGGTGTCGAGCCCGTTGCGGTCGCGGAGCCCCTCCAGCACCTGGGTGGCCAGGGCCAGGGCGGTGATCTCGTGCAGGGACCCGTCCTTCTTGCCCTTGCCGCGCGGCGTGCGCACCGCATCGTAGATATAGGCCTCGGCCATCACGGGCTCCCGTCGATGTTGTCGTTGCGCGCCTCGTCCTTCGACAAGCTCAGGATGAGGCGACTTCAGGCGTCAGTAGAAAGCCTTCATCCTGAGCCTGTCGAAGGACGAGGCTTTCGGACCCTCAGAACGCGTCGGCCGGCAGGGTCATCATCGTCGCCGAGCCGGTCTTCAGCTTGGCCAGGTGCGCCGCGGTGTCCGGCAGCACCCGTTCCAGGTAGTAGCGCCCGACCACCAGCTTGCCGGCGTAGAAGGGGTCGGTCGCGCCGCCCTTGATCTTCTCGTCGGCGGTGCGGGCGATCAGAAGCCACATATGGGCGAGCGCGGTCAGGCCGAAAAGGTGCAGGTAGTCGTTCGAGGCCGCCCCGGCGTCGTCCGGGTTGGCCAGGCCGTTCTGCATCAGCCACAGGGTGGCCTCCTGCAGCTGGGCCTTGGCGCCGGCCAGGCCGTCGGAAAAGAGCTTGAGGGCGTCGTCGCCGGCGGTCTCGGCGACCAGGGCGTCGACCTCGGCGAAATAGCTCATCACCGAGCGCCCGCCGTTGGAGCCGAGCTTGCGCCCCACCAGATCCAGCGCCTGCACCCCGTTCGTGCCCTCGTAGATCATGGCGATGCGGGCGTCGCGCAGGTACTGCGAGACCGGGAAGTGCTCGGTATAACCCGAGCCGCCGTGCACCTGCATGGCGTCCGAACAGATGCGGAAGCCCCGGTCGGTCAGGAACGCCTTCACCACCGGCGTCAACAGGGCCATGTAGTCGCCGGCCTTCTGGCGGACGGCCTCGTCGGGGTGCTTCAGCTGCAGGTCGCCCTGCAGGGCGGTCCAGAGCATGAAGGCCCGGCCGCCTTCCAGGACGGCGCGGCTGTCCATCAGCATCCGGCGCACGTCCGGGTGGACGATGATCGGGTCGGCCGGGCCGTCCGGGTTCTTCGCGCCGCTGATGGAGCGCCCCTGCAGCCGGTCCTTGGCGAACTCGCACGCCGCCTGGTAGGCCGCCTCGGCGATCGACAGGCCCTGGACGCCGACCCCCAGGCGGGCCTCGTTCATCATCACGAACATCACCCTCAGGCCCTGGTTGGCCTCGCCCACAAGCCAGCCGACGGCGTCGTCGAAGGCCATGACGCAGGTGGCGTTGCCATGAATGCCCATCTTCTCTTCGAGGCCGGCGCAGACCGCGCCGTTGCGCTCGCCCAGCGACCCGTCGGGCTTCACCAGGAACTTCGGCACGATGAACAGGCTGATGCCCTTAACCCCGGCGGGCGCGCCTTCGAGGCGGGCCAGCACCAGGTGGACGATGTTGTCGGTGAGGTCCTGCTCGCCGCCGGAGATCCAGATCTTCTGTCCGGTGATCCTGTAGGTGCCGTCGCCGGCGTCGACCGCCTTGGTGCGCAGCAGGCCCAGGTCGGTGCCGCATTGGGGCTCGGTCAGGTTCATGGTCCCCATCCACTCGCCCGAGACCAGGCGGGGCAGGTAGAGCGTCTTCTGTTCGGCGGCCCCGCCGGCGTGGATCGCCGAATAGGCCCCGTGCGCCAGGCCCGGGTACATGGTGAAGGCCATGTTGGCGCTGGAGCCCATCTCGCTGAACGCCGTGTTGAGCACCGCCGGCAGCCCCTGGCCGCCGTAGTCCGGGTCGGCCGCCAGACTGGTCCAGCCGCCTTGCGCCATCTGTTTGTAGGCTTCCTTGAATCCGGTAGGGGTCTTGACCGAGCCGTCGGGCGAACGGACGCAGCCCTCCTTGTCGCCGACCCGGTTGAGCGGGGCCAGGACGCCCTCGCAGAACTTGGCCCCCTCCTCGATGATCTGCTCGACCACATCGGGGGAGGCGTCGGCGAAGCCGGGCAGGTTGGCGTAGTTCTCCAGCCGCAGCACTTCGTTGAGCAGGAACACATGGTCCCGGACCGGAGCGCGATAAGGCATGTGCAGCGTCCTCCCTTGAGCGCGATAAACGTAGATACCGAATCGCGGCGATGAGCGAGAGCCCGCGGGCCGAACAACTGATCGCCGGTAACCTGGCTGGTCCGGGGCCGCGGGCGGCGGCGGCGGACCGGCGCCGCGCGACGGTTCCCGCTATCGCCTTGGCAACCTCGAACGGAGGGGCTATGGGCTCACGCGATGAACAGGACCGAGGCGGACGCCCTCGCCCTTCAGGCGAGGTGCGGTTGCGCCTCCGCGGTTGGGCCGGAGCTCGCGCCGGCGCGTTGGAGCGATCCGCCTTGAGAGAAGATGTTACGGCTTTCCGGACGGCAGGTATGGTGATGGACAGGTTGGGCAGGCGCCTCGCCCTTGGTTCGGCTTTTGTAATCGCGGCGGCCCTTGCGGCCCCGGCCTGGGCGGCGGACAGGCTCGGCCAGCCAACCCCGGGCGCGATCGACCTGCAACCCGCGGCCTCGTCGCTCAAGCACGACGCGATCTTCTTCCACAACGTCATCCTGATGCCGATCATCACGGCGATCTCGCTGCTGGTGCTGGGCCTGCTGCTCTACATCGTGGTCCGCTTCAACAAGAAGGCGAACCCGGTCCCGGCCCGCTGGTCGCACAATACGGTCGTCGAGATCATCTGGACCGTGCTGCCGGTGGTGATCCTGATGGTCATCTCGGTGTGGTCGTTCAAGCTGCTCTACGCCTACCACGACATGCCCAAGCCCGACCTGACCGTGAAGGTCACCGGCAACCAGTGGTACTGGAGCTACGAATACCCTGACGCCAACGGTCTGGCCTACGACAGCCACATGATCCCCGAGGCCGAAGCCAAGGCCAAGGGCGTGCCCTACCGGCTGGCGGCGGACAATCCGCTGGTGGTGCCGGTGGGTAAGGTGGTCCGGGTGCTGGTCACCGGCGCGGACGTGATCCACGCCTTCGCCCTGCCGGCCTTCGGCAACAAGATCGACGCCATCCCCGGCCGGGTGAACGAGACCTGGTTCAAGGCCGAGAAGACCGGCGTCTACTACGGCCAGTGCTCGGAGCTGTGCGGCGTCGACCACGCCTTCATGCCGATCCAGATCAACGTGCTGGACCAGGCCGGCTATGACGCCTGGCTGGCGTCCAAGGCCAAGCCGCCGGCTCCGGCCTCAGCCCCGGCGGCTCCCGCCGCGGCCGTCCCTGCGGTCGCCGCGGCCGCCCCCTCCGCCGGTGCGGCCCCCGCCGCGCCGCCCACCTGATACGCTTGGTTTCGAGCAAGGCTTAAAAGCAATGGCGACCCCGGCTTCCCACGCACACGGCGACGACCACGCTCACGGTCACGACGCCCACGACCACAAGCCCGGCTTCTTCGTGCGGTGGTTCTTCTCCACCAACCACAAGGACATCGGCACCCTCTACATCCTGTTCGCCATCATGGCGGGCCTGGTGGGCGGGATCTTCTCCGGCCTGATCCGCTGGGAGTTGGCCGAGCCCGGCCTGCAGGTCTTCACCCCCGGCTCGGCCCTGGCCCGTTGGGGCCTCGTGGAGGCCTCCAAGAACGGCTACAACGTGGTGGTCACCGCCCACGCCCTGATCATGATCTTCTTCATGGTCATGCCGGCGATGATCGGCGGGTTCGGCAACTGGTTCGTGCCACTGATGATCGGCGCGCCGGACATGGCCTTCCCGCGCATGAACAACATCTCGTTCTGGCTGCTGATCGCCTCGTGGTGCCTGCTGTGCACCTCGATGTTCGTCGACGGCGGCACGGGCAAGGGCTTCGGCGGCGGCTGGACCATGTATCCGCCGCTCTCGACAACGGGGCAGACCGGGCCGGCGATGGACCTCGCCATCCTCTCGATCCACCTCGCCGGCGCCAGCTCGATCCTGGGCGCGATCAACTTCATCACCACCATCTTCAACATGCGCGCACCGGGGATGACCCTCCACCGCATGCCGCTGTTCGTCTGGTCGATCCTGGTGACGGTGTTCCTGCTGCTGCTGTCGTTGCCTGTGCTCGCCGGCGCCATCACCATGCTGCTGACCGACCGCAACTTCGGCACCTCGTTCTTCAACCCGGCCGGCGGCGGCGACCCGGTGATGTTCCAGCACCTGTTCTGGTTCTTCGGCCATCCGGAGGTCTACATCCTGATCCTGCCGGGCTTCGGCATGATCAGCCACATCGTCTCGACCTTCTCGAAGAAGCCGGTGTTCGGTTACCTGGCCATGGCCTACGCCATGGTGGCGATCGGCTTCGTCGGCTTCGTGGTCTGGGCCCACCACATGTTCTCGGTGGGCATGAACGTGAACCTTCAGGCCTATTTCGTCGCTGCGACCATGGTCATCGCAGTGCCCACGGGCATCAAGATCTTCTCGTGGATCGCAACCATGTGGGGCGGCTCCATCGACTTCAAGACGCCGATGCTGTGGGCGATGGGCTTCATCTTCCTGTTCACCGTCGGCGGCGTCACCGGGGTCGTCCTGGCCAACGCCGGCATCGATTACTCCTTCCACGACACCTATTACGTCGTCGCCCACTTCCACTACGTCCTGAGCCTCGGGGCCGTGTTCGCGATCTTCGCCGGCTTCTACTACTGGTTCGAGAAGATGTGGGGCGTGAAGTACAACGAGTTCCTCGGCTGCGCCCACTTCTGGATCATGTTCATCGGCGTGAACCTGATCTTCTTCCCGCAGCACTTCCTCGGGATGCAAGGTATGCCTCGCCGCTACGTCGATTATCCCGACGCCTTCGCCTACTGGAACAAGGTCTCTTCGATCGGCTACGTCGTCGCCGCCAGCGGAGTGGTGGTGTTCCTGATCATGCTGGTCGAAGCCGCGGTTCGCCGGCGCAAGGCCGAGGCCAATCCCTGGGGTCCGGGGGCGACAACCCTGGAGTGGACCCTGTCCTCGCCCCCGCCCTTCCACCAGTTCAACGAACTGCCCCACGTGCACCCCGAAGCCCACTGAGGTCTCCTGGGGCCTTGAACGGGCCGTAAAATGAGCGTTGAAGGCGCGGGCGGGCGAGACCCCCCGCGCCTTCTTCTTTTTCGAGTACAGTCGATGAGCGACGCCGCCATGTCCGCCAAGGCCCGACCGGCCGCCGCCCCGGCCAGCGCGGGCGACTATTTCTCGCTGCTGAAGCCGCGGGTAATGTCCCTGGTGGTGTTCACCGCCCTGACCGGCCTGGTCTGCGCCGGACGGCCCCTGCACCCGGCGCTAGCGGCCATCGCCATCCTGTGCATCGCGGTGGGCGCCGGAGCCGCAGGCGCGCTCAACATGGCCTGGGACTCCGACATCGACGCGCTGATGCGCCGCACCCGCGGTCGCCCGGTGCCGGCCGGCCGCATCTCGCGGGGCGACGCCGCCTTCTTCGGCGGCGCCCTGTCCCTGTTCGCGGTGATGCTGATGGGGCTGGCCCTGAACTGGCTGGCGGCCGGCCTGCTCGCCTTCACCATCCTGTTCTACGCCGTGGTCTACACCATCTGGCTCAAGCGCCTGACGCCGCAGAACATCGTCATCGGCGGCCTGGCCGGCGCCCTGCCGCCGGTGGTGGGCTGGGCCGCGGCCAGCGGGACCGCGCCCCTGGACGCCTGGCTCCTGTGCGCCATCATCTTCATATGGACCCCGCCCCACTTCTGGGCCCTGTCGCTCTACACCTCGGGCGACTACGCCAAGGCCGGGGTGCCGATGATGCCGGTGGTCAAGGGGGCCAAGTCCACCCGCCTGCAGATCCTGGTCTACAGCCTCATCCTGGCCCCCCTCGGTTTCGCACCCGTGTTCACCGGCCTGGGCGGCGTGCTTTACGGGGCCGTCTCGGCGGGCGGGGGCGCGGCCTTCGTGCTCCTGGCGCTGCGTCTGTTCCGCAGCCGCGCCGGAGACGCCGACGGGGCGGGCGAGGGCGTGCTCTACGACCCCAAGGCCGAGGCGCGGCCGGCCCGTGACCTGTTCGCGGTCTCGATCCTGTATCTGTTCGCCCTGTTCGCCGCTCTGCTGGTCGAACATGGCTTGAGGAGCGTGGCATGAACCAACCCAGCCGCCGCAACCCGTTCGGGGAATCCGAAGAAGCCGCCAAGGCCCGGCGCCAGCGCAGCCTGGCCATGGCGCTCGGCCTCGTCGGCTTCGTGATCCTGGTGTTCGTGGTCAGCCTGCTGAAGCTGAGCGGCGGCCATGCAGGCTGAGCCTCGCCCCCGATACGCACCCAACCACAAGCTGATCGGCCTGATCTGCGGAGGCGTGGTCGTGGTGATGGTGGGCGCGGCCTATGCCGCAGTGCCGCTCTACCGCGCCTTCTGCGAGGCGACCGGCTTCGACGGCGCCGTCAAGCGCGGCGCAGGGCCGGACGCGGCGGCGCTGAAGCGCATGGTGACCGTGCGCTTCGACACCAACGTCCGCGGCCTGCCCTGGAGCTTCAAACCGGAACTGTCCTCACAGGACGTCCGCATCGGCGCCCCCGGCCTGGCCTTCTTCAAGGTGCGCAACGACGGCGACGTGCCCATGACCGGCAGGGCGACCTACAACGTCGTGCCCGAATCGGCCGGGGCCTATTTCGTCAAGACCCAGTGCTTCTGCTTCTCGGCCCAGACCATCCCGGCCCACACCGAGATGCGCTTCCCGGTGATCTACTACGTCCAGCCGGGCTTCGCCCAGGACCGGGAGACCCGCCAGTTCCAGGAGATCACCCTGTCCTACACCTTCTTCCCGGTCCCCAAGGCGGGGTAGCCTCGCCTCGCCTGCCCTTCACCTAACCGTCATCGCCCGGTTCGACCCGGCGACGACGAATAGAGG
Source organism: Caulobacteraceae bacterium (assembly GCA_035493215.1). Lineage (GTDB taxonomy): Bacteria > Pseudomonadota > Alphaproteobacteria > Caulobacterales > Caulobacteraceae > NCED01. The sequence continues at coordinate 121,766 of DATJIO010000047.1, forward strand.
AGGCCGCGGGGAACGACCGGCGCGTAAGCCCTTGGCGGGACCGTGACGGGGGGGCTATAGCGTACCCGATCGCGGCCGCGCCCGACGCGCGCCGGCACTGTAAATTCACGCCGCCGGAGGCTTAGGCGCTACATGGCTCAGGACGCCGTCAAACACGACTACCACCTCGTCAGCCCGAGCCCGTGGCCGCTCGTGGGGTCGATCTCCGCCGTGGTGTGGGCCCTCGGCCTGGTGGTGGAGATCAAGGGCCTGTTCGGCCTGCCCAAGGGCACCTGGTGGCTGCTGGCCCTGGGCTTCGCCGGCATCCTCTACACCATGCTCGGCTGGTGGAGCGACGTGGTCGCCGAAAGCCGCTCGGGCGACCATACCCCGGTGGTCTCCATCGGCCTGCGCTACGGCATGATGCTGTTCATCGTGTCGGAGGTGATGTTCTTCGTCGCGTGGTTCTGGATCTTCTTCGAGATGGCCCTGTTCCACCACGGCCGCACCTTCTCGGCCATCGAAGAAGTCCGCAACGCCTGGGGCAGCTTCCCGCCGACGGGCGTCGAGACCCTCGACCCCTGGCACTTTCCCCTGATCAACACCCTAACCCTCCTGACCTCCGGCACCACGGTGACGTGGGCCCACCACGCCATCCAGACCGGCGACCGCAAGGGGGCCAAGATCGCGCTCGGCCTGACCATCGCGCTCGGGCTCCTGTTCACCTCGATCCAGGCCTACGAGTATCGGGAGATCATCAGCGAGCACCTGTTCTTCAACGAGGCGGCGGCCAACTCCGGCCTCTATGGCTCGTCCTTCTTCATGGCCACGGGCTTCCACGGCTTCCACGTCCTGATCGGCACCATCTTCCTGATCGTCTGCCTGATCCGGCTGCTGGCCGGCCAGTTCACGCCTCAGAAGCACTTCGGCTTCGAGGCGGCGGCCTGGTATTGGCACTTCGTCGACGTGGTTTGGCTGTTCCTGTTCGCCTTCATCTACGTGATCTTCCGGGGGCACGCGGGCTGACGGACGCCCCTTCGCATGGCGGGAGTGGACCGCCGGACCCAGTGGCCATGACCGAGCCCTTCACCGTCCCGCCGCGCCGTTTCGGCTTCGGCCTGGCCATAGCGGTGACCGTCGCCGTCCTGGTCCTCGCTGGACTGGGGACCTGGCAGCTGCAGCGCCTGGGCGAGAAGCGCCAGCTCCTGGCCCGGATCGCGGCGCTGCGGATCGCCCCGGCCGAGCCTCTGGACGTGGTGCTGCGGCGCCTGTCGGACCAGATCGACATCGACTATGTGCGCGCCCAGGTCGCCTGCCCGGCCCTGGAGAAGCTGCCGACGGTGCGGCTCTACGCCCTGCGGGACGGCGTGGTCGGCTATCGGCTGATCGCCGCCTGCCCGGTGGACGCCGCCCCCTACCGCACCATCCTGGTCGATCGCGGCTTCATCCCCCGCGAGGTGGTGGACGCCCCGACCACGCCGGTCGACCTGGGACGGCCCATCGTCGGCGTGCTGCGCCACGGCGACCCGGGGACCCTCTTCACGCCGAAGAACCACCCCGAGCGCAACGACTGGTACCGCCGCGACGTCCCCGCCATGACCGCGGCGCTCCACGCGACCTACCCCGCGCCGATCTTCCTGATGCTGGAGAGCCCGCCGCCCCACGGGCCCGGCCCACAACCCGCGCCCCTGCCGACCGACATCCCCAATCGGCATTTCGAGTATGCTCTGACCTGGTACGGGCTCGCCCTGGCGCTCTTAGGCGTCTACATCGCCAAACTCGTTCGAGACCGGAAGGCCTGATCTCCCATGCGCTACGTCTCCACCCGCGGCGGCGCCGCGCCGGTCGGATTCGCCGAGACCCTGCTGGCGGGCCTCGCGCCCGACGGCGGCCTCTACATCCCTGAGCGCTGGCCGGCCTTCACCGCCGCCGAGATCGCCGCCTTCGCGGGCGCGCCCTACGCCGAGGTCGCCGCCGAGGTCCTGGCCCGTTTCGCCGGCGACGACATCGAGCGGTCGGTGATCGACCGCCTGTGCCGGGAGGCCTACGCCACCTTCGCCCATCCGGCGGTGACGCCGCTGAAGCAGCTGGACGCGAACCTGTGGCTGCTGGAACTGTTCCACGGCCCGACCCTGGCCTTCAAGGACGTGGCCATGCAGTTGCTGGCGCGGCTGTACGACCATGTGCTGGAGCACCGCGGCCGCACCCTGACCATCGTCTGCGCCACCTCGGGCGACACCGGCGGGGCGGCGGTCGAAGCGTTCCGCGGCGCCAAGCACGCGCGGATCGTGGCCCTGTTCCCGGAGGGGCGCATCTCCGAGGTGCAGCGCCGGTTCATGACCACCGCCGCCGCCGCCAACGTCGCCTGCGCGGCGGTGAAGGGGACCTTCGACGACTGCCAGGCCATCGTGAAGGCCATGTTCGCCGACGACGACTTCCGCACGACAGTTGACCTGTCGGGCGTCAATTCGATCAACTGGGCCCGCGTCGCCGCCCAGGCGGTGTACTATTTCACCGCCGCCACGGCCCTGGGCGCCCCCGCCCGCGCGGTGGGCTTCTGCATCCCCACCGGCAATTTCGGCGACGCCTTCGCCGGCTACGTCGCCATGAAGATGGGCCTGCCCGTCGACCGGATGGTGGTGGCGACCAATTCCAACGACATCGTAGCCCGCGCCTTCTCCACCGGCCGCTACGCCCGCGGCCAGGTGGTCGCCACCCAGAGCCCGGCGATGGACATCCAGATCGCCTCGAACTTCGAGCGGCTCTATTTCGAGGCCGTGGGGCGCGACGCCGCCCACACCAAGCGCGCCTTCGAGGCCTTCGCCGCCACGGGGGCCATCGACCTGCCCAGCCAAGCCTTCGGCGACCTCGCCAACCTGTTCACCGGCATGGCCGTGGACGAGGCCGAGACCGCGCGCACCATCCGCGCCACCCTCGAAGAAACCGGCGAGGTGATCGACCCCCACACCGCTGTGGCCGTGGCCGCCGCCAAGCGCGCGGCCGCCGGCGACGCGCCCCTGGTGGTGCTGTCCACGGCCCATCCGGCCAAGTTCCCGGAAGCGGTCGAGGCCGCCACGGGGGTGCAGCCGGCCATCCACTCCCGCGCCCACGGCCTGTTCGACCGCGAGGAACGCATCGACCACCTCCCCGCCGACGCCGAAGCCGTCAAGCGCTACGTGCGCGCCTTCGCGGCGGCGTCGTGACCGCACGCCTGCACCGCCTGTCGAACGGCGTCCGGGTCGTCTGCGACCCCATCGCCGGGCTGGAGAGCGCCGCCCTGTCCGTCGTGGTCCGGGGCGGGGCGCGTTGGGAGGCGCCCCATCACAGCGGCTGGTCCCATCTGCTCGAGCACATGGTCTTCAAGGGCGCCGGGTACCGCTCAGCCCGCGAGATCGTCGAGGCCATCGAGGCGGCCGGCGGCCAGATCAACGCCGCCACCGGCTATGAGCGGACCAGCTACCAGGTGCGTTGCCTGGCGGGGGGCCTGCCCCTGGCCATAGAGATCGGCGCCGACCTGGTCCGCCACCCCACCCTCGACGCGAGCGACCTGCAGCGCGAGATCGCCGTGATCGGCCAGGAGATCGCCGAGGCCGCCGACACCCCCGACGACCGGGTGTTCGACCTGGCCCAGAGCCGCGCCTTCGCCGACCAGTCCCTGGGGCGGCCGATCCTCGGGTCGCCGGAGTCGATCGGGACGGCCACGGTGGCCGACCTCGGCCGTTTCCACCGCGCCCTCTACGCCCCCGAACGGATGGTGGTGGCCGCGGCCGGGGCCGTGGACGAGGACGAGCTGCTGGCCTTGGCCGAACGCCATTTCGGCGCCGCCGCCGCCCCCACGGAACGCCTGCCCGACCCCGGCCCCGCGGCCTTCGGCGGCGGCGACCTCCATGAGACCCGCCGGCTCGAGCAGGCCCAGCTCGTGGTCCTGCTGCCCGGCGGCGGGGCCCGCGATCCCGACTATTTCGCCCTGCGCCTGTTCGCCGAGATCCTGGGCGGCGGCATGTCCTCGCGCCTGTTCCAGGAGGCCCGCGAGGAGCGCGGCCTGGCCTACAACATCGACGCCTACGCCGAGACCTACGAGGACGTCGGGGTGCTGGGCATCTATGCCGGCTGCGCGGCGGCCGACGCGGCCGAGACCGCCGCGGTGGCCGCGCGCGAGACCGTCAAGCTGGCCGCGTCGGTGCTGCCGCACGAACTGGCGCGGGCCAAGGCCCAAGCCAAGGCCCACCTGTTCATGAGCCGCGAGGCCCCGTTGTCCCGCGCCGAGCAGGCCGCCGGCCAGGTGCTGCTGTTCGGGCGCCCGTTCGAACCGGCCGAGTTGGCGGAATCCATCGACGCGGTCCAGGCCGTCGACCTCGCCCGCGTCGGCGAGCGCGCCCTCGGCTCGGGCGAGGCGGTGGTCGCCGTGCTCGGCCCCAAGCGCGCCGCCTCGGCGGCCAAGGCGTTCCGGACGGCGCTTTCGCACTAGGCCCGCCCGACGATGACGGGGTAATGGGAACCATGACCACCCCCCTGGAGACGATGCGGGCGATGGGGCCCCACCTGATCCTGGCCTCGCCACAGGCAAAGGCCCTGGGGCTCGAGGTTGTGGCGATCGAGCCGGCGGAGGCGACGTTGCGGCTGCCCTACCGCGACGACCTGGTGGGCGATCCCGACACCGGGGTGATCTCCGGCGGGGCGGTGACCACCCTGCTCGACCACACCTGCGGCCAGGCGGTCTGGGCGGCCCTGACGGAGTACACCTCCATCGCCACCCTGGACCTGCGCATCGACTACATGCGCCCGGCCGAGCCGGGGCTGGCCGTCGTCGCCCATGCCCATTGCTACAAGCTGACCCGTTCGGTGGCCTTCGTCCGCGCCCAGGCCTACGACAGCGACGCCGCCGACCCGGTGGCCACCGCCCAGGCCACCTTCATGCTGGATTCCAACGCCGGCCGCGCGGCGGGGGCCAACCGGACGCCTGAGGCCAATCTTGCGCCCGAAGGTGGCGTTTGACCGCCGACGTGGACGCCCTGCGCGCGGTCCTAGCCCGCATCCCCTACGCCCGCTTCCTCGGCGTCCAGGTGGAGCTGTTCGGGGACGAGATGACCGCCATCCTGCCCTTCTCCGACCACCTGATCGGCAACCCAACCCTCCCGGCCATCCACGGTGGGGTGCTGGGCGCCTTCATGGAGATGACCGCTCTGGCCCAGCTCTCCGTCGCCCAATATGCGAAGGAGGGGCCCCCGACCCGCCAGCCGCGGATCGTCGACGTGACGGTGCAGTACCTGCGGTCGGGACGGCCCCAGACCACCTACGCCCGGGCCCGGCTGAACCGCGCCGGCCGCCGCATCGCCAGCGTCTATGTCGAGGCCTGGCAAGCCGAGCGCGCCGCGCCCATCGCCTCCCTGCAGGGCCATTTCCTGATCTCGCCGAAGGAAGCGTAGCGGGTCCGAAGGCCGCACAGCGTTGACCCACGCGCGCCCCGCCTATACCGCAGCCTCCATGTTCGAAGGTCTCAGCCCCCACGCCCGCGACGCCAAGGCCTGGCCGTTCGAGCAGGCCCGCGCCCTGCTCGACCGCGTCCTGAAGCTGCGGCTGGACTCGGACGCCGACCGCGACCTGGCCGCCAGCCTGATCATCGGCGGCGAGGCCAAGACGGCGGCCGAACAGTTCCCGGCCTTGATCGACAGGTCCGTCCTGTTCGAGACCGGCTATGGGCCGTCGGGATTGCCGCACATCGGCACCTTCGGCGAGGTGGCCCGCACCACCATGGTGCGCACCGCCTTCCGCGCCCTGACCGACGCCGCCCTGCCGACCAAGCTGATCTGCTTCTCCGACGACATGGACGGCCTGCGGAAGGTCCCGCCCAACATCCCCAACGGCGAGATGCTGGCGCAGGACCTGGACAAGCCCCTGACCGTGGTGCGCGACCCCTTCGGCACGCACCCCAGCTTCGGCGCCCACAACAACGCCCGCCTGTGCGCCTTCCTCGACAGCTTCGGCTTCGACTACGAGTTCGTGTCCTCGACCGACTGCTACCGGCAGGGGCGCTTCGACGCCGCCCTGCTGACCGCGCTGGAGCGGTTCGACGCCATCCAGAAGATCATGCTGCCGTCCCTGGGCGAGGAGCGGCGGGCGACCTATTCGCCCTTCCTCCCCATCAGCCCCAAGTCCGGCAAGGTGCTGCAGGTCCCCACCCTGGAGCGCCACGTCGACCGCGGGACCATCGTCTTCCGCGACGAGGACGGCGAGCTGACCGAGGTCCCGGTCACCGGCGGCGGGGTGAAGATGCAGTGGCGCCCCGACTGGGCCATGCGCTGGACCGCGCTGGGGGTCGACTACGAGATGAGCGGCAAGGACCTGGTCGACAGCGTGCGGCTGTCCAACCAGGTATGCCGGGCGCTCGGCGGGACCCCGCCGGAAGGGTTCAACTACGAGCTCTTCATGGACGAGAACAACCAGAAGATCTCCAAGACCAAGGGCAACGGCCTGACCCTGGAGCAGTGGCTGCGCTACGGCGCGCCCGAGAGCCTCGCCTATTACATGTTCCAGTCGCCGCGCTCGGCCAAGCGCCTCTTCTTCGACGTCATCCCCAAGGCCACCGACGAGTATCTGCAGCAGCTCGACGCCTTCAACCGCAAGCAGGCGGAAGCGGCCGAGCCCGACCTGAACAACCCGGCCTGGCACGTCCACGGCGGGGCGCCGCCCGAGGCCGGCTCGCCGGTGTCGTTCTCGCTGATGCTGAACCTGGTCTCGGCGGCCAACGCCTCGGACAAGGCCATCCTGTGGGGCTTCCTAGAGCGCTACCTGCCCGGCGCCACGCCGCAGAGCGAACCCCTGCTCGACCGCCTGGCCGACTACGCCATGAACTACTACGAGGACTTCGTCCGCCCGACGAAACAGTTCCGCCCACCGGACCACAAGGAGCGGGCGGCGATGACCGACCTCGTGGCGCGGCTGAAGGCCCTCCCCGCCGGAACCACCGATTCCGAGCTGATCCAGAACGAGGTCTTCGCCGCTGGCAAGGACGCCGGCTTCGAGCCCCTGCGCGCCTGGTTCACCGCCCTCTACGAAGTCCTGCTCGGCCAGAGCCAGGGCCCCCGGTTCGGCTCCTTCGCCGCCGTGTTTGGGCTGGACCGGACGATCGCGCTCGTAGAGAGCGCCCTGGCGGGCGAGACCCTCAAGGGCTGATCGCTCTTAGGGGCTGAGCAGCGCCGGGTTCACGTGCAGCACGCAGCTCGGCACGTCGTCGCGGACGACGAGGCTGGCGTCCACGCCGCGCTCGGGCGCGAAGCTGTAGGTCCCCTTCTTGGTGGTGACCTTGATCGCCCCGGGCGCGAAGAACTGGCAGATCGTCAGCGTCGCGCCGTTCCCGTTTTCCTTGATGGTGTTGCAGGCGGCGGTTCCCCCCACCTCGCGGGCGATGGCCACCTCGTCGAACGCCATCTGCTTGGGCAGCGGCGGCGTCGCCGCGCCCGGCGCGGGAGACGGGCAGGCCGGGCCGGTGATCATCCAGGCGGCGGCGGTCGCGGCGGTCGCCTTGCGACCCTCCTGCAGTTCGTGGAGCCAGAAGCCGCCGGCCAGCAACACGACCATCCCGACGAGGCCGATACGGATCAGATTGGCGTTCGATTTCCTGGCCATGGGCTCCCTATGTGCGGGGCCGCGACCTTAGAGCGTGAAGCCGCCATGGCAACCGCCCCTTGCCCCGGCCGCCGTTCGTTGCGATCTGTTCAGCCATGAACGCGCTCAGCCCTACCCCCTCCATCCTCGAGACCGCCGACGTCGATCCCAAGGGTGCGCTGGCCCTGCTGCAGGACGCCCTGCACGGCGCCGACGACGGGGAGCTGTTCCTCGAACGCTCCGAGTCCGAGGGGCTGATGTTCGACGACGGGCGGCTGAAACAGGCCTCCTACGACATCACCGAGGGTTTTGGCCTCAGGGTGGTTTCGGGCGAGACCGCCGGCTACGCCCATTCCAGCGAGATCAGCCTGGCCGCCATCGGCCGCGCCGGCGAGGCTGCGGCCCTGGCCAAGCGCGGCCACGAGGGGGTGACCGCCGAGGGCCCGCGGCAGACCAACGCCAAGCTCTATGGCGAACAGGATCCCCTGGCCTCCCCCGCGTTCGGCGACAAGATCGCCCTGCTGCAGGAGATCGACGCCTTCGCCCGCGCCCGCGACCCCCGCGTGGTCCAGGTCACCGCCTCGATGGCCGCCGAGCGGCGCCAGGTGGAGATCCTGCGCGCCGACGGCCGGCTGTTGCGCGACATCCGCCCCCTGGTGCGGGTCAACGTCTCAGTCACCGTCGAGCGCGACGGCCGCCGCGAGACCGGCTCGACCGGCGCCGGCGGCCGGGCCAGCTTCGACACCTGGATCGCCGCCGACCACTGGCAGGGCCAGATCGACGAGGCCCTGCGCATGGCCCTGGTCAACCTCGACGCCATCCCCTGCCCCGCCGGCGAGATGGACGTAGTGCTGGGGCCGGGCTGGAACGGGGTGCTGCTGCACGAGGCGGTGGGCCACGGCCTGGAAGGCGATTTCAACCGCAAGGGCGTCTCGGCCTTTTCGGGGCGGATCGGCGAGCGGGTGGCCGCGCCGGGCGTCACCGTGTTCGACGACGGCTCCATCGCCGACCGACGCGGCTCGCTGACCATCGATGACGAGGGCACGCCGACCGGCCGCACCATCCTGATCGAGGACGGCATCCTGCGCGGCTACATCCACGACCGCCTGTCGGCGCGGATGATGGGGGTCGCGGCCACCGGCAACGCCCGGCGCCAGTCCTATGCCCACATGCCGATGCCGCGGATGACCAACACCGGCATGATGGGCGGCGACGTTCCCCTGGAGGCGATGATCGCCTCGGTGAGCCGCGGCCTCTACTGCGCCAATCTCGGCGGCGGCCAGGTGGACATCACCAACGGCAAATTCGTGTTCCAGTGCACCGAGGCCTACCTGATCGAGGACGGCAAGATCACCGCCCCGGTCAAAGGCGCGACCCTGATCGGCGACGGCCCCTCGGCCCTGACCCGGGTGCAGATGATCGGCGACGACTTCTGCTTCGACCCCGGCATTGGCGTCTGCGGCAAGTCCGGCCAGGGCGTGCCGGTGGGCGTGGGCCAGCCCTCGATGAAGATCACCGGCCTGACGGTAGGCGGCACCAGCCTGTAGGGACGAAGCCGGTACGGCCGGAGCTTTCGGATCGCCGTCGCTACTTCACCCCGTGCGCCAGCTTCTTCAGCCAGGGGCTGGCGGCCAGCATCAACACCCCGCAGCCGACGCCGATCCAGCCGATGGACTGGAAGGTGGAGACGTAGACGCCCAGGGCCTTGGCGGGGTCGAGCACCTGGCCGGCCACCGTCTCGCTGGCGGTCAGCTGCGCGATGAAGCCGGCGATGTACTGGGCCGCCGAACTGGCCAGGAACCAGGTGGCCATGACGGTGGAGATCAGGGCAGGCGGCGCCAGCTTGGTCATTTCCGACAGGCCGACCGGCGACAGGCACAGCTCGCCGGTGGTGTGCAGCAGGTAGGCCAGCGCCAGGAAGATCATCGGCGTGCGGAACGCCGCGTCGGCGAAGCCCGCCCCCCACACCAGCAGAAGGAAGCCGGCACCTACCTGGATCAGGGCCAGGCCGAACTTCACCACCGGGTTGGGGTCCTTGTTGCGCTTGCCCAGCGCCGCCCAGATCCAGGCGAAAACCGGGGCGAAGATGAGGATGAAGCCGGCGTTGAACGACTGGGTCTGGGCCGGGGTGACGGTCATGAAACCGCGGTTGGGCAGGTTGGTGTTGCGCTCGGCGAACTGGTTGAGCGACGAGCCGGCCTGTTCGAACAGGGCGAAGAAGACGATCGAGGCGAAGATCAGCACCACCGCCAGGATCAGCCGGTCGCGGTCGACCGCCTCGAGCTTCCGGATCGAGTACCAGGCGAAATAGGCCAAGATTCCCCCCCAGCCCAAGGCCTGTAGCGGCCCCATCAGCCAGAAGTTGCGGACCATGAACCAGACCACGCCGACCCCCAGCAGGCCGCCGAGATAGAGGGCGTGTTCGAACTTCAGTCCCCCCAGGACCCGCCGGTGCAGCTTTTCCGGTTCGGGCGGCTCCCCGTGGCCTTCCAGCAGGGGCTTGCCCCAGACGAACACCAGGAAGCCGGCCAACATGCCGACGCCAGCCAGGCCGAAACCGGCCCACCAGCCCACGGTCTGGCCGATCAGGCCGCATAGGATCGAGGCCCAGAACGCCCCAAGGTTGATTCCGTAATAGTAGAGGGTGAAACCAGGATCGCGGCGCACGTCACCGGGCAGGTAGAGCTGGCCGACGATCGACGAGATATTCGCCTTCAGGAACCCCACCCCCATGATGATCAGGGCCAGGGCGAGGTAGAAGATGTCGACGAACAGGGCGCTGCGGTCGTTGACCGCCAGGGTGTAGCTGCCCTTGGCCAGGGTCTGCGGCAGGACGGTTCCGGCGGGCAGGCCGGTGATGGCCATGCCGCCGTCGTCGCCGGCGGCCACCGGGTAGCAGTTGGCGTCGATCTTCAGGCAGACGCTACGGTCGCCCTGTCGGCCCGTGGCGACGAAGTCGTAGGACGCGCCGGCGTAGGTCAGGGTCTGGGTGGCGGGCTTGCCCTCGATGGCCATGGCGAAGTGGCCGGCCACCAGCAGCAGCGCCCCGAAGGCGATCGCCTTGCGGGTCCCCAACCAGCGGTCCGCCAACATGCCGCCGACCAGGGGCAGCAAATAAACCAGAGTGGTGTAGGCGGCGTACTGGCCCTGGGCGAAATCGTCGTCGAACAGGAATTGCTGGGTCAGGTAGAAAATGAGCAGGCCGCGCATCCCGTAGTAGGAGAACCGCTCCCACATCTCGGCGAAGAACAGCACGAACAGCCCGCGTGGATGGCTCCTGAGCTGGATCAGCACCGGGATCGCGGTCAGGAAGGTGACGACCACGCCCACGACGACGACGATGTTCATGAACGGCGGACCCCTGGATGCTGCGCCGATAGGATCATGCAGGCCTTGGCCGTACAAGCCGGGCCGGGGAACCGGCCGCCGCCGCTGACGCTATGCCTTGGAGATAGCAGAGGCAGCCAAGCCAGCGCCATGACCACCCCCAACCCCCGCCACCCGATCACCTGGACGACCAACCCGAAGCGGGTCCGGGTCCAGGCCGCCGGCCACGTGATCGCCGACACCGCCGACGCCCTGACCCTGAACGAGGCCGGCTACGGACCGGTGCAGTACCTGCCGCGCAGGGACATCGAGACCGGCTTCCTGTCACCGTCGCCCAAGGTCACCCAGTGTCCCTACAAGGGCGCGGCGACCCACTATTCGATACTGATCGACGGCGCGCTGATCGAGAACGTCGCCTGGAGCTACGAGGACCCCCTCCTCGCAGTGGAAGCCATCCGCGGCCGCATCGCCTTCTACCCGGACAAGGTGGAGGTCTATGAGGTCGACGAGGAGGCGCTGAAGCATCATCAGCGGACCTAGGCCTTTACAGCCGCAGCCGTTCGGACTTACGGTCGTAAGCTATGAGCGTCACCCCCGCCGAAAGCCGGATCATGGAGGCCCTGTGGGCCAAGAGCCCGCTCACGGCCGACGAGGTCGTGACCGCGGTGGCGTCGGCGCAGGGCTGGGGCGAGGCCACGGTCAAGACCCTCATCAACCGGCTGCTCAAGCGAAAGGCGATCCGCTCGGAGCGGATCGACGGGCGTGTCCGTTACGTGCCGCTGCTGCAGCGCACCGACTATCTGCAGGCCGAGAGCCAGGGCTTGCTCGACCGGCTGTTCGAGGGCCGGCTGACCCCCCTGGTCGCCCACTTCGCCGAGCACCGGGCGCTGAAGCCCGACGAGATCAAGCGGCTGCGCAAACTGCTCGAGGCCCTCGATGACGATGGCTGACCTGCTGCTGGCGGCCCTGGTCCGGGCCCAGATCGGCGCCGCCCTGGCCATCGTCGTGGTGCTGCTGCTGCGCGGGCCGGCGCGGATGGTGATCGGGGCGGAGCTGAGCTACCGGCTGTGGTCCGCGGCACCCGTCGCCGCCGTCGTCGGCCTGTTCCCGACCCTGAGCGACAGCCGCCACGGCTATCCGATCACCCTGCTGACCCCTCCCGCCCACGCGGGGCTGCTGCTGCAGTACTGGGCGGCCGGCGCGGCGGCGATGGTGGCGCTGATGGCGCTGAGCGAGCTGCGGTTCCGCCGCCTAGCCAGCCGCGGCAAGGCCGGGCCGGCCGTGATGGGCCTGTCCTGGCCTCGTATCATCATACCCCAGGACTACGAGCAGCGGTTCACCGCCGCCGAGCGCGACCTGATCCTGCGCCACGAGCGGACCCACATCGCCCGTCGCGACCCCGGGGCCAACCTGTTCATCGCCGCCATGCAGGTGGTGGGCTGGTTCAACCCCCTGGTCCACGTCGCCGCCCGCTGCGCCCGCCTGGACCAGGAGTTGGCCTGCGACGCGGCGGTGGTGGAATGCCGGCCCGAGCTGCGCCGCGACTACGGCGCGACCCTGCTCAAGGCCCACGCCGCGACCCCCAGTTCGCCCTTCGCCTGCGGCTGGTCGCCCCCCGGACGCCATCCGCTGGAGATCCGGCTCAGTATGCTGGCCCGCCCGCCGCTCAGCCTGCCCAACTATATCCGCGGCGCCATGGCTGTGGCCCTGACCGCCTTCGTCGTCGGCGTGGTGGTCTGGAGCGTGGCGCCGGCGGGCTATTCCGGGGAGACCTTCGTGTGGCGCCAGCCGCCCGCCATCGTCTACGCCAACCTGGCGCCCTAGAATCTGCCCCCTAGAAGGTCCGCCGCGCCCGGAGCAGGACCGAGGGGCCAAGGCCCAGGGTCTTCTCGTCGGCATAGAGTAGCGGCGAGACGTTCCGCGGTCCGGCGTAATAGGTGACGGTCTGGGTTATCCGCGCGCCGGTCACGTTCATTCCTTCCAGCCGGAAGGTCAGGTTGGGCCGGTAACGGTACTCCACGAAGACGCTGAGACGCGCATTGACGCCGTTGTCTTCCGTCCCCGCCGGCCGATACAGGGTGAAGGGTCCGTTGTAGAAGGCGTCGAACCCCAGGTTCAACTTGCGCCGCGGCAGGTCGTAGACGAAGTGCAGCTCGCCGATCGTCGCGGACCAGTTGGAGAGCTGGCGCTGGATCCCGGTGGTCGGGTCGGTGACGCGCGAGCGGCTCTTGGTCAGCGTCCCTTTCAGCATCGCCCCGTTCAGGCCTAACCGCTTCAGGGGGAAGGTCAGGGTCCCGACGAGGTCGGTCTGGGCGCCGTCGCCGATGTTGCCGACGCCCACGGCCCCCGACGTCCCCACGATGCGGGCGTCCACCACGTCGTACAGGGCCTTGCGGCGGGCGGTCAGGACGATGCTGGCACCGTCCCAGAACTGCCGCTCCAGCACCGCCTCGCCGACCCACGAGCGTTGAGGCCGCAGGTTGGGGTTGCCGGACCTGACGGTGCCGCTGTTGAACTCCGAGATGGCGACGAAGCTGTAGAAATTGATTTGGCCGATCTCGCGCTCGGCCCGCAGCCGGACCTGGGTGTTTTTGGCTGGCGACCAGGACAGCACCAGCCGCGGCTTCCAATGGGTCAGGGTCCGGGTCAGGTTCACGTCGCGCTCGGCCGCCAGGGTCGAGGTCTCCAGCTTGAGCCCTGCCGTCACGCCATAGGCCGGGGCCGGCTTCCAGGTGAGGAGGCCGCCGGCCTCGCCCCGATGCTCGGTGATCTTGACGTCGGCGTTGGGGATCGGCGCCGCCACCCCGCCGACCAGGGAGGCGGAGTCGGTGGCCAGGACGTTCAGCGAGCCCTCGGCCGAGGTCTCCAGCGTCAAGGTCTCGTCCTTCTTGAAGCGCAGGGTGGTGCGCAGCACGCTCTCGCTGAGGTCGTCGGCTTCGTCGAAGTCGCTGATCACCGGCGGCCGCCGAATGGCGTTGGTCTGGTCGTGGGCGTTCAGCCGCTGCAGCGCCTGGGCCTCCAGGGTCGTGCGCAGGCCGAAGGTGCGCTCAAAGCGGGCGCCGAGTTCGGCCTGACGGTAGAGGTCGTGGAGGGCCAGGGTGTACCGGTCGCCGGACCCGCGCAGCACAGCCACGTCGTCGAAGATCGCCTTGTACCAGCGGCCCGAGCCGTTGACCTTGAGCCGACCGCCCGCGAACGGGAGTTCGTAGGACCCCGTCGCTACCGCCGAGGGGCCGCCGGCGTGGGACTTGTCGTCGGCGCGGAACAGCACTGCGCCGGTCCCGTCGCGCCGCACCCACACCCCGTCGCCGAAGCCGGGGCCGCCGAAGATTCGCTGGTTGACGGTGACCGACGCCTCCGTCGCCCGGCCCTCGGCGTTGCGCGAGAAGGTCGCCTGCAGCTCGGGCGCGACCCGGCCGTCCTGCATCACCTGGGTCTGGGCCTGGACCGAGCCCCGCAGCGCCATCGTCTTCTTCAGGATCACATTGGCGATCACCGGGCGGCCGCGCATGTCGATCCCCGGGGCGCTGCCGACGATGATGTCGACCCGCTCGACCTGGACCGACGGGATACGGCGCAGCACCGTGGCCAGGGTGTCGTTCTTGCTGGTCGGCGGCTTGCCGTCGATGAGGACGTTGCCGCCCGAGTCGCCCAGTCCGCGCAGGTCGCGCATGTCTTCGAAGGTGAAGCCCGGCAGCCACTGGATCATGTCCATGGCCGTCGACGGCCGAGCCGGGGTGAAGAACTCCGGCCGGTAGCCCTGCACCCCCTGCTCGAGGGTCCCGGTCACGGGGCGGCGGGTGGTGATCTCGACGCCCTCCACCGTCTGGGCGGCGTGGGGGGCGGGGGCGGGCGCGGCGGCGGGACTGGAAGCAGCGGCGGCGGCCGCGAGAATGGCGAGCATGGACGCGTCCTTGGCTTACCCGCACAGGGACGCGCTCCGCCCCGCGAGGTCGGGCGCGGAGGATGCACGCTTAGAGGCGGGCGATGGGGAAAGCCGAGCTTGGCACTAATTTACACATGTCAGCAATAAACATTACGCTTGTAAACGTGCTTGGCGGACATCGTCCAGTCCGAACTTAGCCGTGGGGATTCAAGCCGCCTGGTGGCCGCATTGCGGCGGCCATAAGGCTCAGCTCAGGGTCTTGCGGATGCGGACGAACAGGTTGGGGGCGTCCCCGTTGCGACGCGTCTCGCTGTAGAGGAGCGGAGCAGCGCTACGCAGGCCGCCGTAGGCCTCCTCCACCAGACGGGGCTTGGCGTCGACGAGGTTGAAGCCCTCGACCCGCAGGACGAGATCGGGCCGCAGCCGGTGCTCGACGAAGGCGCTGACCCGGGCCCATCCGCCGACCCGCTCGACGTTGGCGGGCCGGTAGGCGGCGGACGGGCCGTTGTAGAAGACGTCGATCCCCCAGTTGATCTTCCAGCGCGGCAGGTCGTGGCTGAAGTGCAGCTCCGCCGCCAGCGCCGACTGGCCGCTGACGCGCCGCCGGTCGCCGGTGGTCGGGTCCGTCACCTCGGATCGCCGCAGGGTTGCCGTCCCCTTCAGGTTCATGCCCTGGAGGCCCAGCCGCTTCAGGGGCAGGGTCAGGGCGACGATCAGGTCGGTCTGGTCGCCGTCGCCGATATTGCCGATGGCGACCGCGCCGCCGAACTGGGGCAGGGCGAGCTGGTCCACCACATCTCTCAGTGCCGACTGCCTGAGCGTGAGCACCAGGCTGCCGCCGGTCCAGAACTGCCGCTCCACCACCGCTTCGGCCACCCAAGCCCGGCGCGGCCTGAGGTCCGGGTTGCCGGCCCGAACCAGTCCTGCGCCCGTATCGACCGAAGCGGTGAAATTCTGGAAGCTGATCTGGCTGACCTCGTGCTCGCCGCGCAGTCGGATCTGGGTACGGGCGTCGGGCGACCAGGACAGCACCGCCCGGGGCTTCAGATAGGTCAAGTCGCGCTCCAGATTCACGTCTCCCCGGGCCTGGAGACCGGACGTCTCCACCTTGAGTCCGGGGGTGAGGCTGAAGGTCTTGCTCGGCTTCCAGGTGGCGAGCACGCCGAACTCGCCGCGCCGTTCGCTCACCGCCACGTCCTCGGCGGGCACCCGCACTGGCCGGCCGTCGCTGGTGAAGGCGCTGTCGGTGTCGAGGCTGTTGAAGGCGCCTTCCGCCGAAGCCTCCAGCGACAGGGTGGCGTCCCGGTTGAAGCAGAGTGTCCCGCGCGCCACCGTCTCGCTCAGAGTGTCTTTTTCGGTGAGCCCCGTGTCCACCGGCGGGCGAAAGGTGTCCTGCACCTGGCTGTGCACGTTCATTCGCTGCAGCGCCTGGGTCTCCAGGGCGACACGGCCGAAGCTCCGCTGGTAGCGCAGGCCGAGCTCGGCCTGGCGGAAACGCTCCTCGACGTCGATGGTGTAGAGAGCCGGCGAGCCGTCGACGTCAGCCCGCTCGTTCCCCATGCCGGCGATGTAGGTGGCCGAGCCGTTCACCCGCAGCTTGCCCCCGGCCCAGGGGAATTCGTAGGCCGCCGAACCCGCCCCAAAGTCCTGCCAGCCAAGAATGCGCGAACTCGCCGAGAACAGGAGCGCGCCCGCGGGGTCGCGGCGCTCCAGTACGCCGATCCCTGGCCCGACGCCGTTCAACGGCCGCCGGGCGAGGGTGAACGAGGCTTCCATCGCGTGCTCGCCCGACTTGCGCGACAAGGTGGCCTGGACTTCCGGGCGGACGCGGCCGTCCTCGAAGACATAGGTCTGGGCCGTAAGCGAGCCGCGCGGCGCGCCGGTCTTCTTCAGCACCACATTGGCGATCACCGCCCGGCCGCGCATGTCGACGCCCGGCGCCCCGCCGACGATGATGTCGACCCGGTCGACCTGGGCGGCGGGGATGCGCCGCAGCACCATGGCCAGGGTGTCGTTCTTGGCTGTAGGCGGCTGGCCGTCGATCAGGACATTGCCCGCCGCGCCCGCCAGCCCACGTACGTCGCGCGCGTCCTCGAAGGTGAAGCCCGGCAGCCACTGCACCATGTCGAAGGCGGTGCCGGGCCGGACCTGGGTGAAGAACTCGGACCGGTAGGCCTGCACCCCCTGCTGCAGGGTCCCTACGACGGGGGCTCGGCCCACGACCTCGACGCCCTGGAGCGTCCCGGGCAGGGCGGCGGGGGAAGCAGCGGTGACGGCGGCGGCGAGGATGGCGAGCATGGTTCGTCCCGGCTGGGCTCGCACGGAGGCGTCGCCTTCGCCCGCTCGGGCGACGGACTGCACGCGCTCCGAAAGAGCGGGCGGAAGGGAAGACGAACGGCGCGCACCGGCGGCGACCTCTAGGGCGACGCAAGGTACCTTGTATAGAACGCTAGTGGGCTTTGCAAGGTAGTCCTGCGTCAGCGCGGCAGGATCAGACCTGCCCGACCGTCTTCAGCCGCGCGCGGGGATGAATCTCGTTCTGGCTCATCACCACGGTCTGGCCGCGGAAGCGCTCGACGATGGAGCGGACGTAGGGGCGGATGCCGGGACTGGTCAGCAGCACCCCGGTCTCGCCCGACAGCGCCACCCGCTCGAAGGTGTCGCGCACGGCGCGGATGAACTCCTGCAGCCGCGACGGGGCCATGGCCAGCTGCTTCTCGTCGCCTACCCCCACCAGGCTGTCGGCGAAGGCCTGCTCCCACTCTCCCGCCAGGGTGACGATGGCCAGCGAACCGTCGTCGCTGCGGTTCTGCCAGCAGAGCTGCTTGGACAGGCGCGAACGCACATGCTCGACCAGGGCGGTGACGCCGGCGGTGTGGGGCGCGGCCTCCGCTATGCCTTCCAGGATCGCCGGCAAGTCGCGGATCGACACCCGTTCCTTCAGCAGAGACTGCAGCACCCGCTGCACCGTGCCGGCGGTGACGACCGCGGGCATCAGGTCGTCGGCCAGTTTCTTCTGCTCGGGGGTCAGCTCCTTCAAGAGCTTCTGCAGCTCGGCGTAGGAGAGCAGGTCGGACATGTTGTCCTTGAGGATCTCGGTCAGGTGGGTGGTGAGCACCGTGGCCGGGTCGACGATGGTGTAGCCGCGGAAGGTGGCCTCCTCGCGCATGGAGTCCTCGATCCAGGTGGCCGGCAGCCCGAAGGCCGGCTCGCGCACATGCTCCCCCGGCAGGTCGACCTGGCCGCCGCGGGGGTCCATGGCCATCAGGGAGCCGATCCGCACCTCGCCGACGCCGGCCTCCATCTCCTTGATCACCAGCCGGTAGCCCTGGTTGGCCAGGCGCATGTTGTCGAGGATGCGCACGCTGGGCATGACGAAGCCGTACTCGGCCGCCAGGGTGCGGCGCAGGGCGCGGATCTGGTCGGTGAGCCGGCGGCCCTCCAGGTCGTTGATCAACCCCAACAAGCCGTAGCCAAGCTCGATCTTCACGTCGTCGATCGCCAGGGCCGACGCGATCGGCTCCTCCACCGCCTCCGCCGGGCCGGTGTCGAGCACAGCGGCGGGGGGCGGGATGAAGCGGGCGCGGCGCCAGGCCAAGGCGCCGGCGCCGATGGCGATGGCGGCGAAGGGCAGCAGCGGCATGCCGGGCACGATGCCGATCACCCCGGCGGCGGCCGAGACCATGCCCAGGCTGACCGGATTGGTGGCGAGCTGGGCCACCAGGGCCTTGTCGGCCGAGCCCTCGACCCCGGACTTGGAGACCAGGAAGCCGGCGGCGATGGAGATGACCAGGGCCGGCACCTGGCTGACCAGGCCTTCGCCGATGGTCAGGATGGTGTAGCTGGCGGCGGCCTGCTGGATGGTGATGCCGTGCTGGAGCACCCCGATCAACATGCCGCCTATGATGTTGATGGCGGTGATGATCAGGCCGGCGACGGCGTCGCCGCGCACGAACTTGGAGGCGCCGTCCATGTCGCCGAAGAACGTGCTCTCCTGCTCGAGGTCCTTGCGTTTCTTCTTGGCTTCCTCCTGGTCG
>DATJIO010000048.1:0-89927 GCA_035493215.1 Caulobacteraceae bacterium
GAACAGCACCACCCGGGGGCGGGGGCCCTTCAGCGGGTCGAAGCGGGACTCGTGGGGGCGTAGCTCGGCGGCGATGGCCTCGGCCAGGGCTTCGCGGACTTCGGATTCGGTGGATTCGCGGCCGAAGCGGGCGCGGCGTCCGTCGTGGCCGAGCAGGGCCAGCCGCGCCAGGCTTCCCGGCCGCGCCTCGCCCTCGAAGGCGATCTCGGTGAAGTCGTCGGCGCGGGCCAGGCCCTCGCGTTCGACCAGGGCCGTGACGGTGCGGCCGCGGCTGCGCTCGAGGTGCCGGTCCAGCGCGGCGGCGCCGGCCCCGCGCAGCCGTTCGGCCCGTTCGCGCACCAGGGCGCGGGGGAGCTGGGGCATACGGGCCGCGGGCGTGCCGGGACGGGGGCTGAAGGGGAAGACGTGCAGGTAGGCCAGGCCCGTCGCCTCGACTAGCGACAGGCTGTTGCCGAAGGCTTCGTCGCTTTCGGTGGGGAAGCCCGCGATCAGATCGGCGCCGAAGGCGACGTCCGGGCGGACCTTGCGCACGGCGGCGACCAGGGCCAGGGCCTGTTCGCGGCTGTGGCGGCGCTTCATGCGCTTGAGGATCAGATTGTCGCCAGACTGCAGCGACAGGTGCAGGTGGGGCGCCAGCCGCGGCTCCTCGGCCAGGCACCGCATCAGGTCGGAATCGATCTCGGCCGCGTCGATCGACGACAGCCGCAGCCGGGGCAGTTCGGGAACCAGCCGGAGGATGCGCGCCACCAGCTGGCCCAGGGTGGGGCCGCCCGGCAGGTCGGCGCCCCAGGCGGTGATGTCCACCCCGGTCAGCACCACCTCGGCGTAGCCCCTGGCCGCGAGGCTCCTGATCTGTTCGACGATCTCGCCGGCGGGCGCCGAGCGGGAATTGCCGCGCCCGAACGGGATGATGCAGAAGGTGCAGCGGTGGTCGCAGCCGTTCTGGACCTCGACATAGGCCCGGGCGCGTTCGGTCAGGCCGTCGACCAGGTGTCCGGCGGTCTCCCTCACCGAAGCGATGTCGTTGACCCGCACGCGGCCATGCTCGGCCGACAGGGCGTAAGCGCCGGGCGCGCTCTTCAGCCCGTTGCCGAGGACAAGGTCGACCTCCTCCATGGCGGCGAAGGCCTGGGGGTCGATCTGGGCGGCGCAGCCGGTGACGATCAGCCGGGCCGAGGGCCGTTCGCGGCGGGCGCGGCGGATGGCTTGGCGGGCTTGGCGCACGGCCTCGCCGGTCACCGCGCAGGTGTTGACGATCACCGCGTCGGTGAGCCCGTCGGCCAGGGCGCGGGCCTTGGCCTGCTCGCTTTCGTAGGCGTTGAGGCGGCAGCCGAAGGTCAGGACCTCGACGTCGCTCATGACAGCCGCTCCGGCAGGACGCCGGAGAACTCCACCTCGACCGGGCCTGTCATCAGCACATGGCCGTCGCTCTCGCGCCATTCGACGGTCAGCTCGCCGCCGTCGAGCTCCATGACGGCCTTGCGGCCGGCGAGGCCGCGGCGGTGGGCGGCGACCAGGGCCGCGCAGGCGCCGGTGCCGCAGGCCTTGGTGAGGCCGGCGCCGCGCTCCCACACCCTCAGGCGGATGCGGTCGGAGCTGAGGACCTGGGCGAAGCCGACGTTGACGCCTTCTGGAAACAGGGGGTGGTGCTCGATCAGGGAGCCGACGCGGATCACCGTCTCGGTGTCGACCTCGTCGACGAAGAAGACCACGTGGGGATTGCCCATCGAGACGCAACCGGGGGTGTGCAGCAGCGGCGCGTCGATCGGCCCGACCTGCAGCTCAACCCGGGCGGTGTCCATGTCCTCGGCCAGGGGGATGTCGCGCCAGTCCAGGCGGGGTTCGCCCATGTCGACGGTGACCGCGTGGGGGCCGGCGCGGCTGGCGCGGACCAGGCCGGCCTTGGTCTCGATCACCGCCTCGGGCCTGCCGGAGGCCTCCATCAGGAGCCAGCCGACGCAGCGGGTGGCGTTGCCGCAGGCCTCGACCTCGCCGCCGTCGGCGTTCCAGATCCGCATCAGCACGTCGCCTGAGCGACTGGCGTCGAGGCCGATCAGCTGGTCGCAGCCGACGCCGGTCTGGCGGTCGGCGATGGCGCGCGCGATGTCGGCCGCCGGCGCGAACGCCGGATGGTCGCTGGACCGGCCGGCCCCGACCACGACGAAGTCGTTGCCGGCGCCGTTCATCTTGAGGAAGGGGCGCGTCATGGGGGGCGTATATAGGCGAATTGAACGGGTTTGGGCGCCCCTGGCGGGAGGCCGCCGGGCGCTACGCCTTCATACGCCCTGCAGCGCTTCGGCAAGAAGCCGCGCCTCGGCCTCGCGGCTGGAGCCGGCGCGCCAGGCCACCACGATCTCGCGGTGGGGCGAGCCCGCGATCAGGGGGCGGACGCCTACGGGGGTGTTGTCGGTCAACCCCGCCTGCACCGCCATGGCCGGGAGCAGCGACACACCGAGGCCCGAGCCCACCATCTGCACCAGGGTATGGAGAGAGGTGGCTGCGAAGGTCCCGTCGTCGCCGCCGGTTCGCGGCGGGTCCAGGTCGCAGGTGGCCAGGGCGTGCTCGCGCAGGCAGTGGCCGTCCTCCAGCAGGATCAGCCCCTCTTCCAGCGCCGCGGGATCGACGCGTTCGCCGGCGAGCAGGGGGTGGTTGGCGGGGATGGCGGCCAGGAGTTCGTCGTCCTCCACGTGGGCGACGCCCAGTCCGCTGGTGTCGTAGGGCAGGGCGATCAGGGCCGCGTCGATGGCGCCGGCCTTGAGGCTGGCGATCAGCTTGGCGGTCTGGTCTTCGCGCAGGAACAGCCGCAGGGCCGGGAACCGGCGCCGCAGCTCAGGTAAGGCGCGGGGCAGCAGGAAGGGGGCCACGGTGGGGATCACCCCCAGGCGGAACCGGCCCGACAGGGGCTGGCCGGCGCTGCGGGCGGCCTGCACCAGGTCCTCCGAGCGGGCCAGGATGTCCTTGGCCCGGCGCACCGCCTCCTCGCCGACCGGGGTCAGGATCACTCCCGAGCGGGCCCGGTCGACCACCGGAGCCCCCAGCACCCTCTCCAGCTCCTGCACCCCGGCCGAGAGGGTGGGCTGGGTCACGTGGGCGGCCTCGGCCGCGCGGCTGAACGAGCCGTGCTCGGCCAGGAGCTTCAGGTACTGGAGCTGTCTCAGGGTCGGGAGCATGGACAGATTATAGTCTGACCCTATGCATAATCCAAAAACAATCGATTAGATTTTTGTCGAGGCGGCCCCTATCTCCCTCTGCAGCGGCGATCGCCGCAGGGATTTTCGTAAAGGAGACAGACCATGTTGGGCGTTACCCAGACCCTGCCGGACTTCAAGATCACCGGCGTCAAGCCCGGCTTCAACGCGCACGAGGAGAACGGCGAGAGCGCGTTCGAGACCCTCACCCAGGACTCGTTCCCGGGAAAGTGGAAGGTGATCTTCTTCTACCCGAAGGATTTCACCTTCGTCTGCCCGACCGAGATCGCCGAGTTCGCCCGCCTGGGCCGCGACTTCGCCGACCGCGACACCGTGGTCCTGGGCGGCTCGGTCGACAACGAGCACGTCAAGCTCGCCTGGCGGCGCAGCCATCCCGACCTTGACCGCCTGCCGATCTGGAACTTCGCCGATCCGGGCGGCCGGTTCGCCCGTCAGCTCGGCGTCCTCGACGAAAATGAAGGCGTGGCGCTGCGGGCGACCTTCGTGGTCGACCCCGACAACGTGATCCAGCACGTCTACGTCACCAACCTGAACGTGGGCCGGGCCCCGGCGGACACCCTGAGGGTGCTCGACGCCCTGCAGACCGACGAGCTGTGTCCCTGCAACCGCCCGGTCGGCGGCGACGTCCTGCGCGCGGCCTGAGACGGCCAGCGCGCTCGCCCGGGGGAGGCCTCCCCCCCGCCTCCCCCGGGCCCCTCTTTTGAATGGAGCTTCCCATGTCTCTGGACACCCTGCGCGACGCCCTTCCGGCCTATGCCAAGGACCTCAGCCTGAACCTCTCGTCCCTGGCCAACGAGACGGTGCTCACCGACCAGCAAAAGTGGGGGACCTTCCTCGCCAGCGCCTGGGCGGTGGGCCAGCCCGAGGTGGTCAAGGCGGTGGAGGCGGCGGCCGGCGCCGCCGGCCTCTCGGCCGAGGCCGCCGCGGCGGCCAAGGCGGCGGCCGCGATCATGGGCATGAACAACGTCTACTACCGGGCGCTGCACCTGATGAAGAACCAGGAGTACCGCACCCTTCCCGCCCGGCTGCGGATGAACGTCATCGCCAGCCCGGGCGTGGACAAGACCGACTTCGAGCTATGGTGCACGGCGGTCTCGGCGGTGAATGGCTGCGGCCTGTGTCTGGACAGCCACGAGGACGAGCTGCGCAAGCGCGGCGTGCCCACGGTCAACATCCAGGCCGCCCTGCGCATCGCCGCCGTGGTCAACGCGGTCAGCGCCGCGATGCGGGCGGAGAAGGCGGCGGCTTAGAACCCCTCCCCTCGCGACCGGGGGGGAGGCTAAGCCCGCTCGAACCGGACCGGCGCGCCCCAGAACGTCTCCACAAGGGCGGTGCTCAAGCCGGGCTCGCCGGTGGTGAGGAAGCGGCGGCCGGCCCCCGCTCCCGGCGCGAACTCGCCGTGGCGGGCGAGGTAGCGCTCCAGCGCGTCGGCCACGGCGCTGGGCTGGTGGATCAGGGCGACCTTGGGACCCAGGGCTTCGACGAACAGTTCGGCCACGATCTCGTAGTGGGTGCAGCCGAGGATCGCCCGGTCCGGCGCCCGGCCGATGCGCCGGGTCAGGGCCGCGACGTGACCGTCGATGGTCGCCCGCAGGGTCTCCCGGTCGGCCCCGGCCTCGATCATCCGCGCCAGGGCAGGACAGGGCTCGGAGAACACCGCCACGTCCTGGCGGCGCTTGTCGATCTCGATCTCGTACACCCGCGACGCCGCGGTGGCGGGGGTGGAGAAGACCCCGATCACGTCCACAGCCTCCACTTTCTCGCTCTGCTCGGCCTCGTGCGTCCACGGCACCCCGGTGGCCGCTTCGATCGTCGGCACGATGAGGCCCAGGATATTGATCGGCCGGCCCAGGGCGGCGCGGTATCCCGGCAGCCAGGTCTGTTGCAGCCGGCGCAGCGCAATGGCCGAGGCGGTGTTGCAGGCCAGGACCACAAGGCCGGCGCCGGCCTCGAACAGGCGGACGCAGCCCTCGCGGGTCAGGGCGACGATCTGCTCGCCCGCGTAGCCGCCGTAAGGGGCGTTGGCCTGGTCGGCGAGATAGATGAAGTCGGCGCGGGGAAGCCGCTCCACCAGGGCGCGATGGACGCTGAGCCCCCCCACCCCCGAATCGAAGACGCCGATGGTCATGGCTTGGTTTTATCCGCCCGGCCTCAAGCGATCAGCATGATCTTGCCGACGTGGCCGGCGGATTCGATCCGGGCGTGGGCCTGGGCGGCCTCGGCCAGGGGGAAGGTCGAGTCGATCACCGCGTGGACCTTGCCGCCTGCGATCCAGGGCCAGGCGGTCTGCTCCACCGCGTGGGCCAGACGCGCCTTTTCGTCGGGGCTGCGCGGCCGCAGGGTCGAGCCCGCGAAGCTCAGCCGGCGAACCATCAGGCGGCCGACGTCGATTTCGGCCTTCGAGCCGGCCTGGACGGCGATCTGCACCAGCCGTCCGTCCGGCTTCAGGGAGTCGAGGTTGCGCTGCACGAAGTCGCCGGCGACCATGTCGAGGATCACGTCGGCCCCGCCGTCGGCCATGACCGCGGCGACGAAGTCCTGAGCGGTGGAGTCGATGGCGAGGTCGGCGCCGAACGCGAGCGCGTTGGCGGCCTTGGCGCCGCCGCGGCCGGTGGCGATCACCCGCGCCCCGGCGGCCTTGGCCATCTGGATCGCCATGACCCCGATGCCGCTGGTGGCGCCGTGGACCAGGAAGGTTTCGCCCGCCTTCAGCCGGCCGATCTCGAAGACGTTGGAAAAGACGGTGAAAGCCGTCTCCGGCAGGGCGGCGGCCTGGAGCAGGTCCAGCCCTGCCGGGACCGGCAAGGCGTGCCGGGCGTCGACCGCGGCATATTGCGCATAGCCGCCGCCACCGAGCAGGGCGCAGACCCTGTCGCCGACCCTCCAGCGCGGCGCGCCCTCGCCCACGGCGGCCACCTCGCCGGCGACTTCGAGCCCCAGGGTGTCGGGAGCGCCGGGGGGCGGGGCGTAGCCGCCCTGCCGCTGCAGGACGTCGGGCCGGTTCACGCCTGCGGCGGCCACCCGGATCAGAATCTGTCCCGGACCGGGGCGGGGCGTGGGCACGGTCTGGGCGAACAGTGCGTCGGCGGGACCCGATCCGCCACGGACGGCGATGGCGGTCATTGTCTCAGGCAGGATCACGGGCGAGCTCCGGGGTTCGTACGGTCTCCCAAAGGACCGTCGCTTCTGTTATCCTGAAACTTCGTGCTGAACACACGGAGAGCGCCATGGTCGAGGATATGGTTCCCCCGCGCATGGTTCGCGGCGCTTCGCTTATCGAGGTTACAAGGGAGGATCTCGACCTTTACGCTGCTGTCGATCTGCAGGAGCGTATAGCCCGGCTGGAGGGTGAGATCACACGCACCCGCTCGGTCCTGGATCGCAAGCTTGCGGGCCGGGCCGCCGCCGACGCGCTGTTCTCCCTGAAGAGCTAAGGTCTCGGGCCGGCGCGGACTGGCACGAGGGTTGCACGTCGAAACGGCGTGGGTCCGTCAGGGGCGGGCCCCGAACGAAGGTCGAGGGGGCGTATGGACGAGTTCGGTCTGGCTACGGTGACGCCTGCGCGTGCGCAGGTGGTCCGTGATTTCGCAACCTCGGAGCTGTTCGACCGCACCTTCCAGGAGGGGATGGAACTGGTCGAGGAGACCGCCAGCTATCTCGACGGCTCCGGCCGTCAAGAATCCAAGCTCCTGTCGCGGGCCGCGGCCCTGTCCTATGCCAGCGCCAGCATGCGCCTGACCACGCGGCTGATGCAGGTCGCCTCGTGGCTTCTGGTGCAGCGGGCCGTGCGCGAAGGCGACATGACCCCGGCCGAAGCCTGCGAAAGCCGCTACCGGCTCAACGCCAAGACCCGCGGCGAAGCCCCGGACGCCGAGACCGAGACCCTGCCCGGCGGCCTGACCGGCCTGGCCGTGCGGGCCGAGCGCCTGTACGAGCGGGTGGCCCATCTCGACCGCCGCATGTACCTGGAGGTCCCCGGCGAGGAGGCCCCCAATCCGGTCCTGTCCCAGTTCGAGCGCCTGAGGACGGCGTTCGGGGAAATGAGCGCCTAGCATCCGCCGGAGTACGTCCTTCGAGACGGCCGAGGTCCTCGGCCTCCTCAGGACGACGAGCGTGGGTGGATTGCAGAAACATTCGCCATGCTGAGGAGCGCGAGCGAAAGCTTGCGCGTCTCGAAGCACGTAGGGCGTCAGGCCCCGGCCTCTTCCAGACCTTCCGGTTCCACGTCGTAGCGCCGCGAGCAGTACTCGCAGGTGACGTGGATGTGGCCGTCGGGCTCGACCATGTCGGCGCGCTCCGCGGCCGGGAACGACCGCAGCATCCCGCGTACGCCGGCCTCGGTGCAGCGACAGAAGGCGCGCAACGGCCTAGCCTCGAACATCCGCACCCCATCCTCGTGGAACAGCCGGTACAGCAGGGTCTCGGGGGGGATCAGCGGATCGACCAGTTCGTCCTCGGCCAAGGTCGAGAACAGGATCTCGGCGGTCTCCCAGGCCTCGCGGGTCGTCCCCCGCGCCTCGTCCTCGGCCACGTTCTGGATCATGGCCCCGCCCGCGCGCCAACGCTGGCCGCTGGCGTCGGTGAGCCGGCCGACCGCCAGGCGAACCCGGGTGGGCACCTGTTCGGACTGGGCGAAGTACTGCTCGGCGCACAAGGCCAGGGTTTCGCCCTCGATCGGCGTGACCCCCTGGTAGCGGTCCATGTCGCCCAGGGGGTCGACGGTCATGATGAACACTCCCTGGCCCAGCAGGGTGCGGGCCCCGGGCCGGGCGAAGCCCTTTGCGACTTCCGCCACGCGGTCGGCGTCGAACCGGCAATAGCCGCGCAGGCCCCCGGAGGTGTCGTAGTCGACCACCACATAAGCGACCGGCCCGTCGCCCTGGGCCTGGACGATCATCCGCCCCTCGAACTTCAGGGCCGAGCCCACCAGGGCGGCCAGGGCGCAGGTCTCCCCCAGCAGGTTGGCCACGGCTTCCGGATAGTCGTGGCGGTTGAGGATGTCGTCCACCGCCTGGCCCAGGCGGACGATGCGCCCGCGCACGGGCTGGCCCTCGATCTGGAAGGCGGCCACGAGGTCGTCGGGATGGGAGGGCAGGTCGGTCAAGGCGATGCGTCCCGTGGGCGCCCCTAATGGCGCACGGCTCGAGCGGGTCGAGCGAGGCTGAGTGGGGACTTAGATAGGGGACGATCGCGGAAGTAAAACCCCGCTCATCCCCACGGAGGGATGAGCGGAATCCGATTACCTCTTCGCCGGCGCCGCCGCCGGTGGGGTGACCTTCGTCGTCGGCTTGGAAGGCGCGATCTCGTCGGCCGGAGCCACCTTGGACGGCGCGGTCGGCTTGGCTTCGGTGGCCGCGCCGGCGTTGGTGGTCGCCGCCGGGTTGGCCGAGGTCGCCGGGCCAACCATGAAGGCAGGCGTGGCCATGGCGTAGGTCTTGGCCGGCTTCAGCCGCACCGCCGCCTCGACCGAGCCGGAGCGCAGGACGTCCAGCGCGCGGGCCAGCTGGAAGTCGTCCTTCTTGGAGTCGTAACCCTCGGGCGGAATCTCGGTCGGCGCGTGGGCCTCGCGGCGCACCTTGCCGACTTCGGCGTCCAGGGCGTTGCGGAAGCTCGCCTCGGAGAACTGCAGCGCCGAGTCGGCGACCCGTTCGGCCTCCTCCTTGGAGCTGGCGACCTCGAGGTCCGGCATGATCCCGGTCTTCTGGATCGACTGGCCCGAAGGGGTGAAATAGCGGGCGGTGGTCAGTTTCAGCGCCCCGTCCATGCCGCCCCGCAGCGGGATCACGGTCTGGACCGAGCCCTTGCCGAAGCTGGTCAGGCCGACGACTTCGGCCCGCTTGCGGTCCTTCAGCGCGCCGGCCACGATCTCGGAAGCCGAGGCCGAACCGTTGTTGATCACCACCACCAGGGGCAGGCCGCCCAGCAGGTCGCCGCCGGCGCGGGCGTTGTAGCGTTCGATGTCGCGGGCGTCGCGTCCGCGCTGGGACACCACCTCGCCGCCGTCCAGGAAGGCCGAGGCCACCTCGACCGCCTGGTCGACCAGGCCGCCGGGGTTGTTGCGCAGGTCCAGCACCATGCCCTTCATGTGCGGGATCTTGGTCTTCAGGTCCTTGATCGCAGCCCGGGTCTCTTCGCCGGTCTTCTCGTCGAAGCCCGACAGGCGGATGTAGCCGTAGTCGCCCTCGACCTTGGCCGTGACCGACTTCACGTTGATGACTTCGCGGGCGAGCTTGACCGAGAAAGGATTGGTCTTCTCGCGCGCCACCGTCAGGGTGATCGAGGTGCCGACCGGCCCGCGCATCTGCTTGACCGCCTGGTCGAGCGGCAGGCCGACGACGCTCTGGCCGTCGATGGCGGTGATGTAGTCGCCGGCCAGGATGCCGGCGCGGCCCGCGGGCGTGCCGTCCATGGGCGAGACCACCTTCACTGCGCCGTCCTCGGCCTGGACGACGAGGCCCAGCCCGCCGTATTCGCCGCGGGTCTGGTCGCGCATCTCGTCGAAGTTCTCGCTGTCGAGGTAACCCGAGTGCGGGTCGAGCGAGGTGAGCATTCCGTCGATGGCGGCCTGGATCAGCTTCTTGTCGTCCACGGGGACCACGTACTGGTCCTCCACCGTGGCGAGCACGTCGCCGAACAGCTCGAGCATCTTGTAGGTCTCGGCCTTGGGCGTGCGCGACTGCTGGTCGGCATAGGCCATGGCGGCCGCGCCCAGCGCGAAGGTGGAGATGCCGATCAGCAGAATCTTACGCATCAGTTTCCTCGACCTTGCCTGGAAGCGTCACTGTCGGACGTGGAGACTTTCCCGCCCCTTAAGACCCATCTTATAACTCAAGTGGCGGAACACCAGATCGCGCCATATCGCCTCAACTTTATCTGACCTCCGGTGTCGCAGGGCGGTTGGGCGAATTCAGGGCCGCTACAGTCATCCAGCGGGCGGGATCGACCGCAGAATTGCCGTCGCGCACTTCGAGATAGAGTTCGGGCGCCGTTCCGCCAGCGGAGCCGGAGCCCATGCGGCCGATTGGCTCACCCGCGGCGACCGTGCGGCCGGCGCCGGCGGCGACGGTCTGCAGCCCCGCCAGCACCAGCCGGCGGCCGCCGCCGACGTTGAGGATCACCACCGGGCCCCAGCCCTTGAGCGGGCCGGCGTAGTCCACCCGGGCGGCGGCCGGGCTGAGCACCGGCGCGCCGGCCGTGGTGCGCCAGGTCCAGCCCTCGGCGCGCTCGCGGGGGCCGTGGGCCTGGCCGAAGCGCCGGATCAGCGCGCCCTGCACCGGCGGGTTGAAGCGGGCGGGACCCCGCGCGGGGGCGGCGCCGTCGCCTGGGCCGGGGAGCCCCTCGACAAATTCCCCGACCGAGCCGGCGCGGGCGGCCAGAGCCCGGGTCTGCGGGTCGCCGTCGCCCGGGTAGAGGCCCATTTCCAGGGCGCGCTTCTGCGCCAGCAGGCGGTCGATGTCGGCTCGATGATCGGCGATGTCGCTTTCCGCCTGGAAGAGGGTCTCGCTGGCGGCCGCGGCGCTGCGGCGCAGCCGGGCTATGGCTTCGGCCTGGATGGCGAAAGCCTTGCCGCGCTCCCGCAGCTCAGGCGTGACGGCCCGGATGAGGATGGCGGCGCGCACCGCGTCGCGGGCCGAGCGTGGATTGACCAGCAGGGGCGGGGGCGGGCGGCGCTGGTAGGTCTGCAGCGCGCCCAGGAGCTTGGCTAGGTCGCCGCGGTTGGCGTCGATGCGGGCCTTGAGCACGGCCTCGCGGGCGTTCAGCTCCATCAGCTGGGCGCGCTGCGCTTCGGCGACCCCTTCCCCGGATTGTTCGGACCGCCCCAGGCCCACCAGTTCCGAGCGTAACCGCTCGATCTCGCGGTCGATTCCGCGGGTGTCCGCGCCGGCGGCGGGACCCGCCAGGGCGAGGCAGGCGAGCATGAGGGGGACGCGGCGGCGCATGGGCGGAGGGTACGCGATTCAGTCCCAAAATATCGGGTGTCGTCCGCGTCAGGGCGTCGAAGCGGCCAGCATCGGCCACTGTTCAATCTTGACCCGGGCGACCAGCGACGCGGCGCCCCTGCCGTCGGGCCGGAACACCAGGGCCTCGCCGTCGGCCAGGCCGGACGCCTGGTCGGCGAAAGCGCCGGTGATGTTCGGGAAGTGCGTCACGATGACGGTGTTCGACCGCGCGGGAGGCGCCTCCGCGACCGTGCGGCGCAGCCAGGCCGTGGGCGCGGCGGGGATGGTCGCCTGCATGCCTTCTCCACCCTCGCCGAGCTCGGGGAAAGTCCTGGCCTCGCCCAGGGCGGCGTAGCGCACTGTCTCCAGCGCCCGATAGGTCGGACTCGACAACACCCGGCCGATAGGAATGCGCAGCTTGGCCAGGGCCTGCCCCATCGCCTTGGCCGTAGCGCGCCCGGTCTCGTCGAGTTGGCGTTCCGCCCCGGGATTGTCATTGTTGACCGAAGCGGCGTCGGGCGGCGTGCGCGGCGACGCCGCATGACGCATCAGCACGACGTAACCGCCGCCGCGCAGGGCGGCGACCAGAGCCGGCCCCGAGAGGGGCTGCGCCTGCGCCGCGCCAACCGCCGCCAGCAGGGCCGCCGTCACGGCCAGCCACTGCCGCACCCGACGCGACCGGTGAGCGGGAGCCTGCATTGAAGTCGCCTTTCGTAAAGGTGACGAGGTCTGGCGCCATCCAGCGTCAGCCACGAATTCGGCGACCTTGGGGCGGAACGCGAAGGGAGTCAGTCCCGGTGGTACGGCGTGCCCTGCATGATGGTGGTGGCGCGGTAGAGCTGTTCGGCCAGCATCACCCGCGCCAGGGCGTGGGGCCAGGTCTGGACCCCGAAGGCCAGCTTTTCGCGGGCCATGCTCAGCACCGCCGGATCCAGGCCGTCGGCCCCGCCGAGCGCGAACACCAGCCGCCGCACGCCGCCGTCGCGAAGGGTCCCGATGCGGGTCGCCAGCTCGCGGGAGGTCCAGGCCGAGCCATGCTCGTCGCAGGCGATCATGTGGGCGTCCTCGCCCAGGGCGGCGATCAGGGCGTCGGCCTCGTGGGCCTTGCCGTGCTTGCGGCTCTCGACCTCCTGCAGATCGACCGGGGTCAGGCCCAACGACCGACCGGCCAGGTTGGCCCGCTTGACGTAGTCGGCGACCAGCAGGCTCTCGGGGCTGCGGCCCAGCCGCCCGATGGCCAGGATGCTGAGGCGCAAGGCCTCAACCGCCCATGACGGCGCGGTCTGAGGCGGCAGCGTTGGCGGCCCGCTCCGGCGCGGAGACCGACCAGATCTTCTCGATGTTGTAGAAGGCCCGGACCTCGGGGCGGAACAGGTGGACGATCACGTCCCCGGCGTCGATCAGCACCCAGTCGGCGTGGGGCAGGCCCTCGACGTTGGCTTTGCCGAAGCCGTTCTCCTTCAGGCTCCGCAGCAGCCGGTCGGCGATGGCCGCCACATGCCGCTGCGACCGGCCCGAGGCGATGATCACCGCGTCGGCGAGCGAGCTCTTACCCTTCAGGTCGATCAGGACGATCTCTTCGGCCTTGTCCTCGTCGAGGCGGGAGATGATCAGCGCTTCCAGGCCCTCGAGTCCGTCGCCGTGCGCGGGGACCGGATTGGCCGGGTCGCTGGAGGGGACAGGGGCGGCGCTTCTCTTGGGGAAGGGATCGGGGGTCAGGTCAAACTCCTCAGGGCGCGGGCCCTCGCAAGCACAGATGGTATCACAGAGGCCGCCGCTCAACCAGGAACCGGCGATGCGGCCTGGGACCGCGCCCGCAGGGCGGTCGAAGAGGTCGGATTCAGCGGCCCGGCCAAATAGGTCCAGGCGGGTGCGGGCCGACCCGGCAGCAGGGCCGCCGCCCGAGCCGGCAGCCGGCCCGCGGCGAAGCGGCGGGCCGCCGGCGCCGCCCGGCTGGGATGCAGGGCGCCCGGCCGGGCCACCACGGCCATGGGCGCCTCGCGCATGATCTGCGACCAGCCGCGCCAGCGGTGGAAACCGGCCAGGTTGTCCGATCCCATCAGCCAGACGAAGCGGACCCCGGGGAATCGACCCTTGAGCAGGCGCACCGTGTCCAGGGTGTAGCGCGAGCCGATGCGGCTCTCGACGTCGGAGACGATCATGGCAGGGCCGTGGGCCACCGCCCGCGCGCCGGCAAGGCGCTGCGCCAGGGGAGCGGGGCCGCGGGCCTGCTTGAGCGGGTTGTGCGGCGAGACCAGCCAGATCACTCGGTCCAGTCGCAGCCGCCGCAGCGCGGTCTGGGCGACATGGGCGTGGCCGTCGTGGGCGGGGTCGAACGAGCCGCCGAAAAGCCCCACCCGCATCCCCCGCTCCAGATGGAATCCGGGACGCAGGGCGCCGGGGCGGCCGGATTCAGGGACGCGTCTGACCTGTCCCGCGAACCACATATTTGAAGGTCGTGAGTTGTTCTGCGCCGACGGGACCGCGGGCGTGGAGCTTGTCGGTGGCGATGCCGATCTCGGCGCCGAAGCCGAATTCGCCGCCGTCGGCGAACTGGGTCGAGGCGTTGACCAGGACGATGGCGGAATCGACCGAGGCGACGAAGGCCTCGGCCGCCGCCGCGTCCTCGGTGAGGATGGCGTCGGTATGGCCCGACCCGTGGGTCTCGATGTGCTTCACCGCCTCGTCCAGGCCGTCCACCACCCGCACGGCCAGGATCGGCGCCAGGTATTCGGTGAGCCAGTCGGCCTCGTCGGCGGGCTTCATGGCGGCCACCAGCGAGCGGGCGCGCAGGTCGCCCCGCAGCTCGCAGCCGCCGGCGATCAACTCGGCGGCGATGACGGGCAGCAGGCGCGGCGCGACCTCGGCGTCGATCAGCAGGGTCTCGGTCGCCCCGCAGACGGTGACCCGCCGCAACTTGGCGTTGACGACGATGGCGCGGGCCTTGTCGGGGTCGGCGGCGGCGTGGACATAGGTGTGGCACAGGCCTTCGAGGTGGCCCAGCACCGGCGCGCGCGCCTCGGCCTGCACCCGCGCCACCAGGCTCTTGCCGCCGCGGGGTATGATCAGGTCGATGGACCGGTCCAGCCCCGCCAGGATCATGCCGACGGCGGCCCGGTCGGGGGTGGGGGTCATCTGTACGCAGGAGTCCGGCAGGCCGGCTTCGACGAGGCCCGCGGCGATGGCGGCGTGTAGGGCCAGGCCGGAATGGAAGGATTCCGAGCCGCCGCGCAGGATGGCGGCGTTGCCCGAACGCACGCACAGGGCCGCGGCGTCGGCGGTGACGTTGGGCCGGCTCTCGTAGATCACCGCGATCACCCCGATCGGGGTGCGCACTCGGGCGATGTCCAGGCCGTTGGGGCGGGTCCAGCGGGCCATCTCCTGCCCCACGGGGTCTGGGATGGCGGCCACGTCCTCGAGGGCGGCGGCGACGCCCTCCAGCTTCTTCGGGTCGAGCGCCAGCCGCTCCATCATCGGCGCGGTCAGGTCGCCCTTGCCGGCGGCGTCGAGGTCGCGGCGGTTGGCGGCGAGGATGTCGGGCGCGCGCTTGCGGATGTGGCCGGCCATGGCGCGGATGGCGGCGGTACGCTGCGCAGGGGTCGCCAGCCGCAGGGCCTCGGCGCCCTGCCGCGCCCGCTGTCCGACGGCGCGCATCACCGCCTCCAGGTCGTCGGTGGCGTTAAAGGTGTTCCCGGCGTCGTCCATGGCGCTGCTTTGACGCCGAAAGTCGCCTCAAGGCAAGCCGGAGACGCGGACCAGGGGGACGCCCGGGGCGGAGGCCGCCTGCGTGGCCGCGGCGGGGTTGGGTCCCGGGAACGCGGCGCGGTCGGCCTCCAGCAGGCTGCGCGCCTCCGCGTCTTGGAACACCTCGGCGATGGTCACCGCAGTGTTGGCGTAGCGGGGATCGTAGGCCTCGATGGGGCCCTTGACGGCGTTGAGCTCGCCGCACTGGATCGCCACCACCGCCGCCGCGCCGCGGCCGACCTCGATCAGGGGCGCGCCCGAGGCGCCGGAATGGACGCTGCAGCCGTGCAGGACCTTGTCGGTGCCGGGCTGCAGCCCTTCGATCTTGCACGGGGCCTGGGCCCAGAGGCTGTCGGCCGACTTGTCGGCCGGATAGCCCGCCAGCACCACGGGCAGACCCTGCATGGCGTGGCCCGGCTCGGGGGCCAGCTCCAGCCAGCCGATGTCGGCCTGGCCGCCGACGCAACCCTCCAGCCGGACCAGGGCCCAGTCGTGCTCCTTGCGCTGGTTGAAGGCGCCCCAGCGGACCGGGGTACCGCGGACCTGCCAACGGAAGGCGTAGTCGGGATCGACCCCGACCGAGAAGGTGGCCGAATAGTCCCGTCCCGGATCGGGGCCGTCGTAATCGAGGCCGAACACCGCGTGGTAGTTGGTCAGCACATAACAGGGCGAAACCAGGAAACCGGTGCCGCGGGTGCGGATCTGGCGCGTGCCGTCTTCCGAGGCCGCCACGGCCGCATTGGTGGTGACGACGCCGATGGGCGCGTACTGGCGGTCCGGGCCGCTACGGGGCTGGGGCGTGCGAGGGTCCTGGCCTTCCAGGGCGAAGACATTGGCGAAGGCCGGCCCGGCGGTGCTCACCGCCAGCGCTGCCGCTGTGGCGGCGATCCGGCCCCTCCGTGAAGCACGCATTGGTCTGCACCCCGGCGAAGCGCCAAAATCGCTCGGCCGCGGCGTGGGCGCCATGAGTGCTTTCGTCTCACCCTTTCGGGCGGCCCATCAGGAATTTCACCAAGCCATACAGGGCGATCGCGCCCCAGACCGCCTCCAGCACGAAGGAGGCGAGGTTGAAGTCGTGGACCAGGGAAATCAGGATCAGCACGGCCCCGCCCAGGTTCATCAGCAGGGCCGGCGGCCGGTGCGGATCGAGCTTCTCCGTCTGCATGCCGGCGAAGGCGACCACGAACAGGGCCGCGCCGATCAGTCCGAGCAGGTCGTAGAGGTTGGGGAGGGTCACGGGGGTCAAGTCCACACGAGGACCGGGTCGTCCCGGAGGGAAAGAATGCAGAGCGGGGTCGTCCTCGCCTGCCGCTCCCCTTCCCCCTCGATGGGGGAAGGGTCGGGGATGGGGGCGAGCACGCCGCATGTTCCAGATGGACAAGGGAGGCGCCTCCCGTGTCTTTCCGGCCGCGGCGCGGGCCGCCCCCCATCCCGGCCTTTCGCCCATCGAGGGGAAAGGCGAGTTATCAGTGCGCGGTCGTTTCCGTGGCGCTTTCGGCCAGGATGGTGAAGCCTTCGGGGGTCACGTCGGCGAAGCCGCCTTCGATGGTGAACACCCGGCGCGAGGTCCCGTCGCGGACGATCACCTGGCCGGGGCGCAGGGTGGTCATGAACGGCTCGTGGCCGAACAGGACGCCGAAATCGCCCTCGGCGCCGGGCGCGTCGACCTGGTCGACCTCGCCGGCGTAGAGTTCGCGCTCGGGGGCGACGAGGGAGAAGTGCAGCTTGGCCATCAGGCTTCCGCCGCCATCTTCTCGGCCTTGGCCACGGCCTCCTCGATCGCGCCGACCATGTAGAAGGCGCCTTCGGGCAGGTGGTCGTATTCGCCGTCGGCGATGGCCTTGAACGAGCGGATGGTGTCGGCCAGCTCAACGAACTTGCCGGGCTGGTTGGTGAACTGCTCGGCCACGTAGTAGGGCTGGCTCAGGAAGCGCTGGATCTTGCGGGCCCGCGCCACGGTCAGCTTGTCGTCTTCGCTGAGCTCGTCCATCCCGAGGATGGCGATGATGTCCTTCAGCGAGCGGTAGGACTGCAGGATTTCCTGCACCCGGCGGGCGACGCCGTAGTGCTCGTCGCCGATCACCAGGGGGTCGAGGATCCGCGAGGTGGAGTCCAGCGGGTCCACCGCCGGGAAGATGCCTTGGGCGGCGATGTCGCGGCTGAGCACCGTGGTCGCGTCCAGGTGGGCGAAGGAGGTGGCCGGCGCCGGGTCGGTCAGGTCGTCGGCGGGGACGTAAATGGCCTGGACCGAGGTGATCGAGCCCTTGTTGGTGGAGGTGATCCGCTCCTGCAGGTTGCCCATCTCGGTGGCCAGGGTCGGCTGGTAGCCCACGGCCGAGGGGATGCGGCCCAACAAAGCCGACACTTCCGAGCCCGCCTGGGTGAAGCGGAAGATGTTGTCGATGAAGAGCAGCACGTCCTTGCCCTCCTCGTCGCGGAAGTACTCGGCCTGGGCCAGGCCGGTCAGCGCCACGCGGGCGCGGGCGCCGGGGGGCTCGTTCATCTGGCCGTAGACCAGGGCGCAGCGGGAGCCTTCGCCGCCGCCGGCCTTGTTGACGCCGGACTCGATCATCTCGTGGTAGAGGTCGTTGCCCTCCCGGGTCCGCTCGCCCACGCCCGCCAGCACCGAATAGCCGCCGTAGGCCTTGGCGATGTTGTTGATCAGCTCCTGCATGGTCACGGTCTTGCCGACGCCGGCGCCGCCGAACAGGCCGACCTTGCCGCCCTTGGTGTAGGGGCACAGCAGGTCCAGCACCTTGATGCCGGTGACGAGGATCTCGGTGGAGGAAGACTGGTCGGCGAAGGACGGGGCCTCCTGGTGGATGCCGCGCTTGAAGGGGCTGTCGATCGGGCCCGCCTCGTCGATCGGCTCGCCGATGACGTTCATGATCCGGCCCAGGGTGGCCGGGCCCACCGGCACGGTGATGGCCGCGCCGGTGTCGGTCACGGCCTGGCCGCGGACCAGGCCCTCGGTGGTGTCCATGGCGATGGTGCGCACGGTGTTCTGGCCGAGGTGCTGGGCCACTTCCAGGACCAGGCGGAACGGCGCGCCGGTCTTCTGGTCGGTATTGGTGGTCTCCAGCGCGTTGAGGATCGCCGGCAGGTGGCCGTCGAACTCGACGTCGACGACGGCGCCGATGACCTGGGCGATGCGGCCCTTGGACGTGGCGCCTTGGCCGGGGAGGTTCTGCGGTTGGATGGTCATGATCTGGAACCCTGACTAGGTCGTTCGGTTAGGTGGAGAGCGGGCGCTTAGGGCGTCCGCGTCACGATGGGGCGGCGGAAGACGAGCTTGGCGCAGGCGCCGAGGAAGGCGCCGAGGTTGGGCTTCACGGGACGGCCGCGGCGGCTGGGCCAGCGCCAGCCGCCGGTGCGCACGTCCGCGGGCAGGCGCACGGCCAGCCGTCCGTCCTCGGGGTTCGAGAACAGGGTCGTGTAGTAGACGCAATCCTCGAAATAGAAATGCACCACGAGCGACCGCCGGGTCGAAAGCGGGTTGGAGATCGGGGCGCCGCCATGGGCCAGGTTGGCGGCCCAGACCAGGGCCTCGCCCTTCCTGATCACAGCTTCGGCCCGCGGCAGGCCGGACGCCTCCAGCTGCGAGGCCAGCGCCGGGACATAGCTGTCGGCGTAATCCTGATGGTCGGAGCGATCCCGCTCGACGCCCGCGCCGCGCATGGTCAGGATCGGCAGCTTGTGGCTGCCGGGAATGTACATCAGCGGGCCCGCGTCGGGCTCGATGTCCTCCAACGCGATCCACACGCCGCACATGAAGCGGGCCGGCTCGGCGTGGAAGTGGATGGCGTCCGAATGAAAGTCCTGCTGGCTGCCGCGCTGGAAATTCAGGGTCTGGAACGGGAAGGCGGGGCGGCCATAGGTCCTGCTCAGCAGCTGGACCACCTTGGGAAGCAGGGCCAGCTTGCGCACCGCCTTCGAACGCAGCCAGTAGTCCTGCACCCGCACCACCTTGGGGTCGGCGAACAGGGGCTCGACGTCGGCGATGACCGCCTCGCAAAGTCGCCGGCCTTCCTCGCCAAGGTCGATGCGGCCGAGGCCCGTCTCGGCCAGCTGGCGGGCGAAGGCGCGGGTCTCGGCATCGGCGCCGATGCGGTCGAGGTGGGCCTCCAGGTCGGGGCCCTCCACGAACGGGACGTCCGGCCAGGCGCGCGCGTCGGTCCGCTCGCGACGGGTCGCGAGAGGGGCGGGCGCAGCGCTGGCCATGACGGCGGTCAAAGGGCTTCGGCCCCCGAGATGATCTCGATCAGCTCCTTGGTGATCTGGGCCTGACGCGAGCGGTTGTACTGCAGGCTGAGCGCCGCGATCATGTCGCCGGCGTTGCGGGTGGCGTTGTCCATCGCGCTCATCTGGGCGGCGTAGAAGCCGGCCTGGTTCTCGAACAGGGCGGCCAGGATCTGGATCGCCAGGTTGCGCGGCAGGAGCTGCTCCAGGATCGCCGTCTCGTCGGGCTCGTAGGTGTAGACCCCGCCCTTCAGGTCGGGTACGGCGCCGCCGAGGTCGCTGGCCTCGACCACGGCCGGGATCAACTGGCGGGCGGTGGGGATCTGGCTGATCACCGACTTGAAGCGGGAATAGAACAGGGTGACCACGTCGGCCTCGCCGGCCTCGAACATGGCCAGGACCTGTTCGGCGGCGGGCAGGGCGGCCGCCAGGCTGAGGGTCTTGAACTGCGACAGCTCGTAGGTGGCGATCACCCGGTCGCCGAACAGGCGGCGCAGGACGTCG
Organism: Caulobacteraceae bacterium; assembly: GCA_035493215.1. GTDB lineage: Bacteria > Pseudomonadota > Alphaproteobacteria > Caulobacterales > Caulobacteraceae > NCED01. The sequence continues at coordinate 19,637 of DATJIO010000048.1, forward strand.
CGGCCCTTGCGGCCGATGCAGATGATCTTCACGTCCTTGCCGGCCGCGATCAGCGACTGGATGTGGTCGCGCGCGGCCCGGGCGATCGAGGAATTGAACCCCCCGGCCAGGCCGCGGTCGCCGGTGGCCACCACCACCAGCTGCTTCTGGTCCGAGCCGGTCCCGGCCAGCAACCGCGGCGCCGACGGCCCCGAAACGCTGGCGGCCAGGTTCGCGATCGCCCCCGCCATGCGCCGGGCGTAGGGGCGCGAGCTCTCCGCGGCGTCCTGGGCGCGGCGCAGCTTGGCCGCCGCCACCATCTGCATCGCCTTCGTGATCTTCTGCGTGGCTTTCACGCTCGAGATCCGATTGCGCATTTCCTTGAGGCTGGCCATGCCTGGACTCCGCTACCGAACTCTTAGGCGAAGCTGGCGAGGAGGCCTTCGAGGGCTTCCTTCAGCGTGGCTTCCAGTTCGGGCGTAAGCGCCTTGCCGGTGCGGATGCCTTCGAGGAACTTCGGGTAGCTGGACTTCAGCTTGGCCAGGAGCTGCTCCTGGAACCGGCCGATGGCGCTCACAGGCAGCTTGTCGAGGTAGCCGCGGGTGCCGGCGTAGATCACCGCCACCTGCTCCTCCACCGACAGCGGCGAGTACTGCGGTTGTTTCAGGAGTTCGGTCAGACGCTCGCCGCGCGCCAGCATCCGCTGGGTCGAGGCGTCCAGGTCGGAGCCGAACTTGGCGAAGGCGGCCATCTCCCGATACTGGGCCAGCTCGCCCTTGATCGGTCCGGCGACCTGCTTCATCGCCTTGATCTGGGCCGAGGAGCCGACGCGGCTGACCGAGATGCCGACGTTCACCGCCGGGCGGATGCCCTGGTAGAACAAGTCAGTCTCCAGGAAGATCTGGCCGTCGGTGATCGAGATGACGTTGGTCGGAATATAGGCCGAGACGTCGTTGGCCTGTGTCTCGATCAGGGGCAGGGCGGTGAGCGAGCCGGAGCCGTTGTCCTCGTTAAGCTTGGCCGCGCGCTCCAGCAGGCGGCTGTGCAGGTAGAAGACGTCGCCGGGATAGGCTTCGCGGCCCGGCGGGCGGCGCAGCAGCAGCGACATCTGGCGATAGGCGACGGCCTGCTTGGACAGGTCGTCATAGATGATCAGGGCGTGCATTCCGTTGTCGCGGAACCACTCGCCCATGGCGCAGCCCGCGAACGGGGCCAGGAACTGCAGCGGCGCCGGCTCGGAAGCCGTGGCGGCGACGACGATGGTGTAGTCGAGCGCGCCGCGCTCCTCGAGGGTGCGCACGATCTGGGCCACGGTCGAGCGCTTCTGCCCGATGGCCACATAGATGCAGTAGAGCTTCTCGCCCTCGTTATCGCCGGCGTTGATCGAGCGCTGGTTGAGGATGGCGTCGATGGCCACGGCGGTCTTGCCGGTCTGGCGGTCGCCGATGATCAGCTCGCGCTGGCCGCGGCCGATCGGGATCAGGGTGTCGATGGCCTTCAGGCCCGTCTGCACCGGCTCGTGCACGGACTTGCGTGGGATGATGCCCGGCGCCTTCACGTCCACCCGGCGGCGCTCGGCCACATTGGCCAGGGGCCCCTTGCCGTCGATCGGCTCGCCCAGGGGGTTGACCACCCGGCCCAGCATACCCTTGCCCACCGGCACGTCGACGATCTCGGAAAGGCGGCGGCATTCGTCGCCTTCCTTGATCTGCGCGTCGGAGCCGAAGATCACGACCCCGACGTTGTCGCGCTCCAGGTTCAGGGCCATGCCCTTCACCCCGGCCTTGGGGAATTCGACCATTTCCCCGGCCTGGACCTGGTCCAGCCCATAGACGCGGGCGATGCCGTCGCCCACCGACAGCACCTGTCCGACGTCGGAGACGTCGGCCTGTTCGCCGAAGCCGGCGATCTGGGACTTGAGGATGGCCGAGATTTCGGCGGCGCGGATGTCCATGGTCTTACGCTCTCTTCAGGGCGAACTTGAGGGAATCGAGCTTCGACTTCAGCGAAGCGTCGAACAGGCGGGAGCCGACGCGCACCTTGAGCCCGCCCAGGATGGACGGGTCGACGCGGGCGGTGAGTTCGGGGTCCTTGCCGAGGGCGTCGGCGAGCCCCTTGGCGATGTTCTTGAGCTGGGTCTTGCTGAGGGGCAGGGCCGAGGTCACTTCGGCGGCCACCGCCCCGCGATGCTCCGCGGCCAGTCGCTCATAAGCCGCGATCACCGCCGGCAGGGCCGAGGCCCGGGCGTTGGCGGCCAGGAGGCCGAGGAACTTCGCCGTCAGCGGCGACAGCTTGGCCGCGTCGGCGATGGCGGCCACGCCCTTGGCCTTGTCCTCGGCGGTGAAGGCCGGCGAGGCCAGCAGGCGGCGCAGGTCCGCGCTGTCTTCGCGCATGGCCTTGAGGCTCTTGAGGTCGGCCTCGACCGCAGCCAGGGCGCCGCCCTGGTCGGCCAGTTCGAACAGGGCCTGCGCGTAGCGCGCGCCTACGTCCGCGTTTCGGGAATCGTCAGCCAAGGTGAGAACCGTCCGGTTGTACGTCGCCGCCTGTGCTCGGGCCTGTTGGTCCGGCGGCCTAGAAGCTTGAAAGCGCTGGGAAAACTACGCGCGGAAAAGGCCGCGTTCAGCCATCCCGCCCGGAGCCGGGGCAGGCCATACCACGCATGTTTCGGCGCCGCAACCGAAGGCGCGGGGGCGCCTTACAGAAGTGTAAGGGTGTGTCGCGAATGGCGATCGGATCGGGTCGGGCGGGCGCCGATGGGTGGGAGGCGCCGCTGCGGCGCGCCCGCCTGCGCTGAGGGCCGGTCCGGCGGCCGGGGTCCGAGCGTGCCGAAGGGCGTCCCCGCCAAACACAGGCCTTCGGGCCGATCCGGGCGAGGATGGAGCGGGCGGCTCCATTGATCGAGCGGCCGATCGCCATCGCCGGCCCGATAATCATAACACTGTTCAGACTAACACGCGCGGAGCGGGTTGCGCGCCTCGGGGGGCCTCTCTATAAGCGCGTGCGTCGGCGTCAACCTCGGCGATTTCGGGGACGGTGTCGCGCATTCCCGCCCCCCCGCCCCCGAACCCCCGACCCGATGAACATCCACGAGCATCAAGCCAAGGCCGTCCTCAAAGAGTTCGGTGTCGCCGTCCCGCGCGGGTTTCCCGCCTTTTCGGTCGAGGAGGCGGTCCAGGCCGCCCAGAACCTCGGCGGTCCCGTCTTCGTCGTCAAATCCCAGATCCACGCCGGCGGCCGCGGCAAGGGCCGGTTCGAGGGCCTGGGGCCGGAGTCGAAGGGTGGCGTCCGGGTGGTCAAGTCCGTCGAGGACGTCCGCACCAACGCCCAGGAGATGCTGAACCGGGTGCTGGTCACCCATCAGACCGGACCCAAGGGCCGGATGGTGCGCCGCCTCTACATCGAGGAAGGCGCCCAGATCGCCCGCGAGCTCTACCTCTCGTTGCTGGTCGACCGCGAGACCAGCCGGGTGGCGGTGGTGGTTTCCACCGAAGGCGGCATGGACATCGAGACGGTGGCCCACGACACGCCCGAGAAAATCCACACCATCCAGATCGACCCGGCCACCGGCGTGTTCCCACACCACGGCCGGGCCCTGGCCGAATTCCTGGACCTCGAGGGCGACCTCGCCAAGCAGGGCGCCGTCCTGCTGGGCCAGCTCTACAAAGCCTTCGTCGAGAAGGACATGGAGATGCTGGAGGTGAACCCGCTGATCGTCACCGGCGACAACCAGCTCCGCGTCCTCGACGCCAAGGTCTCCTTCGACGGCAACGCCCTGTACCGCCACGACGACATGCGCGCCCTGCGCGACGTCACCGAGGAGGACGAAAAAGAGATCACGGCCTCCAACTACGACCTCAGCTACATCGCCCTGGACGGCGAGATCGGCTGCATGGTCAACGGCGCCGGCCTGGCCATGGCCACCATGGACATCATCAAGCTGTACGGCGCCGAGCCGGCCAACTTCCTCGACGTAGGCGGCGGCGCCTCTAAGGAGAAGGTGACGGCGGCGTTCAAGATCATCACCGCCGACCCCAACGTGAAGGGCATCCTGGTCAACATCTTCGGCGGCATCATGCGCTGCGACATCATCGCCGAGGGCGTCATCGCTGCGGTGAAGGAAGTCGGGCTGCAGGTGCCCCTGGTGGTGCGCCTGGAAGGCACCAACGTCGACGAGGGCAAGGCCATCATCAAGGGCTCGGGACTGAACGTGATCTCCGCCGACGACCTGTCAGACGCCGCCGAAAAGATCGTCAACGCCGTCAGGGAGGCCAAGTAGTCATGGCCATCCTGATCGACGCCAGCACCAAGGTCATCTGCCAGGGCTTCACCGGCCGGCAGGGCACCTTCCATTCCGAACAGGCCATCGCCTACGGCACCAAGATGGTCGGCGGCACCTCCCCGGGCAAAGGCGGGTCGACCCACCTGGGCCTGCCGGTGTTCAACACCGTCGCCGAGGCACGCGAGGTCACCCAGGCCGACGCTTCGGTGATCTACGTCCCGCCCCCCGGCGCGGCCGACGCCATCCTCGAGGCCATCGACGCCGAAGTGCCCCTGATCATCTGTATCACCGAGGGCATCCCGGTGCAGGACATGGTCAAGGTGAAGCGATCCCTGTCCGGCTCCAAGTCGCGGCTGATCGGGCCCAACTGCCCCGGCGTCCTGACCCCCAACCAGTGCAAGATCGGCATCATGCCGGGCAACATCTTCTCCAACGGTTCGGTGGGCGTGGTCTCGCGCTCGGGGACCCTGACCTATGAGGCGGTGTTCCAGACCACCAACGCCGGCCTCGGCCAGACCACGGCGGTCGGCATCGGCGGCGATCCGGTCAAGGGCACCGAGTTCATCGACATGCTGGAGATGTTCCTGGCCGACCCCGCCACCAAGTCGATCATCATGATCGGCGAGATCGGCGGCTCGGCCGAGGAGGACGCGGCCGAGTTCATCCGTCTCAACAAGGTGAAGAAGCCCATGGTCGGCTTCATCGCCGGGGTCACGGCGCCTCCGGGCCGCCGTATGGGTCACGCGGGCGCGATCATCTCCGGCGGCAAGGGCGGCGCCACGGACAAGACCGACGCGATGGAGCGCGCGGGTATCCGCGTGTCGCCGTCGCCGGCCCGTCTGGGCGAAACCCTGCTTGAAGTGCTGAAGGGCTGATCATCGCCGCGCCCCGCCGATGCGGGGCCGACCGCGGGACGGTTAATGTCCCGGTCCGCTTTAACGGAACAGAGCGGATCACGATATAAACCAAGGCCGTCCGAGCCGAATCCGGCCGGAGCGGCAAGGAATCCGGAAATGGCCGACGATTCGGGGCGCATCAACCAAGTCCTCTCGGAAACCTCCTTCCTCTACGGCGGCAACGCCGCCTTCGTGGAAGAGCTCTACGCCCGGTACGCCAAGGACCCGGCGTCGGTGTCGCCCTCTTGGCGCGCCTTCTTCGCCCAGCTCGGCGAGGCGCCCGACGCGATTCGCCAGGGGGCGGCGGAGCCCGACTGGACACGCCCGACCACCAAGGCGCCGGCCCCCGATTGGCTGCCGGCGGTGGACGGCCTGTGGCCCGCGGTCGAGGCCAAGCTGGGCAAGGCCGTCGCCGACAGAACCCCCGGCGCCACGCCGGACGAAATCCGCCAGGCCACCCTGGATTCGGTGCGCGCCATCATGATGATCCGGGCTTACCGGATCCGCGGCCACCTTCAGGCCAACCTCGATCCCCTGGGTTTGACCCCTCCGGCCCAGAACGCCGAGTTGGACCCCGCATCCTACGGCTTCTCCGAGGCCGACCAGGACCGACCGATTTTCCTCGACTTCGTGCTGGGTCTGGAATCGGCGACCCTGCGCGAGATCCTCGACATCGTGCGCCGCACCTACTGCGGTGACGTCGGCGTGCAGTACATGCACATCTCCGATCCCGAGGAGAAGGCCTGGATCCAGGAGCGCATCGAGGGCCGTGGGAAGGAGATCGCCTTCACCCCCGAGGGCAAGATCGCCATCTTGAAGAAGCTGATCGAGGCCGAAGGCTTCGAGCGCTTCTGTCACAAGCGCTTCCCCGGCACCAAGCGCTTCGGCATCGACGGCGGCGAGGCCATGGTCCCGGCGCTGGAGCAGATCATCAAGCGCGGCGGCGCCCTGGGCGTCGACGAAATCGTCATCGGCATGCCCCACCGCGGACGGTTGACCGTGCTGGCCGGGGTGATGGGTAAGCCCTACCACATCATCTTCCACGAGTTCCAAGGCGGCTCGTCCCTGCCCTCCGACATCGAAGGCTCGGGGGACGTCAAATACCACCTGGGGGCCTCGTCGGACCGGGAGTTCGACGGCAACAAGGTCCACCTGTCGCTGACGGCCAACCCCTCGCACCTGGAGATCGTCAACCCGGTGGTGCTGGGCAAGGCGCGGGCCAAGCAGACCTTCGACCTGCGCGAGGACATCAACGCCGGCCGCGGCCGGGTGCTGCCGCTGCTGTTGCACGGCGACGCCGCCTTCGCCGGCCAAGGGGTGGTGGCCGAGTGTTTCGCCCTGATGGGCCTGAAGGGTTACCGCACCGGCGGGACGATCCATTTCATCGTCAACAACCAGATCGGCTTCACCACCAGCCCGAAGAACTCCCGCTCGACGCCCTATCCGTCGGACGTGGCCCTCATGGTCCAGGCCCCGATCTTCCACGCCAACGGCGACGACCCGGAAGCCGTGACCTTCGCCGCCAAGATCGCCATCGAGTACCGGCAGAAGTTCTGCAAGGACGCGGTGGTCGACATGTTCTGCTACCGCCGCTACGGCCACAACGAAGGCGACGACCCGACCTTCACCCAGCCCTTGATGTACGCCAAGATCAAGGACCACCCCTCGACCCGCGAAATCTACGCCCAACGGCTGGTCGCCGAGGGGGTCTGCACCCGCGAGCAGGCCGACGGCTGGGTGTCGGAGTTCGAGGCCTTCCTCGACGCCGAATTCGACAGCGGCAAGAACTACAAGGCCAACAAGGCCGACTGGCTGGACGGCAAGTGGCAGGGGCTGGGCGTCGCCAACGGCGAACCGCCGAAGATCGACAGCGGCGTGCCGCTGCAAAAGCTCAAGGACCTCGGTCTCAAGATCACCTCCATCCCGGAGTCGGTCGACGCCCACAAGACCCTGCGCCGGGTCATCGAGGGCCGCCGCGCCGCCATCGAGTCGGGCGAGAACATCGACTGGGCCCTGGCCGAGCACCTCGGTTTCGCCACCCTGCTGGACGAGGGCTTCGCGGTGCGACTGTCCGGCCAGGACAGCGTGCGCGGCACCTTCAGCCAGCGCCACTCTGCGGTCGTCGACCAGACCACCGAGCGGGCCTATCTCCCCCTCAACAACCTCCGCCCGGGCCAGGGCTTCTACGAGGTCATCGATTCGGCCCTCTCGGAAGAGGCTGTGCTCGGCTTCGAATACGGCTTCAGCCTGGCCGACCCCAACACCCTGGTCATCTGGGAGGCCCAGTTCGGCGACTTCGTGAACGGCGCCCAGGTGGTGATCGACCAGTTCATCTCCAGCGGCGAGCGCAAGTGGCTGCGGATGTCGGGGCTGGTGATGCTGCTGCCGCACGGCTACGAGGGCCAGGGCCCCGAGCACTCCTCGGCCAAGATGGAGCGGTTCCTGCAGCTCTGCGCCGAAGAGAACATGCAGGTCGTCAACGTCACGACGCCCGCCAACTATTTCCACCTGCTGCGCCGCCAGATCCACCGGCCGTTCCGCAAGCCGCTGATCGTCATGGCCCCCAAGTCGCTGCTTCGCCACAAGCGGGCGGTGTCGACCCTGAAGGACCTTACGCCGGGGACCACCTTCCACCGGGTGATGGTCGACGGGGCGGAAGCCGGCTGCGACGTCGGGGGGGTGACCCTGAAGCCCGACGACAAGATCCGGCGGGTGATCATGTGTTCGGGCAAGGTCTATTTCGACCTCGTCGAGGAGCGGGCCAAACGCGGCGCCGACGACGTCTATCTGATGCGCCTCGAGCAGCTCTACCCGTGGCCGATGCAGTCCTTGCGCAAGGAACTGGGCCGCTTCAAGAACGCCGACGTGGTCTGGTGCCAGGAAGAACCCAAGAACATGGGCGGCTGGACCTTCGTCGACCCGTGGCTGGAGCTGACCCTCGACAAGCTGTCGATCAAGGCCAAGCGCGGCCGCTACGTCGGCCGCCCGGCCTCGGCCTCGACCGCCGCGGGCCTGATGAGCCGCCACCTGAAAGAACTCGAAACCTTCCTGAACGAGGCCTTCGCCTGATCCCAGCCGGATCGGTCGCAAGCCCAAGAGCTTAGTAGGAGCCGCACCCCATGGCCGACATCCTGACCCCTGCGCTGGGCGAGTCCGTCAGCGAGGCGACCGTCGCCCGCTGGACCAAGCAAGCGGGCGACCGGGTCACGAAGGACGAGGTCCTGGTGGAGCTGGAGACCGACAAGGTCAATCTGGAGGTCGTCGCCCCCGCCGACGGGGTGTTGGCCCAGATCGTCGCCGGCGAAGGCTCGTCGGTGACCGCCGGCGCCAAGCTCGGCGTCGTCACCGAGGGCGCCGCGGCTGCGCCCTCCGCTGCGGCCCCCGCCAAGGCGGCCAAGGCCGCCGCCCCGGCCGCCCCTCCCGCCCCCCCGGCGGCGGCCGCTCCCGCCGGCGCGGTCATCGAGGTCAAGACCCCGGCCATGGGCGAATCCGTGTCGGAAGGCACGGTCGGCGCCTGGACCAAGCAGGCGGGCCAAGCGGTGAAGAAGGACGAGGTCCTGGTCGAGATCGAGACCGACAAGGTGGCGGTGGAAGTCACCGCTCCGGCCGACGGCGTGCTGACCGAGATCGTGACGGCTCAGGGCGCGTCGGTGAAGCCGAACGAGATCCTGGCCCGCGTCACCCCCGGCGCCGCCGGCTCCGCCGCGGCTCCCGCTCCCGCCGCCCCGCCCCCGGCCGCGGCAACGCCCGCCGCCTCGGCCCCGGCGCCCATGCCTTCGGCCCAGCGCATCATCACCGAGAACAAGCTCGACGCGGGGGCGATCGTCGGCGCCGGCAAGGACGGCCGCATCACCAAGGGCGACGCCCTGGCCGCCCTGGAATCCCGTTCGGCCGCCCCGCCGGTCGCCGCCGGCCCCGCCGCCGCCCGTCCCGTGCACGAGCGCGAGGAGCGGGTGAAGATGACCCGCCTTCGCCAGACCATCGCACGCCGGCTGAAGGAGGCCCAGAACACCGCGGCCATGCTGACGACCTTCAACGAGGTCGACATGTCGGCGGTGATGGCCCTGCGCAACACCTACAAGGACGCCTTCGAGAAGCGCCACGGGGTCAAACTCGGCTTCATGAGCTTCTTCGTGAAGGCGTGCATCCAGGCGCTGAAGGAACTGCCGGCCGTCAACGCCGAGATCGACGGCCAGGACCTGGTCTACAAGAACCACTACGACATCGGCGTGGCGGTCGGCACTGAGCGCGGCCTGGTCGTGCCGGTGGTGCGCGACGCCGACGCCATGGGCCTGGCGGAGATCGAGAAGGCCATCGGCGAACTGGGCAAGCGCGCCCGCGACGGTTCGCTGTCGATCGAGGACATGCAGGGCGGCACCTTCACCATCACCAACGGCGGGGTCTACGGCTCGCTGATGTCGACGCCGATCCTCAACGCCCCGCAGTCGGGCATCCTGGGGATGCACAACATCGTCCAGCGCCCGGTCGCAGTTAAGGACCAGGTGGTGATCCGGCCGATGATGTACCTGGCCCTGTCCTACGACCACCGCGTGGTCGACGGCCGCGAGGCCGTCAGCTTCCTGGTCTCGGTGAAGAACGCCATCGAGGACCCGCAACGGATGATCCTCGACCTCTGATCCTTCGACCCTTCGAGGCCCGCGTGCCGCGGGCGCCTCAGGACGAGGGTCCGGGGGCCGTAAACATTAGCCCTCATCCTGAGGTGCGGCCGTAGGGCCGCCTCGAAGGGCGAAGGCGCATCAACAAGGGGGCCGTCATGGCTCAGTACGACGTCATCATCATCGGCGGCGGCCCCGGCGGCTACAACGCCGCGATCCGGGCCGGCCAACTGGGCCTCAAGGTGGCGGTGGTCGAGAAGCGCGGGCTTCTGGGCGGCACCTGCCTCAACGTCGGCTGCATCCCTTCCAAGGCCCTGCTGCACGCCTCGGAGATGTTCGAGCTGGCGAACAAGGACTTCGCCGCCATCGGCATCGACGTCGCGCCGAAGCTGAACCTCGTCCAGATGCTGAAACAGAAGGCCGACTCGGTGACCGCCCTGACCAAGGGCGTCGAGTTCCTGATGAAGAAGAACAAGGTCGATTACCTCAAGGGCGCCGGCCGCATCGCCGGCCCGGGCAAGGTGGTGGTCAAGGCGGACGACGGTTCCGAGACGACCCATGAGGCCAGGAACATCGTCATCGCCACGGGCTCCGAGGTGTCGCCCCTGCCCGGCGTGACGGTCGACCAGAAGCGCATCGTCGATTCCACCGGCGCGCTCGAGATCGCTTCGGTGCCGAAGAAGATGATCGTCATCGGCGCCGGCATCATCGGCCTGGAGTTGGGCTCGGTATGGCGCCGCCTGGGCGCGGAAGTCACTGTCGTCGAATATCTGGACCGCATCATCCCCGGCGCCGACGGCGAAGTGGCCGGCGCCTTCCAGAAGTCCCTGACCAAGCAGGGCATGGTCTTCCGCCTTTCCTCCAAGGTGACCGGCGCCAAGACGACCAAGGACGGGGTGGACCTGACCTTCGAGCCCGTCGCCGGCGGCCCGGCCGAGACCCTTTCGGCCGACGTGGTGCTGCTGGCCGTAGGCCGTCGCCCCTATACCGAAGGCCTGGGCCTGGAGACGGTGGGCATCGTCCCCAACAAGCGCGGCGTGATCGAGACCGACCACTACAGGACCTCGGCGCCCGGCGTTTGGGCCATCGGCGACGTCACCACCGGTCCGATGCTGGCCCACAAGGCCGAGGACGAGGCGGTGGCCTGTATCGAGATCATCGCCGGCAAGGCGGGCCATGTGAACTACGACGTCATCCCCGGCGTCATCTACACCTATCCGGAGGTCGCCTGGGTCGGGAAGACCGAGGAGGAGCTGAAGGCGACAGGGGCGGCCTACAAGACCGGCAAGTTCCCCTTCGCCGCGAACAGCCGGGCCAAGGTGAACCACGAGGCCGAGGGCTTCGTGAAGGTGCTGGCCGACGCCAAGACCGACAGGATCCTGGGCGTGCACATGATCGGGCCGCAGGTCGGCGAGATGATCGGCGAATATTGCGTGGCCATGGAGTTCGGCGCCGCTTCCGAGGACGTCGCCCGCACCTGTCACCCCCACCCCACCCGCTCCGAAGCCCTGCGCCAGGCGGCCATGGGCGTCGAGGGCTGGACCATGCAGGCCTGACCCTGTCGGTGCGCGCTTGGCGAGGCGGATGAGCCCGATTTCATCGGGGCTATAAATCCGCGCCAATAGGACGCTAATCTCCCTCCCACCGTGGGAGGGCTGCCATGCCGACGACCGTAATACTCGCCTTGCTGGTGCTGGCCGGCGTGATCCTGCTGCGCGCGATCCGCATCGTGCCCCAGGGCTACGAGTTCACCATCGAGCGGTTCGGCCGCTACACCCGCACCATCCGGCCGGGGATCACCATCCTGACCCCCTTCGTCGAGGGGGTGGGGCGCAAGATCAATATGATGGAACAGGTCCTGGACGTGCCCTCGCAGGAGGTCATCACCAAGGACAACGTCGGGGTGAAGGTCGACGCCATCGTCTTCATCCAGGTGATGGACGCCGCCGCTGCGGCCTACCGCATCACCGACCTGGCCACGGCCATCACCCAGCTGACCATGACCAACCTGCGCACCGTGGTCGGCTCGATGGAGCTGGACGCGGTGCTGGCCGAGCGCGACCAGATCAACTCGCGCCTGCTCACCGTGATCGACCAGGCCACCGGGCCCTGGGGGGTGAAGGTCGCGCGGATCGAGATCAAGGACCTGTTGCCGCCGCCAGACATCACCAACGCCATGGCCCGGCAGATGAAGGCCGAGCGCGAGCGCCGGGCGGTGATCACCGAGGCCGACGGGGAGAAACAGTCGCAGATCGCCCGGGCCGAAGGCTCCAAACAGGCCGCCATCCTGGAGGCCGAGGGCCGCCGCGAAGCCGCCTACCGCGACGCCGAGGCCCGGGAGCGCGCCGCCGGGGCCGAGGCCCAGGCCACCAAGGTGGTGTCCGAGGCCATCGAGGCCGGCAGCGTCAACGCCATCAACTACTTCATCGCCCAGAAATATGTCGACGCCTTCGCCAAGCTGGCGGCCTCGCCGCAGCAGAAGACGGTGATCGTGCCCGCCGAGATGAGCGCCCTGGTCGGCTCCCTGGCCGGGGTAGGCGAACTGCTGAAGTCCGTGCAGAAGGACGGGCCCGCCGGTCCCGCCCCGCCGCGCCCGGCGCGGTCGGGCCCGGCCGTTCCGCCCACGGCGTGAGGCCATGGACCTGATCGGCTTCTATGCCGCCCATCCGTTCTGGTGGTGGGTCGCCGCAGCGGTGGCGTTCCTCGCCGTCGAGGTCGGCACGGGGACCAGCTATCTGCTATGGCCGTCGGCCTCGGCCGGCGTGGTGGCGGTGCTGGCCCTGGCCGGGGTGAGGTTGCCGGCCGGAGCGGACCTGGCGGTGTTCGCCGTCCTGACCATCGCCTCGACCCTGACCGCCCGTCGCTACATCAAGCGGCCCGAGCAGACCGGCCCCGACATCAACGACCCACACCACCGGCTGGCCGGCCGCCACGGCGAGGCGGTGGCGGCCTTTGTCCACGGCCAGGGCCGGGTGTTCGTCGACGGCAAGGAATGGGCCGCCGAACTGGACGGGACCACAGAGCTCGCCAAGGGCGACCGGGTCGAAGTGGCCGCCGTGCTGGACGGCGGCCGATTGAAAGTGCGTCCGGTCTGAACGACTGGCGGCTCCGGGCGTTGGGCAGGCCATGACCGACACCACCGGCGACGATCTCGACCCCGCGGCCTTTCGGGCCTGGCTCGCCGCGTCCGCGGGCGGGCCGGAGACCCTGGACGAGGCCCGCGCCAGGCTCGACCGCGTGGGGCTGGAGATCGACGTGCCGGAAGGTTGTTCGGTGGCGCAGATTCAGGCCGGCGACGTCCCAGCCGAGGGACTGACCCCCGCAAGCGCCCGCGACGGCCGGTTGCTGATCTTCCTCCACGGCGGCGGCTACGGCCTGCACAGCCCGCGGTCGATGCGCCACTACGCCGCCCGGCTGGCCCAGGCCGCGGCGACCTCGGCCCTGGTCCCGGACTACCGGCTGGCGCCCGAGCACCCCTTTCCCGCCGCGGTCGAGGACGCGGTGACGGCCTACCGCTGGGCCCTGGACCGGCTTCCCGCCGGGCGGATCGCGCTGGCCGGCAACTCGGCCGGCGGAGGGCTGGCGCTGGCCTGCGTGCTGTCGGCCCGGGCGCAGGGCCTGCCGCGCCCGGCCTGCCTCTACCTCGCCAGCCCTTGGGCGGACCTGGCCGAGGGCGGCCCGTCCTATGTCGCCAAGGCCGAGAGCGACATCTTCTGCACCGCGCCCATGCTGAAGATGATGGCCGGGGAGTATCTCGCGGGCGCCGACGCCCGCGACCCCTTGGCCTCGCCGTTGTTCGGCGACGCGGGCGAGCTGCCGCCGCTGCTGATCCACGTGGGTTCGGAGGAAATCCTGCTGTCGGATTCCGTGTCCCTGGCCGAACGGGCGGCCCATGCCAGGGTCGAGGTGCGGCTCGAGGTCTTCCCCGAGATGCTGCACGACTTTCCCGTGTTCCACCGGCAACTCGCGGTGGGACGGCGGGCGATCCGCGAGGCCGGGGCGTGGCTGGCCGAGCGCCTGGATCGATGATCCCAAGAGGGATAAAATGACCGCAGCTCGACAAGGGAGGCCGCCATGAAGGCGTGCGTACTCGCCGTCTCGTTGCTCGCCGTCGCCGGTCCCGTGGCTGCGGCCCAGCCCGCCGACAGTCCGGTGCCGGCGCCCGAGCGGATCGCCTGCCCCGTGGCCGCGGCGCAGCCCACGCGGGGCGCACCGGGCCAGCTGCGCCGCCTCGACCGGCTGCCGGCCGCGCGGCTGGAGCTGACCGTGCTCAAGAGCGTCGGCGGCTGCTGGGTGTCGGTGGTGAAGGTCGGCGACCGCACCTACGACGTGCCGTCCGGACCCCGCCCGGTCAGGCGCGAGGATGTGACGCCGCGTATGCGGTGAGCAGGCCCTCGGCGTCGACTGCGGTGTATTTCTGGGTCGTCGACAGCGAGGCGTGGCCGAGCAACTCCTGGATGGTGCGCAGGTCCGCGCCCGCCCCCAGCAGGTGGGTGGCGAAGGAATGGCGCAGGGCGTGCGGCGTGGCGCTGTCGGGCAGCCCCAGCCGCCCGCGCAGGGTCTGCATCAGGGCCTGGACGTGACGCGGGGTCAGCGCCCCGCCGCGCTTGGCCCGGAACAGGGGCGCTTCGGGGTCCGGCGGGAACGGGTTCATCGCCAGATAGGCCTCGACCGCCGCGCGCACCGCCGGCAGCACCGGGGCGATACGCACCTTGCGGCCCTTGCCCAGCACCCGGATCGAGTCGCCTAGGGGCGCGTCCTTGCGCTGCAGCGCCAGCCCCTCGGATATCCGCAGGCCGCAACCGTAGAGCAGGGTCAGGACAGCGACGTCGCGGGCGCCTTCCCAGGGCGCGCGGTCGGGATCGTCGGCCTCCTGGATCAGGCCGAAGGCGTCGTCGATCGAGACGGGCCGTGGCAGGGACGGCTTGATCCGCGGCCCGCGCACCAGGGCGACGGCGGTGTTGCGCACGCCGGCGCGGCGGTCGAGCCAGCCGTAGAAGCTGCGGATGGACGACAGGCCTTGGCTAAGGGACCGGGGCGACAGGGGCCGCGCGCCCTGCCGGCGGCTGGCCAGGTAGGCGCGCAGGTCGGCGGCCGAGACCTCGGCCAGGGTGGCCAGGGTCGCGGCCCCGCCCTGGTGGCCAGCGAGGAAGGCCAGGAAGGCGCGCAGGTTGGCGCCGTATGAGTCCACGGTGCGCGGCGAGGCGCGGCGCTCATGCGTCAGGTGGTGCAGCCAGGCGATCAGAGCGGCCTCGGCCGGGGCGGCCGGGCCCAGGCCGTCGGCGGCTAGAGCGGCGGCCATCGCTCGGCAGTGCGTTCGACCACGCGGGCGAGGAAGGCGACCAGTTCGGCCCCCATGTCGGGGGTGAAGCCCTCCGGATCGGCCGAACCGAACGCCAGCACGGCCACCCGCGGCGGCGACCAGATCGCCATCCGCACCAGGGCGGCGCTGCGCACCTCGGCGGCCTCCTCGCCGAACAGCTCGCCCGCGCCGGCGCAGGGGCCCATCCGCGCCATCCCGCCGATGCCCAACAGCATGTCGAGCAGGCCGGTCGGAACCGCGCGCCAGCCGAACGGGGTGGGCCCGGCGCCTTCCAGGCAGATCGAGCCGCAGGTCACGCCGAAGCGGCTGCGGGCGCCCTCGTGCACCCGGCGGGCGAGGTCGGCGTTGTTGCGCGATTCCAGGAGGTCCACGGCCATGGCGTGGGTCTGGGCCTGGGCGGCGAAATTGGCGCGGGCGACCGTCTCGATCTCCTGTCGCGCGGTCATTTCGCGGGTGCGGGCGGCCTCCAGCCGGGTCAGGGCCGCCGGGCCGAACTCCACCACGTTGGGATGGTCGAGCTTGAGGCCCAGGGCCTGCAGCAGGGTCTCGTCTTCGCGCAGCTTGGCCGGGTCGGCCAGGATGCTGGCGCGGATCGCGGTCCAGTCGGCAGCCTCCCCAAAGCCCATGTTGTCGCTAGCCCCGCTCATCGTTTTCCCCCGTCAGAGGATGGACTGGCCCGTCTTGGCCCAATCGCTGATGAAAGTTTCAAGCCCACGTTCGGTTAAGGGGTGCTTTACCAGCTCACGAAAAACCGCCGGCGGAATGGTGGAACAGTCGGCGCCGGCCAGGGCGGCGGCCTTGACGTGGGCCGGTGTTCGGATCGAGGCGGCCAGGATCGCGGTGTCGAAATCGTGAGCGTCGTAGATGGCGCGGATCTCGTGGATCAGGTCCATGCCGTCGAAGCCGTAGTCGTCCAGCCGGCCGATGAAGGGCGAGATATAGGCCGCCCCGGCCTTGGCGGCGAGCAGGGCCTGGACCGCCGAGAAGCACAGGGTGACGTTGACCGGTATGGCCTGCTCGGCCAGGGCGCGGGTGGCGGTGAGCCCGTCCCAGGTCAGGGGAACCTTGACCACCACGTTGGGGGCGATCTTGGCCAGCTTTTCGCCCTCGGCGATCATGGTCTTGGCGTCGGTCGCGGCGACCTCGGCCGAGACCGGGCCGGGGATCAGGGCGCAGACCTCGGCGATGGTCTCCAGGAAGTTGCGGCCCGACTTGGCGATCAGCGACGGATTGGTGGTGACCCCGTCGACCAAACCCGTGGCGGCCAGCTCCCGCAGCACGGCGATCTCGGCGGTGTCGATGAAGATCAGCATGGAGGCGTCCCTGTTTGGAAGGTTGTAGCGCGGGCTCCCACCCCCGTCATCCGGAACCCACGGGGGACAATTACAGGAAGCTGTACGGGTCCACGTCGATGGTCAGGCGAACCGCGCCGGGGACGCGGACGCGGGCCCGCCAGGCGGTGAGGAAGCCCTGCAGGTCCACCGTGCGGTCGGCGCGGACCAGGAATCGCTTCCTGCGCCGGCCGCGGATCAGCCCCAGGGGCGCGTCGGCGGGGCCGTAGACCTCCACCCCCTCGGCGTTGGGCACGGCGGCGGCCAGGGCCTGGCAGAAGGCGTCCAGGACCACGGGATCGGGGCTGGAGGCGATCAGGGCGGCGAGACGCCCGTACGGCGGCAGGCCAGAGGCCTCGCGCGCCTCGGCTTCGGCGGCCAGGAAGCCGTCGCGGTCCTGGGCCTTGAGGGCCTGCATCACCGCGTGCTCCGGCGCGTAGGTCTGGATCAGGGCGCGCCCGGGCCGCTCGGCGCGGCCGGCGCGCCCGGTGGCCTGCGCCAGGAGCTGGTAGGTGCGCTCGGCCGCGCGCAGGTCGCCGCCACGCAGGCCGAGGTCGGCGTCCACCACCCCCACCAGGGTCAGGCGCGGGAAGTTGTGGCCCTTGGCCGCGGCCTGGGTGGCCACCAGCACGTCGATCTCCCCCTCGGCCATCCGCGCCACCAGGGTCCGCGCGCCGGCCGCGTCCTGGACCGTGTCGGAGGAGAACACCGCGATCCGGGCCTCGGGCAGCAGGATGCGCGCCTCCTCCTCCAGGCGCTCCACCCCCGGTCCGATCGAGACCAGGCTGTCCTTGGCCCCGCAGTGGGGGCAGGCCAGGGGCTTGGGCATCGACCAGCCGGTCAAGTGGCAGACCAGCCGGCCGGTGTAACGATGCTCGACCAGCCAGGACTGGCTGTCGGGGGAGGTCATCCGCTCGCCGCAGGCGCGGCACAGCACCAGAGGCGCATAGCCCCGGCGGTTGAGGAACAAGAGCGACTGCTCCCCGGCCGCGAAGGTCTCGACCATGGCGCGGGCCAGCACCGGCGACAGCCAGCGGCCGGCCTCGGGCGGGGTCTCGCGCAGGTCCACCAGGGCGATCTCGGGCAGGGTCGCGGTCCCGTGGCGCTTGGACAGCTTGAGCCAGCGGTAGCGGCCTCCCTGGGCGTTCCAGATGCTCTCCAGCGAGGGGGTGGCGGAGGCCAGCACCACCGCGGCCCCCTCGATCTTGGCCCGGGCCACCGCCAGGTCGCGGGCGTGGTAGATGAAGCCGTCCTCCTGCTTGAACGAGCCGTCGTGCTCCTCGTCGACCACGATCAGCCTGAGGTTGGCGAAGGGCAGGAACAGGGCCGAGCGGGCGCCGACGACGATGCGGCACGACCCTCGGGCCACCGCCTCCCACACCTGCCGACGCCGGGGCGAAGCCACCCCGGAGTGCCATTCGGCCGGGGCCGCGCCGAAGCGGGTCTCGACCCGGGCGATCACCGCCTGGGTCAGGGCGATCTCGGGCAGCAGAATCAAGACCTGGGCCGACGGATCGGCGGCCAGGGCCGCGGCGGCGGCCTCGAGATAGACCTCGGTCTTGCCGGAGCCTGTCACCCCGTCGAGGAGGGCGACGCCGAATCCCCCCGCCGTTGCGAGGTCGGCCAGGACCGTGGCGGCGGCCTTCTGGCTGGCGTTGAGGGTCGCGCCGGGCAGGGTCAGGTCGGGCTCGGCGAAACCGGCGTCGGCCGCCCGCTCGACCCAGGCCAGGGCGCCGTCTTCGATCAGCCCCTTCACCACGCCTGCGGAGACGCCGGCGGTCAGGGCCAGGGCGGCGGCCTTCTGCGGGCCGGCCAGAGCCGCCTCGAGCACCCTGGCCCGGGCGGGGGTAGGCTTGGCCGGGGCCTGGCCGGTGGCGGCGACCAGCCGTTCGGGGTTCGGGAGAGGCGCGCGCAGGCCCCTGAGCGCCATGGCCAGGGCCTCGCCGGGGGCCCCGCAGCCATAGCGGGCCGCCCATTCGACGAAGGCCAGGGTTCCCGGGGGCAGGGGCGGCTCGTCAATGCGGCCTTGCAGCGCCTTCAGCGGCCGGTTGATCCCGTGGGCCTCGCGTAGCTCCACCACCACCCCGCGCACCAGCCGCGGCCCCAGGGGTGCGGCGACATGGTCCCCCACCGCCAGTTCGGCCCCCTCGGGGACGAGGTAGTCGAAGGCTTCGGGCAGGGGCAGCGGCAGGAGGACTCGGGCGACCAGGGCCATACTTTATCTACGCTGTCGGAGCGCGCGGTGCGCGGCCTCGTCCTTCGACAGGCTCAGGATGAGGCCGAATGAGATGGTCGCGCAGTAGAAAGCCTCATCCTGAGCTTGTCGAAGGACGAGGCTTTCGGACCCGCAACGGTCGAGGATCACCCCACCCTGGCGGCCAGGGCCTCGATCCGCTGGGCCGCGGCGTCCAGAGCTTCGGCGGCGCGGGTCTCGGCGGCGGCGCGGGCGCCGTCGAAGCCGTCCTGGTTCTCTTCGGCTTGGGCCAGGCGCGCCTTAACGTCGGCCAGTTCGTCGGCGGTCATCAGGGCGGCCATCAGGAACAGGCGCAACTCGCCGACCTGGCCCACCGCATCGCTCACCTCGCGGACCTGGGCGTCGAACTGTCGCGCCAGGGCCTCGACGTGGGCCTCCTGGCCGTCCTCGCAACCCACCATATAGGCGCGGCCGTTCACTTCGACGGAGAGTGTGGTCATCGCTCAGGTCCCTGCCTGCAGGGCCGCGCGCACTTCGGCGGCGGCGCGCCCCAACGCCGCGGACGCTTCGGCGGCGATCTCTTCCAGAGCCCTTTCGCGGGCCCTGGCGGCGTCGAGCTCGGCGGCCAGCTGCGCCCGGTCGTGGTCGAACATGTCCTCGCCGCGGCTTTCCATGGCCGTCAGCCGGTTGGAGACGCGGGCCTCCAGCGAGGCCAGGGCGCGGTCCAGCCGACGGATGGCGGCGTCCAGCGGACTTTCGGCTTCACTCATGGCCGCTCCCATGCGGTAAGACTCGGATACACTGACCTCTATAGACCACCGCCGCCGCCGACGCGAAGACCTCGCGGACCCTTGATGTCGCCGGGGCCCGCTTGCGAAACCCCGTCCGGCGGGGCAAAGGTCCCGCCTGCCCGCCCGCCGAAGGTCCTCCATGCCCGCCCACGATTCCGCCGCCGCGACCCCTACGCCGCTGATGATGGCCAACGCCGTCCGCGCGCTCTCCATGGATGCGGTGCACGCGGCCCGCTCCGGGCACCAGGGCATGCCGATGGGCATGGCCGACGTGGCCACGGTGCTGTTCACGGGGGTGATGAAATACGACGCGGCCGACCCGCAGTGGCCCGACCGCGACCGGTTCGTGCTGTCGGCCGGCCATGGCTCGATGCTGCTCTATTCGCTGCTGCATCTCACCGGCGTCCCCGGCATCGGCATGGACGAGATCCGGAACTTCCGTCAGTGGGGCTCCAAGACCCCTGGGCATCCGGAATACGGCCATACCCCCGGGGTGGAGACCACCACCGGCCCCCTGGGCCAGGGCTTGGCCACCGCGGTGGGCATGGCCATGGCCGAGCGCCACCTGGCGGCCCGGTTCGGCGAGGACCTGGTCGACCACCGCACCTGGGTCGTCGCGGGCGACGGCTGCCTGATGGAGGGGATCAGCCACGAGGCGATCAGCCTCGCCGCACGGCTGAAGCTGGACCGGCTGACGGTGCTGTTCGACGATAACAACACCACCATCGACGGCGAGGCGACGATCGCCGAGATCGGCGACCAGGTCGCCCGCTTCAAGGCGGCCGGCTGGGCGGTCAAGCGCATCGACGGCCACGACTTCGGCCAGATCAGGAAAGCCCTGGCCTGGGCCAAGAAGCAGAGGATGCCGAGCCTGATCGCCTGCAGGACCAGGATCAGCAAAGGAGCGGGGCGCAAGGAAGGCGACCCCCACAGCCACGGCTACACCCTGTTCGACGCCGAGATCGCCGA
This sequence comes from Caulobacteraceae bacterium, assembly GCA_035493215.1. Lineage (GTDB taxonomy): Bacteria > Pseudomonadota > Alphaproteobacteria > Caulobacterales > Caulobacteraceae > NCED01. Next base: position 40,015 of record DATJIO010000048.1, read on the forward strand.
GGCCCGCGAGGCCATGGCGTGGACCGCGGCGCCCTTCGAGATTCCCGAGCCAATCGCCGCGGCCTGGCGCGAGGCCGGCGCCAAGGGCGGCGGCGCCCGCCGCAAGTGGGCCAAGCGGCTGAAGCGCTCACACCACCGCGACGACTTCGAGCGCGCCGTAGTCCAGAACAAGCTGCCCGCCGGGGCCTTCGCCGGCCTTGACGCCCATGTCGCCAAGATGGCCGAGACCGGCCCGGCCAACGCCACCCGCGTCCACTCCGGCGCGGCGCTCGAGGCCCTGGTCCCGGCCATAGCGGAGATGATCGGCGGCTCGGCCGACCTGACCGGCTCCAACAACACCTTCGTCAAGGGCATGACCGCCTTCGACGCCCCCGACTATGACGGGCGCTACGTGCACTACGGGGTGCGCGAACACGGTATGGCCGCAGCGATGAACGGCATGGCCCTGCATGGCGGGGTGATTCCCTATTCCGGCACCTTCCTGGCCTTCGCCGACTATTCGCGGCCGGCGATCCGGCTCGGCGCTCTGATGGGCGTGCGGGTCATCCACGTCATGACCCACGATTCCATCGGCCTGGGCGAGGACGGCCCGACCCACCAGCCGGTCGAGCACCTGGCGTCCCTGCGCGCCATCCCCAATCTGCTGGTGTTCCGTCCCGCCGACGCGGTCGAGGCGGCCGAGTGCTGGCGGGTGGCGTTGGAGGCACAGTTCACGCCCTCGATCATGGCTCTGTCGCGCCAGAAGACCCCGGCGGCGCGGACCGTCCCGTCCGCCGAGAACCTGTGCGCCCGCGGCGCCTACGAGCTGGCGGCGTCCACCGTCGGGGCGGCTCGGGTCAGCCTGTTCGCTTCGGGCACGGAGGTGGCGGTGGCCATGGCGGCGCGCGAGCAGTTGCAGGCCGCCGGCGTCGGTACCCGCGTGGTCTCGACCCCCTGCTGGGAAATCTTCGACCTGCAGGACGACCTCTACCAGATCGAGACCATCGGCGCGGCGCCGGTGCGCATCGCGGTGGAGGCCGGGGTGCGCCAGGGCTGGACCCGCTTCATCGGCGAGGGCGGCGGCTTCGTCGGCATGACCGGCTTCGGCGCCAGCGCCCCCTATGAGCGGCTCTACAAGGAATTCCGCATCACCGCCGAGCACGTGACCGAACTGGCCTGGGCCAAGCTGGAGGCGTGAGCCCCATGGGCGCCGGGGCCGTGATCTTCGACCGGGACGGGGTGCTGAACCGCGACGTGGGATACGCCCACCGCCCCGACCAGATCGCCTGGATCGAGGGCGCCGCCGAGGCGGTGCGGGCGGTCAACGACGCCGGCCTCCTGGCCCTGGTGGCCACCAACCAGTCCGGCGTGGCCCGCGGTTTCTACGGCGAGGCCGACGTCCGCGCGCTGCATGAATGGATGGCGGCCGAGCTGGCGGCCCAGGGGGCGCGGATCGACGGCTTCGTCTATTGCGCCGACCACCCCGACGCGGCGTCGGACCGCCGCAAGCCCGCCCCGGGCATGATCCTGGAGCTGATCGCCCGGTTCGGCCTCGATCCGGCCCGCACGGTGATGATCGGCGACAAGGAAAGCGACCTTCAGGCGGCCCAGGCGGCGGGGATTGGGGGCCTGCTGTTCGAGGGCGGCTCCCTGTCGGCCTGTGTGGCCCCGCTGGTGGCGCGGATCGCCGCCGTGACGGCGCGGCCGTCCTAGGCTATAGACCCGGCCCGCTTCCCGTTTTTGTGAGAGATCCCGCGCATGGGCGAAAGCCCTAAGAAGATCGGCATGGTCAGCCTGGGCTGCCCCAAGGCCCTGGTGGATTCCGAACGGATCCTGACCCGGCTTAGAGGCGAGGGCTACGCCACCTCGGCCACCTATGGCGGCGCCGACGCGGTGATCGTGAACACCTGCGCCTTCCTGGACTCCGCCCGCGAAGAGAGCCTGCAGGCCATCGGCGAAGCCCAGGCCTCGGGCCGGCCGGTGATCGTGACCGGGTGTCTCGGCGCCGAGCCCGAGCTGATCCTGGAGCGCTACCCGGACGTCACCATCACCGGCGCCCACGCCACCGAGGCGGTGATGGACGCGGTTCACCGCCACGTCCCGGCCTCGCCCTTCGCCGAACTGGTCCCCATGCCCGAGGCCGGGCTCAAGCTGACGCCCAAGCACTACGCCTACCTCAAGATCTCCGAGGGCTGCGACCACAAGTGCAGCTTCTGCATCATCCCGTCCTTACGCGGCGGCCACGTCTCGCGCCCCATCGCTGAGGTGCTGCGCGAGGCCGAGGCGCTGGTGGCCTCAGGGGTGAAGGAGCTGCTGGTGGTGGCCCAGGACACCTCGGCCTATGGCCTGGACATCAAGTACGCCCCCGGCGAATGGCGCGGGCGGCAGTGGCGCGCCAACCTCGAGGACCTCGCCCGTGGCCTGGGCGAGCTGGGGGCCTGGGTGCGGCTCCATTATGTCTATCCCTATCCGCACGTGGACGCGGTCATACCGCTGATGGCTCAGGGCAAGGTGCTGCCCTACCTGGACATCCCGTTCCAGCACGCCAGCCCGAAGGTGCTGAAGGCCATGCGCCGGCCCGCCAACCAGGAGAAGACCCTGGAGCGGATCGCCCGCTGGCGCGAGATCGCCCCGGACATCGTCATCCGCTCGACCTTCGTGGTCGGTTTCCCCGGCGAGACAGAGGAAGACTTCGAATTCCTGCTGCATTGGCTGGAGGAGGCGCAGCTCGATAGGGTCGGCGCCTTCGCCTACGAGAACGTCGCCGGGGCCGCCGCCCGCGACCTGCCGGGTCACGTGCCCGAAGAGGTCAAGCAGAAGCGCCGCGAGCGGTTCATGCTGGCCGCGGCGCGGATCAGCCGGGCCAAGCTGAAGAAAAAGGTCGGCCGCATCGTCGAGGTGCTGGTGGATTCGGTGCGCCCGGACGGCGTGGCCGTGGCCCGCTCCAAGGCCGACGCGCCGGAGATCGACGGCCACGTCTTCGTCACTCCGGGCGGCGCCCTGCGGTCCGGCGACCTCGTCAAGGTGCGCATCGAGCGCACCGACGCCTTCGACCTCTACGCCACCCCGACCGACCTCCGCCTGCGCGCCCCGGCCGGACCGGCCCCACGCATGCACCGGGTCATCTCGCGGCGCTGACGGAGAGAAACGGGGCGATGACGATGAGGCTGGTGACGATGACGGTGCTTTTGGCCCTTGCGGCCGGGGGCCTGCGACCACGTCCCGATCGGCAAAATCCACGACCGGCGCATGGACCCAGGCGCACCGAGGCCAAACTTCGCCTCGCCAGGATAGCCTGCGGCCCGGCCGGAGCCGGACCGCAGGATTTGTCGGATCAGCGCGAGGCGAGTTGCAGGAAGCTTTTGCGCGCCTGGCTGTACTGCAGGAGCGCGGGGTCGCCGATCTTGGCCAGGGTGGCTTCGATGGTCTCGGCGACGCAGTTAGAGCCTATGTAGGGCGAATAGATGCTGTCGCCGACGGCCGGAGAGCAGACCGCCCGAGCGGCTGTGGCGATCTGGGCGTAGGCCTGGGCCGGGGTCTTGCCGACCAGGTTGAGGCGCATCTCCTCGGCCGAGGCGGGGACGGCCATCGCGGCGGCGGCGGCCAGAACGAAGAGGGCGGTCAGGTTACGGATCATCGCTGGTGCTCCAGGGTAGATTAAGGGGAAGCGGTCCGGCGGAGCCGGACCGCCGCCTTTTCGGTTCAGCGCGAGGCGAGTTGCAGGGCGCCCTTGCGCGTCTGGCTGTACTGGACGAGCGCGGGGTCGCCGATCTTGGCCAGGGTCGCCTCGACGGTTTCGGCGACGCAGCTCGCGCGGAGGTGGAGCCATTCGCGGGGGGTGAGCGAGGTCGAGCATGCCGTATCGGCGGCGCGGCTGATCGCGGCGTAGGCCTCCGCCGGCGTCTTGCCGGCGAGGTCCACACGGATGTCGTCGGCGAAGGCGGGGGTCGCCAGAGACACGGCGGCAAGAGCCGAAAGGGCGGTCAGGGTGCGGATCATCTGTGTCACTCCAGAAGAGGTTTCAAGGGAAACCCTCGTCCGGTCGCTTCTCCCAAACGGCGCGTTGGCCGCTGTCGTTGACACCGGAGTACGCTGGTAGCGCGCCGGACGCCCAAATTTACCGTTGCTCCATCAACTTTTTATTGCAGTGCAGCAATTTCGGGCTGAAAATCGGTCCGCCTGATCGAAAAGGCGGCGTGGAGGGGCAGGATGAACGCCGACTACATGGATCGGACCTGGAGCGGGGCCGACGGCCTGGCCCTGCACGCCCGGGACTACCCCGGCGAGGCGGGGGCGGCCCGCCTGCCGGTGGTTTGCCTGCACGGCCTGACCCGCAACGCCGCCGACTTCGGTGCGCTGGCCCCATGGATCGCGGACCGGGGACGCCGGGTGCTGGCGGTGGACTTCCGCGGGCGCGGCCGCTCGGCCTGGGACCCGCAGCCGATGAACTATGTGCCGGCCACCTACGCGGCCGACGTGCTGGCCCTGCTGGAGGCGGCGGGGATCGGGCGGGCGGTGTTCATCGGCACGAGTCTGGGCGGGATCGTCGTTATGGTGTTGGCGGCGATGCGGCCCGCCATCGTCGCCGCCGCGGTGCTGAACGATGTGGGCCCGAACCTCAGTCCCGTCGGGCTGCAGCGGATCGCCGGCTACGCCGGTCGCGACGCGCACGCGAAGGACTGGGGCGAGGCCGCGGCCCATGCGCGGGCGATCAACCATGCGGCTTTCCCGGCCTATGGCCCGGCCGACTGGGACGCTTTCGCCCGGCGGCTGTTCGAGGAAGGCCCGGGCGGGACCCTGCGCCTGGCCTACGACCCGGACATCGCCGCCCCCATCCGGGCCGCGGGTCCCGGCGCCCTGGCGCCTGACATCACACCCCTGTTCGTGGGCCTCGCCACGGGGCGGCCGCTGCTGCTGGTGCACGGGGAGATTTCCGACCTGATCGACCCCGAGCGGGTGGCGCAGATGCGGGCCCTGGCTCCGCTGATGAGCGTGGCGGAGGCGCCGGGGGTCGGCCATGCCCCGATGCTCGACGAGCCGGAAGTACTGGCGGCGCTGGACCGGTTTTTGGAAACGGCTCCCTAGAAACCGCTCAACCCCGCCTCCTTGGGAATGAGCGGAAAATCACTTCCCTCGGTTCTTCACCAAGTCGTCCACCACAGAAGGGTCGGCCAGGGTCGAAGTGTCCCCCAGGGCGTTCAGCTCGTTCTCGGCGATCTTGCGCAGGACGCGCCGCATGATCTTGCCCGAGCGGGTCTTGGGCAGACCGGGCGCCCACTGGATCACGTCCGGGGTGGCGATCGGGCTGATCTCGCGGCGCACCTCTTGGATCAGCTCGGCGCGGACCTGCTCGGTGGGCTCGACTCCCAGCTTCAGGGTGACGTAGGCCCAGATGCCCTGGCCCTTGAGGTCGTGGGGAAAGCCGACCACCGCGGCCTCGGCCACCGCCGGATGGCCGACCAGGGCGCTTTCGATCTCGGCGGTGCCCAGGCGGTGGCCGGAGACGTTGATGACGTCGTCCACCCGCCCAGTGATCCAGTAGTAGCCGTCCTCGTCGCGGCGGCAGCCGTCGCCGGTGAAATACCGGCCCGGGTAGGTGGTGAAATAGGTGTCGATGAAGCGCTGGTGGTCGCCGTAGACGCTGCGCATCTGCCCCGGCCAGCTGTCAGCGATGCACAGGTTGCCCGTGACCGCCCCCTCCAGCGGGACGCCCGCCGCGTCGACGATCTCCGGCCGGATGCCTGGCAGGGGCAGGGTGGCCGAGCCGGGCTTGAGGTCCACGGCGCCGGGGACCGGGGTGATCATGTGGCCGCCGGTCTCGGTCTGCCACCAGGTGTCGACCACAGGGCAGCGTTCGTCGCCGACCACCCGCCAGTACCAGGCCCAGGCCTCCGGGTTGATCGGCTCGCCGACGGTGCCCAGCAGCCGCAGGGACTTGCGCGAGGTGCACTTCACCGGCGCGTCGCCCTCGCGCATCAGCGAGCGGATGGCGGTGGGGGCGGTGTAGAAGGTCTCGACCTTGTGCTCGTCGATCACCTCCCAGAAGCGCGAGGAGGTGGGGTAGGTCGGGACGCCCTCGAACATCAGGGTGGTCGCCCCGTTCGCGAGCGGCCCGTAGACGATGTAGCTGTGGCCGGTGACCCAGCCGACGTCTGCGGTGCACCAGTAGACCTGGCCCGGGCGGTAGTCGAACACCAGCTCGTGGGTCCAGGCGGCCCAGAACAGATAGCCGGCAGTGGTGTGCAACACCCCCTTGGGTTTGCCCGTCGATCCCGAGGTGTAGAGGATGAACAGGGGGTCCTCGGCCCCCATCGGCTCGGGCTCGCAGTCGTCGAACACCGCGGCGGCCTCGCGCTCGTAGACGAAGTCGCGGCCGCGGGTCATTGCTACTGCGGCTCCGGTGTGGGTCACGGTCAGCACCGAGCGGACGCCCTCGCAAGCCTTCAGGGCCTCGTCGACATTGGCCTTGAGGGGGAATCTGCGTCCGCCGCGCACGCCTTCGTCGGCGGTGATCACCACGGTCGAGGCGCAGTCCTGGATCCGTCCGGCCAGGCTGTCGGCGGAGAAGCCGCCGAACACCACCGAATGCACCGCACCGATCCGCGCGCAGGCCAGCATGGCGTAGGCCGCCTGCGGGATCATCGGCAGGTAGATCGTGACCCGGTCGCCCTTCCTGACTCCATGCCTCTTCAACACATTGGCCATCCGTCCGACCTGGCGGTGCAGTTCGGCGTAGCTGATCGCCTTCGACTGGCCCGGTTCGTCGGCCTCCCACAGGATGGCGGTCTGGTCGGCGCGGTCGGCCAGGTGCCGGTCAACGCAGTTGACGGATGCGTTGAGGATGCCGTCGCCGAACCAGCGGATGCGGAAGTCGGCGGCGTCGAAGGAGACGTCGCGGACCTCGGTGAACGGCCGCATCCAGTCGAGCCGCGCGGCCTGTCCGCCAAAGAAGCCGGCCGGGTCGCGGGCGGCCTCCTCCTGCATCCGCCTGTAGGCCGCCGCGTCCACGCCCGTGGCGGAAACCCAGGCGGCCGGAACGGGAACGACCTCGGGATGGCTCACGGGCGGGCTCCTTGACGATGGAGCGCGCAGTTAGGCGGAGCGGCGGAGGGGACGCAAGGCGGGAAGCGGGCGAGGGGCTCGTGCGCCGCGCCCTAAGTCCCGGGCTGCTTGGTCGTGCGCAGGTAGGGCTTGTGCTCCGTCCAGCCGCTGGGGAAGAGGTCTTTGGCCTGGTCGTCGGAGAGGGACGGCAGGATGATCACGTCGCCGCCCTGCTTCCAGTTGGCCGGGGTGGCGACCTTGTGCTTGTCGGTGAGTTGCAGGCTGTCGATGGTGCGCAACAGCTCGTCGAAGTTCCGCCCCGTGGCCGCCGGATAGGTCAGGGTGAGGCGCAGTTTCTTGTTCGGGTCGATCACGAACACCGAACGTACGGTCATGGTCTCCAGGGCGTTGGGATGGATCATGCCGTAAAGGTCGGCAACCTTGCGGTCATGGTCGGCGATCAGGGGGAAGTTCAGGGCCGTCCCCTGCGTCTCTTCAATGTCCTTGGCCCAGTTCGCGTGGCTGGCGGCCGGGTCGACCGACAGGCCGACCACCTTGACCCCGCGCTTGTCGAACTCCGGCTTCAGCTTGGCGACCGCGCCGAGCTCGGTGGTGCAGACCGGGGTGAAATCCTTCGGGTGCGAGAACAGCACGACCCAGGACGATCCCGCCCATTGGTAGAAGTTCAGCGGTCCCTCGGTGGAGTCCTGGGTGAAATCGGGGACCGTATCGCCGAGTTGCAGGGCCATGGGGCTCCTCCCTTATTTCATGCGAAAGACAAGGTTCCACCCCCGCGGGCGGGACTGTAGTAGCCTTGCCGGGCGGCGAGAACGGGAGAAGTGCTCGGCCGCGGCTTTAGAAAGTCTGATCCCATGTTGCTAGCCCACTCCACCTGGCCCGAGATCGAGGCTTGGCTCGCCCGCTCCAAGGCGGTGGTGATCCCGATCGGCTCCAACGAGCAGCACGGCCCCACGGGCCTCCTGGGCACCGATTGGCTGTGCCCGGAGATCATCGCCCACGAGGCGCAGGGCAGGAGCGAGATGCTGGTGGGGCCGACCTTCAACGTCGGCATGGCCCAGCACCACCTGGGCTTTCCCGGTTCGATCAGCTTGCGGCCCTCGACCATGATCGCGGCGCTCCGCGACTGGGCCGTCAGCCTGGCGGCCCACGGTTTCGAGCGGATCTATTTCCTCAACGGCCACGGCGGAAACGTCGCCACCATCGAGGCGGCTTTCTCGGAAATCTATTCCGAGGCCAGCTACCAGGGCCGGCCCCGCGGCTATTCCCTAAAGCTGAAGAACTGGTGGGACCTGCCGGGGGTGACCAAGCTGTGCGTGCGGCTGTTCCCCGAAGGCCACGGCACCCATGCCACCCCCTCCGAGATCGCCGTCACCCAGTACGCCTATCCGGACGGGATCAAGAGCGCCAACTACGCCCCGCGCATCGCCCCCAACGGGCCGATCCGCGAAGCGGCCGATTTCCGCGCCCGCTACGCCGACGGACGGATGGGGTCGGATCCTGGCCAAGCCAGTCCGGATAAGGGCCGCGAGATCGTCGCCGCCGCGGTCCAAGGCCTGATCGCCGACCTCGCCGCCTTCGAAGCGGAGGTCGCGCCGAGGACGGACACGTGAGCACGCCGGACCTGGACGCCACCGCGGCCGAGGAGCTGGAGCGGGCGATGTCCCTGACCTGGGGGGCGCTGGCCAAGCACATTCCATGGGGCGACACCTATGTCGGCCTGTCCATCGGGGGCCGCGAGGTCCACATTCAGCGAAGTTACATCTGGGCCGACCAGCAGAACGGCGACATCCTATGCGAAGTGATCGTCTACGCTGGCGAGAGCCGCTACGACCACGGGGCCAAGGTGTCGAGCGTGATCAGGAAGCCCTGAAACCGGCCTTAGCTGGGCTGGAGCGGCGCCCGTATCCGGCGACCGCTGAACGCGTCGGCGAGGACGTTTATCGAAGCCGCCAACGCGCCGGCCAATCCCCACGCCTGAGGAACGGCCCCGGGAAAGCCCAGCGACCGAGCGCTCACCCAGAAGATCAGGCCAAGGACGACCGCGAGCCCCATTCTTTCTATGACCGACAGTCGACGCCAAGAGCCCAGAGTGTTCGACGCGGGGGCGCCGCTGTGCGGCGGCGCTAGAAACATGGCGAGGAGCAGGGTCAACTCTCCTGCGCCACCGATGACGGTCATGTCCTCGAACGGCCAGACGAAGCCGGTGACGAATCTTCGCCGCAGCAAGAAATAGTCGACGAGGCCGAGCACAGTCGGGGTCACGGTGAGCAACGCGGGGCTCACGCCGATGTTCCTCGCCCGCTTCCAATAGGCTGCCACGATCGCCCAAAGGACGGGAACTACGATGACTAAGGCTAGACCAATGGCGAAATAGCGGGTCGCGACCGCGTGGTCGAACTCGAACGCGAAGGTGGCGATCAGCAAGAGCAAGCTCGCCAGAACGACGATCCCGACGCCGAACACGATCGTTGCGACGTAGATCAGTCCATAGGTCAGAGCGAAGGTCCGGCGGTCGATTGCGCCGTCGAGGCTGAACAGTTCCCTGATCATCTGTGGCCTCCAAAAGAAGCACTATCGACGGTCAGGTTTAAGCGGCGGTTCACACCCCGACGATCTTCAGCCCCAGCGACCCCTAGTTCGGCGGCGGCGCGCAGTTCCCCGCCCGGGCCTGGACCACATAGAACTGGGCCTTGCCCTGGCCCATCTCGTAGCGGTCGGCCGGGGTGTTGCCTTCCTTGCCGGTCACCAGGCTCATGGCGGCGTCCGTGGTCCCTGGCGGCTGGGCGGCCAGGGTCGACTGGTTCCAGTGCGACAGCGTGGGCGCGCAGGCGGCCATGACCGCCACGGCCACGTCGCCCGCGGGGTCCCTTGAGCCCGCCAGCTTGTAGCCCCAGCGGTGCAGGCAGTCGTCGAAGGCCGCCGCCTCGCCACCGGGGGCGGTGCTCACCGCGGTGGGATCGGCGGCGTTGGCCGCCGGGGCGGCGGCGAACGGCGTGCAGACCTTGGCGTTCGCCTGCCGGTTGTTGTCGGCGCATCCGGCGGCCGTGAGGCCCATGGCCAGCACCAGACCGCCGACGATTTTCGCACGCATGGATAGCTCCCTCAGGTTGAGGGGCGCGCGTTTCGGATCACCAGCGCGATCAGTAGCGATAGTGATCCGGCTTGAACGGCCCCTGGTCCGGGACGCCGATGTAGGCGGCCTGGTCGGGACGCAAACGCGTGAGCTTGGCTCCGAGTTTCTCGAGGTGGAGCATGGCCACCTTTTCATCGAGATGCTTGGGCAGAGTGTAGACCTTGTGCGCGTAGGCCGAGGCGTTGGTCCACAGCTCGATCTGGGCCAGGGTCTGGTTGGTGAAGGACGCGCTCATCACGAAGCTAGGGTGGCCGGTGGCGTTGCCCAGGTTCACCAGCCGGCCTTCCGACAGGACGATGATCTTCTTGCCGTCCGGGAACTCCACATGGTGGACCTGCGGCTTGATCTCGTCCCACTTGAAGTTGCGCAGGCCGGCGATCTGGATCTCGGAATCGAAGTGGCCGATGTTGCAGACGATGGCGTTGTTCTTCATCGCCCGCATGTCGTCGACGGTGATGACGTCCTTGTTGCCGGTGGCGGTGACGAAGATGTCGGCCCGCTTGACCGCGTCCTGCAGGGTCTGGACTTCATAGCCTTCCATCGCCGCCTGCAGGGCGCAGATCGGGTCGATTTCGGTGACGATGACCCGGGCGCCGCCCTGGCGCAGCGAGGCGGCCGAGCCCTTGCCGACGTCGCCGTAGCCGCAGACCACCGCCACCTTGCCCGACAGCATTACGTCGGTGCCGCGGCGGATGGCGTCGACCAAGCTTTCGCGGCAACCGTAGAGGTTGTCGAACTTGGACTTGGTGACGCTGTCGTTGACGTTGATGGCGGGGAAGGGCAGCTCGCCGCGCTCGGCCATCTGGTAGAGGCGGTGGACGCCGGTGGTGGTCTCTTCGGAGACGCCGCCGATGGCGTCGCGGATGGCAGAATAGAAGCCCGGCTTCTCCTTCAGGTATCGCTTCATCACCGCATAGAGGGCTTCCTCCTCCTCGTTTTGCGGGTTGGCGATGACCGAAGGGTCCTTCTCGGCCTTGGGGCCGAGCACGCAGAGCAGGGTGGCGTCCCCGCCGTCGTCCAGGATCAGGTTGGGGTAGCCGCCGTCGGACCACTCGAAGATCTTGTGGGCGTACTCCCAGTACTCCACGAGGTTCTCGCCTTTGACGGCGAACACCGGGGTGCCGGTGGCGGCGATGGCCGCGGCGGCGTGATCCTGGGTCGAGAAGATGTTGCACGAGGCCCAGCGGACCTCCGCGCCCAAGGCCTGCAGGGTCTCGATCAGGACCGCGGTCTGGATGGTCATGTGCAGGGATCCGGCGATCCGCGCGCCCTTGAGCACTTGGTCCTTGCCGAACTCGGCGCGGACGGCCATCAGGCCGGGCATCTCGGTCTCGGCGATGTCGATTTCCTTGCGGCCGTAAGCGGCCAAGGCGATGTCGCGGATGATGTAGTCAGCCATGAAAGATCCCTTTGGGGCCGCCCCCGTCGTCCCGCGGCGGCGGCTGTATAGCGTTTCTGATCGGGCGCGTCAGTGGTGTTGGTGTTCTGCGCCCATGCCGGGCGTGGCGGAGGCGGCGAAGACGGCGGTGACGGGCCCGGCCTTCTCGAACCGCAGCACGATGGGGACCTTGGCGCCGGGGGCGATCGGGGCCTTCACCCCGGTGAGCATCAGGTGCCGACCGGTCGGCGTGAAGGCGACCGAGCCGTGGGCCGGGACCTCCACGACGGCTTCCATGCTCATGCGCGAGATCCCGTTCGCCGTCGTCGAGCGGTGGGCCATCACCATGGCCGCGCAGGCGCACGACGCGCCTAGCAGCCGGTCGGGCGCCGCCCCCGTGTTGCGGATGGTCAGATAGGCCGCCGTGGTCGGTTGCGCCCCCAGAGAGGCGCGGATTTCGGGCCGCTCGATCACGATCGCGGCGGAGGCGACGGCGGGGAGGGCGGCGAGGATGGCCGTAGAGGCGAGGGCTCTGATCATCCGCCGCTCCTACGCCCTGCCGGGCCAGAAGCCGACGCGGCGCTTGGCCTCGGCCACCACCGGGTCGGCCACCGCCGCGGCGCGCGTCGCCCCCTCGGCCAGCACCCGGTCGATCTCGCCCGGGTCGGCCATCAGCCGGCGCATGGCGTCGCCCACGGGACGCAGGGTCTCCACCGCCAGATCGGCCAGGGCCGGCTTGAAGGCGGAGAAGCCCTGGCCGCCGAATTCGCCCAGCACCTCGGCGGTCGTGGTCCCGGCCAGGGCGGCGTAGATGCCCACTAGGTTGGCGGCCTCGGCCCGGCCGGCCAGGCCCTCGGCGGTTTCCGGCAGGGGTTCGGCGTCGGTGCGGGCCTTGCGGATCTTGGAGGCGACGGTGTCGACGTCGTCCAGGAGGTTGATCCGCGACTGGTCCGACGGGTCGGACTTGGACATCTTGGCCGTCCCGTCGCGCAGGGACATGACCCGCGCCCCCGGGCCCTGGATCAGGGGTTCGGGCAGGGGGAAGAAGCCGGGCGCGTCGAAGTCGTTGTTGAACTTGGCGGCGATGTCGCGGGTCAGCTCCAGGTGCTGCTTCTGGTCCTCGCCCACCGGCACGTGGGTGGCCTGGTAGACCAGGATGTCGGCGGCCTGGAGCACCGGGTAGGTGTAGAGGCCGACCGAGGCCCGCTCCTTGTGCTTGCCGGACTTCTCCTTGAACTGGGTCATGCGGTCGAGCCAGCCGAGGCGGGCGACGCAGTTGAAGATCCAGGCCAGCTCGGCGTGGGCGTGCACCGCCGACTGCGGAAAGATGGTCGCCTTGGTCGGATCGAGGCCGGCGGCGATGTAGCCCGCGGCGATCTCGCGGGTCTGGGCGGCGAGCTTGGCCGGGTCCTGGGCCGCGGTGATGGCGTGCAGGTCGGCGACGAAGATGAAGGTGTCCATCTCGTGCTGCAGCCGGGTGAACTTCACCAGGGCGCCGAGGTAGTTGCCCAGGTGCAGGGCGCCGGAGGCCTGGATGCCGGAGAGGACGCGCGAAGGGCCCGCGTAGGCGGGGGGGGGCTGGTCGGTCATGGGATCGGGCTTCTTGAAGGCGGTGGACGTGCGGGCGCGAGCGCGCCGATGAGGACGGTCAGAGCGTCAGCGCCATCGCCGGCTGTTGTGCGCACCGTAAGCCATGCCGCTGGCATAAGGCCCGCGCATCCGGACCGCAAGTCAGCGCCGCCGCTTCAGCGCCGCCTTGGCCTCGGCCAGGGTCACCCCGCCCAGGGCGAACAGGAAGACCGGATAGCTCAAGGCGCCCACGAGGGCGACGGCCAGGACGACGATCTCCTTGGCCCCATGCGTGCCGGCGAAGGGGGCCTCCAGGAGGCTGCGGAAATGCGCGCCGGCCGCCACCGCCACGCCCATCAGTACGCTGGCGGCGGTCACGCGGACGATCTTGCCCCAGGCCTCGGCCGACGGCCGCCAGATGTCGAGCTTGTGCAGCCGGCGCGTCATCTGCAGCACCGTGATCCACGAGGCCGCGGCGGTGGCGACGGCGATGCCGGGGAAGCCGACGGTGTAGAACAGGGCCACGCCCAGGACGATGTTCACCCCCACCGAGACCAGGGAATAGACCATGGGGGTGCGGGTGTCCCCGCGAGCGAAGAAGGCCGGCTGCAAAATCTTGATCAGCACGAAGGCCGGCACCCCCCAGCCGTAGTGGAACAGCAGGGCGGCGGAATTGGCGGCGTCCTGGTGGGTGAAGTTCCCTCGCGCGAACAGGCCGTCGACCAGATAACCCGGCATGCCCATCAGGGCCGCCGCCGCGGGCAGGCTGAGGGCTAGGCCGAACACCAGCGCCTGGTCGAGCGAGCCCTGGGTGTCGCTGTGGTCCTTGGCCTGCATCGCCTTGGACAGGCGCGGCAGCAGGGCAACGCCGATGGCTACGCCGACCAGGCTGAGCGGCAGCTGGTAGAAGCGCTCGGCCACCTGCAGCCAGGCGCGCATCCCAGCCACCTGGCTGGCCAGGGCCGCGGAGATGAACAGGTTGATCTGGGTGGCGCTGGAGGCGATCACCCCGGGGATCATCCGCCGCAGCAGGGCCTTGATCTCGGGGGTCAGTTTCAGGTGGCGCGGATGGATGCGGGCGCCGGCGCGCCGGGCGCCCCACCAGCACAGGCCGGCCTGGCTGACGCCGGCGACCAGGACGCCCCAGGACGCGGCGTAGGCGGCGCGGACCGGTTCGTGCTGCGGCAGCACGGCCGCCAGCATCACTACGTTCAGCAGGGTCGGGTAGAAGCCGTAGACGATAAAGCGGCCCCGCGCTTGCAGGGTCCCGGCGAACAGGGCGGCGATCACCATGCACGGCAGGTAGGGCATGGTGATCTGGGTCAGGATCACCGTCAGCTTGAACTTGTCCGAGCCCGGACCGTAGCCGTTGCTGTAGATGTACATGATCCACGGCATGGCCAGCTGGCAGACGATGGTGATGGCCACCGTCAGGGCCGCCATGGTCGCCAGGGCGTCGGCGGCGAACCTATCCGCAGCCTCCTTGCCCTCGGCGGCCAGTCGCTTGGAATAGTCGGGCACGAAGGAGGCGGCGAAGGCTCCCTCGGCGAACATCCGCCGGAACAGGTTGGGGAAGGTGAGCGCGGTATAGTAGGCGTCCGCGGCGATGGTCTGGCTGGCCCCCAGCCGCGAGGTGATCACCAGGTCGCGGGCCAGGCCCAGGAACCGGCTGACCAGGGTCAGGCCCGAATAGATGGCAGAGGACCGCAGGATGCCGCCGCGGACGGGGGTGTCCTTGGGGCTGGGCGACATGGCCGCGGCCGCCGCCGCCGGAAGGTCCGACGCCGGCAGGGGCTCTTGCGGCGGTGTCGCGTCTGGCCCGGTCACGACGCGGCGGTACCGGGATGGGGGAGTCGGGTCAAGCGGACTTGCCCCCTGCGTCCCCTACCGCGCCACGCTGGCCCGTGCGCGCTCCAGGCGCAGTCTCGGCCGCGCCGGTTCGGGGTCGGTGTCCTGCAGCACTGCGCCCAGGGCGAGCTTCAGGGCCGCGACGCGCTTGGGGTCGCGCAATTTCCTGCCTGTCGGCTCGGTGACATAGAAGGCGTCTACGGCGCGTTCGCCGTAATTGTCGACGTGGGCCGACTGGATCGACAACCCGGCGTCGGCCAGGGTGCGGGTCAGGGCCTCCAGCAGTCCCGGCCGGTCCCGTCCCGACACCTCGACCACTGTGGCGGCTTCGGAGGCCTCGTTGTCCACCGCCACCGCCGGAGCCACGGTGAAGGCCGCCGCGCGGCCGAAGTCGGCGGTGCGGCGGGCCTCGAATTTCTGCGCTTCGCCCCGGGCCGCGGCCTCCACCGCCCGGGTCAGCCGTTCCAGCGCCCCCAGGTTGGTCGCTCCGAAAGGCGCGCCCGAAGCGTCCTGGACATAGAAGACGTCCAGGGCCAGGCCGGCGCTCGAGGTGTAGACCTTGGCCCCGACCACGTTGGCCCCGAAGCCGGAGACCACCGCCGCCAGGTCGGCGAACAGGCCGCATCGGTCGGTGGCCGCGATGGCGATCTCGGCGGCGTTGCGCTCGGCGTCGATCTTGGAGGCCGCCGCCGCCCCGCCCTGGCTCCCCGCCTGTTTGGTCAGGGCGTAATGGACGGCCTGCTCCTCGCGGGTGAAGCTGGTGAAATAGGCGTCCTCCATCTCGCGGGCCCACAGCTTGAGGCCGGGGTCGCCGCCGCCGGCGGCGTCGAACAGGCGCTCGCGGGCGGCCTCGGCCGCACCGGTCTGGTGCAGGCGGAAGTGGGCGGCGGGGTCCGAGCCGCGTCCGCCGCGGAACACCGCCTCGGTGGCGCTGTACAGTTCGCGCATCAGCTGGCCTTTCCAGCCGTTCCACACGCCCGGGCCCACCGCACGGATGTCGGCGACGGTGAGCACCAGGAGCAGGCGCAGCCGTTCCGGGTTCTCGACGACCTTGGCGAAGGCCGCCACCGTTGCCGGGTCGTTGACGTCCCGCTTCTGGGCGAAGTCCGACATGATCAGGTGGTGGCCGACCAGCCAGGAGACCAGCTCCACCCGCTCGCGCTCGAGGCCCAGCCGGTCGCAGGCGGTCTTGGCGGCCCGCGCCCCGGCCACTTCCTGGCCGCCGACCCCGCCCTTGCCGGTGTCGTGCAGCAGCATGGCCAGGAACAGGGCCTCGCGGTCGGCGATCAGCGGCATCACCGAGACCGCCAGGGGATGGTCGTCGGTCAGGCGGCCCGCGGCGATGTCGGCGATCACGCCCACCGCCCGCAGGGTGTGCTCGTCGACCGTGTAGGAGTGGTACATGTTGAACTGCATCTGGGCGACGATGCGCCCGAACTCCGGCACGTAACGCCCCAGCACCCCGGCCTCGTTCATCAGGGTCAGGGTCTGGTAGGTGTTGCGGCCGTGGGCCAGGATGTCGAGGAACAGGCGCGCGGCGGCCGGGTCGCGCCGCAGCTTGGGCGTGATCAGGGCCTTCGACCGGCTGGCGGCGGAAAAGGCGTCGGGGTGCAGGTCCAGGTCGCGCTGGTCGGCGATTTTGAACAGACGGATCAGGTTGACCGGATCGGCCTCGAAGATGTGGGCGCCGTCGACGCTGAGCCGCCCGCTCTCCTCGTGGAAACCCGGCTCCAGCGGTCGGCGCACGGGTTTGGACCGGGGCAGGAAGCGGGAGATGCCGTGGGGCTTCTTGGTCTGCTCCTGCTCCAGCTTGGCGCAGAAGGTGCGGGTCAGGGCCCCGACTTCCTTGGCGATCAGGAAGTAGCGCCGCATGAAGCGCTCGACCGCCGGAGCGTCGCCCCGGTCGCCGTAGCCCATCCGCCGCGCGATCTCTGGCTGCAGGTCGAAGGACAGCCGCTCCTCAGCCCGGCCGGTGGCGAAGTGCAGGTGGGCGCGCACCGCCCACAGGAAGTCGAACGCCTGCTTGAAAACCTTCAATTCCGCCGGGGTGAACTCCTCCAGCTCGACGAATTCGGACGGGGCGTCCGACGGGTGCAGGTACTGGGCGATCCAGAACAGGGTGTTGAGGTCGCGCAGCGCCCCTTTGCCCTCCTTGACGTTGGGCTCGACCAGATAGCGCGAGGCGCCGGCGCGGGCGTGGCGCTCGTCGCGCTCTCTCAGCTTGGCGGCGACGAACTCGGCGCCGGTGCCTTCGGCCACCTCCTTGCGGAAGCGGCGGCGCAGGTCGCCCGACAAGGTCTGGTCGCCGCAGAGATGGCGCGCCTCCAGAAGGGCCGTGCGGATGGTGAAGTCTTCGCGCGCCAGCTTGACGCACTCGTCGATGGTGCGCGAGGCGTGGCCGACTTTGAAGCCCAGGTCCCACAGGGCGTACAGCATGTATTCGATCACGCTCTCGGCGTGGGCGGTCTGCTTGTAGGGGCGCAGGAACAGCAGATCGATGTCGGAAAAGGGGGCTAGCGCCCCGCGGCCGTAGCCGCCGACCGCCATAACCGCCAGCCGTTCGCCCTCGGTGGGGTTGCGGGCGCGGAACACGTGGACGGTGGTGAAGTCGTACAGGGCCGAGATCACCTCGTCGGTGACGCTGGACAGCAGCCGGGCCGTCTCAATGCCGCCGGCGCCGGATTCCAGCCGCTCCTTGGCCACCATCCGTCCACGGAACAGAGCCTGGCGCAGCACCTCCAGCGCACGGGTCCGCTGATCGGCCTCCGAGCCGATGGCGTCGAGCGCGGCGGCGGTGAGCTGGACGCGAAGGCGCTCGCCATCGACGACGTGCTCGATACGGGTAGGACGCAAACGGGAGGGCATGGGATGTCCTGGCCTTTTTCCCTAGGTAGTCACGCGACGGGCGAAAGCCATCGGCGCGAGTATAGCCTCTTGCCCGAGCCGATGGGCGCCGCATTTTTGGGCAGCGGTTCGCGCCCGCCGCCCCTGCTCAATTTTCGAGCGCCCATGATCCGCCGAAGAATTAAATCAAACCCTTCAGCCGGTAGAGCGCTTCCAGGGCCTCGCGCGGGCTCAGCGCATCCGGATCGAGGTCGCCGAGGGCCTTCTCCACCCTCGACGGTTCGGGTGGCGGCGGGGCCTCGCGTACGGCGAACAGGGGCAGGTCGTCCAGCCGGGTGGGCGAGCCGGGCTCCTTCTCCAGCTTGTCCAGCACCTCGCGGGCGCGCGCCACCACGGCGGCGGGGACCCCGGCCAGCTTGGCCACCTGCACCCCGTACGACCGGTCGGCGGCGCCGGGGCCCGCCTCATGCAGGAACACCAGGTCGCCGTTCCACTCCCTGGCCCGCATCGACAGGTTGCAGACGTGGGCGAGGCGGTCCTCCAGCTTGGCCAGCTCGTGGTAGTGGGTGGCGAACAGGGCCCGGCAGCGGTTGACGTCGTGCAGGGCTTCCGCGCAGGCCCAGGCTATGGCCAGGCCGTCGTAAGTGGCCGTCCCCCGCCCGATCTCGTCCAGCACCACCAGCGAGCGCGGCGTGGCCTGAGTCAGGATGGCGGCGGTCTCGACCATCTCGGTCATGAAGGTCGAACGGCCGCGGGCGAGGTCGTCGCCGGCGCCGACCCGGCTGAACAGGCGGTCCACCGCCCCAAGGCGAAACCGTTTCGCCGGCACGAAGGAGCCGGCCTGGGCCAGCACCGCCAGGAGCGCGTTCTGGCGCAGGAAGGTCGATTTGCCGGCCATGTTCGGCCCGGTGACGATGGCCAGCCGCGGGCAGCCGAGCCCGCCGCCGTCCAGTTTGCAGTCGTTGGGGGTGAAGGGGTCGCCGTTCCGGCGCACCGCGGCCTCGACCACCGGGTGGCGGGCGGCCTCGGCCTCGAAGGCCAGGCTGTCGTCGACCTCCGGGCGCACGGCCTCGACCTCGGCGGCCCACTCGGCCAAGGCGGAGGCGACGTCCAGGGCGGCCAGGGCCTCGGCGGCGGCCAGGACGGCGGGGGCGACCTCGCCGGCCTGGGCGCGGAATTGCTCGAAGGTCTCGGCCTCGATGGCCAGGGCCCGGTCGCCGGCCTGGGCGATCTTGGCGTCCAGCTCGGCCAGCTCCACGGTGGTGAAGCGCAGCTGGTTGGCCATGGTCTGGCGGTGGATGAAGCTGGCGTTCCAGGGGGGCTGGAGCAGGGGCTCGCCCTGTTTGGCGGTGCAATCGACGAAATAGCCCAGGACCGCGTTATGGCGGATCTTCAGCCCCACCCCGGTCTCGCCCTGCAGCCGGGTCTCCAGGGCGGCGATCACCCGGCGGCTGTCGTCGCGGAGCTGGCGGGCCTGGTCCAGCTCGGGCCGGTAACCGGGACGCACGAAGCCGCCGTCGCGGCCGCCTGCGGGCAGGTCGTCCTCCAGCCCGTCGCGCAGGGTCTGGAGGCAGGCGGCGAGCGCCGGCTTGTCGGCCAAGGACAGGGCGGCCAAAGCCTGGGCGATCTCGGCGGCGGCCAGGCCGAACGGCTCGCTCTCGGCTTGCGCGAACAGGGCGCAGACCGCTTCGCCCGCCGACAGCCCGCCGCGCAGCAGGCCGAGGTCCCGCGGCCCGCCTCGGCCCAGCGCCAGCCGCGAGAGGGCGCGCGCCATGTCGCCGGCGCTGCGCAGGGTCTGGCGCACCTGCTCGCGCAGGCGCCGCCGCTCGACGAAGAAGGCCACCGCGTCCAACCGCGCGCCGATCCGAACCGGGTCGAGCAAGGGCCGTCCCAGCCGGTCGGCCAGGGCGCGGGCCCCGCCGGGGGTGACGGTGCGGTCGACGGCGCCCAGCAGCGAGCCTTCGCGGCCGCCGGCCTGGGCGCGCTCGATCTCCAGGCTGGCGCGGGTGGACGGGTCGATGGCCATGACGTCCGAGCCGATACTGCGCCGGGGCGGACGCAGGACTGGGGCGCGGCCGGCCTGGGTGGTCTCCAGGTGGGCGGCGATCAGGCCCAGGGCGGCGATCTCGGCGGGGGTCAGCACGCCGAACCCGTCCAGGGTCTGGACCCCGTAGAGCCGCTTCAACCGCGCCTCGCTGGCGGCGGGGTCGGCCAGGGCGCCGGCCAGGGGCTGCACCAGGCCCCCGGCGGCCTTCAGCGCCGCGGCGACGACCTCGTCGGCGAACAGCCGGTCGGGGACCAGTATCTCGGAGGGGCGCAGGGCCGCCAGGGCCGGCCCCAACTCATCGCGGTCCAGCAGCAGGGACTCCACCTCGCCGGTGGAGAGCTCGACGCTGGCGAGTGCTGCCTGGCCGCCGCGCACCGCCACCGCCGCCAGCCGGTTGGCCCCCCGCGCGTCGAGCAGGGAGTCCTCGGTCAGGGTGCCTGGGGTGACCACCCGCACCAGGTCGCGGTGGACGATCGACTTGGAACCGCGCTTTCGCGCCTCGGCCGGGCTCTCCATCTGCTCACAGACGGCGACCTTGAAGCCGGCGCGGATCAGCTTGGCCAGGTAGGCCTCGGCCGCGTGCACCGGGACCCCGCACATGGGGATGTCGTCGCCCTGGTGCTTGCCGCGGAAGGTCAGGGCGATGCCGAGCGCCTCGGCGGCCTTGCGGGCGTCGTCGAAGAACAACTCGTAGAAGTCGCCCATGCGGAAGAACACCAGGGCGTCAGGCTGGCGCGCCTTGGCGTCGAAGAACTGCGCCATCACGGGGGTGGCGCCGGTCGCGTCCGGAGCGGGAGGGGGAGCGTGAGCGTTCATGAGCCCGCGGACGCTAGCGGCTGGGGAGAGTCGGCGGAAGGGTGAAGTGAGCGGGACCCCTCCGTCACCCTGCGGTTGACGGAGGGGGCAACGGGCGGTTGTGGCCCTCCGATGCAGACACTAGGGTGCGCGCGGAAACGCCCCCGGCCCCTAAAAAAAGCAGCCGAATGACCGACGAGAAGCGGACCTTCACCGACGAGGAGGCCCTGGCCTTCCACCAGTTCCCGACCCCCGGCAAGATCGGGGTGGTGGCCACCAAGCCGATGGCCACTCAGAGGGACCTGAGCCTGGCCTATTCGCCCGGAGTGGCGGCGCCGGTGCTGGCGATCGCCAGGGATCCCGACCTCGCCTACGAATACACTTCCAAGGGCAACCTAGTGGCGGTGATCTCCAACGGCACGGCGATCCTGGGCCTGGGCAACCTGGGGGCCTTGGCCTCCAAGCCGGTGATGGAAGGCAAGAGCGTCCTGTTCAAGCGCTTCGCCGACGTCGATTCCATCGACATCGAGGTCTCCACCACCGACGCCGACGAGTTCATCACCGTGGTGAAGAACATCGGCATCACTTTCGGCGGCATCAACCTCGAGGACATCAAGAGCCCGGAGTGCTTCACCATCGAGACCGAGCTGCAACAGCTGCTCGACATCCCGGTGTTCCACGACGACCAGCACGGCACGGCCATCATTTCGGCGGCGGGCCTGATCAACGCCTGCGCCATAACCGGCCGCAAGCTGGAGGACGTGCGCGTGGTGCTGTGCGGCGCCGGCGCGGCGGGGATCGCGTCGCTGGAGCTGATGAAGGCGATGGGCGTCCGCCACGAGAACTGCATCGCCGTCGACAACACCGGGGTGATCTACAAGGGCCGCCCCACCGGCATGACCCAGTGGAAATCCATCCACGCGGTCGACACTGCCCTGCGCACCCTCGAAGAGGCCCTGGTGGGCGCCGACGTCTTCCTCGGCCTGTCGGTCAAGGGCCGGCTGACCCAGGAAATGGTGCTCTCGATGGCGCCCCGTCCGATCATCTTCGCCATGGCCAACCCCGACCCGGAGATCACGCCGGAAGAGGTGAAGGCGGTGCGCGACGACGCCATCGTCGCCACCGGGCGGTCGGACTATCCCAACCAGGTCAACAATGTCCTGGGCTTCCCCTACATCTTCCGCGGGGCGCTGGACGTGCGGGCCCGGCAGGTCAACCACGAGATGAAGATCGCTGCGTCCCGCGCCCTGGCCGAGCTGGCCCGCGAGGACGTGCCCGACGAGGTGGCCGCCATCTACCACGGCCAGAGCCTCAAGTTCGGGCCGGAATACATCATCCCCACCCCCTTCGACCCGAGGCTGATCTGGTACGTGCCGCCCTTCGTCGCCCAGGCGGCGATGGACACCGGGGTGGCCAGGAAGCCGATCCTGGACATGGACGCCTACCGGGCCAGCCTGGCCCAGCGCCTCGACCCGTCCGCGGCCTTCCTGCAGAAGGTCTCGGGCAAGGTGCAGGGCGAGCCCAAGACCATCGTCTTCGCCGAAGGGGAGGAGCCGGCGGTGATCCGCGCCGCCTTCGCCTTCCAGAGCCAGGGCCTGGGCAAGGCGATCCTGTGCGGCCGCGAAGAGCTGGTGCTGTCGAACATGAAGACGGTCGGCATCGACCCGGCCGAGAGCAAGCTGCAGATCGTCAACGCCCGGGTCTCCGAGCGCAACCGCGAGTACGTCGACCTCCTGTACAGCCGCATCCAGCGCAAGGGCGGCCTGCACCGCGACGCCCAGCGGCAGGTCAACCAGGACCGCAACGCCTTCGCCGCCTCCATGGTGGCGATGGGTCACGCCGACGGCATGGTCACCGGTGTCACCCGCACCTTCGACCAGAGCCTCGCCGACGTGCTGCGGGTGATCGACCCCGCGCCCGGAGGCCGGGTTATGGGCATGTCGGTGCTGCTGGCCAAGGGCCGCACCATCTTCCTGGCCGACACCAGCGTGACCGAGTTGCCCACCGGCCTGGAGCTGGCGGACATCACCGTGGAGGCGGCCCAGGCCGTGGCCCGCCTGGGCTACACCCCGCGGGTGGCGCTGATGTCCTACTCCACCTTCGGCAATCCGGCGGGGGACCGCAGCGAGCGGGTGCGGGAGGCCGTGGCCGAGCTCGACCGCCGCGGGGTGGCCTTCGAGTACGAGGGTGAGATGCCGCCCGACCTGGCCCTCAATCCCGAGCTGCGCGCCAACTACCCGTTCATGCGGCTCACGGGCCCGGCCAACGTGCTGATCATGCCGGCGGTGCACTCGGCGGCGATCTCCACCAAGCTGGTGCAGGAGCTGGGCGGCGCCACCGTCGTCGGCCCCCTGGTGCTGGGCCTGTCAAAGCCGGTGCAGATCTGCCCCCTGTCGGCCTCGGTGACGCAGATCCTGACCATGGCGACCTTCGCCGCCTACGACGTCCGCGCCGACGGGGTGAGGCCCTGAGCGCGAGCCCCGGTTCGCGCGACCGGGTGGGGTGAGCCGGTCCAGGTCCGCCTCCGCCGGTTGACGCCGGGTCGCGTCCGCAAGACTGGGGCGCAGGAATCGCGCCGTTAATGGGGTGTTTTACCTCTGCCGCGAGTATGGCCGCGGGCGACTTAGCCAGGTGTGGCTGGGCGGCCCCGCCAAGCTGTATCCGGGGTCCGACAGGGCTCCCCCCGTTGCGGGCGTCCGCCCGACAACCTCGTATCGGAGCTCTCATGACCGCCTATTCCTGGTCCACGATCACCGTGTCCCAAGGGCTGCAGTTCGTCGCCGCCGACACCCTCACCTTCGACACCGGCGGGACCGCGGCCAACGTCGCCGTCGCCATCGGCACTGCGACCACCGTCCTGAGCTACGCCGGCAAGGCGATCAGCTTCACGAACACCCAGTTGCAGGGCGACAAGGCCGACTTCCTGTTCACCGACGGGTCGAACCTGGTGGTCAACGCCTCGGGCGCCAATCCGGGCGTCCAGGTCCTGTCGGTGCTGAACGACTACTACTATTCCGAGAACGACACCTCGACGGCCGGCGTCGACATCGTCTCCGGCGGTGGCGGCGACGACTACTTCCTGCTCGGCGACCAGAACGACCAGGCCACCGGCGACGGCGGCAATGACACCATGAACGGCAACATGGGCGCCGACGCCCTGGTCGGCGCCGCGGGCAACGACAGCCTTGCCGGCGGCCAGGGCGACGACCTCGTGGGCGTCGCAGGCGCCGGCGAAGCCGGGAACGACAGCTTCAACGGCAACATCGGCAACGACACCGTCGTCGGTGGGGACGGCGCCGATTCGCTGTTCGGCGGCCAGGGCAACGACCAGATAGGCGCCACGGGCGCCAACGAGGCCGGCGACGACTCCATGTCGGGGGACATCGGCGACGACTCCCTGCTCGGCGGCGACGGAAACGACTCCCTGTTTGGGGCCGTGGGGGACGACACCCTCGTCGGCGAGGCCGGCAACGACTCCCTGTCCGGCGACGCCGGCGCCGACAGCGTAGCGAACGGCGCGGGGAACGACACCGCCGTCGGCGGCGACGGCAATGACCAGATGGGCGTCCTGGGCGACGTCGGCACGGCCTTCGGCGACGACTCCTACTCGGGCCTGGCCGGCAACGACACGGTCTACGGCGGCAGCGGCGCCGACACGATCTTCGGCGGCTTCGAAACCGCAAGCTCGTCCACCGAACAGAACGACCTGCTCAACGGCGGGGCCGGCGCCGACAGCATCAACGGCCAGCAGGGCAACGATTCGGTGTTCGGCGGCGCGGGCAATGACGCGATCTACGGCGGCCAGGGCGGCGACACCCTCTGGGGCGGCTCCGAGAACGACTTCATGTCCGGCGACCTCGGCCAGGATTCCATCCGCGGCGACGCTGGCCTGGACACCCTCATCGGCGGCTCGGGCAACGACACCTTCGGCGCCAGCGTCGGCGACTGGGGCGGCGCAGGCTCCGCCTCCACCGGCCAGACCAACTTCGAGACCATCCTCGATTTCACCCCGGGCCAGGACAAGCTGGGCTTCGGGGTCGCCGCCTACCGCGAGCTGACGGGGGCCGCCACCTTCGACGCCGCCCTGGCTGCGGCCAACGCGGCGCCGACGGGGGTGTTCACCGCCGTCACGGTCGGGGCGGACACCTACATCTTCGTCGATAATGCCGGCGGCGCCGGCCAGGACGAAGTGATCAAGCTGGTGGGCGTCACCATCGACCAGATCAGCGCGGGCGACCTCGTCTAACGGGGCGCGCTGACAGCGAGACCAGGGGGGCGGCCGTCGGGCGGCCCCCTTTTTCGTGGGCGCAGCGCTGCCGGGCTACCCTGCGGGGGCCGGCTCCGGTTCCGCTGTCGGCCCGTCCGCGCGGGGCCGGGCCAGGATCAGGCACAGAATCACCGCCGGGACGCCGAACAGGGCGGCGCCGAAGTAGAACAGGGAATAGGCGTGCAGCAGGTCGCGCCCCTGCTGCAGCTGCTCGACGATGGCTCCGGAGAAGCCCTTCAGGGTCTTGCCAGTGAAGGCCACCGCCGAGGTCAGGACCGCGTACTGCGAGGCTGTGTAGCCCAGGCTAGTCAGGCTCGACATATAGGCCACCAGCGCCACGCCCGAGAAGCCGATGGCGAAGGCGTCGAAACCCATGATGGCGCCGAACAGCGGCGTGTGGGGCCCGACCAGGGCGAGCACGCCGAAGGGGGCGATGAACAGGGGCTGGATGATCGCGCCGATGATCAGGGTGCGGAAATAGCCCAGCCGCACCGAAGCCAGGCCCCCCGTCGCCACGCCGGCGATGGTGCACCACAGGCCGATCGAGCCTCTCACCAGCCCCACCGTGGTCTTCTCGATGCCGAGGTCGTGGTAGAACGGGTTGGAGATCGGGCCGCGCATATAGTCCGACAGATGATAGAGCGTGATCATCACCAGCATCAGCAGGGCGAAGCGGCCGTGCTCCTTGAAGAAGGCGATGAACGGGCCGGCGACCGCGTCGGCGAAGCCGCGGGGGGTCCATAGGGGCGCCTCCGCCTCTTTGGCTTCGAGAATCTCGTCGGCCCGGGTCGGCTCCCTGGCGAACAGGGTCGCGCCGACGCCGATCGCCATCATCAGGCCGAACATCCCGTAAGAGACCGGCCAGCCGACCCTGTCGGCCAGGATCAGGATCAGCGCCTCGGTGCACAGCAGCGCCGCCCGGTAGCCGAGCGAATAGGTCGAGGTCAGAAGACCCAACTCGTCCGGGTCGTCGGCGATCTCGATGCGCCAGGCGTCGACGACGATGTCCTGGGTGGCGGCGGCGAACGCCACCACGGCGGCGACGTAGAAGAAGCTCATGCCTGCGCCCGGACCGATCATCGCCATGAGCAGCAAACCGCAGCCGATCACGAACTGGGCCAGGATCATCCAGCCGCGGCGGCGGCCCAGCCGCCCGAGGAACGGCACGCCGACGCGGTCGATGACGGGCGCCCAGAGGAACTTCAGGGTGTAGGCCAGGCCCACCCACGAGGCGAAACCGATGACCTTCAGGTCGACCCCGCCCTCGCGCATCCAATAGGCCAGGGTGTTGCCGATCAGCATGAAGGGCAGACCCGCGGCGAAGCCCAGGGCCAGCATCACCGCCACCTTCGGCCGGGTCAGGGACCGCAGCACGTCCTTGGCCTTGTGGCGCTTCTTCGGGACGGCGGGGATGGGGGTGGCCATGGCGGCGCCTCTCGCGGGCGGGGCGCTCGCGCGGCGCCCCAAATCAGGAGGCGAGCTTCGCCTCTCCCGGCGGGCAGGTCCAGCGCGCCAGCGCCGCGCGCAGGGCGGCGGGCTCGATCGGCTTGGTCAGGAAGTCGTCCATGCCCGCCTCCAGGCAGGCGCGGCGGTCGTCCTCGAAGGCGTTGGCGGTCAGGGCCACCATCGGCGTGGTTATCCCCCGGGCGCGCAGGGCGCGGGCGGCGGTCAGCCCGTCCATCACCGGCATGCGCATGTCCATCAGGATCAGGTCGTAAGGCGCGGCCGCCAGGGCGTCGAGCGCCTCCTGGCCGTTGGCCACCCGCTCGATGGTGCAGCCCTCGCGGGACAGGAGCGCGCGCGCCAGCAGGGCGTTGACGGGATTGTCCTCGGCCAGCAGCACCCGCGCCCCGCAGGCGCCGGCGTCGGCGGCCCGTTCGTCCTCGCTGGCCGGCGGCGGCGGGGCCAGGGCGGCTACGCCCCGCTCCTGCAGGCAGGCCAGCACCCGGCCGGCGAGCGAGGCCCGGCGCAGGGGCTTGATCAGGTAGCCGGCGTAGCCGGCGGCGCGGTGGCGGGCGACCCGGTTGCGCCCCTCGGGAGGCAGCATCACCAGGGCGGGGCGATCCTTGGGGGGCGGGGCGATGCGGCGCCGTCCGGCTTCCGGGTCGATCAGCAGCACCGCGCCCGCGGGGGCCTGGGCCTCCGCGTCGGCCAGGGCGGAGAAGGCGAAGGCGCGGCCGCCGCTGGCCTGGACCTGGCGCGCGGCGGCCTCGCGCACGATGGGCGAGGCCGAGACCACCGCCACCGACAGGCCGGCGAGCTCGCGGCCCTCCGCGGCGGCGGAGGCGACCTTGAACGTCGCCTCGAACCAGAATTCGGCGCCGGCGCCGGGCGCGCTCTCCACCCCCACTTGGCCGTCGAAGGCCTGGACCAGCCGCTTGACGATGGCCAGGCCGAGGCCCGTGCCGCCGGCCCGGGCCCCGTCCTCGGTCTGGACGAACTCCTCGAACACCGCGGTCTGGGCCTTGGGGTCGAGGCCCGGGCCGGTGTCGCGCACGGCGAACCGTACGGCGATCCGGCCGCGGCCGGCCGCGCTTTGTTCGGCGGTTAGCAGCACGCCGCCAGCCTTGGTCATCTTCACCGCATTGCCGGCCAGGTTGAACAGGATCTGCCGTAGGCGACCGTCGTCGGCCAGGACCGGCGGCAGGGCCGCGGCCGTGGCCCAGGCGATCTCGATGCCGGCGGCGTGGGCCCGCGGGCTGAGCAGTTCGCACACGCCCTGCAGCAGGCGCTCCAGGTCGGTGGGCGTCGGCTCCAGCTCGACCTGGCCGCTCTCCAGCTTGGCGAAGTCGAGGACGTCGTTGACCAGGCCCAGCAGGTGGTCGCCCGACGCGCGCAGGGCGGCCAGATAGTCCTTCTGGGTGGCGTCGAGCCGGGTGCGCTGCAACAGGCCGGCCATGCCCAGGACCCCGTTGAGGGGAGTGCGGATCTCGTGGCTCAAGGTGGCCAGGAAGCGTTCCTGGGCCAGTAATCCGGTCTCGACGGCCAGAAGCAGCCGGTCGCCGGAGGGCAGGAGGGTCGAACTCCAGCCTTCGGCCATGCTGCGCGCCGCGTGGGCGCGGACCTCGGCCGGGAGGGCTTCGAACACCGCATTGCCCCGAACAGTCCCGTTGGGGGCCGCCAGGGCGGCGGGCTGAGCGAGGGCCTGCAGGACGGCGAGGGCGTCGGTCATGAAACTCCGGCGGGCAGCGAAACCGACGCGCAGCCTAGCCGTCCCGGCTTAACGCCCGGTCAAACGCCGCGCGGTCAGCCGCGGAAGCGGTAGAGGCCGGTGCAGCCGTAGACGCCCCAGAACTCGAAGCGGTCCCTGCCCAGACCGTCGCGGACCCCTTGGTAGACCCCGTAGTCGTCCACCTCCTCCATCGGGTTGCGATAGTCGTTGTAGTCGTGGAACAGAACGAAGGCTCCGGGGACCATAACCTGGGGCAGCAGCCCGCAGGCGCTGAGGACGTGCTCGTAGCGGTGCGAGTGGTCGACGAAGGCGAAGCGGAAGCGCTTGCGGGCCTTGATGAACCTGTTGATGGCGGAATCGCCGTCCATCTGCAGGAACGAGACCCGGTCGGCGCCCGGCCGGCCCTTCATGGTCGCCTGGCTGCCGACGATGGCCTCGGACGAATTGTCGATCGAATAGATGGCGTCCCGGCGGCCGGCGTTCACCGAGGCCTTGGCCAGGAGCGTGGTCGACAGGCCGCGGTACGAGCCCAGTTCGAGCATGTCGCCGCCGCAAAAATAGGCCAATTCGTAGAGCTTCAGCGCGTCCGCCGGCAGCAGCCAGCCCTCGATCCCCAGGTCGATCATGCCGTGCTGGGTCGGGCATTCGGCCAGGTGGCGGTGGTCGGCGTCCATGAAGTCGCCCTCGAAGTCGTAGGTCTTGCGGTACGGCATGTCGAAGCGGCGGTCGACGGCCGTCTGTTCGAGGGTGAGGAAGCTGTCCTCGTGACGGAAGGCGGGCCGGACCGCAGCCGCTGCGGTCTGTGCGCCGCCGCCGGCGAACGCCTTCATGAGCTTGGCAAACAAGACCCGAACCCCCCTCGTCCTCCCGCGCCTCTGGCTGGGCCATGAGGGATGGACCCCGCGAAGCTCTGCCCATCCCCGACGATGGTCAAGCGGTCGACGCGCCTGGGCAGTTTACGGGTAGCCGCCGAAATAGGCGGGCGACGCGGCCCCGATGGGCTACATCTGAACCCCCTGACTTCGGGAGACTCGCTTGCGGCCCTGCGACGTATGCGACGGCTTGCTGGAGCCCTTCCGCCATGAATGGCTGTGGCGGTGCGACGATTGCCGTGCGCTGCACGCCACCTTTCCCGTCGCCATTCCCGACAGCGCCGGGGCTGCGACCCTGGACGAGGCCATGCGCGAATCCGGCCTGGAGGCCCTGCGCGCCAAGAACAACGGTCGCCTGCTGGCCGCCCTGGCCGGGCTGACCGCGCCGGGCGGGCGTTTCCTCGACGTCGGCAGCGGCCCCGGCTTCCTGCTGGGCCACGCCAAGGCCATGGGCTTCGCGCCGCAGGGGATCGAGCCCGACGCCAACACGGTGGCGGCGGCCCGGTCCCGCGGGGCGGCGGTGCGGCACGGCTTCTTCCCAGACGTGCTGGAGCCGGGCGAGCGGTTCGACGTCATCGTCTTCAACGACGTGCTGGAGCACATCCCCGACCTGCGCGCCGCCCTGCAGGCCTGCGCCGTGCACGTGGAGACGGGCGGCGTCCTGTGCCTTAACTGCCCCGACCGGCGCGGGTTTTTCTTCCGCACGGCCGACATCCTCGACCGGCTGGGGCTGCACGGGCCCTACGATCGCCTGTGGCAGCGGGGCCTGCCGTCGCCGCACGTCTGGTACTTCACCACCGCCAACCTCGCCCGCGCCGCGGCAAACCACGGCTTCGCGCCGGCCGGCGAGGTGCGGCTGGAGACGGTGGAGCTCGCCGGCCTGTGGCGGAGGATCCGCTACGTCAAGGACCAGCCCCTGTCCCTGTCCCTTGCGGCCTACGTCTTCGCCCTGGTCACCTATCCCCTGGCGCGGCTGTTCCCGGCCGACGCCACGGCCTGCTTCTTCCGCAAGGCCTGAGGTCAGCGCCGGCCCAGCAGGCGGAACCCTGGCGGCCCGCGCCCCGAGGGCTCGGCCATGCCGGCGGCCCAGGGCTGACCGATCCCCGGCTCGGGCGCGGCGCGGCGGTAGATCAGGGCCTCGGCGATGTGGATGCGCTTGACCGGGGTCGAGCCCTCCAGGTCGGCGATGGTGCGGGCGAGCCGCAGGGTGCGGGTCCAGCCGCGGGCGGACAGGCCGCCGGCCTCGGCCGCACGGGTCAGCAGGGCCCGGCCCGCCTCGTCGGGGGAGGCGAACCGCTCCAGCGTCCCGCCCTCGATCCGAGCGTTCAGGGCCGCTCCGGGCTCCTCGCCGACCGCCGTCCGGCCTTCCTGCACCTCGCGGGCGACGGCGACCCGGGCGGCGGCCTCGGCGGTGCCTTCGGCCGGGGGCGGCAGGGACAGGTCGGCGGCGCTCACCGGCGGGACCTCGACCTGCAGGTCGATGCGGTCCATCAGGGGGCCGGAGATGCGGCCCATGTAGCTCTGCTGGCAACGCGGCGCCCGCCCGCAGGCGCCCTTGCCGCTCCCGCCCAGGCCGCAGCGGCAGGGGTTCATCGCCGCCACCAGCTGGACGCGGGCCGGATAGCGGATGTGGGCGTTGGCCCGAGCGACGAACACTTCGCCGGTCTCCAGCGGCTGGCGCAGGGCGTCCAGGGCCTGGGGCGCGAACTCGGGCAGTTCGTCCAGGAACAGCACGCCGTTGTGGGCCAGGCTCACCTCCCCAGGCTTGGCGCGGACCCCGCCTCCGACCAGGGCGGCCATGCTGGCGGAATGGTGGGGGCTGCGGAACGGCCGGGCGCGGGTCAGGGCGCCCCGGGCGATCAGCCCGGCCACCGAATGGACCATGGAAGTCTCCAGCAGCTCCCGCGCCGACAGGGGCGGCAACAGGCCCGGCAGGCGCTGGGCCATCATCGACTTGCCCGAGCCCGGCGGACCGATGAAAGCCAGGTTGTGGCCGCCAGCCGCGGCGATCTCCAGCGCCCGCTTGGCTTGCTCCTGGCCCTTGACGTCGCGCAGGTCGGGCCAGGCCGCTCCGTCCAGCGCCGGTCCCGGCTTGGGCGGCGACAGCAGCTGGGTCCCGCGGAAGTGGTTCACCACACCGATCAGCGAGCGCGGCGCCAGGATCGAGACGTCCCCGGCCCAGGCGGCTTCGGGGCCGCTGGGCTCGGGGCAGATCAGGCCCAGCCCCGCGGCGGAGGCGGCCACGGCGGCAGGGAGCGCGCCGGCGGTCACGGCGATCTGGCCGTCCAGGGCCAGCTCCCCGAACGCCATCCAGCCGGAGAGCGCGTCGGGGGGGATCACCCCCATGGCGGCCATCAGGGCCAGGGCGATGGGCAGGTCGTAGTGGCTGCCTTCCTTGGGCATGTCGGCCGGCGCCAGGTTGACCAGGATGCGCTTGTAAGGGAGCGCCAGGCCCAGGCCGGCGAAGGCGGCGCGCACCCGTTCGCGGCTCTCGCCCACCGCCTTGTCGCCGAGGCCGACGATCAGGAAGTTCGACTGGCCCGAGCTGAGCTCGACCTGAACGTCGACGGGGCGGGCCTCGACCCCCTCGAACGCCACCGTGACCACCCGCGCGACCATGCGGCCTCCGCCCGTTCCGTCTGCGGACGCTCGCTCAACCCACCGGCGTCGTCAAGAACAAAAGTGGAACTCAGCCCCCGGCGCGGATCGCCTCGATGCGGTCCCACATCAGGGCGGTGGCGTCGACGCCGGTGAAGCGCTTGAGCTGCTGCGCGCCGGTGGGGGAGGTGACGTTGATCTCGGTCAGGTAGCGGCCGATCACGTCGATGCCGACGAACAGCAGCCCGCGCCGCTTCAGCTCCGGCCCGATGATGGCGCACAGTTCGCGGTCGCGAGGGGTCAGGTCCACGGCTTCGGCCCGGCCGCCGACCCTCAGGTTGGAGCGCACGTGGCCCGCGGCGGGCACCCGGTTGATGACGCCGACCGGCTCGCCGTCGACCAGCAGGATGCGCTTGTCGCCAGCCTCGACCTCCTTGAGGAAAGCCTGGCAGATCACCGGCTCGCGGCTGAGCGCGAAATGAAGGTCGAGCATGGCTTCGAGGTTTGAATCGTCGCCCTTCAGCCGCGCCACCCCCGAGCCCCCCGCTCCGTTCAGGGGCTTGAGGATCATGTCGGGATAGCGGGCGCGGAAATCGGCGATGGCCTCGATGTCGCGGGTGATCAGGGTCGGCGGCTGCACGCCGGGGAAGTGGGTGACGAACAGCTTTTCCGGCGCGTTGCGCACCTCGACCGGGTTGTTGACCACCAGGGTCTTGGGGTGGACGTGCTCGAGGATGTGGGTGGCGGTGATGTAGGCCATGTCGAAGGGCGGATCCTGGCGCATCAGCACCACGTCCACCTCGGCGAGGTCGAGGATTTCGGGATCGCCCAGGGTGTAGTGGTCGCCCACCACGTCGCGCACCACCAGCGGCCGGGCCCGGGCCGTCACCCGCCCGTCCTCCAGCGCCAGCCGTTCGGGCTGGTAAACCCACAGCCGGTGGCCGCGGTCCAGGGCGTTCAGCGCCATCAGGAAGGTGGTGTCGGACTGGCTGTTGACCCCCTCGATGGGGTCCATCTGGATGGCGACCTTCAGGCCCATGCGCGCGCTCCGGTTATGCAGGGATGCATAACGGTAAATGGGGCGGGCGTCGCCCTCACCCACACCGTCCGCGCGTTCCGCGCGGCCGGAGGATGACGGTTTGTTTTAATTGAGCGCCCGCCGCAGCCGTTCGCGCGCCACGCGGGCGGCCAGGGCGGCGCCGCCATCGAGAAGCTGGGCCTGGGTCAGGGCCTGCAGGGCGCCGGCGACGTGGCCCTGGCCCTCGCGGGCGGCGGCCACGTCCAGCCAGGGCCGGTGGTCGGTGGGGTCGAGCAGGGCGCGGCGCAGGGCCGAGCGCTCAGCCCGAGCGTAGTCGCGGGCGTAGGCGGCGCGGGCGAAGATGTTGTTCTGCAGCCGCAGCACCACCATCCGGTCGGCCACCGGCGCCATCAGGCTGTCCATGCGGTCGGCGGCGTTGGGGGTCAGGCCCATCTGCAGGGCCCGGCGAGTCAGTTCCGACGGCATCACCACCCGGCCGCCGGCCATGGGGTCCAGGGCCATCGGCCCCTGGTCGGTCTCGATCCGGAGCAGGAAGTGGCCGGGGAAGTCGACGCCGGCCACCTGCAGCTTGCAGCGGCGCGCGGCCTCCAGGTAGATCACGCCCAGGGCCACCGGCAGGCCCTTGCGGCGCTCGCACACGGCGATGATGTCGGCGTCGGCGGCCTGGTAGTGGGCCAGCAGGTCCCCGTGCAGGTCGAGGTCATTGCCCAGGGCCTCGCAGATGGCGTCCTCCGGCCGCTGGGTCTTCAGCCGCATGGCCAGCAGGCTCGCGGCCTCGGCGGCGAGCGCCCGGGCGGGCCCGGGATCGCGGGCCGGGTCCTCGTGCAGGGCGCACGACAGGGCCGCCTCGAACAGGGGGAAGCGGTGGTCCGGCGACGCGCCCGCCGCCGCCAGGGCCTGCTCGGCTTCCTCCTGCGTCATCGGCGCGGCCGTGCTCCCGGGATCTGGTCGCCAGTTCGTCCCCATGCGTCGGGAATATGCCGTGGACGGCGGCCGGGCGCGAGCGCCACCATATCCAGGCGCACGAACAGGCCCGCCAAGTCCGGTCGGCGGGCGGCGATGGCCGCCCCCGCCCGCCGCAGCCGCTCCTGCTGCGCCGGCGTCACGCAGGAGAGCGATTCCTCGAGCGTGGGGCGGGTCTTGACCTCCACCACGGCCAGCACGCCGCCGCGGCGTGCCAGGAGGTCGATCTCGCCCTGGGGCGCCTTGAGCCGGAAACCCAGGATGCGCCAGCCCTTGGCCAGCAGCCAGGCGGCGGCCAGGACCTCGGCCCAGCGGCCGGCTTCGCGGGCCCGCATTCCCCGCTGGCGGCGGATCTCCTGCAGCCGCGCGCCCATCAGGCTTTATCCCCTGCTTGGGGCCCCTTGAGTTCGACGGCGCGGCGGTAGAGCTCGCGACGGTTCAGGCCCAGCGCCTTGGCTACCTCGGCGGCGGCCTCGCTGGGGGCCAGGCGGCTCAGGGCCTCGACCAGGGCGGCTTCGGCCTCCTGCGCCCCGGCGGCCTCCTCGCGCCCGGGGCCGACCAGCACCACGATCTCGCCCTTGGGGGCGGCGAGCCGGGGATCGGCGGTCAGGGTGGCCAGGGTTCCGCGGTAGCTGGTCTCATAAAGCTTGGTCAGCTCGCGGGCGACGGCGGCCTCGCGGCCGGCGCCGAACACCGCGGCCATGTCGGCCAGGCTCTCGGCCAGGCGCGGGCCGGTCTCGTAGAAGACCAGGGTGGCGCGCACCCCGGCCAGCTCCTCGAACATCGCCCGCCGCGGTCCCGACTTGGGCGGCGGGAAGCCCGCGAACAGGAAGCGGTCGGTGGGCAGGCCGGCGACCGCCAGCCCCGCCAGCACGGCCGAGGCGCCGGGGATGGCGATGACCGGGGTCCCCCGGGCGGCGGCCTCGCGCACCAGCCGGTAGCCGGGGTCCGACACCAGGGGCGTGCCGGCGTCGGAGACCAGGGCCACCCGCTGGCCGGCGGCCAGGGCCTGCAGGATCTTCGGCCGCGCCCGCTCGCCGGCGTAATCGTCGTAGCGCTCGACCTTCTTGTGCAGGTCGTAGGCCTTCAGGAGCTTGCCGGTGACCCGAGTGTCCTCGGCCAGCAGCAGGTCGCAGGCGGTCAGCACGTCCAGCGCCCGGAAGGTCAGGTCGCGCAGGTTCCCGATCGGCGTGGAGACGATGTAGAGCCCCGGCTCGAGGGGTTTGGCGTCGCGGGGCGGGGGGGTGCTCATCGCCCCGAACGTGACACCGGCCCGCGCGCCGTCAAGGCCGCCGGCGCCGCAGGGCGCAGGCCAGCCCCGCCAGGGTCATCAGCCAGAACGGCGCCTCGCGCCAGCGGCTGTAGGGGGTCGGGGCCAGGGCGGCGGGCAGCGGCGCGTCGATCACTCCCGACCGGCCCAGGCCCAGGCTGGCGTGGGTGCGCCCAAGGGCGTCGACCACCGCCGAGACCCCGGTGGGGGTGGCGCGGACCAGGGGCAGGCCCTCCTCGATGGCCCGATAGCTGGCCAGGTTCAGGTGCTGCAGCGGGCCCGAGGTGCGGCCGAACCAGGCGTCGTTGGAGACATTGACGATCCAGGCCGGGCGGGGCCCGCCGGCCGCGAAGCCGGGGAACAGGCTTTCGTAGCAGATCAGGGGCTGCAGCCTAGGCAGGCCGGCGGGCGCGATCGGGGCGGGGCTGGGCCCCTCGGCGAAACTGCCCTCGACGCCGGTGAGCTTGGTCAGGCCCAGACGGGTCAGCAGGCCCTCCACCGGCAGGTACTCGCCGAACGGCACCAGCCGGTGCTTGTCGTAGCTGGCCAGGAACTGGAACCCGGCCGGGCCGCGCCGCAGGGCCAGCAGGCTGTTGTAGTAGGTCGGCCCCTCCTGGCGGACGACGCCGGCCAGCAGGGTCTGGCCGGGAGACAGGGCGCCGGCGATGGCCTGGCCGGTCCAGCCCTCGGGGGCGAACAGTTCGTCGGCGAAGGTGGGGATGGCGGCCTCGGGCCAGATCACCACGTCGGGACGGCGCGTGGCCGGGGTCGCGGTGAGCTTGACGTAGCGGTCGACGATCCCGGCGAAGGCCTCGGCGCTCCATTTGGCGGTCTGGGGGATGTCGGGCTGCACCACCCGGATCAGCAGGGCGGTGTCGGGCGCCTGCGGGCGGGCCAGACGTACGGCGCCGCCGACCGCCATCGCCGCAAGCACCGCGGCGGCGACCCCGACCGTGACCAAGCGGGCGCGGCGGCTATCGGTCCCGCCCAGCACCGCCGGGGCGGCGGCGACGGCCAGAGTGAGGACGGTCAGGCCGTAGGCCCCGATCAGGGCGGCGGTCTGCGACACCGCGCCGCCGGCTTTCCACGCTTCCCCCGGCAGGTCCCAGGGAAAGCCGGTCAGGACGTGGCCGCGCAGCCATTCGGCCAGGGCGAACAGGGCGGCGAACACCAGCACCCGCCGCGCGCCCTTGGGCGCGAAGGCCCGGTAGGCCAGGGCCGCGGCGCCCCAGAACAGGCCCAGCCCCGCCGGCAGCAGGGTCACGGCGAAGGGGGCCTGCCAGCCGTGGGCGGCGGCGTCGACCATGAAGGCCTCGCCGACCCACCAGGTCGCGACGAGGAAATAGGCGAAGCCGGCCGCCCAGCCGCGGGCGAAGGCCGCGCGCCGCCAGCGGCCCTCCGGCGCGGCGTCCAGCAGGTGGAGCAGCAGGCCGAACCCGAGCAGGCCGGGCAGGAAGCCGAACGGCGGGTGGGCCAGGCCGGCCGCCGCGCCGGCGCCCAGCGCCAGCAGCAGGCCCGGCGCCCCCGCCAGCGCGCGGCGTTCCGGCGCGCTGACCGCCGCCTTCATGGTCACCGCGCGCCGGGCTCCGGCGGGCGATCGTCGACCTCGGCAGCTTCGGTCCCGTCCGACGGCTGGGCCGGCGGGCGGATGCGCACCCGCTTGATGCGACGCGGGTCGGCTTCGGTGACCTCGAACTCGTAGCCGGCGGGGTGGACGATCACCTCTCCGCGCTGAGGCACTCGCCCGGCGAGGGTGGTGACCAGGCCCGCCACGGTGTCGATCTCCTCCTCCAGGTCGGCGGGGGAAAGGGTGACGCCCAGCAGGGCTTCCAGTTCCTCCAGCGGCACCCGGGCGTCGGCCTCGAACAGGCCGCCGGGGCGGGCGACGATGGCGGCTTCGGCCTCGGCGTCGTGCTCGTCGTCGATCTCGCCGACCACCGCCTCGATCAGGTCCTCCAAGGTCACCAGTCCGTCGGTGCCGCCGAACTCGTCGATCACCAGGGCCATGTGGATGCGCGCCACCCGCATCTTCAGCAGCAGGTCGGCGGTTCGCATGGAGGCCGGCACGTAGAGGGCCTCGCGCCGCAGCCTGTGCAGAACAGGCTCGCGCCAGGGCGGCGTCGGCGGGCGCTCGGGGTCGCCCCCCGGGGGAGCGATCAGGCGCATCAGGTCCTTGATGTGGACCACGCCCACGGGGTCGTCGAGGGTCTCGCGGTAGATCGGCATACGCGAATGCTCGACCTCGACGAACTGGCGCACCACCTCCGACAGGGGGGTGGATATCTCCAGGGCGGCGATGTCGGCGCGCGGGGTCATCACGTCGGAGACCCTCAGGGTCTGGAACACCTCGGCCTGGTCGACGATGTCGACCTCGGCCTCCGCGGCGGCGGGCGAAGTGTGGTCCACCGCCGGGTTGGCGGCGGTCCCGCCCAGCCAGCGCTTCAGGGTCTCGCCCATGCCGGCGCGGCGGGGCCGGCGGCGATAGGAGGGTTCGGGCGCAGCGGGGCCCGAGGGACTTCGGCCGTCCGAGCTAGGCATCGGCGTCCCATGCATAGGGGTCGCGCACACCCAGGCGGTTGAGGATGATCCGTTCCATGTCTTCCATGACCTCGGCCTCGGAGGAGACCTCGTGGTCGTAACCTAGCAGATGCAGCACGCCGTGGACCGTCAAGTGCGCAAGATGGTCGGCAAGGGTCTTGTTCTGGGCCTTGGCCTCGCCCGCGCAGACCCCGTAGGCCAGGGCCACGTCGCCCAGATAGGGCCGCGCGCTCTCGGCCGCCGGGAAGGACAGGACGTTGGTGGCCTCGTCCTTGCCGCGGAAACGGGCGTTGAGGTCCTTCACCGTGGCGTCGTCGGTGAGCAGGATGGTCAACGCCTGACCGTCATGCCGGGCGGCCCGGTCCCGGCTCTCGGCTCCGCCGCGGCCGGGATGACAGGCGACGAGCGCCGCTTCCGCCGCCCGCTCCACCAAGCTCGCCGCTTCCGGCAGGGTGCGGGTCCAGGCTTCGTCCTCGATCTCGACGGTCGGTCCGGTCACGGGTTGAGGTCCCGGGCGGCGTCGGCGTCGTAGGCGCGGACGATACGTTCCACCAGGGGATGGCGCACCACGTCGGCGGCCTCGAACCGGGCCACCGCCACTCCCTTGACCCCCTCCAGGATCGATACGGCGTGGGACAGGCCGGAATCGTGACGGTTGGGCAGGTCCACCTGGCTGGGGTCGCCGGTGACCGCCATGCGCGCGCCCTCGCCCAGGCGGGTCAGGACCATCTTCATCTGCAGGCGCGAGGCGTTCTGGGCCTCGTCGACGATGACGAACGCGTGCGCCAGGGTCCGGCCGCGCATGAATGCGATCGGCGCCACCTCGATCTCGCCGCGGTCGCGGCGGCGGCGCAGGGCCTCGCCCCCCATCAGGTCCGACAGGGCTTCCCAGATCGGCGCCAGGTAGGGGTCGACCTTCTCGGTCAGGTCGCCCGGCAGGAAGCCGAGCCGCTCGCCGGCCTCCACCGCCGGGCGGGTGACCACCAGCCTGTCGACCTCGCCGCGCAGGAGCAGGGAGGCGCCGTAGGCCACGGCCAGGAAGGTCTTGCCGGTGCCGGCGGGCCCGATCCCGAAGGTCAGGTCGTGGTCGGCCAGCATCTCGAGGTAGCGGCCCTGGGCGGCGGTCTTGGGCGCGATCACCCCGCGGCGGCCCAGCGGCAGGGCCGGTCCGCCCGACGCGGGTGCTTCGCCGGCGCGGGCGGCGACGATGGCGGCGCGGACGTCGCTCTCCTCCACCTCGGCGCCGATCTCGATCCGGGCGGCGATGGCCTCCACGGCCCGGCGCGCGCCGGCGCGGCCCTTGGCGTCGCCCCGCAGGCTCACCCCGCCGCCGGGGGTCTCCAGCAGCACGCCGAAGGCGTCCTCCAGCAGGGCCGCATGACGGCTGTTGGGGCCGGCCACGGCGCGGACGGCCGGGTCGGAAAGGGGGAGGAATTCCTGTGCGCCCTTGCTCAAGCGGCCTCGCTGGCTCCGGGGGAGGCTGTCGCCCCTCGATCGGTTGAGCGCGCGGCCGGGGCCAGCGTTCCCGCCAGGCTGTTGCGGGCCGCCGAGACGATGGTGACGGGCACGATGGTCCCGATCAGCTCGGGCGGGCCCTCGCACCAGACCGCCTGGAGATAGGGGCTGCGTCCGATGACCTGGCCGGCGCGGCGGCCGGGCTTTTCGAACAGCACCGGCAGGGTGCGGCCGACCACGCCGTCGTTGAAGGCTTGCTGCTGCCGGTCGAGCAGGGCCTGGAGCCTCGCCAGTCGCTCGGTCTTGACCGCCTCGGTCACCTGTCCGGGCATGGCGGAGGCCGGGGTGCCGGGGC
Source organism: Caulobacteraceae bacterium (assembly GCA_035493215.1). Lineage (GTDB taxonomy): Bacteria > Pseudomonadota > Alphaproteobacteria > Caulobacterales > Caulobacteraceae > NCED01. Next base: position 79,199 of record DATJIO010000048.1, read on the forward strand.
GGCGGGAATATTTGAACGAGAAGCAGGCGGCGTAGCCCACCTGGCGGACCAACTCGAGGGTGGCCTCGAAGTCGGCTTCCGTTTCGCCGGGGAAGCCGACGATGAAGTCGCCGGAGATGGCGATGTCGGGCCGGGCGGCGCGGATCCTGCCGATCAGGTCCAGGTAGCTCGCGGCGGTGTGCTGGCGGTTCATCGCCCGCAGGATGCGGTCCGACCCCGCCTGCACCGGCAGATGCAGGTAAGGCATCAGGGCCTCGACCTCGGCATGGGCCGCGATCAGGTCGTCGCCCATGTCGCGGGGATGGCTGGTGGTGTAGCGGATGCGATCCAGGCCCTCGATCTGGCCGAGGCGCCGGGCCAGCCGCGCCAGGGTCGAAGGGCCGTCCGCATCCGCGCCGTTGTAGGCGTTGACGTTCTGGCCCAGCAGGGTGACCTCGCGCACGCCCTGCTCCGCCAGCCGCCGGGCCTCGGCCACCACCTCCGCCACCGGACGCGAATACTCCGCTCCGCGGGTGTAGGGCACGACGCAGAAGGTGCAGAACTTGTCGCAACCCTCCTGGACGGTGAGGAAGGCCGCCGGTCCGTCGGCGACGCGGGTCCGGGGCAGGGCGTCGAACTTGGCCTGGGGGGCGAAGTCGGCGGCCAGGCGCTCGCCCCGGGAGCGGCTGACCTTGGCGATCAGCTCGGGCAGCTGGTGGTAGGCCTGGGGCCCGATCACCAGGTCGACCACGGGGGCCCGGTGCATGATCTCGGCGCCCTCGGCCTGGGCGACGCAGCCGGCCACCGCCACGGTCATGCGCCCGTCACCGGCCTCGGCTTTCAGGTCGCGCAACTCCTTGATGCGGCCGAGCTCGGAATAGACCTTTTCCGACGCCTTCTCGCGGATGTGGCAGGTGTTGAGCACCACCAGGTCGGCGCCGTCGGGCGAGTCGCTCATGGCGTAGCCCAGCGGGCGCAGGACGTCGGCCATGCGCTCGCTGTCGTAGACGTTCATCTGACAGCCGTAGGTCTTGATGTAGAGGCGCTTGGGGGCGGTCCCGTCCATGGGCGCGGTTATGCGGTCGCGAGGGGCGGATCGCAAGTTTCACCCACCTTCGGGTGGAAAGCTCAGCCCTTCTTCTCGCTCGGCACCCCGTACAGCTCCAGCCGGTGGGCGATCAGGCGGTAACCCAGGCGCTCGGCGATGGCGTGCTGCAGGCGCTCGATCTCGTCGTCGACGAACTCCACCACCTGGCCCGACTTCATGTCGATCAGGTGGTCGTGATGGTCGTCGGTGGCTTCCTCGTAGCGGGAGCGCCCGTCGCGGAAGTCGTGCCGGGCGATGATGCCCGCCTCCTCGAACAGCCGCACCGTGCGGTAGACCGTGGCGATGGAGATGTGCGGATCGACCGCCGAGGCCCGGCGATAGAGCTCCTCCACGTCCGGATGGTCGTGCGACTGCGACAGGACCCGCGCCACGACCCGGCGCTGGTCGGTCATGCGCATGCCCTTGTCAGCACAGAGCTTCTCGATGCGATCCACTCGCAACTCCTTAGGTTTAATGGAGATTATGCTCAAACGCCGGCCGTGTTAAGCGCCCGTCGCATGACGATCGCATCCATGAGCCGGCCGTCGGCCAGCCGGTAATAGCTGTTGCGCCGCCCCGCCTCGTCGAAGGCCGCCCGGTCGTAGAGGGCCAGGGCCGCTGCGTTGTCGGCGGCGACTTCCAGCCATAGGGATTCCGCGCCCCGGGCGGCCGCCGCGCTCTGGGCGGCCTCGACCAGGGCCAGCCCCAGCCCCCGGCGCCGGACGTCGGGTCGGACGGCGATGGTAAGGATCTCGGCCTCGTCGGCGGCGACGCGGATCATGATGAAGCCCTCCAGCCGCCCGGCCTCCTCCGCCGCCAGCACCAGGGCGCCGGCGCACAGGCCGGCGAAGTCGTCGGCGGTCCAGGGCAGGGCGAAGGCCTGGGCGTGCACTTCGGCCAGGCGGTCGGGGCCGAGGCCGCCGGTGGGGAGCAGCCGGATCATCGCTGGACCGCGGCCCGCTCGGCGATGGTCCGCGCGTCGGGCGCCCGCAGGTAGAGCGGCCGGGGCGGCGACGACGGCGCGGGCCCCGCGGCCGTCCGCAGGGCCAGGGCGGCCACGTCGGGGGCCGTGCGGGGATCGATCCGGGCGGCGGGGAGGACTCCCGCCAGCAGGTGGGCGCCCGGGCCGATCACCCAGGCCGGGCCGCCGGGATAGAGCTCGGCCAGACGGGCGGCGGCCTCTGCCTGTTCGAGCACGTCGGGGGCCATCACCGGCGCGCCGTCGCAGAAGGCCTGAAGGTAAAGCTGGCCGCGGTGGGCGTCGATCACGGCGGCCACGAAGCCCGGCCCGGCCGAGGCGGCCAGGGCCTCCAGGGTCCCGGCGCCGGCGCAAGGCCGGTCCAGGGCAAGGGCGAGGCCCTTGGCGAAGGCGATCCCGACCCGCAGGCCGGTGAAGGAGCCCGGTCCGACGGTGACGGCGAGGCGGTCGATGGCCGGGAAGGCGATTCCCGCCGCCGCCATGGTCTCGGCGACCAGGGGGGCCAGCCGCTCCTGATGGCCGCGGTCCATCGGCTCGGACAGGGCGGCCAGGACCACCCCGTCCGCGCATACGGCGGCCGAACAGGCGGACAGGGCTGTGTCGAGGGCGAGCACGATCATCGCCCGCCTTTAGCCTGGGACGGCGCGGCTCGTCAGGCCCTATCGCTCGGGGCCGGCCTCAGAGGACGGTCTGCTCCACCCGGGTCACCTCGGGAACATAGTGCTTGAGCAGGTTCTCGACCCCGGACTTCAGGGTGGCGGTGGAGGAGGGGCAACCGGCGCAGGAGCCGCGCATGTTGAGCCACACCACCCCGGTCTCGGGCTCGAAACGGTCGAACAGGATGTCGCCGCCGTCCTGGGCCACCGCCGGGCGGATGCGGGTGTCGAGCAGTTCCTTGATCTCCGACACCACCTGGGCGACGTCGGCCTCGTAGACCCCGTCGCCGTGGGCGCCGGTCGCCGCCTGGCGCTCGCCCTCGTCGTAGAGGGGCGCGGCCGAGGTGTAGTATTCCATGATCGCCGCCAGGATCGGCGCCTTGAGCTGGCGCCATTCCAGCCCGTCCTCGGGCTTGGTCACGGTCACGAAGTCCGGTCCGAAGAACACCCGGCTGACGCCGTCGATTTCGAACAGGGCGCGGGCCAGGGGCGATTTCTGGGCGGCCTCGGCGTCGCGGAACTCCGCCGTGCCCTCGCCGGTCACCGGCTTGCCGGGCAGGAACTTCAGCGTCTGCGGGTTCGGGGTGGGTTCGGTCTGGATGAACATGAGCCAGAGATGGCGCGTGGCGGGCCCGGGTGCAAGCGCACCGGCCCATGAGAAAAGGCGCGGCCGAAGCCGCGCCTTGACCAGCCCCTTCGTGGGGAAAGCTAGAACTTGCGGACGTAAGATGCGCCCCAGACGTTGGCGTGGTCCGGGCTGTGGGTGAACTCCTCGCGGGTATAGTCGAGCCGCACGCCGTTTGCGCCGTTGAAGAAGTACTGGGCGCCGCCGCCGAAGTTCCAGCTGTCGCCGCCGCCGGAGGCGGAAGCCGTAGGGGTGGAGACCTTCGTCTTGGTGTTGCCGTAGCCGGCGCGGACGAACAGGTCGAGTTGGGGCGAGAGGGGAATGAAGCCCACCCCGTAGGCGGCCACGGAGTGGCTCAGCTTGCTCTCATAGGGGATGCCGGCGATCGTTTCCTTGTCGCTCCCGACGCCGAAGGCGCCCTCGGCCTCGGCCCCGAAATAATTTCCAAAGCGCGCCCCGAGGCGGCCGCCCAGGGTGGTGAAATTCTGCGAGCCGGCGTCGACATGGGCCACGCCGAGATTGCCGTAGCCGGTCACGGGGTTAAGACCCTGGGCGAAAGCCGGGGCGGCGGCAAGAGTCGCGGCCGTCGCCGCGGCGGCGGCAAAAATGATGGGTTTCATTGTAAGGTCTCCAAGACCGGTTACTGGGAACAGGGCCAGCAACGTCCCAGATGGGGTGGTTGGTTCCCCCCGGGCAAGTCTTTCAGGTAATCGACTTGCCGGGATGCGTCTTTCGCGCAACACTCAAGCGGAGCAACAGTTGTGTTCAAATCGTGGCATGAGCATTGCGCAAGTGGAGGGCAAGGTGTCATCCCGGTGGCGCACACGGTGCACCGGCGGCCGGGGACCGCCGATCGGCCCAACCGCTTGGGCCGCGGCGTTCCGTGGAACCGCGCTGGGATGACACGAAGTTGGAGGCCCTCGGGCTAGGCCTTGGTGTCGATCGCCGCGCCGCCGAGGTCGTCGTCATGGACATAAGGGTTCGGGGCCGGCTCGCCGGTCGCCGCGGAGGCTTTGGGAGTCACCGCCACCATGGCTGGGCGGACGACGCGGCCGAACAGTTCGTAGCCCGTCTGCATGATCGCCACGACCGAGCCGGGGGGCGCATCGTCGGCCGGCTGCTCCATCACCGCCTGGTGGCGGTTGGGGTCGAACTTTTCGCCGCGGGCGGGACTGATCGCCTTCAGCCCGTTGCGTTCGAACGCGGACTGCACCGCCTTCTCGGTCATCTCGATCCCGAGCACGAGGTTCTTCACCGCCGGCTCGGCGTGGCCCGCCAGGCTGGTGCTATGCGCGGCCTGCAGTGCGCGCTGCAGGTTGTCCGCCCCCTCGAACAGGTCGCGGGCGAAGCGCTGGATGGCGAAGGCGCGGGCGTCGTTTACCTCGCGCTCGGCGCGCCGCTTGGTGTTCTCGGCCTCGGCGGCGTAGCGCAGGGCCTGGTCCTTGAGCTGGGCGTTCTCGGCGCGCAGGGCGTCGATCTCGTCCTGGGCGTCGGCGGCATCGTCCACCTCGTGGGCGGCGTCGGGGAATTCGTCTTCGGTCACGTCTCTCACTCCTCGCCCCGGACGTCCGATCCCCCCATTGAGCGCATAGAGCGGGTCCGGGCGGCGAACCGCCCACACTTCGCCTGACGCGCTCAAGGCGATCAGCCGTCGAGCATGCGGCCCAGGACCCGTGCGGTGTAGTCCACCAACGGGATGATCCGGGCATAGTTCAACCGGGCGGGCCCGATCACACCGATCGCGCCCATCACCTTCTGCCGGCCCGTCATATAGGGCGCCGCGATCACGGCGGAACCCGAAAGCGAAAACAGACGCGTTTCAGCGCCGATGAAGATGCGGACCCCCTCGGCCGCGCGCACGTCGTCGAGGAGGCCGATCAGCTGTTCCTTCTCCTCCAGGTCGTCGAACAACATGCGCACCCGCTCCAAGTCCTCGCGGGCGGCGGGATCGCTCAGCAGGTTGGCCCGGCCGCGCACGATCAGCGCCCGGTTCTCGCCTTCGCCGCCCCCGCCCCAGGCCGCCAGGCCCTCTTCGACCAGGCGCGCGGCGGCCTGGTCGAGCTCGCGTTTGGCCCGCTCCAGCTCGGCCCCGACCTCGGCCTTGGTCTCGGTCAGGGTGCGCCCGTGCAGCCGGGCGTTGAGGAAGTTCGACGCGCCCTGCAGGGCCGAAGGCGTCAAGCCGGGCGAGGTGCGCATCAGCCGGTTCTCCACCGAGCCGTCCTCGAACACCATCACCGCCAGGATCTGGTCGGCCGACAGGGCCACGAACTCCACGTGCTGGACCCCGGCGTCGCGAACCGGGGCCACGACGATGCCCGCGCCCCCGGCGAGGCCGGACAGGAGCGAGCTGGCCTCGTTCATCACCTCTTCGAAGTCGCGGCCCCGGGCGGCCAGGCGGGCGTCGATGGCGCGGCGGTCGTCCTCCGATAGGTCGCCCACTTCCAACAGGCCATCGACGAACAGGCGCAGGCCCGCATGGGTCGGCACCCGGCCGGCGCTGGAGTGGGGGGCGCCCAGGAGGCCGAGGTGGGCCAGGTCCTGCATGGTGTTGCGGATCGAGGCGGGCGACAGCTCAATGCCGCCCCGAGAGACGGTGCGCGAGCCCACCGGCTCGCCGGTCTCCAGATAGGTTTCGATCACCCGGCGTAGGATGTCGCGGGCGCGGGCGTCCAGCTCCGCCAGCGATGCATAGCGGACCAGACCGACGCTGGCGGGATCGGGGTTGAAGGGCGTCATGCTCCGACTGGCTGGTGGACGCTCGCTCGCCAGTTAGGATAAGCGGCGCGTGAGCCCTAGCAAGCCTAGGCCTCTGCGACCCCCACCGTACAAGGATTTCCGATGCGACCGTCAGAACGCGAACCCGACGCCCTGCGCCCCATCGTGCTGGAGACCGGCGTATCGCGCTACGCCGAGGGCTCGTGCCTGGTCTCGTTCGGCCATACCAAGGTGCTGGTCACCGCCAGCCTGGACGAAGGCGTGCCGCCGTTCCTGAAGAACAAGGGCCAGGGCTGGGTGACCGCCGAGTACGGTATGCTGCCGCGGGCCACCCACACCCGCGGCCGCCGCGAAGCCGCCGCCGGCAAGCAGTCGGGCCGCACCCAGGAGATACAACGGCTGGTCGGCCGCTCCCTCCGCGCCGTCGTCGACCTCAAGGCCTTGGGCGAGCGCCAGATCGTGGTCGATTGCGACGTGATCCAGGCCGACGGCGGCACCCGCACCGCCGCGATCACCGGGGCCTGGGTCGCCCTGCGAATCTGCTGCAACTACATGCTGGCCGAGGGCGTGATCAAACGCGACCCGATCCTGGACCAGGTGGCGGCGGTGTCCTGCGGCATCCACCAGGACGTTCCGGTGCTCGACCTCGACTACGAGGAGGATTCCAGCGCCGAGGCCGACGCCAACTTCGTGCTGACCGGCTCGGGGGCGATCGTCGAGATTCAGGCCACCGGCGAGAAGCGCGGCTTCAGCCAGGCCGAGTTCGACCGGCTGTTCGTCCTGGCCCGCGGCGGCATCACCGAGCTCTGCGCCCTGCAACGCGCGGCGGTGGGGTGATGGGCCCATGTTGATCCTTCCCCCCGGGACACGCCTGGTCGCGGCCACCCACAATCCCGGCAAGGCGCGCGAGATCGCCGAGCTGCTGGACGGGCGGTTCGAGACGGTAGCGGCCGGCGATCTGGGCTTGCCCGAGCCGGAGGAGACCGAGGCCACCTTCATGGGCAATGCGGTGCTCAAGGCGCGGGCCGCCGCCGACGCCTGCGGCCTGGTGGCCATCGCCGACGATTCGGGCCTGTCGGTCGCGGGCCTGGACGGGGCCCCGGGGGTGCTGTCGGCCCGCTGGGGCGAAATCCAGCCCGGCCAGCCGCGGGATTTCCATTTCGCCATGGCCCGGATCGAGTGCGAACTGCTCCAGAAAGGCTCCGGCGACCGCCGCGCCTGGTTCACCTGCGCCCTGGCCGTGGCCTTGCCGAAGGGGCCGGTGGTCGCCGTGGAGGGGCGAGTGGACGGAACCCTGACGTTCCCGGCGCGAGGGGGGCGGGGCCACGGTTACGATCCGATCTTTGTCGCGGAGGGGGAGAGCGCGACCTTCGCCGAGATGGACCCCGCCGCCAAGAACGCCATCAGCCACCGTGCCCGCGCCTTCGCCGCCCTGAAGGCGGCGCTGTTCTGATGGGCGGGCCGGCGCCGCTCGGGGTCTACATTCACTGGCCCTATTGCGCGCGCGTCTGCCCCTACTGCGACTTCAACGTGGTGCGCGACCGTGGCCGCCGCGACGAGCAGGCCGCCCTGGTGGACGCCATAGCCGCCGACCTGTCGGCCCAGGCGGCCCTGCTCGGACCCCGCCGGCTGGTCTCGATCTTCTTCGGCGGCGGCACGCCCTCGCTGATGGACCCCGACGATGCGGGGCGCCTCGTCGCCTTGGCCCGCAGCCTGTGGCGCGAGGACGGGCCCCTGGAAATTTCCCTGGAGGCCAACCCCACCGACGCCGAGGCCGGCCGGTTCGCCGCCCTCGCCTCCGCTGGGGTCAACCGGCTGTCGCTGGGCGTCCAGGCCCTGGACGATCACGCCCTGAAATTCCTCGGACGCAACCACGACGCCGCGGCTGCCCGCCGGGCCGCCGCGACGGCCGCGACGGCCTTCCCGCGCCTGTCGCTGGACCTGATCTACGCCCTGCCCGGCCAGACGCCTGAGGCCTGGGCGGCCACCCTGGGCGAGGCGGTCGACCTGGGTTCGGAGCACCTGTCGCCCTACCAACTCACCATCGAATCCGGCACCGCCTTCGACCGGGCGGTCCGACGCGGGCGATTTGCCGCAGCCGAACCGGAGGTCGGCGCCGCCCTCTACGATACAACCCAGACGGTGCTCGAGGCCCTGGGGTACGAGGCCTATGAGGTCTCCAACCATGCCCGGGGCGCGGCCGCCCGCTCGCGGCACAATCTGGTCTACTGGCGCGGGGAGGACTACGTCGGCGTCGGCCCCGGCGCGCACGGACGCTTGACCACCGCCGCCGGCCGCCTCGCCGTCGAAGCGGCCCCCGGCGTCGCCGACTATATCGGCCGGGTGCGGAGGGAGGGATCGGGATGGAGCGCCAGAGAATCGTTAAGCCTTGTATCCATTGCCGAAGAGCGGCTCCTGATGGGTCTGCGGACGGTGGAGGGCGTGACGTGGGACGCTCTTGCGCCGCTTGGGATCTCGCCGCAATGTGAACGGGTGCGGACCTTCGTGGAGGCTGGCCTGATCGTCGCCGGCACGGATGGATTGCGGGCCACGACGGCCGGTCGCATGGTGCTGGATCGCCTCACGGCCGAACTGGCGGGCTGACTTCAGCCCCCACGCGAATCGCCTTCGCCCCAGGGTTGCAGCGCGTATAGGATGCGCTTCGCCCTGCCGCCGCACGACCGGCTGAGGTCCCAGTCAGGACCATGCTTACATCGCCTCTGTGAGCGCGATGGTTTACGCCAAGCTTGACAACGGACGACTCTGGAAGCGTGTCTTGAACAAGATGGATGACGTCGCGGAACTGGAACGGGCCCCCAACCCGGTTGACCTGCACGTGGGAGCGCGCATCCGTATGCGGCGCAAGCTCCTGGGCGTCAGCCAGGAGCGGTTGGCCGAACAGCTCGGCCTCACCTTTCAGCAGGTGCAGAAGTACGAGCGCGGCGCCAACCGGGTCTCGGCCTCCAAGCTCTACGAGATCGCCCGAGCCCTACAGACCTCGGTGGCCTATTTCTTCGACGGCCTGGCCGACACCGCGAGCGCCCCTGTCCCCGGGGCCGTCGAGGGGGCGGCGGCGTTCATGCACGAGTTGGTGATGACGCCCGAGGGCCTCGAACTGGCGACTCTCTTCCCCAAGCTCAAGCGCGGGCGGGTCCGCCGCCGGGTGCTCGACCTGGTCAAGGCCCTGGCCGAAGACGAGGACGACGCCCGCTAAGGCGCTAGCCGGTACCCGCCCGCCTCCGTCAGCAGAAGCCGCGCCGACGCCGGGTCGGGCTCGATCTTCTGCCGCAGGCGATAGATGTGCGTCTCCAGGGTGTGGGTGGTGACGCCGGCGTTGTAGCCCCAGACCTCGGCCAGAAGTTCCTCGCGCGACACCGGCTGCGGGCCGGCGCGGTAGAGGTATTTCAGGATGTTGGTCTCCTTCTCGGTCAGCCTGATCTTCTTGCTCCGTTCGTCGACCAGCAGTTTGGCCGCCGGGCGGAACTCGTAAGGCCCGACCCGGAACACCGCGTCCTCGGATTGTTCGTGGCTGCGCAGCTGGGCGCGAATCCGCGCCAGCAGGACGGCGAAGCGGAAGGGCTTGGTGACATAGTCGTTCGCGCCGGCTTCCAGCCCCTCGATGGTGTCGGCGTCGGCGCTGGCGGCGGTGAGCATGATCACCGGGTTGCGCACGCCGGCTTCGCGCAGGTGGCGGCAGACCTGGCGCCCGTCCATGTCGGGCAGGTCGACGTCGAGCAGGATCAGGTCGGGCCGCTGGTCCACGGCCGCGGCGACCGCCGCCTCGCCGGTGGCCGCCTCGATGGCCTCGAACTCGTCCTCGAGCGAGATTTGTTCGGCGAGCGCCGTGCGCAGCTCCTCGTCGTCGTCGACGATCAGGATGGTCTTGCGGTTGCTTTTCTGGATCGACACGGCCCGACCATGCACCGGGCGGGGCGCCCGCGCCAACCCCTCAAACCGGTTCCTAGTCGTCCAGCGCCGCCAGCAGGCCCCCGTCGCGGCCCCCTTCGACCGCCACCGACTTGACCACCGCCCACACCGAAAGGCCCGGAGCCAGGGCCAGGGCTTCGACCGCGTCGCGGGTGACGGCGGCGAGCACCACCGCCGCCGGCGCCCCGGCCAGGCGAAGGGTGGCCAACACCGTCCCGTCGACGCGGAGGTCGAGGCGCTCGACCCGGGCGGCCAGGACGTTGCGGGCGGACAGGCCCTGCGGCTCCCGGGTGGCGATCAGGACGTCGCGGGCCAGGATCACCGCCCGCACCGCGGCGCCGACGGGCCGGTCCAGGCTGGGGGTCAGCAGTTCCGCCTCGCCCAGGTTCAGCTGGGTGAGGCCGCGGTAGGGGTCGTGCCGGGCCACCACGCCCTCCAGGGCCGAAGCCGCATCGCCCCGGCCGGCCAGCAGCGGCAGGTCGGCGCGGGCCAGGACCTCGGCCAGGGGACCCTGGGCGACCACCGACCCGGCGTCCATCACCACCAGCCGGTCGGCCAGCCGCGTCACCTCGGCGAAGGAGTGGGTGACGTAGAGGATCGGCAGGTCGAAGGCCGCCTTCAGCCGCTCCAGGAAGGGCAGGATCTCGGCCTTGCGGGGCGCGTCCAGGGCCGAAAGCGGCTCGTCCATCAGGAGCAGCCGCGGCTGGCTGAGCAGGGCCCGACCCACGGAGACCCGCTGGCGCTCCCCGCCGGAAAGGTCG
>DATJIO010000049.1:0-2162 GCA_035493215.1 Caulobacteraceae bacterium
CAAGGTCGACCCGTTGACGGGCCTGGCCGACCCGAATATCCGCGACGAATTAGCCCTGCGGGTTACGGCCGGCATTACGGTAGACTGGAAGTCGCCCATGGGCCCGCTGCGCTTCGACCTGAGCCAGATCATCAAGAAGCAGCCGTACGACCGCACAGAAACCTTCCAATTCCGCACATCGACTAGGTTCCAATGATGAAAACCCTTCCTCGCATCGTCGCCGGCGTGGCCGCGATGACCCTCCTGGGCGACGCCTCCCTGGCCTTCGCCCAAGCCAAACCCGCCGCTCCCGCCCCCAAGGCCGCCGCGCCCACGGCCAGGCCCGCCGCGGCTCCGGCTGCCCCCGCCGCCGCCCGCATGACGCTGAGCGCCACCACGCCGGGCGTCTGCATCCTGTCCCGGGACGCCATCCTGGGCGCCTCGACGGTCGGCAAGTACGTGCAGACCCGCCTCGGCCAGCTGCAGAACCAGGCCAACGCCGAGCTGACCGGCGAGCAGTCCTCGATCCAGACCGCCGCCAAGGACCTCGAGGCCAAGAAGGCCACCCTGGCCCCGGCCGCCTACCAGCAGCAGGGCGCGGCCCTGCAGCAGCGCGCCGAAGCCCTGCAGGAGAAGGCCCAGCTGCGTGACCGCGAGCTGCAGGCCACCGAGCAGAAGGCCTATTCCCGCGTCCTGCTGGAAGCCACCCCGCTGGTCGAGACCGAGGCCAAGTCGAAGAACTGCTCGGTGCTGCTCGACGCCCAGGCGGTCATGGCGGTCAACGATTCCATGAACCTGACCCAGGGCGTGATCACCGCGCTGAACGGCAAGTTCACCCAGTTCGACTTCGACCGCGAACGTCTGGACAACCAGCCGGCGGCTCAGCAACGGTAATCGACCGACTCGTCGAGGCGGCTATAAAAGGCGCCAAATCCGGTTCGCGCCGGATTTGGCCCTTCGCTTTTTTGGGGCCTGAACGCGCCCATCCGGCTCCAGGGCGGAGTGCAGATCGAACATGCCTGATCCCCGTTTCTTCGAAGACCTCGGCCCGGTCACCCTGATCGAGCTGGCGGCCGTCACCGGCGCGGAGCTGGCGCGGCCCGAGGACGGGGAACGGCGTGTCGCGACCGTGGCGCCGCTGGCCCGGGCGGGGGCGTCCGACCTCAGCTTCTTCGCCGACCGTCGCTATCTCGACGACCTCAAGGCGACCCGGGCGGGCGCCTGCTTCGTGAGCCGCGATTTCGCCGAGGCCGCCCCGCCGGGGTGCGCCGTGCTGATCGCGCGCGAGCCGCACGCGGCCTACGCCGCCGCCGCGAACCGCCTGCACCGCCCGCGCCGCGCCGACGTGCGCGATCCCCTCGTGCATCCCGACGCCATGATCGAGGACGGGGTGAGCCTCGGGCCGGGCGTGACCATCGGCGCCGGCGCCCACATCGGGCGCGGCACCATCATCGGCGCCTACAGCGTGATCGGCCCGGGCGTCGCCATCGGCCGCGGCTGTACGATCGGGGCCCACGTGACCCTGGGCTTCGCCTTGCTGGGGGACCGCGTCACCATCCTGTCCGGGGCGGTGATCGGCGAACCGGGCTTCGGCGTCACCCTGGGCCAGGGCCGCACCGTGGACGTGCCGCAGCTCGGCCGGGTGATCATCCAGGACAACGTCTCCATCGGCGCCTGCAGCTGCGTCGACCGGGGCGCCTGGGACGACACGGTGATCGGCGAGAACACCAAGATCGACAACCTGGTCCAGGTCGCCCACAACGTGCGTCTGGGCCGCAACTGCCTGCTGGCGGCCCATACCGGCATTTCCGGCAGCGTGACGGCGGGGGACGGAGTGCAGTTCGGCGGTCGCGCCGGCATCGCCGACCACGTCCAGATCGGCGACCGGGCGCGGGTGGCCGCGGCCGCGGGCGTGATGAAGGACATCGCGCCGGGCGAGATGGTTGCGGGCCTGCCGGCAAAGCCGGTGCGCCAGCACATGCGCGAGGTGGCCTGGCTCGGCAAGATGGCCCAGCGCCGTGAAGGGGGAGACAGGGAATGACCGCAGACGGCGGCGGGGGCGCCCAGACCGACATCGAAATCCGCGAGATCCTGGACCGGATCCCGCACCGCTATCCGTTCCTGCTGATCGACCGGGCCGAGGACTACCGGCCGCGCGAGTCGATCGTCGGGATCAAGTGCGT
>DATJIO010000050.1:0-19531 GCA_035493215.1 Caulobacteraceae bacterium
GGCTCTCGCCGAACCCCAACTTCACCGGAGCGCCCGGCGGGTTCGGGCCCGTCGTGGCCGGGGACGACGCCGTCGGTCGCTACTACACCTTCGCGCTCCGAGCTCAGTACTAGCCGCCGGCCCCCGCTCCGAGAGCGGAGCGGGGGCCGGCCACTCGGAGTCAAGAGGCGGACGATTTCGCGCACAGCTGTGCGCGAAAGGGCGCTGGAGCCCATTCGCCTCGATGCGCCGGGACCCGCTCCCCCTCCCGGCATCCCCTTGCCGGCTCGGCTCCAGCATCGCCGAGCCGGTATTTTTAACAGGGAACAGGAGCGACAGGTGGCCGACTCGAAGACCCCCTTGCTAAGCCCGCGGCAGGTCGCCTGTTTGCGCCTCGTGGCGGGTGGAATGACTTCGGTAGAGATCGCGACCGCCCTTGGTATTTCCCCAAGGACGGTCGATCTGCACATAGCGACCGCGTGCGCGCACCTGGAAGTGCGCACCCGCGTCCATGCGGTAGCGAGGGCTACGCATCTCGGCCTCCTTTCAGGAGACGCCTCCGAAAATTAGCGGATCCGATTTTTAACCGCTCCGACGCCGGTGGTCTTGGCGCACTCTACATAAGCGTGCTGCGGCGCGCGGGAGATGCGGAGGTCGAGGTGCTGCATACTGCCTCCTCAACAAGCAAAGATACTTTCTCCATGCTTACTAGATAATTTTTTCTCATCTATATTTATAGGCTGCCGCGGCGTCGAATTAAGTGGTTCGCCGAAGTTAATACATATACGGACGCCTTCATATTCGGTTTGAGCTCGCGACTTCTTGCGCGCGCCCTTGGGGCCCGGCTGAGCCCGCGCGGCGTCGCCGATTATCGCGAAACTACGTATTGACGCGCCAATTTAGCCCCCCGATAAAGTCCATAAGATTGATGTTTCGGATGTTAGTCCGCTTGCTGGTCCCGGTTGGGCCTGCGGTGGCCGTCGCCCTGATTGTCTACGTAAATCAACTGCTTTCAAGCGGAAGGGTCCGGGGGGGATCGATAAATGTATAGCAAGTCAGCAGCCACGCTCTTTGGCGGCATCAGCTTTTTAGCCCTGGCGACAGCTGCGCAGGCGCAGGAGGCCCGGCCGACCCAGGGCAGCGAAGTGGAATCGGTGGTGGTCACCGCCACCCGTATCCAGAGCAGCGGCTTTACGGCGCCGACGCCGGTCACGGTGGCTACGGCCCAGCAGCTCTCCCAGACGACGCCAAGCAACATACCGGAGGCCTTGAACAAGCTGCCCATCTTTGCCGGCTCGACCACGACCGCGAACAGCGGCACGGGCCCGGCGAACATCTATACGGGCAACTTCCTGAACCTGAGGTCGATGGGATCGATCAGGACCCTGATCCTGCTAGACGGGCGACGCGTGCCCGCCACCGCGACCAGCGGGGCGGTCGACACCAACACCCTTCCGCAGATGCTGGTCCAGCGCGTGGACGTGGTCACCGGCGGCGCCTCGGCGGTCTACGGCTCGGACGCGGTGACGGGGGTGGTGAACTTCGTCCTCGACACCCGCTTCAAGGGTTTCAAGGCCAATGTGCAGACGGGGATATCCGACCGCGGCGACGCGCCGGCCTCCAAGTTCGGCTTCGCCGGCGGGACCAGCCTGTTCGGCGGCCGCGGCCACTTCATCTTCAGCGCGGAGCACTACCAGAGCGCCGGGATCAAGAGGAACGAAGACCGCGAGGCCTCCGCCTCGATCAATGTCTACCAGGGGGCCGGGACCGCGCAGAATCCCTATTCCCTGATGCCCAATGCGCGGATTTCGACCATGGGCTTCGGCGGCCTGGTCACCTCGGGCCCCTTCACGGGCCAGCAGTTCGTCAACGGCGTCCTGCGGCCGTTCAACCCGGGAACCTCGACCCGGACCGCCGGCCTGTCCGCAGGCGGCGACGGCGCCTACCTGTACGATTCGCCGGTGCGTCCCCCCTTGCGATACGATCAGGTGTTCGGCCGCTTCGAGTACGATCTCAGCGACAACGTCAGCGGCTTCATGCAGCTCAGCTGGTCCGAGAGCGGCAACAGCAACTACCACCAGGCGGCCACGCCGGGCTCCACCTTCACCATCTTCAGCGGCAACCCCTTCCTGCCGGCCGACGCCCAAGCCGCCCTGACGGCGGGAGGGGCGGCCAGCTTCACCATGAACCGCTACATGCGCGACCTGTCGCTGCGCTCGACGCTCAATCAGCTCGTGAGCTCCCTGGGCTTCACGACCGGACTGAAGGGCAAGGTCTTCGACAACTTCAATTGGGAAGCCTACTACACCCATGGCGAGGTCAGGGTCCGGTCGCGCCGGGAGAACAACACGTACTGGCCGAAGTTCTACGCCGCCTTGGACGCGGTGCGCGATCCGAGCGGGAAGATCGTGTGCCGCGTGGACCTGACCAACCCCGGCCTCTATCCGGGCTGCAAGCCGATCAACATGTTCGGCGAGTTGAACCAGTCGGCCGAGGCCCTGGACTACGTCCAGGACACGACTTGGTTTTCGGTCCTGAACAAGATGGAGAACTTCGCCGCCAGCGTTTCGGGCGACGTCTGGCAAGGCTGGGCGGGACCGCTGTCGGTGGCGGCCAACTTCGAATACCGCCAGCAAAGCATGCAGCAGGCGAGCACCGCCAATCCCAACGACCCGATCAACCTGACGGGCATCCGCATTGGAGCGCTGCCCCGGTCGACCTGGATCTTCGACCTGCTCGCGCCCCAGGCCGGCCAGAATTCGGTGTGGGAGGTGAGCGGCGAGGCGGCCCTGCCGCTGCTGGTGGACAAGACCTTCATCAAGAGGTTCGACGTCACCGGCGCCCTCCGCTACACGCAATATAGCTCGAGCGGACCGGCCACTACCTGGAAGGTCGGACTGAACTATGTTCCGTTCGACGATCTGCGGCTCCGCTACACCGAATCCCGCGACATCCGGGCCCCCACCCTCGCCGACCTCTATTCGGGCGACACCGTCAGCGGCGTCGCGTTGAACGACCCCCATACCGGCCGGACCGGCAACACCCTGCTCCGGGGCGGGGGCAATTCCGGCCTGGTTCCGGAAGTGTCGCGCATGAGAACCGTCGGCGCCGTCTATCGGCCGTCCTGGTTCTCGGGCTTCCAGATGTCGGTCGATTATTTCAATATCAAGATCAAGAACGGGATCGCCATCATTTCCGGCAGCAGCGTCGATGTCCTGCGCGAGTGTGAGAACTCGGGCGGAACTTCGCCGCTCTGCGCCCTGATCGTCCGGCCGCTGCCCTTCAGCGACCGGTCGGCCGCGAACTTCCCGACCGGCCTGCGCAACACGCGTCTGAACGTCGCCGAGGAGAACACCCACGGCTTCGACATGGAGGTCGGATACCGCTTCGCCCTGGCGAAGCTCGCGTCCAGCCTGCCTGGCCGGGTCGATCTTCGGCTTCTCTACACCCACCAGCCGGTCCGGGAGCTCCAGCAATTCGCGACTTCGACGCTCGTGAACAGCGCCGGCACCACGGCTCTCGCCGCCGACCGCGGCTCGCTATCGGTGGGTTACGAGGCCGGACCGATTTCGGTGACCTGGCTCGCGCGCTATTCGGGCCGCATGCAACGCGCAGAAACGCCAGGGCTGGTATATGCCGATCCGCCCTTCCCCTCGTACGTCACGCACGACCTGAACGTGTCCTACAACTTCAGGGCCGCGGGTCATGACGGCGAAGCCTATTTCATCGTCAACAACCTGTTCGACAAAGACCCCCGCGTTTCGCCGGGACCCAACTTCGCCGCCACGCCGGGCGCCAATACCGGTGCGGTCGACGATATCATGGGGCGCTACTTCACTGTCGGCCTCCGGCTTCAGTACTAGTGATCGCGGCTTTGACGCGGGCGTGATTCATTCAAGGCGGACCGACATCATGCACAGACGCAATTTCATACTCAGCACTTCGGCCATGGCCGCTGCGGCGGGCTCGGGGCTGGCTGCGAGGGCGGCCGAGCCGGGCGCCGCGCCGACCGTGCGGACCAAGCAGGGCGTCCTCGAAGGCATCCAGGCCGACGGGGTGACGCAGTTCCGCGGCGTGCCCTTCGCCCAGCCGCCGGTCGGCGACCTGAGGTGGCGGGCGCCCCGGCCGCCGGCGGCCTGGTCCGGCGTGCGCCCGGCCAAGGCGTTCGGCCCGGCGGCCTATCAGCAGCCGATCCCGGAGTCCTTCCGCACCGCTTCGGTGTCGGAGGATTGCCTCTACCTCAACGTCTGGACCACCAGCCTGTCCAAGACCGCCAAGCAGCCGGTGATGGTCTGGCTGCACGGCGGGGGCAACATCCGCGGCGCGGCCTCCGAGGCGTTCACCGACGGCTCCAGCCTGGCCAAGCTCGGTGTCACCGTGGTGGCCCCCAACTACCGGCTGGGTGCGTTCGGCTTCATCAACGACGAGGCGATGGGCGCCAACTTCGGCATCCTCGACATGGTCGCGGCCCTGGAATGGGTGCGCGACAACATCGACGCCTTCGGAGGCGACCCGTCCCGGGTGATGGTGTTCGGCTATTCTTCCGGGGCCTTCGCCATCCGCGCCCTGTTGCAGTGCCCCAAGGCCAAGGGGCTGTTCCATCGCGGGGTGATCCAGAGCGGGGGAGGAGAGCCTTCCATCAGCCCGCTGGTGTGGTCGCCGGCCGTGTCGCGCGACGCGACCGTGAAGCTGTTCCAGGCCCTGGGGACCACCGACCCCGCCGCCTTGCGCGCCATCCCGTCCGCTCGGTTGCAGGAGGCGGCGCGCCCCCTGTCGAACATCCCGCCGGCGGAGGGGGCCCTGCGGACGCCGCTCGCCCTGACCTATCGGCCGGGGCCCGACGACAAGGTGCTGATGTCCCGCGACTTCCCGGCGTGGACCCCGGGCCTGCCGATCATGTACGCGTCCTGCCAGAACGAGGCCCGCTGGGCCATCGACCCGACCAAGACCTACGACCGCAAGACCCTGGAGATCATGGCCCGGGAGATGGCCGGGGCCAAGGCCGGCGAGGCGCTGCGGATCCTCGACGGACAAGGCGGGACGGATCTGGAGAAGCTCGACGAGCTGCTCACCACCGTGATCTGGCGCGACCCGATCTATTCCAGCCTTCGCCGGTTCGACCGCGACGGCCACAAGGTCTACCAGTATCGCTTCGCGCGGGTCGCCCCGGGCCGGGCGGCGAACAAGCGCCTGGCATCGCACGGGACCGACGTCCCCTACATCTTCGGCACCCTGGGCGCCGACGGCCCCTTCGACGAGGTCGACCGGCGGATCTCGCGGGAGATGCAACACGCCTTCATCGAGTTCGCCAGGACCGGGGTCCCCAAGCGCCTGGACGGCGCCGCCTGGCCCGCATTCACGACGGCGAAGCCTCAGGCCGTAGTGGTGCGCGATCAGGTCGTTTTCGACACCGCCTACCGGCCCGAGCCGCTACTCGCCGCGATCAGGGCATGAAGGGGGGGCTGTAGCCCCGGATGGCGGGGCGGCTGTTCATTTGAGTCCACAGAGGCGGACGGTTTGCGCACGACTACGCGCGAATGGGCGCTGGAGCCACACGCCTTGATGCGCCGGGATGCTTCCCCCTCGGCCATCCTCTTTGCCGGCTCGATTCCAGCATCATCGGGCCGGCGCTTTTTTTGCGCAGGAGGTCGTATCGACGGCGCGCTGAGCATGGGCCGCGGTGGAGAAGACGGAGCGCCGATCACCGGGCCGCGGCCTCAACCGATGCTCGATGCAGGTCGCGGCCGGCGGCCTTTTCCCGCGTCCACGGCGCTCGCGACCGCGAGGTCGCGGAGCCAGGCATGGGAAGCCGAGCCGTGGGTGCGCCCGGACCAGTACATGTAGATCGAGATGGCGCAGCGGAACGGCGCTTCGACGGCGACGCAGCGGTCGCCGAACACCGCCGCCAGACCCGACGGCGCGGTCAGCACCAGATCCGTATCGGCCATGATGCGGTCGATGGCTCCGAACGACGGCAAGGTCACGGCGGGCGTCGTTTCAATTCCCATTTCCTCGAGCGTCGTCATGTAGAACGGCCGCCAGCTACTCTCATAGAGGACGACGACGTGGCGGGCGCGGACATAAGCATCCAGGTCCAGCCCGCCCCGGGCGAACACCGACCCGCTGTCTACAAAGCACATGTAGTGGTCTTCGAGCAGCTTGCGTCTGTAGACGTTCTGCGAATTCTCCCGAACTGGAGACAGCAGAAGGTCGCACTCTCCCCCGATCAATTGGGCATGGCCGCGGACCGACGCGTTTTGCACCGATATTCTCGCGAGCGGCGCCTCTTGCTGCATTCTCCTCGTGATGCCGGGCAGGATCAGAGTCCGCTCGTAGAAATTGCACGACACCGTGAACCTGTCCGCCGCAGTCGCCAGTGCGGGGTTGAAATCCCGCATCGCGATCAGCCCTTCAAAGTCGGCGAGCAGCGCCTTGGCGGACTCCACGACCTCCTCGCATCGGACGGTCGGGACGACGCCATGGCCGATCCGCACGAATAACTCGTCGGCGAACACCTTCCGCAGCCGGCCGACGGTGTAGCTGATCGTCGATTGGTTCTGCCCCAGCTCGTTGGCCGCGAGCGTGAGGGAGCCGAGCCGGTGGACCGTGATCAGCACCAGCAGGGCATGGAAGTCGGTCTTCCTCACATCGATTTTTTCCATGGGAAAAGGCGATACTGGCGCATTGTTCGATGTGCAAGGGCGGTCCAAGAGTGAGCTCCGCACACGAGCAAAGCCAAATGCCCCCGCCAAGCGCTTCGGCCTTTCCCATCGATCACGATACGACCTTGCAACAGCTGTTCGAGGACCCTTACCCGGTCTACGAGCGCCTACGCCGCAGGGCGGCGGTGGTTCATGTGCCCGCCGCCAACATGAATCTGGTCACTCGCTTCGACGACATCAGCCTTGCGGAGCGCAACACCGACATCTTCGCCTCGTCCGACGACGCCTCCCTGATGCGCCGGGTCATGGGGCCTACGCTGATGAGGAAGGACGGGGACGCCCATCGGCTGGAGCGTGCGGTGCTGGAGCCGGTGTTTCGGCCCGGCGTCGTCGGCAAGCACTGGGCTCCGTTGTTCGGACGCATCGCCGACGAACTGATCGACGCCATGGAAGCCAGGGGCTCGGCCGACCTGTTCCAGGATTTCGCCGCCCCGATGGCCGCGCGGTCGCTGATGGCCGTCTTGGGGCTGCCCCAGGTCCGTTGGCAGGACATGTGCGTCTGGTCGCAGACCATGATGGACGGCTGCGCCAACTACGGCGACGACCCGGAGGTCTGGAGTCGGTGCGAGGCCACCGTTTCCGCCATCGAGGCCGCGATCAGGGAGCGCTTGCCGCAGTTGCGCGCCGCGCCCGATCTATCCGTTCTGTCGGCGTACGCAAACGCCGACACCCCTATCCCCTTCGAACAAATCGCCGGGAACGTGAAGGTGATTATCGGCGGCGGCCTCAACGAGCCCCGCGACGCGATCTGCAGCACCGTTTACGCCTTGCTGAGGCACCCCGAACAACTGGCGCGGGTGCGCGCCGAACCGGCTCTGTACAAGGTCGCCTTCGAGGAGGCGGTCCGCTGGATCGCCCCGATCGGCCTCTATCCGCGGCGTCTGGTGGAGGACTTTGAGCTCAGCGACACCCTGGTTCCGGCGGGAACCCGCGTCGCCTTGTGCATCGCGTCGGCCTGTCGTGACGAGGCGCATTTCCCCGACCCCGGCGCCTTCGATATCGGCCGCGCGAACCGGCGCCACCTCGCGTTCGGCGCCGGCCCTCACTTTTGCATGGGGACATGGCTGGCCCGCAAGCAGGTGGGCGAGATCGCGACGCCAAAGCTGTTCGAGCGACTGCCCGGCTTGGCTCTCGACCCGGAACGCGCGCCGCGGTTTGGCGGCTGGGTCTTCCGCGGCGCGCTGGACCTGCCCGTCCTTTGGGACGCCCCACCTCGTCGGAACAGGAACGCCAATCGCGGTGCTGGGTAGATCGGCTGGGCCGGCCCCTTCCTTGGTATCGAGGTCGTTCATGACTGCACGGTTCTTTTTCCCCTTCGCCGCTGCGGTCGCCGGCATGACCGAGGGGTTCGGGCTCCGCGACTTCAGGCGCCGAACGAAGGCGCCGCCCACCGCGCCCTGCTTCCCGCCCCCCGCCCCGCCGTGCTAGCTCGACCGCGAGGGGCGGCCCCAGACCGCCCGGCGCAAGGAAACCGGCCCTCCATGCCCGTCATGACCTATGCCGAGACGTTGCAGATGCTGGTCGGCCTGCGGCAGCTCACCGAGCAGGCGCCCGGCGACGAGCAGGTCGCCTTCATGAAGTTCTGCCTGGCCCATGTCTCCTGGAGCCGGGGCCAGTTCCTGCAGGACCTGTGGGTCGCCTACGAGCTGAAGATGCGGCGGGGCGGTTTCTTCGTCGAGTTCGGCGGGGCCGACGGGGTGCGGCACTCCAACAGCTACGCCCTGGAGACCGAGCTCGGCTGGAACGGCATCGTCGCCGAGCCGGCGCGGATCTGGCATCCGGCGATCCGCACCAACCGCAACTGCTCCGTCGACGACCGCTGCGTCTGGACCGAGACCGGCCGCAAGCTGCCCTTCGTCCAGCCGGCCATCGCCCTGCAATCGACCCTCGACGCCTATGCCGAAGGCGACCTGCACGCGGCCTCGCGCCAGGACGGCGAGCGCTACGAGGTCGAGACGGTGTCCCTGAACGACCTCCTGGCGCACTGGCGGGCGCCGCGGCGGATCGACTACCTGTCGATCGACACCGAGGGCTCGGAGCTGGACATCCTCTCGCACACCGACTTCGAGGCCCACGAGTTCCGGCTGATCACGGTGGAGCACAACCACACCGACAAGCGCCAGCCGATCTTCGACCTGCTCACCGCCAGGGGCTATCGCCGCAAGTTCGAGAAGCTTTCCGGCGTCGACGACTGGTACGTGAAGACCTACTGAGCCCGCTTTTTCCTCGGGCCGCCTGTCGGCCGCGGGCATAGTCGTTCGTCCTGGAGACGACGAGGAACCCGATCCGATGCTGTACGCCATCCTCTGCTACCATTCCGAAGACGTGGTCGGCGCCTGGACCAAGGCCGAGGACGACGCCTGCATGGCCCGGCTGGGCGCGGTGCACGAGAAGCTCGCCCGCGAGGGCAAGCTGGGTCCGGTCGCCCGGCTGCTGCCGACTACCGCGGCCACCACCCTGCGCAAGGACCAGGACCCGCCCCTGGTGATCGACGGCCCCTTCGCCGAGACCAAGGAGCAGCTGCTGGGCTTCTACGTCCTCGACGTCGCCGGCCTCGACGAGGCCCTGGAGGCCGCCCGCGACCTTGGCCGCGCTAACCCCGGCGGGGCCTACGAGATCCGGCCCATCGCCCTGTTCTCTCCCGGTACGGCCGGGGCCGCCCCGCCGTGACCGACCTGACCTGGATAGACGCGACCCTGACGTCGGCCCGTCCCCAGGCCGTGGCGGCCCTGCTGCGCTATTTCCGCGACCTCGACGCCGCCGAGGAGGCCTTCCAGGACGCCTGCCTGCGCGCGCTGAAGAGCTGGCCCCAGAACGGCCCGCCCCGCGACGCGGCCGCCTGGCTGATCATGGTCGGCCGCAACGCCGCCATCGACAGCGCCCGGCGCCAGTCGCGCCACCAGCCCCTGCCGGCCGAAGAGCTGATCTCCGACCTCAACGACGCCGAGTCCGACCTGGCCGAGCGGCTCGACGGCGCCCACTACCGCGACGACGTGCTGCGGCTCCTGTTCATCTGCTGCCATCCCGACCTGCCGGCCACCCAGCAGATCGCGTTGGCCCTGCGCATCGTCAGTGGACTGACGGTCAGGCAGATCGCCCGGGCTTTCCTGGTCGGGGAAGCGGCCATGGAGCAGCGCATCACCCGGGCGAAACGCCGCATCGCCGAGGCCGACGTCGCCTTCGAGACCCCGGGGCCGGTGGAGCGGGCCGAGCGGTTGGCCGCGGTCGCCGCCATGGTCTACCTGATCTTCAACGAGGGCTATTCCGCGCCGGGCGGCGAGGTCGACGCCCGCGGCCGGCTCTCGGACGAGGCCGTCCGCCTGGCGCGCCTGCTGCTGCGCCTGTTCCAGACCGAGCCCGAAATCATGGGCCTGACCGCGCTCCTGCTGCTGCAACACGCCCGCAGCGCCGCGCGGTTCGACGCCGAAGGCGCGGTGGTCTTGCTGGAGGACCAGGACCGGTCGCTGTGGAACCACAAGCTGATCGCCGAGGGCCTGGCCCTGGTGGACAAGGCCCTGCGCCACCGCCGCCCCGGCCCCTACCAGATCCAGGCGGCCATCGCCGCCCTGCACGCCCGCGCGGCGCGGCCGCAAGACACCGACTGGGCCCAGATCGACCTGCTGTACGGGACGCTGGAACGGCTCGCGCCCTCGCCGGTGGTCACCCTGAACCGGGCGGTGGCGGTCTCCAAGGTGCGCGGCCCGGCCGCCGCTCTGGAGATGATCGAGCCCCTGGAGCCGCGGCTCTCCGGCTATTTCCACTATATGGGGGTCAAGGGCGGCCTCCTGCTGCAGCTCGGCCGCACCGAGGAAGCCAGGGCCGCCTTCGACCAGGCCATCGCCCTGGCCAACACCGCGGCCGAAGCCGCCCACATCCGCCTGCACCTGGACCGGCTGATGCGCGACACCGCGCCGGCTCGGGCATAAGGGTGACGTTCGTCCGAGGCGCTAGAGGGGAGAAGACATCATGCTCACGTTCCTGGTCGCCGTCGTGGTGGTGCTGGGTGTCCTGGCCCTGTTGATCGCCACCCGGCCTGCGGCCTTCCGGATCGAACGGTCGGTGCGGATCGCAGCGGCGCCCGAGACGATCTATCCGCTGATCGCCGACTTCCACCGCTGGCGGTCGTGGTCGCCGTTCGAGGATCTGGACCCGGCGCTGAAGCGCGACTACAGCGGCGCCGCCAGCGGCCAGGGGGCGGTCTACGCCTGGGCCGGCGACAACAAGGCCGGCACGGGACGGATGGAGATCCTCGAGGCCAATGCGCCGTCCAAGGTGGTGATCGCCCTGCACTTCCTCAAACCGTTCGAGGCCAGGAACACCGCGGAGTTCACCGTGGAGCCCGCCGGCGACGGTTCGCAGGTCACCTGGGCCATGTATGGGCCCAACTCGCCGATGGCCAAGGTCATGAGCCTGTTCATGAGCATGGACAGGATGGTGGGCGGGATGTTCGCGACCGGTCTGGCCAAGATGAAGGCGGTCGCGGAGGGGTAGGGTCCTCACGCCGCGTCGTGGAAGATGATCCCGAGCGTGTGCCTGTGGCCTGAGCGCAAGGCGCTGACTCCGTGCCTCAGCACGACCCGGTAGGCGCCGCGGCTACCCTGCACCGGCCGGTGGTGGACGGCGAACACCACCGCGTCGCCCAGGCCCAGCGGCACGACGGCCGGGCGGCTCTGCATCCGCGGGCGCTGCTCGGTGATGACGAACTCGCCGCCGGTGAAATCCTCGCCCGGCCGGGACAACAGGACGGCGACCTGCAGCGGGAAGACGTGCTCGCCGTAGAGGTCCTGGTGCAGGCAGTTGTAGTCGCCCGGCCCGTATTGCAGCAGCAGCGGGGTAGGGCGGGCCTGGCCGGCTTCGTGGCAGCGGTCGAGGAAGGCCGCGTGCTGCGCCGGATAGCGCACCTCGATCCCCATCCGCGCGTTCCAGCCGTCGGCGATGGGCGCCAGCCGGGGATAGAGCGCGGTGCGCAGGTCCGCCACCAGGCCGGGCAGGGGATAGGCGAAATAGCGGTACTCGCCCTGGCCATAGCCATGCCGGCCCATCACCACCCGGCTGCGGAAGCCGTCCTCGCGGGCATAGAGCCCAGCGGTCTCGCGGCACTGCTGCGGCGACAGCAGACCCTCCAGCACCGCCCAGCCCTGAGCGTCGAGCTCAGTCGCCACCCGCGCCCAGTCGAACCCGGCGACCCGGTCCGCAGGCTTCACGCGCGCTTCGCGGCCTGGCCGGCCTCCCGGTCGATCAGGGCGCGCTTGCGCTCCACGCCCCAGCGGTAGCCGGCCAGCCCGCCGCCCCGGCGGACGATGCGGTGACAGGGGACGACCACGGCCAGGGGATTGGCCGCGCAGGCGCTGGCCACGGCGCGGACCGCGCTGGGTATGCCGATCGCCTCGGCCAGGTCGGCGTAGGTCATGGTGACACCGGCGGGGATCGCCTGCAGGGCCCGCCACACCCGCTGCTGGAAGGCGGTGCCGCGCACGTCCAGCGGCAGGTCCAGGCCAAGCGCCGGCGCCTCGACCAGGGCCACCACCCGCGCCACGGTCTCCTCGAAGCCGGCGTCGCCCGGTGTGAGCCGGGCCTTGGGGAAACGGTCCTGGAGCTCGTTCACCAGGGCTTGCGGATCGTCGCCGAGGAAGATGGCGCAGACGCCCTTGTCGGTGGCCGCCGTCAGGATCGAACCGAGGGAGCATTCCGCCACGGCGAAACGGATTTCGGCCTGCGCCCCGCCGGCGCGGTAGGCGCCGGGGGTCATGCCCAGCATGGCGCCGGAGGCCTCATAGAACCGGCTGCTGGAATTGAACCCCGCCTCATACAGCGCCTCCGTCACCGCGCCCCCGGCCGCGAGCTGCTCGCGGACCTTGCCGGCGCGGTGGGCGGCCGCGTAGTCGCGCGGCGTCAGGCCCGTGACCGCCTTGAAGACCCTGTGGAAGTGGTGCGGGCTCATCCCGACCGCCTGCGCCAGGGCGTCCAGGCCGGGCGGGGTCTCGGCGGCCTCGATCAACCGGCAGGCCCGGGCCGCCAGGGCGGCGTGCTGGGCGGCCAGCGGGGGCTGGTCGGGCTTGCAGCGCTTGCAGGGGCGGAACCCCGCGGCCTCCGCAGCCTCGGCGGTGGCGTGGAAGCCGACGTTGCCGGGGTTGGCCCGCCGCGCCGCGCAGGACGGGCGGCAATAGACCCCCGTGGTCCGCACCGAATAGAAGAACCGGCCGTCGGCCTTCGGGTCGCGGGCGACCACCGCCGCCCAGAGCGCGTCACGGTCGGCGGTGGCGGGGGTGTGGGCGGGAGCGTTCATGGCCGTAATCCTTCGCATATCTTGAGGGCGGTCATCAGGTGTCTTGATGGCGGCAATATGCGCCCGTGGGGAACGGCCCCGCATCCCGCGGCTTGCTTTCGAATTCGAAAAGGACGGCCCGCCGCGGGCGATTGGCAGGTCCGGATTTCTGGCGCAGTCTCCCGCCGCGACGGCCGGCGACAGGCTGCGGGGGGAAGCCAGCATGACCGACGTCACGGCCGCCGCGGCGCCAGCCCGTGAACCGCGGCCCAGGCGGCCCCTCTGGCGGGGCCTCGGTTTCCAGGTCGCCGTGTCCATGGTGCTGGGGGTGCTGGTCGGGCTGGCCTGGCCGGAGTTCGCCGTCTCGCTGAAGATCCTCGGCGACATCTTCCTGCGGTTGATCAAGACGGTGGTGGCGCCCCTGGTGTTCCTCACCGTGGTCCTGGGGATGGCCGCGGCCGGCGACTTCAAGCGGATCGGCAAGGTCGGCCTGGTCGCCATCGTCTTCTTCGAGGTCGTCTCGACCGTAGCCCTGGCCTGGGGCATGGCCTTCGGCGCCCTGTTCGGGGTGGGCCGGGGGATCCATCGCGTCACGACCACCGCCGTGGCCGCCAAGGGCGCGGCCGAGGCGGCCGCGGCGGCCCAGGCCCAACATCCCAGCCTGAGCGGCTTCCTGCTCAACGTCTTCCCCGACAATTTCCTGGGCGCATTCACCCGGGGCGAGACCCTGCAGGTCCTGGTCGTCGCCCTGATCTTCGGCGTCGGCCTGATGATGCTCAAGCCCGCCCAGCGGGGGCCGGTGGAGGCGGGGCTGAACGCCCTGTCTCCGGCCATCTACAAATACACCGACATCATCATGAACCTGGCCCCGATCGGGGCCTTCGGGGCCATGGCCTATGCGGTGGCCTCCAACGGGACGGCGGTGCTGATCGCCCTGGGGTGGTTCGTGGTCGCCTACTACCTGGCCCAGATCCTGTTCGTCCTCGTCGTCCTGGGCGCGGTCTGCGCGATGTCCGGCTTGAGCCTGTTCTCCATCCTGAGCTTCATCCGGGACGAGATATTCGTCGTGCTGGGCACCGCCTCGTCCGAAAGCGTCCTGCCCCGCCTCCTGGAGAAGCTGCCGGTCTACGGCGCTTCGAAACAGACCGTCGGCCTGGCCTTGCCCACCGGCTATGTCTTCAACCTCGGCGGCGCGGCGATCTACATGTCGATGGGGGTCGTCTTCCTGTCGAACGCGTTCAGCGTCCACCTCGGCTGGGCGCAGCTCGGCGGAATCTTCGCCGTCATGCTCCTGACCTCCAAGGGGGTGGCGACCGTCACCGGCGGCGCCTTTGTCAGCTTCGCGGCTACGGTGACGGCCACCGGCCTCCTGCCGCTCGAGGGCCTGCCGCTCATGTTCGGAGTCTACCGGCTGATGTCTCCGGCCAACTCCACCGTCAACGCCATCACCAACGCGGTCACCACCATCGCCATCGCCAAGGTCTGCGGCGAGTTCGACCCCACGGCCCGGGCGCGGATCGAGGCCGGACTGGTCAATCCGGACGATCCCGAGGCGATGCAGTCGGCGCACTAGTTTTCGCCCGCCGGACGGACCGGCCTTCCGAAGCCCCCGCCGCCGCCTTACGATGGGAGCCGCCCGTCGCCTCGCAGAGCCCCGTCCATGACCTCCAACTCGGTCGCCGAGAACCTGAAGATGTGGGACCAGGCCCACGCCTGGCCCGAGGACGGGGACGAATGGAAGGGCCAGGCCGTGGTCTGCGGCGTGCCCTACGAGGACTGGAAAGCCTCGCTGGTCGAGCGGCTGGTCGTCCCCTACCTGCCGCAGGGCGGGGCGGCCATGGAGATCGCGCCGGGTCACGGGCGCTGGAGCGGCTGCCTGGCGGAGCGCGCCGGCCGGCTGGTCCTGGTCGACCTCAGCCCCACCTGCCTGGAGCATTGCCGCCGGCGCTTCGCCGACCGGCCGCAGATGGAATACCACCTTACCGACGGACGCAGCCTGCCCCAGGGGCTGGACGGTCAGCTCGACCTGGTCTGGTCCTTCGACAGCTTCGTCCACATCGCGCCGGCCGACATCGCCGGCTATCTGAGCGACTTCCGCCGGGTGTTGAAGCCGGGGGGGCTGGCGGTGATCCACCACGCCAACCGTCGCCACGCCACCCTGTGGATGGCCGGGATGCGCCACTGGGGGCCGGGCTGGACCTACCTCTACCGGGCCCTGTCGATCGGGGTGCAGGAGCGCATCGACGGCTGGCGCTCGCCGGTCTCGGGCCGACTGTTCGCCCGGCTCGCGCGGGAGGCGGGCCTCGACGTGGCCGAACAGTTCCAGCGCTGGGGCGAGGGCGGTCGCTACGGCGTGCCCCGCCACAACGACCTGGTCACGGTGATGCGCCGGCCGGTGTGAGGGCGCTCAGCGCCACTCCAGGATGCCGAGCTTGCACATCCAGGCCAGGGTGAACTCCATCCGGCCGCGGTCGCCGGCGGGAAACCGCTCCAGCACCTTCTCGACGGTGGCGGCCCGTCCTGTGGCGATCAGGTCCAGGGCCTGGGCGGCGGCCTCGGGCGGGGCGCGCCAGAAGGGAAAGGCCGTGTCCAGCCACAGGCCCGCGGCGCGTTCGAGGTCGGCCGGTCCCGCGCCGGGCCTGACCGACAGCGCCGTGGCCGGGGTCAGCACCGTGGTGGCGAAGCCGGCGAAATCGCGGAACGGATCGCCCTTGACCGGGTCGGTCGGATGGCGCGTGACCGGATCGGCGGCGGCCAGCCGGATCGCCGTCAGTTCGTCGGCCAGGACCTTGTACTGCTCGACCACCACCGGCCAGTCGAAGGCGCTGCGGACGCGCGCCCGTCCGGCCTCGCCCATGCGGCGGCGCAGCTCCGGCGAGGCGACCAGGTCGGCCAGGGCGGCGGCGGCGCGGCCGACGTCGACCGCGGTATGCTGGGCCGCGGCTCCGACGAAGCTCTGGTAGCTCTCGATCAGCAGGGTGTGGCGCGAGCCCAGGGCGCGGCCGAGCAGGCCGGCCGGGCCGCCCAGGGTGGGGATCAGGAAGCCCTCGATCCCGTCACGGACGGTGTAGCGATAGCCGTCCCAGTCGCTGGCCACGATCGGCAAGCCCGCCGCCATCGCTTCGACGGGTGTGATGCCGAAGGTCTCCTGGATGTTGTCGACCAGGGACAGGAAGATGTCGGCCGCGGCCCACAGACGCCCGAGCAGCGGGCGGTCGTTGCCGTCGAGGAAATGCACCGGGGTCGTGGGAGCATAGGCCGCCGCGGCGGCCTGGTAGCGCGCGCGGTCCTGGTCCCCCCCGGGGAACCAGCCCGCCAGGGCGAAGTGGATCCGCTTGCCGGCGGTGCGGGCCGCCTCCTCCACCGCCCGGAACATGGGCTGGGGGAAGGCCTTCTCGAAGAAGGACAGCCGGCCGACCCAGATCACCAGCGCCTCGTCCTCGCCCACGCCCAGCTCGGCCCGCAGCGACGCCCGCGCGTCGGGGCGGTCGGCCAGGGCCTCCAGGGCGGCCTGGTCCACCCCAAGGGGCACCAGGGGCAGGTGGGGCCTGGGCGGGGCGGTCCCGCCGCACCGCTCGGCCAGGTAGTCGGTCCATTCGTCGAACATCCGCCCCAGCATCTGCTGCACCGCCGGCGAGGTGCAGATCAGGGCGTCCCAGGGCTGCACCGGGGCGACGGCGCACTGGGCCAGGTCATTGCGCATGGCGGGGGGCGCCAGGGTGTGGACAAGGCCCATCAGGCTGTAGCCGCGGTCGCCGACCGAGCGACGGCGCAGCCAGGCCAGCTCCTTCAGGTCGGCGTGGCCGCGCAGCAGGGACCCGGCGTCGGCCGCTACCCGCTGGTTCAGGACGCCCACGGCCTGGAGCCGGGTTCCCGGAGAAAGACTGCCCTGGAGCCCCTTGGCCACGTCCTCGGCGCTCACGCCGACGTGGGTGAGGAAGCTCAGCTGTTCGAACCCGCCGTGACGCGCCAGCGCCCGGAACAGCTCCAGGTTGGCCATGTCCTTGCCGAAGGGGTTCTCGGTGAGGCCGAGGCGTCCGGCGGGATGGTAGATCGCCAGGCGGGAAGCCAAATCAGCCTCGATCGATGCGGCGCCGCAGGGGGCGCGAACCCGTCGCCATCCTGACCGAACGGCCGGGGTTGCGCCAGGGTCGCAGGGCCGCGGATGGAGCCCTTTTTTGGAGTCGGACGAGAACCGTCTGAGCCCATAAAAAGGCTCTGTCTTCAATAGCTAGAGCCCGTCCGGGCGGCGAAGCCGCCCACACCTTCGCCTGACGCGCCCTAGGCGTAGACCAGCCAATCGACCAGGGCCGCGGGCGGCACGCCCACCAGGCCGATCGACTCGCCCCCCGCCAAGGTGATCAGCGCCTGGTTCTGGTAGCTGCCCAGGGTGTAGGTCGTCCCGACCGAAAGCACGACCTTGTCGCCCTGGGCGCTGGAGAAGTCAGCCACCCAATCGTGGCCGCCGCCGGCGCCCAGGACGAAACGGTCGGCGCCGGCGCCGCCGTTCAGGACGTCGTCGCCCATGTCGCCGGACAGCTGGTCGTTCCCGTCGTCGCCGAACAGCACGTCGCCGCCCTGGCCGCCGTAGACGGTGTCGTTCCCGGCGCCGCCGTAGACGGTGTCGGCGCCGATGTTGCCGTTGACGTGGGGGTCGTCGCCGGCTCCGCCGTAGACGATGTCGGAGCCCTGGCCGCCCCGGACCCAGTCGCGGCCGTCGCCGCCGTCGACCGTGTCGACGCCCTGGTTGCCGTTCAGGTCGTCGTCGCCGGCGCCGCCGAAGACGCTGTCGTTCCCGTCCATGCCGCGGATGTAGTTGGCCGCCGCATTGCCGACGATCCGGTCGGCGCCCGAGCCGCCCACGGCGTTCTCGATGGTCACCCCGGCGGCGATGGAGACGTTGTCGACCAGGCCGCCGACGCTCGAGAACTGGCTCGGGTTCAGGTCGATCTGTTCGGCCTGTCCGTAGCCGGAGAAGTCGAAGGTGTCGACGCCGCCGGCGTCCCACACCGCGAAGATGACCTTGGACCCGGCGTCGGCGGCTTGGAACCACGCCCGTCCGGCGTTGGAGTTGAAGCCGTAGGTGGTGTCGCCCAGGAAGGCGGCGGTGTTGGCGCCGTAGATCATCTGGATGGCGGCGATGTCGAGGATCAGGGGGGTCGAGGCGTAGCGGCCGGCGTAGTCGCCCCCGGTGTTGGTCTCCGAGAAATAGCTCATCACCGTGTACTGGCGGCTGTCCTGGAAGAAGTCCGCGTCGCTGGCGTAGGTGATGGTGAGGTTCGGGTCGGCGTCGTAGTCGCTTGGGTGGCTGAGGCCCAGCGCGTGGCCGAGCTCGTGGATCAGCACCTTCTCGCCGTAATTGTAGAGCTGCGGGTCTATGTTGTACGACAGGGTCGAATTGTACCAGCTGTCGCCCTGCAGGCTGCTGGCCGAACGGTTGCCCGGAGCGCCGGGCAGGTAGGTGAAGGCCGCCGCCCCCTCCTCGCCGGTGCTGTAGTTGGCGAGGCGGATGACGCCGGCGTCGGAAAAGGCGTCCGGGCCGCTGTCGCCCGAACCGATACGCTGGAACTGGATGTTGGCCACGTCGGCCCAGGCCTGCAGCGCAAGCTCGGCGCCGCGGATCTGCTGGGCGTTGAAGGTCGAAAACCCCCCCGTGTCGTCGGGCATCGTCGTCGGCGCGGTGGCGCGGAAGGAATAGGTGAGCGTGGTGGCGCCCGAGGTCGAACCCGCGAACGAACCCGCGAACGAGCCGCCGCTCAGCAGGTGAGTGGCCCCATCGGCGGTTGAAAGCGACGGCTTGCCGTTCGAGGTTAGCGCCATGAACCGAGCAACCTACTCCAATAGAGACAGCCCACCCGCCTCTGTCATAGCAGCCTATGTTGGCCGAGTGCGAGTTGTTTCAGGCTTGGCCGTTGGATAAGCCGCTGCGGCAAGAAAGCACATTGAATGGTTCATAAGTTGTTGCCGAGCCGGACAAGTGAACGCTGGATGAATTACTTGTTCATTCGCCCGCCGCGGCGATGGTCGGGCTGGCCCCTTGACCGGACAGAGCCGGGGCCTTTACCGATCGCGACACCCGCGGCCGACGCCGCGGTTCCGGAGTCCGCCGCATGTCCTCCTCCGCCGTTTCGGTCCAACACTGCACGCCCTGTTACGGCGGCATGGCCAACATCGTCTTCTTCAATTCACTGCTTCGGCTGCAGACCGCCTGCGCCGAACGGGGGGTGGGACTGGAGATCAAGCTCACCGGCGGCGACGCCCTGATCACCCGGGCCCGCAGCCGCATGGCCTGCGACTTCCTCGAAACCGAGCACACTCACCTGCTGTTCGTCGACGCCGACGTCGGCTTCGAGCCCGAGCACCTGTTCCGGCTGCTGGCCTTCGACAAGCCGCTGGTGGGCGGGGTCTACCCCCTGAAGAAGACCCTGTGGGAAAAGGTCCCCGACGCGGTGCGGCGGGGGGTGCGCGACCTGCAGGCCGCCGCCCTGGCCTATGTCATCCGCTTCGTGCCCAACCCCACCCAGACCGTGGAGCTCGAAGACGGCTTCGGCCAGGTCGCCTATCT